>CAZLZD010000009.1:0-89458 GCA_964563925.1 uncultured Roseivirgaceae bacterium | reverse complement strand
AGCGAATCCGGAACCTGAAACCTGACCTGATCGTCGGTAATAAGGAGGAGAATGTCAGGCAATCCATTGAAGAGCTTCGCAGCGAATTTCCCGTCTGGATGAGTGATGTGAAGACCCTGGAGGATGCCCTGGAGATGATGCTGGCGCTGGGAGCTATTACCGGACATGAGAAAAACGCATATGAGATCACCTCCCGGATCACAGAATCCTTCGAACGGCTACCTTCACTTCCGACCGCTCGTACCCTCTATTTCATATGGAAAGATCCGTACATGGTGGCCGGCTCCGGCACCTTTATAGATCATATGCTCACCCGGATTGGCCTGGAGAATGCAGTATCCCATATGCCGCGGTATCCCTCCTTGTCTGTTGCGGAGATTAAAGACCTGAAACCGGAGCTAATCCTGCTGTCTTCCGAACCATTTCCTTTCAAAACCAATGATGTCGAGGAATTGTCGGCACTTTGTCCGGGTGCCCGGGTAATGCGTACAGACGGGGAGATGTTCAGCTGGTACGGAAGCAGGCTGCTCAGGGCGCCTGAGTATTTCAGTCAGTTGCTAGCCAATCAGACCTAGGCCTGCTTTTTGAAGATCCTCCCAGAAGTGGGGATAGGATTTATTAACGACCGAAGCATCTTCAATCACAAGCGGGCCAAACCTGGCCAGCGGGGCAAAAGACATGGCCATCCGGTGATCATGATAGGTGGCTACCTCTACAGGATCTGTCCAGGAAGAAAATGTACCGGGAGGGATAAGTTCCCAGTGATGAATATCATGCTCCACCAGACGGCCTCCAAATTTTCCCAGTTCCTGCTGAAGCGCATGAATGCGGTCAGTTTCCTTGATCCTTAAACTTTCAAGTCCGGTCATATGGCACCGGGTATTCTTGGCCATCGCAATTACTGAGACTGTTTGTGCGATATCCGGACAATCAGCAAAGTCAATTTCAATTTCCGAGGTGGCATCGCCTGCTTTCAGGGTGGCTCCGGTACTGTCAAAACGGGTGCTCACGCCCATTTGCTCCATGATCTCCGCCATCTTGCGGTCGCCCTGAATGGAGTCGTCGACCAGGCCTTTCAGCCTGATGGTCTGACCGGGTGCAAACGCAGCCATCGAATACCAGTAGCTGGCCGCAGACCAGTCTGGTTCCACCTCAAAGGAGTTCGGGGTGTACCCCGAAGGCTCAATACGCACTGTACGTTCATCTTCCCAGGAGACATTTGCCCCGTAATGCTTCATCACCGCCATGGTCATGTCAATATACGGACGGCTGTTTATGGTACCCTGTAGCTGAAGGGTTAATCCTTCGGGCAATACAGGTCCGATCATCATCAGGGCCGAAATGTACTGGCTGCTGATATCTCCGCGAACATTCAGCCTATCTACCTGCTGGGCGGTCAGTTTTCTGATCTTAAGTGGTGGATAGCCTGCATTCTCCATGTAATTGATTTTTGCTCCCAGTAACCGAAGGGCCTCGACCAGTACACCGATCGGGCGTTCCTTCATCCGCGGGGTTCCTGTCATTACTTTCCCGTTACTGGTGACAGCCGCGCCAGCGGTCAGAAAACGCATGGTGGTACCTGCATCCAGGACATCCCATTCTTCGGCATCGGCATCGCCGAGCAGCCGTTTCATGGTTTGGGTGTCCCTGGCAGTACTGAGATTCCCGATCATTGCCTCACCTCCGGAGAGCGCATTGATCAGCAAGGCCCGGTTGGCTATACTTTTCGAGGCCGGAAGGTTGATCTCAACCAGCCCTGGTCTGCTATGGCTCTCCAGTGTTATCATATTATTATTTTCGATCATCACAGTACGGATTCGGTAACCTTTCATAAGCCATCCAGTATATACAGAAGTAATTCTGGCCCGCTTTATGCAGGTAAAATTCTAAAAATTAATCCAATGAAAAAAGTATCCTCATTCATGCTTTCGGTTGGCGTTGGTTCTGCGCTGGCCTGGTTGTTTCTTAAATCATCACGACGTGTGCCTGCAGGGAGAAATGTAAATCTGCCAAAACCGGCAAAAACAGCCGGATATGACGACATTTACGGCGTTTGATGGGATTCGTAATAAGTCAGTGAATCCAGGATCTCGGCGGCGGTGATCTCCACATCCCAGCGCGGGTCACCAATTCCCGCCAGTAATACGGCACGGATTCGCTTTTGCTCATTCTTCTTATCCTGAACAGCCTGTTGCACAATGGTCGGAAATTCCCTTTCCGGGACATTTATCTTCCCGTACAGGGAAAGAATATATGATTCTATGGTTGACTTTTCGGCTGCAGACAACAATCCTTTTTCCCCGGCAATATAATTCTCGCAAATAATACCGGCAGCTACGGCCTCCCCGTGCAGGACGGGTCTTCCGGAGGCCAGTAAGTGACTTTCAATGGCATGTCCGATCGTATGGCCGAGGTTCAGGATTTTCCTCACCCCGTTTTCATAGGGATCTTCTTTAACCACCTCCGATTTGATCGCAACAGAATGCGGTATGACATTCTCCCAGTTCAGCTCCTTCCAGTCACTTTTCACCAGTTTTACCCAGCCTTCCTTATCCCGGATCAGGTGATGTTTGATCACTTCAGCAAACCCGGACCTGAGCTCTTCCGCCGGAAGAGTTGAGAGAAAACCGGGGTGAATGGCAATGTGAACCGGATCGGTAAACAGGCCGATGTGGTTTTTAAGCCCTTCGAAATCAATTCCGAGTTTTCCTCCCACACTGGCATCGACCTGTGAAAGCAGGGTGGTGGGCAAATTGATGAAGTCTATGCCGCGTTTGAAGGTGGCTGCACAGAATCCTCCCATATCACCTATAACCCCTCCTCCCAGATTGATCAGCAGGGATTTTCTGTCCATCGCATGGGCTGTCATTTCTGACCAGATATGGCGACAGGTTTCCAGGTTTTTATGGGTCTCCCCGGCAGAGATCTCAATCACATGGTGCTCGGCAAGTCTGGGGGAAATCACGGGATAACAATGGGCACGTGTATTTTCATCCACCAGGACAGCGATCGACGAATAACCTTTCGCTGCGATCCATTCCATGACTTTCGAAAGGCCAAAGGAGATATTTGAAGGCAAACTAGTCATCACTCAGATCGTCGTTCAGGATTTTCGTCTGCACTTTGATTGATTCCGCATGGATCAGTTTATAAATCTCCTCCACCAGGGATGCACTGACCCCGAGCTTTTCTGCCCATCCTGGCCTGGTTTCAATGATCTCCTTCCATCGGCCAAGCTGGAATATCGTTATGTTATTCTCCTTCTTATGCTTGCCGATCTCCTCGATCACCTTCTGGCGGGTGGCCATGGTTTCAATGAAATCATGGTCTATGCTGTTGATTTTTTCCCTGAGTTCCTCCAGCTTGGTCAGAAGCGTCCGGTCCTGGATGCGGGATGAACGAACGGTCAGGTTGTCCCGCATGGTTTTAAGTGCGGCGGGTGTAATCTGTTGTTTTGCATCACTCCATGCCTTGTCCGGATCAGGATGAACCTCCACCATGATCCCTTCGTAATTCAGGTCAAGCGCCTTCTGGGAGATGCCGTGGATCATGGAGCGGTCCCCGCCGATATGGCTGGGGTCACAGATCATGGGTATCTCTGGAAAATTGCGCTTGAGTTCGATGGGGATTTGCCAGAGCGGTTCATTGCGGTAGCGGCTCGGGCGGAATGAGCTGAATCCGCGATGGATCGCCGCAATCTTTCCAACCCCCTTGTTAAGAAGCCTTTCCAGGGCTCCCATCCACAGGGCCACGTCAGGGTTGACGGGATTTTTTACCAGTACCGGCCGGTCTGTGCCTTCCAGTGCCTCGGCAATTTCCTGTACGGTAAAGGGATTCACGGTACTGCGGGCCCCGATCCATAAAATGTCAATGTCATGTTTGAGGGCCATTTCCACATGCTTCGGATTGGCCACTTCCACTGCAAACCGGACATCCAGCTCCTGCTTGATCGAACTGATCCAGTGCAGTGCCTCCCCGCCCACACCTTCAAAACTGTTGGGGCGCGTTCGCGGCTTCCAGATTCCTGCCCGGAGAATGCGGATTCCCTGATCATATAAGGCATGCGAAACCGTATGTAACTGTTCTTCGGTTTCCGCGCTGCACGGTCCGGCGATTATCAGCGGCAAGCCTGCCGCTTCTATCCATCCTGTATCTATTGAGGTCATTCTTAACAGAGTTTCGGGTAACTGCCCAGCCACTTGATCATGGGCTCATTTTTGGAAAGGACACCTGCTACGTTTTCATCGTCGACGTGCCCCTCAAATTCTAACAGGAACCAGTAACTGAAGTTTTTTCCTTTTTTGGCCGGGTAGCTTTCGATTTTTACCAGATTGATATTTGCCTCGTAGAATTCCTGCAGGAATCGGGCAAGGCTTCCCGGTGCCGCTGAAATCTTGGCCAGGATCGTGGTCTTGTCATTTCCACTCCGGTCATTCTTAAAATTCTGACTTATGATCAGGAACCGGGTGTAATTATCCGAACTGTCTTCAATATTCTCAAACAAAACAGGCAGGTCATACATTTTGGCCGCGATGTGCGCACAAATCGCTGCTGTGCCCTTTTCCGAAGCGGCAATCCGGGCCGCCGTAGAGGTTGAATCGACCGGGATCAGCTCCACCTCGGAAGACAGGTAATCTTCAATAAAGTTACTGCATTGGCGGAATGCGATGTCCTTACTGTATACTTTTCTGACCCGGGAGAGCCGTTCTTCCTGGGAGGCAAACGCAAGATGAATAGGCATCGGCACTTCCGCCACGATCTGGATATCATTCTCACTTAGCAGGTTAATGGTCTCATTGACAATACCCTCCTGGTTATTTTCCACCGGGATGATCCCAAAGCGGGTTCGCCGGGTTACCACTGCATCGAAGACTGACTGGATATTCTTTAACGGGATATAGTCACTCATGGCGCCGAAACGGGCCTCTGCCGCCTGATGGGTAAAACTCCCTTCAGGGCCCAGGTAGGCGACTTTTTCCGGTAATTCAATGTTCCTGCTTACCGCAAAGATCTCCAGGAAAATGGCTTCGATGGCCTGTGCGGTCAGCCTCCCGTCACTGGCATTGCTCAGCCGGTCAAGGATCGCTTTTTCCCTTTCCGGACGGTATATGGCGGTATTGGAGGACTGCTTCAGCTCCCCGATGCGCTTTACCAGTTCCATACGCTCATTGAGCAGGTGGAGCAGCTGCTGATCGATGTCGTCGATCTGTTGCCGTATACTGTCGATACTGATTGGATCCTTCATAAAGGATTAAAGTTATTAAAAAAAACAAAAGGGGTCATTCTCAGTTAATTTATATCTTTGCACCGGACAATTCTGTACTATGGAACAAGCGATCTCAAACCAGTTTAATGATACCGCGGTGGCCTTCCAGGCAAAGTCTGACAAAGCCCTGCGCAAGGCAAACTGGATGTTTACCGTTGTCAATCATCCCTTCATTTCACAGCTCGCGACCGGACTGGTAAAGGTAGCCCTGGCTCTTCGGCTTCCTATTAAACCGATCATAAAAAATACCGTATTTGAACATTTCTGCGGGGGTGAAACCATTGAGGAAAGTCTCAAAACGGTTGATGAACTCGGCCAGTACGGGATCGGCACGATCCTGGATTACAGTGTGGAAGGGGGAGAATCTGAAGAAGGTTTCGACAGCACACGGGATGAAATTCTGAAAACCATTGAGGCAGCGAAAGGCAATCCTCACATACCGTTCTGTGTATTCAAGACCACCGGACTGGCCAATACCCCTCTGTTACAGAAAATTCAGGAAGGCAAGCCGCTTACAGAAAAGGAAAATGACCGTTTCACCCGTGTTCAGGAACGTGTGCTGACCATCTGCCAGGCTGCCTATGATGCAGGCGTGCCCATTCTGATGGATGCCGAGGAAACCTGGATTCAAAAACCGATCGATGACCTGGCGTACGACATGATGAAGCGTTTTAATAATGAACGCGCTATCGTGTACAACACGTACCAGATGTACAGGAAGGACATGCTCCAGAACCTGCGGAATGCATTTCACTATGCCGCCATGCATAATTATTACCTCGGAGCCAAGCTGGTGCGGGGCGCCTATATGGAAAAAGAACGGGAGAGGGCCGAGGAGAACGGATATCCGTCCCCGATTCATGAGACCAAGGAAGATACGGATGACCATTTTAATAAAGGACTGGCATTTTGCGTGGATAACAAACAGCGCATCTCCCTCATCTGCGGTTCGCATAATGACTACAGCAATTATTACCTGACCGTTTTGCTCGACAAACATAATGTGGGTAAGAATGATCAGCGGGTCTGGTTCTCCCAGCTGTACGGCATGAGCGACAATATTTCCTTTAACCTGGCCAAGGATGGTTATAACGTAGTCAAATACGTTCCGTACGGTCCGGTGAAGCATGTGATGCCCTATCTGTTTCGCCGGGCACAGGAAAATACCTCGGTGGCGGGGCAGAGCAGCCGGGAGCTGATGCTGATCCGTAACGAGATCGCTCGCAGGAAATAGTCTTTGCACGTGCCTGCAAGGTCCGGTTTCTGTATCTTTGCGGGTCAATTGCCAATTAAACAATTATCAAGTCTGACGATATGCATTTAAGCGAACAGGAAAATGTACGGCGCGAGGCTCGCAAAAACCTCGATGAACTGGGCGTAAACCCGTATCCTTCGGAGACATTCGAGGTGAGTGATACAGCCGCAGATATTCTGGAGAATTACGAAAAACGTAAGATTGACTATAAGAATGTGTCCCTTGCAGGAAGGATCATGAGCCGGCGTATCATGGGTTCCGCCTCTTTTGCCGAGCTGCAGGACAGCACCGGGCGGATCCAGATCTATGTCAGACGAGATGATATTTGTCCGGATGAGGATAAGACCCTTTACAATACGGTCTTTAAGAAACTACTTGACATCGGCGATATTGTCGGCGTAAAAGGGCATGTCTTTACCACCCAGACCGGCGAGATCAGCGTCCATGTCAACTCACTCACTGTACTGACAAAATCACTGCGACCGCTTCCCATAGTCAAGGAAACCGAAGATGCGGAAGGAAATGTGGTTCGTCATCATGCGTTCAGTGATCCCGAGCAACGTTACCGCCAGCGCTATGTTGACCTTATCGTCAATCCCAGGGTAAAGGAAACCTTTGTGAAGCGCACACAGCTTATGAATTCGATGCGTGAATACCTGAACAACAGGGGCTACCTGGAGGTGGAGACGCCAATACTGCAGCCCCTGTACGGCGGTGCCGCGGCCAGGCCTTTCAAGACACATCACAATACCCTGGACATGACCCTGTACCTGCGGATTGCCAATGAGCTTTACCTCAAGCGCCTTATCGTAGGTGGTTTTGACGGTGTCTATGAGTTCAGCAAGGATTTCCGGAATGAAGGGATGTCACGTTTCCATAATCCGGAGTTTACCCAGGTAGAGCTCTACGTGGCCTACAAGGATTACAACTGGATGATGGACCTTGTCGAGGAGATGATCGAAAAGGTCGCCCTTGACCTGCACGGAACCACCGAGGTCCAGGTTGGAAACCATGTGCTGGACTTCAAACGTCCGTGGAAACGGTATACCATGTTTGAAGCGATTGAACACTTTACAGGAATCGACATCTCAGAGATGGACGAAAAGCAACTCCGGGAGACTGCCAAAAAGCTGCACGTTCCGGTGGATGAAAGCATGGGCAAAGGCAAGCTGATCGACGAGATCTTCGGTGAGAAGTGTGAAGGCCAGCTTATCCAACCGACGTTCATCACCGATTACCCGGTAGAGATGTCGCCGCTGGCGAAGAAGCACCGGACCAAGGAAGGCCTGGTGGAGCGTTTTGAGGCCATTGCCAACGGCAAGGAAATCTGCAATGCATTCTCCGAACTCAACGACCCTATCGACCAGCGCCGTCGGTTTGAAGAGCAGCTGGAATTAGGAAAGCGGGGCGATGAAGAGGCGATGACATTGGACGAGGACTTCCTGCGGGCACTGGAATATGGTATGCCTCCTACGGCCGGACTGGGTGTTGGAATAGATCGTTTGTCCATGATCATGACGAATTCAAATTCCATCCAGGATGTTTTGTTCTTTCCGCAAATGAAGCCGGAAAAGAAGGAAAAGGTTGCTGGGCCGGAGGACTTCGTGAAAGCGGGCGTGCGTGCCGAATTGGTTCCTGTACTTCAGAAGCTTGGTTTCAAATCTGTTGATCAGCTCAAAGATGCCAACCCCAATAAATTGTTCAATGATGTGTGCGGGATGCGCAAGAAGCTGAAACTGAAGGAAGTGAAAAATCCCGATCTCGAGGAGGTGAAATCCTGGATAGCCTGAGTTATCTAGCGGTCATAGAACGTTCGGGTACGGTTCAGTTTCAGGTCCTGCAACAGGGATGACTTCACACGGATGGTGAAATTGTAACTCTGGTAGAACCCGAACGGGGTCCAGTTGATATTCATTTCCCAGCAGTGCAGATCGCGTGATATACCCAGGTTGGTCTGTGTGAAGGCATTATTCTCAAAATCATATCCTGAATTAAAAGTGACTTTCCATTTTTCGGTGAGGCTGAAATCGCCGGAGAAGCGGATCGACTGGACAATCTCGGGATCCCTGAAGCCTGTTTTGGTATAGCTCAGGGTATAGTTTATCCGCAGGCTCCATGGCACACTGAAATCCACGTACGCATCGGGGTTGCCCAGCAGGAAATCTTTTTCATATTCCGGTAGGTTTGAATTGAAAATCCGATCCCGGGTGTTTTCATCACTTTTACGGGCTTTCGGGCTCAGGTTTGTGCTCAGTGCGATACTGGCCCGGTTGAGGCTTCCGATTCCCTCGCCATTGTTCCAGGCAAACTCATTGACACGACGCTGGTAATACACCTTTTCGCCACTGGTATTTGTACCGGTACTGTCTAGCCGGTACACGTACGGGTCAATGCTACCGTTTACGTTTATGTTCAGTTTTTTATTGAATACGGAAGTATTGGCCCGCCAGGAGATATTGGCCAGCTTAAAGGAGTCAGCCACAATATTATAGGAGGTATTGATACCGAAGTTATTCAGGATGGGTACCTTTTTTGTGCCGGTGGTACTGGATGAGTCACTGTCATCCTTCACCTTCATCTCGAGCTGATTGCTGAGGGAAAGCCCGATGGAACCGCTTTCACCGGCTGAGGGAGCCCCGTACAGGAAACCCTGGTACCTGCTTACGACAATATCACGGCCTTCCTCGGTGGTGAATTTCTGGTAGTAGTCAAACTTCTCATCGGAAAAATCGGGCCGGTAGGAGAAGGAGATATTGGGGTTGATCACGTGCCTGATTGCCTGGATCTTTCCCTTCTTGAAATTGAAGGTACCGTACAGCCTGGTATTAAGGGACATGCTGACATTGTAATCATATACGCGATTAAATCCACGGATAGTGTCGGCAATTACGGCCCGGGAAGTTTCCGGGTCGAGTTCCCATTCCAGTTTTTCAAAGTACCAGCGTTCCTCATAGTTGACTGACGGGCTGCCGGTGAAAAAATTAAATAACCGGAAGGAGGTGGACAACGGGATCTGATGACGGAACCCTTTCCTGGAATTCTTGAAGAAAAGATCGAGGTTTTCCACGGTAAACGGCGCGATGCTGTCGGTCTGATTTACACCGATCCTGCCCAGGTTGTTGGTGATGTCATTGCTACCTGACAACGAGTAGCGCAGGGTCACCTTGTCAAGTATGCTGTTGCTTCCGCCTGACTTCCCCTTGAACGGATAAATGTTGCTCATATTGAAGGCCAGGGAAGGGAGCAGCAGGTTGATCTCCCCGCCACCCTGTTCACGCGGAGCCACGTCCTGGCTGTGACGGGCAGAAATGGCCATGGAAAACGGTGTCCCGGCAAAGGTCTTCGAATAGTTGAGGTTTGAACTGAGCTGGCGCGTCGTATTATCTATGTAATTGCCGGAGCCTCCGGTGGCCTGGTCGCCAAAATCCATGTAGGGATTCACCCCGAGGTAGTTATTCTGGTTATAGGAGGAGGTAGCCGCATTAATACTGGCGCTGAAGCGGCTGGTGCCACGTGTTTGCGGGGTATGGCTCCAGGTCAGGCGAAAATCATTCTGGGTCGTCTGATCCTCGATATTTTCAGACAGCCTCAGCTTGGTATAGGTAAAATTAAGGGCGCCGGTATATTTGTAGCGCTTCATGTAATTGCTGTTGATACGGACGGCGTGCCCTCCCTTGCTGTAAAGAGATCCGGTAACCGCCAGCTTGATGTATTCGCTGATATCAAAAAAGTATCCCAGGTCCTCCAGTTTGAAGCCCCGCCTGCGTTCTTCACCGAATGAAGGGAAAATGATCCCGGAAGAGGCTTCCTGCTTGGCCGGGAACATGCCGAAGGGGAATCCCAGCGGGGTAGGTACGTCATTCAGTTCGAGGTTGAACGGTCCGCTTACCACCTTATCATTAGGTATCGCCTTGGTCCTTTTAGACCGGATCTGGTAATGCGGGTGCGCCAGGTTACACGTCGTATAGGTATTGTTGAGGGAGAATAGCTCATTGCTGGCATTCTTGAAGACCGTTTCCCCGTGAAGGAAGCCTTCGCCCTGCTGGGTCACCACCCCGGATATTCTGGCCTTACCCGATTTGAAATTATAGGTGATGGTCTCGGTTTCATACACTTCGGTCCCATTGTGAAAAATGGGATAACCTATCTGTGTACCGGTAGAATCTTTTCTGCCAAATGCCGTTAAGGTATTAGCGGCATAATTAATTACGATCTGGTCAGCTTCCAGTTTAATGTCACCATAAGTAATTACCGCATTACCGTAAAGTTTTACAATTTTACGGTCGACCGAGAAGTTCATGGAATCCCTGGCAGAATAATTGATTGTGGTTTCAATATCGCTGCGAACAGGTA
The DNA here is from genome assembly GCA_964563925.1 of uncultured Roseivirgaceae bacterium. Classification (GTDB taxonomy): domain Bacteria; phylum Bacteroidota; class Bacteroidia; order Cytophagales; family Cyclobacteriaceae; genus JAUILA01. Next base: position 78,584 of record CAZLZD010000009.1, on the reverse strand, counting down.
CATTGACCGAATCGGCACGGGTTGTGTCGGACCGGAATACTGAGGAATCGCTTCGCAGGGTGTCTGGTTGGGCACCAAGGGGAGCTCTGGGAATTTTCAGACTCCTTTCCGGGTTTTGAGAATAAGCGTCAGAAATGAAAAAGAAGCAAAAAATTACCAGTAAACAAGATACCAGGGAAGCGCGTGCCTTCAATTTACACAGCGTATTTTTCGGAATTAAAGAAAAATTTACAATTTTGCTCAAAGTTATTGGAATAACTGTTAAGAAGCGAAAGATTGTGAAGAATAATGCCATTGTTTTCCTTCTCCTAGCAATTTCCTTGCTAACTTCTTCATCCTCTCCGCAGACATCTGATTTCTCTGTCAAAACCATCGTGATTGATGCCGGGCACGGGGGAAAGGACCCGGGTACGCATGGACAGATGAGTGAAGAGAAGGACATTGTACTGGATGTAGCCTTAAAGGTAGGGTCATATATTAAGGAATACCTCCCGGATGTAAAAGTGATCTATACCCGCAGCAATGATACCTTCATTGAACTCGAGGAACGGGCTGCCATTGCGAACCGCAATGATGCCGACGTATTCATATCCATACATGCTAATGCAGTCTCACGAAATACGATATATGGTACCGAGACCTATGTGATGGGTCTGGATAAATCGGACGGGAATTTTGAGATTGCCAAAAGGGAAAACTCCGTAATCCTTTACGAGGAAAACACAGAGGAAAGGTATGAAGGGTTTGATCCGAACTCCCCGGAGTCAATCATTCTCCTGTCACTTACCCAGAGTGCATACATTGAAAACAGCCTCTATCTTGCCTCCAAGGTGGAAGAGCAATTCGGGGAACGGGCAGGCCGGCGGAGCCGTGGCGTCCGTCAGGCCCCTTTCTGGGTATTATGGCGTACCACCATGCCTAGTATTTTGGTTGAAATTGGTTATCTTACCAACCCGAAAGAGGAGAAAGAATTGAATGATCCGTCGGTCCAGGGAAACATCGCCTCCGGCATTTTCAGGGCCTTCCGGGATTATAAAAACGAGATTGAAGCATTAAACTGATCATTGCCTGTGCGCATTTCCAAAGAACTGAAGGTTGGCTTTTTTATGGTGTTGACCATCGCGATCCTCTACCTGGGGTTCAATTACCTGAAAGGCATCGACTTTTTCAGTGACAACAGCAAGTATTACGTCATATATGAAAATGTAAACGGGCTCAATGTGTCTAATCCGGTTACCGTCAACGGATTTTCGGTGGGAAGGGTAAGTAAAATTTCTCTTGATCAGGATCAGCAAAATGAGGTAATTGTTGAACTTGATATCAGTGAGGAAATCATTCTCGGGGATTCCGCCACGGCCACCCTGAACAGTGATTTCCTGGGGAATAAATCCATTTTGCTGTTCACCGGTGACATAAGCCAGCCCCTTGAACCCGGGGATACGCTGATTGCCATCCTGGATAAGGGAATCACCGAACTGCTTGCCGAGAGTGCGCAGCCTGTGGCCAATAACCTGGAATCAACCATCAAAAAAATCAATGCGATCCTTGATAACCTCTCGGGTAACAGCGGGAAGATCAACCGGATCATGGACCGGCTGGAGAAAACGTCGGTGATGCTGAATGCCACCATTGCCGAGACCAAGGAAAACCTTGGAAGGGTCACCACCACCTTTACGGAAGTAGGTGAAAGTGTCAATAGCACCATGGCAAAGACCCAGCCTGTGCTGGACAATATGAAGGTCTTTACCGATTCCCTGAAACAGCTGGAAATGAAGAAAACGCTGGAGGAAGCCCGCATCACGCTGGAGAAACTCGGTAATGCCGTAGACCAGTTTACAGAAAACGAGGGAACACTGGGTAAGCTGATGAATGACGATTCGCTGTATGTGAATCTGAACAATGCGGCGAAAAGCCTGGATGAGCTTCTGATCCATCTGGATAACCAGCCCAAACATTTCTTTGCCCCTCTTGGCAAAAGCCGGAAAAAGATAGAAAAAGATCGCAGGAAGCAGGAAGAAGACGAGGACGACTGAGCCTGGTAATTTCAAAACTATGGATTTAACGTTTAACAAGAATGAGGACGCCTTAAAGCAGCAGGTCTTCAGGCTGAAAACTGTACTGGAAAAAGTACATAAGGGAGGCGGGGATAAAAAGATAGAATCCCAGCACAAGAAGGGTAAACTGACCGCCCGGGAACGAATCAATTATTTATTGGACGAAGGCGCACCACAGGTGGAAGTGGGGGCGCTTGCCGGGCATGATATGTACCAGGATGTAGGGGGCTGCCCCTCAGGCGGGGTCGTGGTAATCATCGGTTATATTCAGGGAAGGCAGTGTGTGGTGGTGGCCAATGATGCGACTGTGAAGGCTGGTGCATGGTTTCCGATCACAGCCAAAAAAAATATGCGGGCACAGGAAATCGCCATGGAAAACCGCCTTCCTGTCGTCTACCTGGTAGACAGTGCAGGTGTGTTCCTGCCCATGCAGGACGAGATATTCCCCGATAAGGAACATTTTGGCCGGCAATTCAGAAATAATGCCCGGATGTCTTCCATGGGTATTGTACAGATTGCCGCAATAATGGGCAGCTGTGTTGCGGGGGGAGCTTACCTCCCGATCATGTCTGATGAGGCCATGATTGTGGATAAGACCGGTTCGATCTTCCTGGCTGGCTCCTACCTGGTAAAGGCTGCTATCGGCGAGGTGATCGATAATGAAACCCTCGGAGGAGCGACCACCCATTGCGAAATATCAGGCGTGACCGACAATAAATTTGAGAATGACGAGGCCTGCCTTGATTACATACGGTCTGTTTTTGATAAAATGGGCCATGAGGAAACCGCCGGATTTGACCGTGATGAGCCGGCCGAACCTTCGGAGAAGCCGGAAGATATCTATGGTATTCTCCCCGAAGACCGCGTAAAACCCTATGATGTCAAGGATATAATCAAACGACTGACCGACCGGTCGGAATTTGATGAGTACAAGCCCCTGTATGGTAAAACCCTGGTGTGTGGCTACGCAAGGATTGATGGATGGGCCGTGGGCATTGTTGCCAATCAGCGGAAGGTGGTCAAGACCAAAAAGGGTGAAATGCAAATGGGCGGCGTAATCTATTCGGATAGTGCCGACAAGGCGGCGCGTTTTATCATGAATTGCAACCAGCGAAAGGTTCCGCTTGTATTCCTGCAGGATGTCAGCGGGTTTATGGTTGGCAGCAAGGCAGAGCATGGGGGAATTATCAAGGATGGCGCAAAGATGGTGAATGCCATGGCCAACTCAACGGTTCCGAAGTTCACGATCATTATGGGGAACAGTTACGGGGCCGGCAACTACGCCATGTGCGGGAAAGCCTATGATCCCCGCCTGATATATGCCTGGCCAACCGCACAGATCGCCGTAATGAGCGGATCCTCTGCCGCGAAAACCTTGTTGCAGATTAAGGTGGCTACACTTAAAGCAAAAGGAAAGGAGATCACCAGCGAAGAAGAAGAAAAGTTGCTCAAAGAAATTACCGACAAATACAACGACGAACTGAGCCCGTATTATGCGGCAGCCAGATTGTGGGTGGATGGTATCATCGACCCGCTCGATACACGCCGGGTAATTTCTGAGGGAATCCATGCAGCCAGTCATTCGAAGGTGGAAAAATTCAATGTAGGTGTAATTCAGACATGATATTGTTAATCCGGATTTTTATTCGGTAATTTTACTCAAGTCTGTTGTGAAGAGATGGAAAAAAAGGAGTTAGAAGCACTTGTGTCCCTGCTGGACGATGAAGATTCAGATATCGTCAGCCATGTCGAAGAGAAAATCATCTCCATGGGGGAGCCTATTATCCCGTTTTTGGAACGTGCATGGGAGAAATCCATGGACCCGCTGGTACAGGAGCGGATCGAAGACCTGGTACACCAGCTTCAGTATGACCTGCTGCGGGTACGCCTGCATCAATGGTATGAGCAGGAGGACCCTGACCTGCTGGAGGGAATGTGGCTGATTGCTACCTATCAGTATCCTGATCTTGAGATGGAGAAGCTTAAACAGGAACTGGAGCAACTTTATTATGAAGCCTGGCTCGAATTCAAACCCGATGCACACCCGTTTGACCAGGTGAAGCTTCTGAATTCGGTGATATTCAGCAAACTCAAATTCAGCGCCAATACCCGGAATTTTCATTCTCCAGGAAATTCCATGATCAATGTGGTCCTTCAAACCAAGAAGGGAAATCCGATTTCACTATGTGTGATCTACATGATGATCGCACGTAAGTTGAAAATGCCTGTTTATGGGGTTAATCTTCCCAATCTTTTTATACTCACCTATAAGGATAAATCCCATCAGCAGTTTTACATCAATGCCTTCAACCGTGGGCTCATTTTCAGTAAAGAGGATATTGATAATTATATAGCCGAACTCCGCATCACCCCTCAGGATCAGTACTACGAACCGTGTGATGCACGTGATATTATTAAGCGATGTCTCAGAAACCTGATTAATTCATTTGAGAAGCTTGGTGATCACGCCAAATCGGAAGAGATCAAACAATTGCTGAAGACCCTTTCTCCGACGGGTGAATGAAAATTTCATCCCGACCATCCCGCTTATAAGTACCGGCAGCAGTGCAACGATAAGAAATTCACCGATCACTGGTGTGGTGCCACTCCAACCGGCAAACAGCAGGATCATTTCAAAAAGAATCATACCTGCAACAACGCCTGTCAGTGGTCTGTCGTCCGTCAGAACAATCAGGATTCCCGTACATCCAAGTAAAGGAGTGGCAAATTCGGGAAAGGTATATTGCTGAATATAACAATACCACAGGCCGGCGACCATACTCCCAAGAAGGATTCCGGTAATCCGGATTGCGCTTATCCGGCAAATAATTCCGGTCATCAGCAGGAATAATAAGAGAAGAATTCCGGGCGTCCGAAATACACTTGATTCAGTCATTCTGTTTGAAACTGTTTCCACCGCGTAGGAGTAGGGCAATGATTCAGCCAGCGAAATTCGAAAATCCCGGTAAAAGCGTTTTGCGTATTTTTCACCACCGTAGTGTTCATAGTCCAGTGTCATCTGAAACCGGTTGTTTACACGAACAACCGGGGCTGGTGTGATCTGCCTGATGAGTTCCGTTGACCCTGTCCGCACCCGTGTCCCGTTGGTTCCATACAACGGCTGATTCCGCAGTGAAAGGGTATCCCATTGCCGGTTCATTTCCTGTTTAAAAAGAAGCTGGTCCAACGGCATGCCCGGCAGAACGGCAGATTTGTGAAGGATATAATAGTCTGACTCTGACCCGATGTCCTGGTTGACACTTACCTTGCCAATGCCAGGCAGGTGCTTCAGCGAATCGCCGGCCCTGGTGGCCAGGAGAAGAAGTTTTTCATAATCCGGTCCGGAAAGAATAATCTGATACCTGCCCGGAATCAGGGTACGGTCATTCTGAAACGATTCTCCCGGACCTTCCATGGACCAGCGAATACCGGACTGGTATAACAGCAGGGGTTTAAGGGCTGATTGCACATTTAACAGATTTGCAATGGCTGCATTCTCCCACCGGCCGATCAATTCATCCTTTTCGGGCGAACTGACGCGAATAAGGTAATCAGGATGGAATGCGCTAATAAGGGAATGTACGGAATCCGGACCGTAATCTAATGCCGGAGCGAACGTGGTGGGGTAGGCGACAAGACGTATTTCATTCGTTAGGCCCGCCGTTGGCATGGACCTTTTCCCATGTTGCAGGGCATAAATGATCCGGTCCGTTGGAGGAAGAAGGAAGATAAAAACCAGGACGGAAATAAACAGGGATGACACCAGAACACGGGATGGTAGTCGACCGGGTGCACGCTCTTTCCTCCACGGAAAAATAGTAATTATTATGCATAGCAAAGCCAGGGTGCCGGATGTGATTGCCATAAATACACCTTTTTCCAGCGGTGTGGTTATTTCGTGCAGGGCTGCGGCTGTGCCACCGGCGGCAAGGCAAACCAGTAGGGCTGCCTGTTTGATTGTAATCCTTTGTACACTTGTTAATTGAAGAAATATGGCTGCTGCCCAACAGCACTTCATTGTAGTAAGGACATGTGGGTCCAGGGGAAGGCCGCTCAGGGTGAAGAAAAACATGAAAAGGCCCGGAAACAGCAGCAGCCATAAGCCTTTTTTCCTTTTATTGCGTGGCCGGAAAAGACTGGTGATCAGTATGAGTACCATGCAGGCAGCAGCCTGCCAGGTCAAATTCAAGGCTGCGTGTCGGTAGGGATCGGACAGGAACATATAGGATATGCCGGGAGTTTTATCCATTTGTTTGAGGTGTCTCCTCAGGCGGAATCCGTTCCAGAGTACATTGGAACCCGGGTCTTGAAAAATGCGGATCAGCATTGCTTCGAACTCATTAATGCGGACATGTTCATCGTAATTCACTCTCTTGAATCGTGGCGTGAACGGTGTGGAGGTTATATGATCACGGAAATATGCCTCCGTTGTGGTAATAGTTTCGAGCCCGTTTAGTGCAGAAGTCATCCCTGAATGACCGTGATATTTTTTATCAGGGGAAGAGACAGACCAGCGGATGGGTTGTGCGTCCGCCCTGGCAATACCTGGTATTGAGCGGATGGTATTTAAAATTCGGGGAGCTCGGATAGTGACAGACTCGTTTTGCCGGGGAATCCAGCAAATCAGTTCCAGCGGAGGGACAGACTTAGCAAGTCTTTCGAGCCGTGGAAGGATGGTATGGTCACTGAATCGTCTATGGGCCTGTCTGATCAATTGCCTCAACAGGTTGGTGGTCGACTGACCGGGTGTTCCGGACAGATCAATCCGTATTTTGGCTTCTGAAGACGAGGTCTTCGAATATATTTTACTGATCATTTCAGCATTCGCCAGTCCTTCTTCCAGGGGAATGGTCACTTGATTTGTCATCTCCCGGGGTGAAGGAAAACGGCCATGTGCGGTTACCATGAATGACTGGTTCCCGGGATGCCGGATCAGAAAACCTGCCTGGGTAAACCGGACCAGGCCATGAGCGGCCATCAGGAAAAGCACCAGGTAAAAGCCTTTTCTGCCATAGGTTGTGTACGTCCGTGTGCGTTGCATTCTTGCGTGTATGTTCCGGGTACTCAAACTTGTTTCCATCGTTCTGCTGTCGTGCTGCGCCGTTCAGGAGGATGACGACTGGACGGAGAATATAAATCCGGTCGCTATGAAGGTGGATGCTGTCGCGGTCATTCCCAAATCAATAGGGTATGATATCCTGGCGGATGGAAAGGCCGAAGCTGTGTTTCAGCAACCGCTGTTCTTCCATGTTGCCGGTCAGGTTACCCGTATGTCAGTACCAGGATCGAGGGTATCGTCCGGGGATACGCTCGCGGTTCTTGACGATACTGAAGTGAGGCTTTTACTCAGACAGGCTGCGATCAGGCTTGAAGAAGCATCATACGCCTTTGAAAGTGCCATGATGAGTTACAGAAGGGCTTCCGTGGTTACGGATACTGTACGGAAGAGTGTCTGGCATTCAAGCGGACTGGCCATGGCTGAAGCGGTGTATGCGCAGCGAAAACAAGCCTGGCACCGACATTTTCTCCTGGCTGACCGGGACGGCGTGGTAGCAGGTATCGAAAAGAAGGTGGGGGTGCACCTGGCAGCGGCAGAGCATTTTGGACTGCTGTATGACCCGGCGGAAATACGCGTGGGAGCATACGTGTTGGAATTATACAAGGGCAGGGTGACCAGCGGAATGCATGCCATTCTCACCGATCTCTCTGGTCAGAAGATCGAAGGAAGCGTGGAAACCGTTGATTTCAGGGTCGATGGGGATGGATTTTTTCGCGTGTGGATCAGGCCGGAAAAGGCGGCCTTCTGGCCAGGGGAGCATGTGTCGGTCACTTTGCGGTATCAGCAACACGAAGGACTTGCCGTGCCGGTACAGGCAGTAATGGAACGTTCGGAAAGATTAATGGTTTATCGCGTACAGAATGATACCGCTCAATGGCAGTATATTCAGGGAGGAATGCAGACCGGCGAATACCTGGAGGTGCTGGACGGCCTTCAGCCGGGGGATACCATTATTACGAATCGTCTAGCCGAACTGGGCCACGGAATGCCGGTGGTACCTGATCTTAATGAAACAGCCGGCAGATCTCATCTGCCGGCTGTTCTCCGCTAAAATGAAAACCTAGCGGGTCATGATCATCCGCTGATAGACTTCCTGGTTTGCCGTGCCCAGGATCCGGAGCAGGTACATGGTCTCATTGTCAAGCCGGACGGGGATATTTATCCCGGACGGACTGGCCTGGAGTGGTTGTTCCAGGACCACTCTTCCGGTCATATCGTATACCAACAGGTTTAGTGTTTTTCCCTGGTATTCACGGGGAATCCGAAGATTAATGGCTTCTTTTACCGGAACCGGAAATACCTCAAACTCCTGTGCCGGATCTAATGGATCATCAGACATATTTGCCGATGAAGTCAGTGACTTTTTAGGGTCATGGATAACGATCGATCCTCCGCCAAGTACCGTGGTGGCATCGGCATTATCTTCATCCCCGGACTGGTTGTCATAAACAAGGGCTCCGGAGGCAGTCTCCCAGATCTTGATCCGGAATTTGTCAGGCTGCTTATCCTGGTAGAGGTCTCCGTCCATACCCGTCAGCATAAACCCATAGCCGGGTGTGCCATTCACCATCCCGGTGCCCTTGTACTGTGCCTTTTTTCCGGCGATGACCAGCCATTCATAGACGTCGCTTTGAAAGTGAAAACCGGCGGCTTGAAACTGGAATTCCGTGTTGCCGGAAGGTACGGATGCACCCTTTTTATAGCGGGAGACAAACCCGAAGTTTGCCTTCCCGGTCAGGGATGGATCAGCCGTATATGCCCCTTCCGGAGAGGTGATCCATCCGCCACCCGTCACGAAGCCGCCTTCCGGATTGTATACCACCACATACCGGTAAAGCGCTTGCTGGTCCCCCGAGGTGAGCGTCACCTGGTAAACCCCTGCCTGCGGGTATTCATGAGTGCCGAGGATGGCAGCCTCCGTAATGGCAGAGGGGGGTGATTGCGTACCGTCACCCCAATCCCAGGTCAGGTCGGAAGGTGGCGTTCCTTCGTAAGTGGCTGAAGCTTGAACGGATGTGTTGACCGGGTATGGTTGATCGGTAATCGAGATATCACCCAGGGTGAAACCCGATGAGTATTCTCCTATATATACTGAGGCAAGAAACCCGTTTGCCTCCTCTGAATTGGTAAAGCCGGCTCCCCCTGCGTACAGAAATCCGTTGGCGTAAGCATATTTTTTCAGTACTATCGAGTTTCCTACGCTGTAACTGGCCAGCAGTGTTGATATACCAGCTGTCGCCGATACAGGACCATCGAACGGACTGATACTTCCGTTATCCAGTAATTCTCCTTCCGGCGAATAGGTTGTATAGTCAATTTTATTGGAGAACCGCTCCTGATACAGTAAAATGGTACGACCATTTATATCCACAACGGGAGGGAGCGAAATCGCTCCATCAAGTGGAATGGTAAATTTCTGATTCAGCTCCGTATCCAGGGAAAGGAGGGAAAAACTACGCGCTGACAGATTTTGGGTCAGTACTGACAGGGTATTATTCTCTTGCCAGATCGTTCTGAAAATCTCATCTGTGGCGGTTTGTCCAATTTGACCGACCTGATTCAGGGAGCCATTAATTTCATAGGCTGTGAGAAATGCATCAAATGATGTTCCCACTTGCACTACTTCACTAATATACAGGCGGTTTGCATCCCCGGTCGCGAGCCCAAGATAAAATTTTCCGGTAGGTAATGGTAAAGAAATCTTTGCTCCTGTCTGCAGGTTGATCTGCTCTACCGAATTTGCGGTAAGGAAATAGAGATAATCCTGATTGCAGGACGAAGCTTGGGCGACTATTCGATCGCTTGAAATAAGCGAGCCAGCCGGAGAGATCAGGTAATACAGATTATTAAGTAATAACAGCGTGTTTCCATTATCAAGTACCTGAATTTCTTGATCCGGTTGGCTGGTTGAATAGCGGGAAGAAACAGGTTCTGCCACGGTCCACTCGGTATTGCCGGAAGGATCTGTCTTGGTAATGGTTATGAAATTAGAAAGGAAACCGGTGGCAGGGTTCTCCATACGCCTGACCCCGGCAGCATAGGTATTGAGATTGTCGTCTTTTGTAAAGAGCAAAGCTTTCAGCCCATCACTACCCGCTTCATTTTCCACCGTGCCATCACGGGCAAACTGCCTGGTATATGAGGTTTCGTTAAGGGCCGGGTCGACGGAATGGAAGCTGGCGTGAATATTTCCATCGATGATTTGAAAGTCCGACAACAGGTCGAGGGCGGGAGCAGGGATGGTATAGATTCGTTTCGAGATATTTCCTGAGGCTAAATCGATAAAATTCAACTCGAAGTCATCTCCATATTCAAAGGTTGAGGGTGGTGCAATGAGATTTCCGGTAGGTGACAACGCATAGCCATTAAACCTGACGGACTCGGAAAGGGGTGTTGTCTCAATCGAGCCGTTATCAAGGATTCGTGTGATCTCATTAACACCCAGGCTCAGGTAATTGCCGTCCGGACCATTACGAAAAATTGTACTGATGGCCTGTGAGAAGTTATTTACATAACTGACCGTGCCGTCAGCGAGGCGCTTTAAAGCGAAGGATCTGTACTCAAGATTAGTAACATCATTGGCAAGAATCACCCCTACAGCGCTTCCGTCAGGATTATCACGGAAGAATCCACGCAACACCACACTGAAAGGTAAGTCATTGGTGGTTTCATTTATCACGATACCATTTAGGTAGTCGTAGGTAATATTTTTCAGGTAATGTGGTCTTTGTCCCTGGATTGTCAGGGCATCCATGCCTAAAATACCGGGTCCTTTCTGATACAAATTCTCAATGGTGGGGGTGAATGCATCCACCAATTCTGGTCCGCTTGTTTGAATAGGTGTTCCGTCACTTTTGTAGCCCAAAAGCAATCCGAATAAAGGAACGCGCCTGGCAAACAGATCAATACCTGCTGAAATAAGAATATTGCCCTGATCATCAACCACCAGATCGGTAGGTGAATACAAATAGGGGTATGCAGATTCTGAATCCCTTACATAATCCGTGGTCCAGTTTATGGTACCATCAGAGGCAACCGACAATAATTTTATGGTGCCGTTCAGGTTAGGCTCAAAAATGGTTCTGCTGCCGAGCGCAATAATTATGTTTCCATTGTTGTCCGCTTCTAAAAAAGTGATGGAATTACCCAGGTTTATAATATACTTATTCCATACTATCTCACCTGTGGCAGAGTCAACTCCCAACACATTTCCAAAAGGCATAAATAGCAATAATACCCCATCCGACGATTCAATGATCCTGTTTGGACTGATAGGCAGATCGGTCACCCAAACTTTTTCACCGGATTGATCGATTTTCAGAAGGCCAAATTGAAAGTCTTTACCGATGAGAGCAACCCGTGTTCTCAGATAGACATTCCCTTCTTCATCGATATATGGCGAAGAAAAGTTTTGATTATCAGGAAAACCCTGAGGTTCAAGGTTGGCCTCTCCGGTTGTAGATTGTACATAGGTGAAGCCCGATTGAGAAAAGGCGCTGGCAGAAATAAGGAGAAACAATGAGAGCAGTAGAAATCTTATCATGAGGTCAAACGATTAATGAATCTAAAATATACAATGACCCCCGCGTCCCTGCTTGTAAGAATGCGAACTACGCGCATTCTAATTAAAAATAATTGAACGGAATTATAAATATTTTACTTAAAAATATTCTTAATCCATTTTTATTATCTTTCCTAAAGATTCTGATGTCTTATTTAATGATCTCTTCCACGTATTTCTTTTTGAGGATACTGTATTCGGAAGGCCAGGCACCCGCATATTTCTTAAAGGTGTTCATCAGATGGGGAAGGTCATAATAACCGGCCTGGTAAGCCAGATCCTGCAATAGAATGCCAGGTTTTTTTTCCATGATTTTAAGTGTTTCGATAAACTGAATAGTCCCTGAATAATGCCCGGGAGAAAGACCGGTCATTTCACGAAATTTTTTCTCAAGCTGCCGGCGTCCCACTCCGCTGAGATCGCACAGTTCTTCGACGGTTACCTGGCCTTTCTTGCGTCGCACTTCGGCCACACATTGGTCCACATAATGATCGGCACGCTGGCCCCTGGTACGACCGGAAATAAATTCTGTGACCAGTGGTATGCTGTCTTCGACATTTTCCAGGGCCAGCCAGCGCTTTACATAGGCATTGGCCTCGTCTGTTGAAATTACTTCTTCCAGGGGAATATATTTATCAGTGAATTTCTTCGCTGGCTGACCGAAGAGATAATATAAACCCGTAGGGTGCATTTCACAATTCACAATGGTAAAAGGCCCCTTGACTTCCACGTTTACACTGGAATCTTTCAGATGACCGTTTACATAACACGCTCCTTCGAGTTCCACGCTTCGGTCAGGATGATGATAAACAGTCCGTTCTGCCTTCCCGAGATTAAAGTAGTTATACCCGGTTGGTACTACCTCGCTGTAGAAGGTATCCGTAAAAGAAGGATCGGACTGAACAATGACAAACTTGTTAACGAAATCGGATATCGACGCATCCGGGGTAACAGGGATAAACTTCATGAAGGCTGGTTAATCTGATCTGTTAAAGAAATGGTTCTCAGGTGCATTTTGTTTACAAACTAATCATTTCACGGAAAAAGAGTGTCCGCCTGACAGGTTTACTTTGATTCTGTTGCATTTCGCACTTGTATCACTTAAACCTGAAAGATCATGAGACATTTAGTTAAAAGCACATTTGTAGCCGGAGTATTGCTGGCCGGCGGATTCCTGGGGTATGCACAGGATCGAACTGAGATTTGCCGTGGTTCGGGCTATCACTGCATGGATGTGGATTACGGAGGCATCACGGCAAAATTTGTTAAGGGTAAAAATCAGCCCGGTGCAGTCATCATAGATGAGGAGGAAACGGAGAAAAAATCATGAGCCGCTATACAAAGTGGCTGGTGGTCTGCCTGCTTGGAGGTATGCTGCTGGCGGCGGTTCCGGTTAAGGCGGAAGAGATCATTTGTCCGGGTTCCGGCGAACGGTGTGCGCAAGTCAAGATATGGTTTGTGAAATACTGGAAGATGAAGGAGAAGGGAGGTCCCGGGATCATCATCATTGAGGAAGAATCATGAAACCCGCCGGAGAATGTATTTTCTCCGGCCTTATTCCACACATAAATCACCTACATGAAAAGCAGTAAATGGATACTCCTGCCAATAATTGGGGCAGTAACAGTAATGGTCTGTTTGTATGCTACGGGTCCGGGTGCCGGACGGGTCCCGGCAAGTACTGTTAACCCGGCAAAGAAAGTCCGCCTATACAACAAGCGTCTTCGAAGGCTGGATGGCTTTCAATATCCCGGCTCTGCTGTACATGAATGGGCAGCACGCGGAGATTTGCTGTTTATTCTGGATGGTGAGTCGCAGGAGATTTCGATCTTCGGACCCGGGGGTAACAGGCTGAAAACACTTGGTAAATCCGGGGAAGCACCCTGGGAGAATCGTCAGACCCAGCATCTGTGGGTAGATACGGAAGGGTACGCCACTATTGACAATTCCCACATGGTGATCAAAAAATACGCACACAATGACGAGCTGCTTTATTACAGGAAATTGAGCGATCCGATCTGGGACGGAGTATATCTTGGTCACAAGCAATTTTTTCTGATGGACGACGAGCCGGCCGACCCCGGCTTCTTTACAGTTAATGCGCATAGCGGGACGACGGGGGAACGGATTTCGTTAGTTAGCCTCCTGGAGTCGGTGCCTGAAAGTGATTACCTGAATGTGGTATATGAAGGGCAGCTTATGAGGAATGAAAATCATATCGTTTATATGTGTGCCCGAACAGGCAGTTTTTTTGTCTTTGACATCCACGGAGCGTACCGGTATACCGGGCATACGCTGGATAATACACCACCACCTGAGGTAAGGGCGCGAAAGAGCGGCAATGTGACCTATTTTGTGCGGGAACCGGATATCAACATTAATTATTCGGGGACACTGGATCAAACGCATTTCTATATCCTGTCCCTGATTTCATGGAAAGAGACAGAAACCTTAACTATTGATGCCTATGACTTGACCACCGGATCCTATGACTATAGTATGCCGGTCCCTAATCTTGGTAAGGATTTGCCGGTAGAGATTCTCTGCGGGAACGGCGGCATGGTCGTGTTGTATGAAGGACAGCAAATAGTACGGTATGCGATGGAAAAGACCTGACTGGTCTTCGTTGCTGCGTGGAGGACTCATTTTTATGTTCATGTATGCGGCAACGGAGAAGATACTTTCACCCCCTGCCTTTGCAAATGATCTGTTGAAGGCAAGCTATATCCGGCTGGACCTGGTGGAATGGCTGATATGGGTGATTCCGGCCCTGGAAATTGCCAGTGTGGTATTGCTATGCGGCCGTCAGACCTGGCGGACCGGGCTGGTGGTAGTCTTGTGGCTGATGTCACTTTTTACCCTTCATCTTCTTATTATATGGGTCGTTAATCCTAACTCCCCATGTTCATGCGGTGGGTTGATTGATTCCTTACCGCGATGGGGTCATGTCACCTTGAATGTATTGATTATTGTGTTTGTGGTGACCAGTTCGTCCCGGACCTTTTTGAGTACTGAAAGCCGGGATTCATGAAATTCTGGTTGTGGCTTACTGCCCGTTCCGGTTCCGTTTTCTGGTTGGTGGTAATCCTGTCAATCGCCGGAGGCGCACAGTATTTATTTATTCCGGTTTCGTTTTTACCTGCCATTCCGGTCCGGCAGATTGACATTGTATTCCCTCACCATGGAGATGAAACCGGGACCCTGGAGGAACTGGCGGTCAGGATACTCTCCGAAATGAGATCATTGAAGGATATCCAAGAGTCAGCATATACGGTCGATCCGTTAAAGCTGACGATCCGCCTGGAATTCAGCGTACAAATAGAACCAGAGGTACTTGTGCCTGAGATACGTGCCCGTCTGGATCATGTCGACAGGATTATCCAGCGGTTAGGTTCACCCGTGATTTCAGCCGGATATGAACGAAAGGGGTACACCTTTAAGCTTTTTATTATGGGAGAGGTACCCTTTGAAGACCTGTCAGTGGCGGTACGTGGTGATGTCCTGCCTCGTATCAGACAGCTGGAGGGAGTATCACTTGTGGATGTGAGTGGTTTGCTGGAGCGGAGAAATGTGCTGTTTATCCACAGCTGGCGGGCGGATCTTTGGACGGATCCATTTTCAATTGACCGGCAGCTTAATCCTGATTCACAGCAACAACCGCTTGGCAGGGTTCAGGCCGGTCAGCGTTTATTTCCGCTGGTTTTTCAGGAAAGCGGCGCGGCATTGGAGCAACGTAATGTTATGCAATCGACGGGCGGGCATTTGGTTTCGCCGGCAAGCCTGGGATTTCTCGGAGCCGAATACATACCGGTGGGGCATCACACGGTTAACCATAAACGGGCAGTGGCATTGAAGGTATACACCAGGGATAATAGCCGGCTTACAGACGTTCGGATTGAGTTGCAACGTCTGATGAATGACCTCAGGCAGCGATATCCGGATATGCATTTGGTCGTTGCTGAGGACAGGGCCCGTACGGTTGAGGAAAGTGTGGACGGACTCTGGCTGAGTACAGGGATGGCCATGGCCGGTGTTATTAGTATTCTATTCCTCTTCACTCGTGGAGTACGGATGCCGGTCTTAATGGGATGCATGCTCCCGCTTTCGGTATGTTTTGCGATGGGCCTTATGAAGCTTACGGATATCGCGTTGAATATAGTTTCTCTCAGCGGACTGATAGTAGGCACAGGTATTCTTATTGACAATGGCATTGTGATCTCAGAGGGTATAATCAGGTTCCATCAAAAGGGCTGTACCGTTTTAAAAGCGATTTGCCTCGGAGTTCAGGATATGACTCCGCCACTTATAGCCTCAAACCTCACCACCCTTATCATTTTTGTTCCATTACTGGCGGGGGATGGGGTTCTTTCGCTGATCTTCAGGGAGGAAGCCAGGGTAATCATTTTGACCATCATTGCGTCGGTGGTATTGTCGGTCCTGCTGTTGCCTCTTCTTTACCGCGTATTATTTGCTGTTCAGGCACCGGAAACGGATTCGATACTTTTTCACCAGACACTGGGAGTGGTCAGGTATGGCAGCAAGTGGATTTATACTCACCCGTACCCGGTGGTCCTTGTGTACCTCATCCTTACGGTTGCAGGCGCGGCGACTTTTCCGAAACTGCCTGTTCAAACCGTACCTGAATTTGGCAATGAGCACTGGCAGGCCGATATTAATTCCCAGGAAATTGTCACCCCGGTATCTGCGGACCTTTTAACCGAAAATGCACAAGGTCCTGATGGCTATTTGCTCTCCCCGGTCCGACAAGGAACAAGGCTTGAACTGTACGGGCCGGGGGCTGAGGAGGCCTCCCGGCGAATCGGCGAGAAAGGGGGAATTATCAGGCCGGGTGACAATCCCCTTATCCGCCTTTTTGATGCTGACCAGGCGGACATTGAGGTCACCTTCCGGGCACCCCGGGATCAACTAACACGCTTCGTACCTGTATTGAAAAGGCAAACGGATACGGTAATGACCACAAAGCAACGTATGAGGTCTTCAGTCCGTACTCTGCTGGGTCCATTTCAGGAACCGGATAGTACCACAAATCCAAACCGTGCCATCCTGATGAGATTCTCCCGGTCAGACCAAATGATTCGCAGGATGAACAGACGTTCCGTTCCGGGAGCCAATATAATCCAGAACTACCAAAGTTTTTCCGGACAGAAAATCAGGGGTGACCTTCATGGAAGGATCATCAGGTTGGCCTATTCCTCTGAAGCATTCCGGAAGCAAGGCCGGGAACACCTCAAGGAAGCCCGGTCACATGGGGTTGGCATTCAGACAGGGGGAAGAATAGCACAGGAAAAACTGATGGTTAACGAATTGTCAGGTTTACTGCTCCTTTCCGGAGTCATCCTGTATGTCGTTTTGGTCCTCCAGTACGGATCTTTCCTTTGGCCATTACTCGTTCTTTCGGTATTACCTCCCGGTATAACGGGAAGCCTCCTTGCACTTCATATACTAGGCGATTCCTTGAATAGTATGTCCGGAATAGGCCTGGTTGCGATGATGGGGGTTATTGTAAATGATGCCATCCTGAAAGTTAGTGTAATAAGGAAGCTGGCCGGCAGTCTTCCCCCGGAACAAATACTGGCCAGGAGCCTTGAACTTCGGCTTAAGCCCATATTGCTTACAACCCTCACCACCGTTGTGGCCTGTCTTCCGGTCTTTTTAGTGACCGGAACAGGCAACCTTATTCAACGCCCCCTGGTCATTGCCTTAACCGGTGGGTTAATAATGGCGACACTCGCCTCTCTTACATTGCTTCCTGCGCTTGCGCTTCTTTTTTTAAGGAATACGTATTCGGCAACCGACAGGTGGGATATTGGCATAGGTAAGTGATTCTCCGGAAAGGACATTATCCAGGTTCTGTCTCAGATAGGGCTTTTTAACATCTGTTGCAACTTGTGGGTTATTGTCAATCGCGCCCTGATATAATTTTCTGAAACCTCCATTTACGGGAATCAGAATGAACGCCTCCGGTGATTTACCTGCATCAAGCAGCCGCATTACCACCTGCTGACGATCGTCCAGGTAAGGAGCCCCTAATAAGTCACCATGATTTTTGAGATCTTCCGGACTTTCTTCCGGTGAGCTGTTAATAAATAATAGCTGAACATCGCGGTTGCGGTAATCAGCTACAAGTGAACGCATTCGTCCCGAATAATATTCATCATAGGGACATTTTGTGTTGGTAAAAATGACCACAACGGCTTTCGAATTTGTAAATGCGGATAACGTGACATCATTTCCATTACGCACATCAGTCAGGGTGAAATCACCGATGACCTGGGCTGAAGAAAATCCAGGCATTAAAGCCAAAAGGTAAATGATCAGGTATTTCATGGTTATTGATTAAAGGCAATCAAAAAATCTCCCCGGTCTTCATACTTCAGCGTATACTCACGAACCTCGCCGTTAAACTGAATCCGTGACTGAAGCAAGCCGGTATCCCCGCGGTGGAAAGGGGAAATTACAATATTCTCACGGAAAATCAGACCCTTTCGGTTATAGACCTTATACAGGGCTTCCTTGGCACACCACAGGATACACATTTTTCTTAAATCATTTCCGGCATCCTTTAGTTCCATCTCGGAGAGGAATCTCGGAGCTACCCTGCGAAGCTTCTCTTTGGGCTGTTCCAGGTCTATCCCCACATCTTTGGTCATGTCAAGGACGGCAGCCACATAGGGAAAAGAATGGGAAAGTGAAACCTCGACCTGGTTTCCACGAAGATAAGGCTTGCCACTACTGTCTTTTATCACGCCCTGGTACGTCAGGTGCCTTGCCCTGGCCAGATACCGGAGGGTAATCCTGCCGGCCAGCCATTCCTTTTTCTTTTGTTCATTGGTAAATGTATCCAGATACTGCCGGTCTTCCGGATCAGGGTTAAGGGATTCAAGTAAGGTGTCACAGGATTCCGTTATTCGATAAATGGCCATGAGCCTGTCCGGTGTAACCTTTTCAATAACATGCAGCGGCATGGACCGAAGTATTTAATTTGTCTTAAATTTAGGCATTAAAAGGAAAATGCAGTCATGGTGAAGGTAAAGGTTTCCAGATCAGGGGTTATGACGGGCCACAAGGATTGTGTCTATACCCTGGCGGCATCGCCGGATTCCACCCGTTTTTTCAGCGGGGGCGGGGACGGACTGGTGGTTCACTGGGACTTGCATGATCCTGAACGCGGGCAGCTCATTGCCCGGGTCCCCAATTCGATATACGCCCTCGAGTACCTTGAAAATCCTGATCTGCTGGTGGTTGGTCATAATTATGAAGGAATCCATCTGATCGACTGGCGGAACCGTAAGGAGGTAGCTTCCCTCAAATGCACCAAAGGTGCCATATTCGACATGAAGTCGGTGGGAAACAGGCTGTATATTGGAGATTCTTCGGGGACGTTGACGGTTGTGGATGTCGGGAATTGGCGTATACTTGCGCAAAAGGAATTTTCTGATAAATCCCTCAGGTGCCTGGCTGTACATGAGCGTCGGGGCGAGCTGGCCATGGGCTTCAGTGACCATACCATCCGGATCGCCGGGTTGGAGGATCTGGAAGTCAGGACCGAACTGGATAACCATTCCAACAGCATATTTACAATTACCTATCACCCGGAAAGAGACTTTCTGTACTCCGCAGGGAGGGACGCACATTTAGTGATTTGGGACAGCCTGAACAACTATAAAGTCAAGGATGATATCATTGCCCATATGTATGCCATAAACCATATATCCTTTAGTCCGGATGGCAAACATTTCGTAACTTGTAGCATGGATAAATCCATCAAAGTCTGGGATGCGGATACCTTCAGGCTGCTCAAGGTAATTGACAAAGCCAGGCACGCGGGCCACGGGACTTCGGTCAATAAAACACTTTGGTTAAAGGAGGCTTTGATCAGTGCGAGTGACGACCGGACAATATCCGCGTGGGATCTGGAGTTTAACTAATAAAGAACAAAGCAGGACAGAGACATACATGAAGATTACACCACTTGAGATAAGACAGAAAACATTCGAGAAGGCCTTTCGGGGACTGGATAAGGATGAGGTTTATGCATATCTCACCACATTATCCCAGGAATGGGAAAAAATGATAGACGAGAACAAGGAGTTAAAAATAAAGCTGGAAAATACGGCCAGGGAAGTTGAAAAACTGCGTGAAGTGGAAAGCTCACTGTTCAAGACCCTGAAAACAGCTGAAGATACCGGCGCAAATATGATCGATCAGGCCACCAAGGCCGCAAAACTTCACATGCGTGAAACCGAGTTGAAGGCTGAATCTGTGTTGAATGACGCACGAACCAAAGCCAAGAACATGATCGAGGAGGCCGAAATGCGAAGTCGTACAGCCATTGAGGAAATGGAGGACCATCTCAAGGATCTGGGCCAGCTTTACCGGACCCTGGAGAATGCCCGCGCCGATATGATCGCGGAGATAAAAGGGGCTGCCCAGGATGCGCTTGAAAGGACCGACAGGATATCAAGCCGCTCCAAATCCATGGATATTGAGAAAAAACTGCTTGAAGTCAAAAAATCCTTTTTTGACAAATCGGACTATAAGTTAATGGAAATCGATACCAATACCTCCCTGGCCACCTATGCAACCGGGTGGCTCTCTGATGACAGGGAGAATGAATCGGCATCGTCCGAACCGGCACGCAACCAGAAAAAACCGGCTGACGAGGATGAGGAAATGACCCAGGAGGACTCACCGCTTGATACCTTCGAAGAGAACGGAGATAATTCTGAAGAGAAGAAGAAAAAAATAAAGAAGGAAGATGACGATTCGTCCTTCTTCGACGACATCGAATAATGGGCCAGATCGAACTCCGGGGGTTGAAATTCACAGCCTATCATGGGTATTATGATGAAGAGCGTGCCCGTGGGAATCAGTTTGAGGTGGATGTTATTCTCCAGGTAGATTTTAGCGAGGCCGCGCGCAAAGATGATCTGTCAGGTACGGTGGACTACCAGGATATTTACAGGATCGTCTCCCTTCACATGCAACAGCCATCCCGGCTTCTTGAATACGTTGTGGATAAAATACTGCGTGATATTGAAGATTCCTTTCCGTCTGTTCGTCAGGCTGAAGTAAAACTCTACAAAAAAAATCCCCCGATTGGTGGAGAATGTGATGCGGCAATTGTCAGTGATCGCTTTTCCCGGTAATCAGGGTTCTTTGTTGAACGTAAATCCCCGGGCGTCAGCACCCTCGTAAAAATCCAGTTCCACACCCAGCAGGTACATCGTCTCAGCCTTGGCTACATACACCGGAATATTTTCCACTGTGTATTCCAGGTCGCCATCTTTTTTCTTGTCGAAGCCCAGGTAATAGGAAACCCCGAAACATCCTTTCCCGCCACGCACACCAATGCGAAGACCATATCCTTCAGGAATATCCTTGGAGGACATGATTTTGTTTACTTCTCTTGCAGCTTCAGAAGTGATGGTAACCGGTTCCAGTGTGGTGCTCATAGGGTGTTGCAACGAGTGACAAAGTTCGGAGAAAACGGCCAGACTTAAAATTTTCTTACACCAATACTGTTTCAGGCTATAAAAATTGATATATCACCTTGAGGCCTATGTAAATTATTCTATTTTTACCGGCAGACTTTTTAATATAGCTATGGAACTTGTCATTGAATTTGCCAAACTTTTAATTCCGGCGGCGGCAGTGCTGTATGCCATGTACCTTGTCGTTAAGTCATTCCTGGACAAGGAACTCCAAAGACAGCACCTTGAGATACGGGGCAAAAGTATAGAGACGGTATTGCCGAACCGGTTACACGCCTACGAACGGATTTGTCTTTTCCTGGAACGTATAAGCCCTAATAACATTATTCTGCGCCTTAACCAGGGCGAATATTCCTCCAGAGAGTTTCAGCACATTCTGGCCAATGAAATTCGGGAGGAATACAACCATAATGTCTCCCAGCAATTGTACATGAGCGAAGATGCCTGGACACTTGTGGTTCATGCCAAAGAGGACCTTATCAATACAATTAATAAATCGGCCGATTCACTCGGGGAAAAGGCGACCAGCGTGGACCTCGCCAAGCAGGTGTTTGAGCGGACCATGCAAAAAGAGAAGGACCCAATCCAGGAAGCGCTGAAATTTGTAAAGAGTGAAATAAGGCAAACGTTTTAGACAATCCGGGCCAGGCTGGTCTTTTCGCGTAATAAGTCCTTTCTTTACTGCCTTCATAGCAGAAAACACATGAGAGTAGTAATTCAACGTACCACAGGGGCTTCAGTCACCATTGAAGGTGAGAATAAGGAATCAATCGGATCCGGACTTGTCGTATTGCTGGGTATTGAGGGTGATGATCACGACGAGGATATATCCTGGCTGGTCAGGAAGATCGTCAACCTGAGGATTTTCGATGATGAGCAGGGAGTTATGAACAAAAGCGTACTGGATACCGGAGGGGATATTCTGCTGGTTAGCCAGTTTACCCTTCACGCAAGCACCAAAAAAGGCAATCGTCCTTCGTACATCCGCGCCGCCCATCCTGATTACGCAGTCCCGTTGTATGAGAAGTTTATACATCAGCTTGAACTCGGTCTCGGGAAGCCTGTTTTTACGGGAGAATTTGGAGCTATGATGAAGGTATCGCTTGTAAATGACGGACCGGTGACCATTCTGATGGATACTAAAAACAAAGAATAATAATGACTATTGCCGAGGCACAGAAGCAAATTGACGCGTGGATACGTACCACAGGTGTACGGTATTTCGACGAGCTTACCAATATGGCCATACTCACTGAAGAGGTGGGGGAAGTTGCACGGGTCATTGCACGCAGGTATGGCGAGCAATCGGAAAAGGAATCTGATAAAGAAGCCGAGCTGGGTGATGAGCTAGCCGATGTCCTTTGGGTGGTAATCTGTCTGGCTAACCAGACCGGTGTGGATCTGACCCGGGCGCTGGAAAAAAATATTCTGAAAAAGACAAACAGGGATTCAGACCGTCACCGCAATAATCCGAAGCTGAAATAAATCCGACAGTCCCTATTTCTCAATCTTCAGCGCGGTTAACAAGCATCCGGCAGTCAGTCCGCGATAATTTCGCCGTTACTCAGGACGGGAAGCACATTAAACACATCGTTTTGAAGGCAATAGGATATATCATCTTCAATGTTCAGGCGCATCAAACGCTTGGCATGGGATGAAGACATCACATGCCCCGTCATATCATCCTTCATGCCCAGATAGGTGGCAAGGGCCACGCGCGGGGCATCACATTCAAGGGCAAACTCCGATTGCAGCCGCTCGGTCAACGCACCGGCAAACAAAGTGTCTTCCAGGTTGACCCTGCCTTTCCATCCGGCACAAACCACGAGCACCGGCTTGTCCTGGGCAAGCAGGTAATTTGCCACGCTTGAAATATTCAGAAATGAACCAATGACAATTTTTTCGGCCTTAGCGGACCGGTCAATTGCCACCGTGCCGTTGGTCGTTGTCACCGCTACATTCCTGCCTTTCACTTTCGGATCCATGTAATCAAACGGCGAGTTGCCAAGATCAAATCCATCCACCTTACTACCGTCCCTTTCCCCGGCAATCAGGTATCCTGATGATTTCATCCTTATGCATTCTTCTAGGCTAGCGAACGGACGGATTTTACTAACTCCCGAGCCAATTCCTGCGGTGATGCATGAGGTCGCCCTGAGGATGTCCACGATAACGGCAATTCTTCCTTCCAGGGGATGCAGGTCGACCAGGTCGGGCGACAGACATACGTCGAGGGATTTCATTAAATGAGAGGTAATTTGTGTACGCTGGCTTTTAGCTTGCGGTTTCGTACGCTTACATAGATTTCCGTACCGGGAGCGGCATACGGAAGAGAAACATAACCAAGGCCAATTCCCTGTTGCAATGTGGGCGACATAGTGCCTGAAGTAACCGTGCCGATTTCCTCTCCCGCTTCATTTTCCAGGGTATATCCCTGCCGTGGAATTCCCCGGTCCTCCATTTTAAAGCCTACGAGCTTTCGGTTCACACCTTCTTCCTTTTGTTTCTGCAAAGCTTCAGCATTCACGAAGTCCTTTGTGAATTTGGTTATCCAGCCCAGACCGGCTTCCAGGGGTGAAGTGGTATCATCGATATCGTTACCGTAGAGGCAATATCCCATCTCCATACGGAGGGTATCACGTGCCCCCAGTCCGATCGGCCTTATCCCGAATGAAGCACCCGCTTCCATCACGGCATCCCAGACCTTACGGGCGTATACGTTGGGTACGTACAATTCAAATCCGCCGGCCCCGGTATAGCCTGTGGCTGAAATGATCACGTCGGTTACACCGGCAAATTCTCCGGTGACAAAGTGATAAAAAGGAATGTCTGCCAGGTTAACACTGGTAAGTGATTGCATGGCTTCCACGGCTTTGGGACCCTGTACCGCAAACAGGGACATTTCATCCGAGATATTTTGAAGGTCCACATCGTCCCCGGCAAATGAGTTGATCCAGTCCCAGTCTTTCTGAATATTCGACGCATTTACCACCAGCATGTAATGATCCTCGTCGAGCATGTAAACAATGAGATCGTCCACAATGCCCCCGGATTTATTCGGAAGGCAGGAATACTGAGCCTTTCCCGGAATTAATTTGGAGGCATCGTTGGAGCATACCTTTTGGATAAGATCAAGGGCTCCACGGCCGGAAACAAGAAATTCTCCCATATGGGATACATCAAATATCCCAAGTGCATTACGCACCGTATTATGCTCTTCTATATCCGAAGAATAACGCACGGGCATCAGGTATCCGGCGAACGGGACCATTTTGGCTCCAAGGGATTCATGTTTGTCGGATAATTGTGTCTTTTTCAGCTCCATGATATCTCAGATTTTGGACGCAAAACTAAGTATAATGAATTAGTAATCCACATCCGAAGTTGATTCTATTCTTTGATCAGACTAATGGCAAATCCTCCTCCGGGTGCCATGTCCAGGGTAATCTCGTCGTTACGCGTGACGACTTTTTCTTCGATCACATACGCGGTAGGGTTTTCATCCCAGTGGGAATCAGGTGCATCCCGGTAAATCCGGGCAATAAAGTTGCCGGCCTCAAGGAAGTCAAGCGTCAGGGTATACGAACGGCCGTTTTCATCGGTGATCCCGCCCGCAAACCAGTTATCCGTCTGACGTTCTTTTCGGGCAATCACAACATAATCGCCAATTTCACCATCCAATACCTGTGTCTGTTCCCAGTTGACCCCCACATCCCTGATAAACTGGAAGGCCTCATGACCCCGGTAATTAACCAGAAGATCGGCGGCCATCTGAATGGGACTGTTAATCACCACGTAGAGTGCCAATTGGTGGGACAAGGTTGTGTTAACCTGGTATCCCGGTTTATGGGGCTCCAGTTTGATATCAAAAATACCCGGAGTGTAATCTATTGGTCCACCGAGCATCCGGGTAAAAGCCACCACAGGAAGGTGCTCCGGCGGATTACCCCTCTCCACAGACCAGGCATTAAATTCCTGTCCCCGCAGGCCTTCGCGGCTTATGGCATTGGGCCAGGTACGACGAATGCCGGTAGCCTTGATTGGTTCGTGCGCATTTATGGCAATCTGATGGGCGGCCGCTTCCACAAGTACTTTGCGGTAGTGATTGACCATCCACTGTCCGTGATGATATTCACCCTCCGGTATGAGCTTCCCCACATACCCGGTTTTGACGGAATGGATACCAAGGCTTTCCATGAGACGGAAGGCGGTGTCCAGTTGCTGCTCGTAGGTCCGGGGTGCAGCGGATGTCTCATGATGCATAATTATTTCGACGCCTTTCTCTTTTGCGTAACGGACGACCTCTTTAAGGTCATAATCAGGATAGGGAGTGACAAAATCAAAGACTCCCTCACGATCAGGAAAACCGATCCAGCGTTCCCAGCCGGTATTCCACCCTTCAACCAGAACGCCGCCGATACCATTTTCTGCCGCAAAATCGATATGTTCTTTCGTGTATTCGGTCGTTGCCCCGTGATTGCCACTGGCGTAATCCCAGGTTTTGGTTTCCATATGCATGTCCCACCAGATGCCGACATATTTCATGGGGGTAAACCAGGAAATATTGCCCAGCTTATTTGGTTCATTAAGGTTGACGATCAGGTTGGATTCGATCAGATCCCCGGCCCGGTCTGCAATCTGGATGGTGCGCCAGGGTGTGGAGAACGGAGCCGTACGTTGCACCTTGCCGCCCAGCCGTTCCGAGCCGACAAGGTCGCTCACCATCGTCAGGTTTTCCGCGTCGATCAGAAGGGTCATCCCCGCATAGTCAGTGAGATTGGCTTCATGAAAACTCAGGTACAATCCTTCGGGAGTTTTCATGGTTACGGGGGTATTCACTGCATTTTCCGGAATATAGGTGGCTGCCAGGTTGGGATGGTCCCTTTTGCTGAGGGCATCAATCCCGCTGAATTTGGTTTCACTGTACAGGTGCTCATAAATATCCCAGTCTCCGGGAATCCACCACACATCATGGTCGGCCGTCAGCGCAAATTCCGTATGCTCGCCGGTGATCAGTACCTCCTGCATATTCTCCTGTGCAGGGAAATGAAACCGAAACCCTATCCCGTCGTCGTACACACGGAAAATAACGTCAACCCGCCGGGCAGGAGCGGTGGTTTCCTGCAAATGTATAGTCATTTCATTGAAATGGTTCTGAACAAGCCGTTGTTCTCCCCAGGGCATTTCCCAGGTTTCATCCATAGACTCGGAGCGGGTTTCAAGAATCTCCAGGTTTTCCCCGATGCGGGGTTGATTCTTGAAATCGAATGCGAAATAGGAAGAATCCAGGACCAGTGAATTCCGGTGGGTAACGGTATACCCAGCCCGCCCGTTCTCAATGAAGAACGAAACTGTGTTGACTTCACCGGGAGAGGAAATGAATTGCCTGTTTTCAGTAGTTTCTGCAGGTGGAGCACATTGGAAGGCCAGGATCAGGGAGAGCAGTGGGAGAATAGAGTGAAATGGCCGCTTCATATCTTCGCATTTTTGTTCTAACAGTAAATTAACAAATTGGAAGATGTATTCCTATACGTGTCGTCGCAGCCATTCAAGCTCCGTTTTGTGAATTTCTTCCCGCCCAATTTCATGGTGAAGTTCATGGCGCATATCCGGGAATTCCCGGAATTCAATGTATTCCGGGTTGGACGAGGCAAGATTGCGGGAGGCATCCGGTGAGGTTATTGGATCGGCCAGTCCGTGCATCAGCAGTACCGGTACCCGGACGTCAGAAGGGTGGCTGAGAATATATCTGCCGGAACGTACCATGGACGTAAACAGTCCGGCACTGATCCGGTCATGCACAAGCGGATCGGATTGATAGGCCCGTCCGACTTCCGGGTCCCGGCTGAGGTGTGACGGGTCAAGCGCGTTGCTTTCACTAAACGCCGGATAAATGCGGTGCATGAGGGCTGCCAGGGCAGATTTCACCACCGAGGGTTTGACTTTAAGCTTCAGCCATGGTGAAGTGACCACCGCCCCGCGAATATCCCCGGTCTCATACCGGGCGAGATAGTTCAGCACCAGGTTACCCCCCATGGAATGACCGTAAAGAAAAAGGGGAAGGTGGGAGTATGATTGCCTGACAAGTCGTACCATTTCCCCGATGTCATCGAGCAGATGGACATAGGAAGGAGCATGACCTCGCTTACCGGATGACCTGCCATGACCCCGAAGGTCAAAGCCCAGGCACCCGAGACCATGGCCTGAAAAATAGCTGAAGAGTTCGTCATAACGACCGCAATGTTCGCCTAAACCATGGACAAACAGCAGGATGCCTTCCGGGGAATCAGGTATCAGGGACTTCACGTGCAGTGTGGCACCATCCCTGGCTTCATACGTATTATCGCTCCACATTGACTTTACTACCTGAATATGGTGTATTCCCGGCAGGAAAGCAAAAATCAGCAGTACCGGTCAGCCTCTCAGACCGACCGGTTATACTATTCATTATTTGCCGGACGGGGAAATAACCCGGAACGGCAGCATGATAATGGCTTCAATGAGATTGAATATCCCGGATACGGCAATACCCAGCAGCCTGAAGGGCAGGGCAATAAGCCATATTAAGGGATAAAACAGAATCAGAAGCAGGGCGAGCGGCCAGCACAGGACCAGCAGTATGCCCCAAAGCAGGAGGTTGGTTAGAAATTTCATTGTTGTTATTGTTGTTTTTGACCTTGTTGAGTTTTACGGTAAACTGTCTAAAAAGATACAGAGAGGCGAAGAAAAGTGATGAGCGGATATTTATCCGGACAAAAAAATGTAAGTTCAGGCATGATTACGATTGACTTATCGGGGAAAGTTTTGCTGGTAACAGGAGGTGCCCGGGGCATCGGTGCCGCCATATCCAGGGTGCTGATCAGCGCCGGCGGACAGGTTGCTGTGCATTACCAGCATTCGGAAGCTGCGGCAAAGGATATTACGGATCAGGCACCGGGAGCAATGGCTTTTCAAGCAGACCTGGAAGACCAGGAGCAGATCAGGAGATTGTTTGAGGAGGTCCTGGATCATTTCGGACGTATTGATGTGCTGATCAACAATGCAGGCATCGCGTTTCATTCTCCTCCGGACCGGGAGGATGCAGACTGGCTCCTGGAATGGGAACAAACCTTCCGGGTAAACCTGACCGCCCCGGCCTACCTGTGCAAGCTGGCCCTCCCGCACTTCACCGCACGGCAATCGGGGATTATCATAAATATCAGTTCCAGGGCAGCGCACCGTGGAGATACGCGGGAATACCTGGCATATGCGGCCTCCAAGGGAGGAATGGAATCTCTGACAAAATCGCTCGCCCGTGCCTATGGAAAGGAGGGAGTACTTGTGTATGGCGTGGCGCCCGGGTTTACACGGACCGACATGGCCCAGGATTTTATTGATACCTACGGGGAGGATTATGCGCTTGGCGATATCGCGTTGAGCGAACTGACAACCCCGGAAGACATAGCCCCACTGATTGCCTTTCTGTCGAGCGGTATGGCAAAGCATGCCACGGGCACAACCATCGATATTAACGCAGCCAGTTATGTGCGCTGAGCGGCCGGCACACGCACCGGTACGCCGGCATCCGGGAATGCCTTAAAGCCTTGCCGTACATTAATTGTATTGGTGTAACCGCGGCTTTTAAGAAGCGAGCATGCAATCATGGACCGGTATCCACCGGCACAATACACATACAGAGGCTGATCTTTCCTGTCCGGCAGCTGCTGATGCAGTGAATTGAGCGGATAATGCAGGGCGCCTTCGGCGTGGCCGCTTTCATATTCTCCGGGCTTCCGGACATCGATCACCGTCAGTTTCCCGTCCATCCTTTCGGCGAGTTCTTCCGGTTCGATGGAGGTCACGGATTCCACCCGACCGCTCCAGCCTTCCATGCCATGCTTCAGGTAACCGCGTACATTTTCAAATCCAACACGGGCAAGCCTGATGACGGCTTCCTCTTCGTGCCCCTGGTCGGCCACCAGCACAAAAGGCTGATGGATGGGGAACAGTGTTCCGATCCAGACTGCGTACTGACCACCGAGCCCGATATTGACCGACCCGGGTATATGGCCCTTCTCGAAAGCGTCGGCATCCCTGGTATCAAGGATTACCACCTCATCCTGCATGTCCTGGATTTCTTCCTGGTCCAGGGCAACCAAACTTTGCTTGACCACGTCGGTCAGCGGCCGGTACCCTTCCTTATTGATACGCGCATCTTCAAAGAAATAGGCCGGCGGGGGAAGCATCCCGTGGGTAACCTGTTCGATGAAGGACTCACGTGTTTCTGCCCGAAGGGCATAATTCGTTTTTTTCTGGGCGCCAATGGTGGAGTATGTTTCCTTACCAATGTTTTTTCCGCAGGCTGAACCCGGTCCATGGGCCGGGTAAACAATGACGTGGTCGGGCAGGGGCTTGATCTTTTCGTTCAGTGATTGGTAAAGCATCCCTGCCAGCTCCTCACCGCTCATGATCCCGTCAAGCAGGTCGGGACGCCCAACATCACCCACAAACAGCGTATCCCCTGTAAATATTGCATGGGGCTCTTCCTTTTCGTTGCGCAGCAGGTAACAGGTTGATTCAGGTGTATGACCCGGCGTGTGCAGTGCCTGGATGGTAATATTTCCCAGAGGGAAAATTTCGCCGTCATGCGCATTTTTTATCTCATAGGCCGTATCTGCATCCGGACCATAAATGATCGGGGCTCCGGTGATCCGGGACAGATCGATATGTCCGGAAACAAAATCGGCATGAAAATGTGTTTCAAAGATATACCGGATACGGGCATTCCGCTCACTGGCCAGTTTGAGGTAGGGGCCGGTTTCCCGAAGAGGATCAATAATAGCCGCCTCGCCGTTCGATTCAATGTAATAGGCCGCTTCGGCCAGGCAGGAGGTGTACAGTTGTTCTATATACATATCCGAAAATTTGGGGGCAAAAATAGGTGATCCGGGAGGATTTATCAGAATTGGGTGGAAAATTGTTGATTTGAGGCTTAAAAATGGGTATTCTCTTACACTGCCCTTTCATAAATGCTATTTTTATTTACCTTAGTATGATCATGATTACCTGGAAAGCGCATTTTTTCAAGGCATCACTCCTTTTTTTGATGCTCGGCGTCTTCAGTTTACCGATCGGCACCCTTGCGGCCGGCACAGAAACTGAATTCCCGCCATCCCTGCCCAGGGGAGTAATTCCTGGTTTCCCATTACTTATTCCGCCACCAGCTGCGGCGCAGTGGATCATACTGGATGAACATAACCAGAAAATTCATGTATTCGAATCGGACAGCCTGGCTCCATGGAAAGCTGAGCAGTGGTTTGTGAGGTCAGACGGGCACGAATGGATTGTTGACAACCAGCTCAATGCACTGACTCCGGTTCATTATGAGCAGCTCGATCGCATCGGGGAGGACCTGGTACTCTTCCGTGAAAACGGCAAATCAGGTGTGATGGGATCAGGAGGGACAAAAATCCTTGAAGCCAGGTATGATGTGATCCGCCAGCTTGACGGCATTTTGCTGGCCGGTAAAAGCGTACAGTACGGCTTTCGCTGGAAACTATTTGATCAGCAGGGGCGTGAGCTGAGCCCGTATTTGTGGGAACAAATAGGGAGACAACAGACGAACGGACTGATACCGGTCAGGCGCAACGGATTCTGGGGGTTTATTGACGCGCAGGGTCGGCAACCGGTCGAATGCGTATATGACTCCCTGGGTACGTTTGTGGGGAACCGGGTGGGTGTCACCTTTAAAGGCCTTCATGGTATCATTGATGACAAAGACCAATGGGTGGTCAAGCCTGGTAAGGAACTGCTGACTCCTTTAAATGACCGTTTATATATCTCGGAGAATGACGAGCTGGTGACCATACGGAATTACCAGACAGGAACCATATATTTCACGAATAATCCCATTTCCATGAAAAAGGGATACTTTGTGGAACAGTTGAGTGACGGTACCTACTGGAAAATCAATTACAGCGGCCGCATCATCAACAGCCAGGAAAACCTAAGCCAGTACCAGGAAATCAGGTTGCCCTCAGAAGGGTTTATTGCGGTGAAGATCCATGGCCGCTACGGTTTTATTGACGAGCAGGACCGGTTGCGTATTGCCAACAGGTATGACGATGTCCAGGATTATCACGAAGGGCTGGCCGCCTTTAAGCTGATGAACCGCTGGGGCTTTATAAATAAGCTTGAAGATATCGTTATTCAACCGATGTATGATGA
Source organism: uncultured Roseivirgaceae bacterium (assembly GCA_964563925.1). Taxonomy (GTDB): domain Bacteria; phylum Bacteroidota; class Bacteroidia; order Cytophagales; family Cyclobacteriaceae; genus JAUILA01. The sequence goes on along the minus strand of CAZLZD010000009.1, from coordinate 47,189 downwards.
AGCCGGTAACTTTGAGAATGGTATTTCCATTGTGCGCAGGGGGGACAAATACGGAGCGATCAACCGGGAGGGCAAAGAGATTGTTTCCCTTTCCTATGATGCGATTGAGCGGCAGCCCAATGGCCGTTTCATCATTACCAGGGAAGGAAAGAAAGGCCTGGTAAGTGCCGAAGGACGGGTTATCGTTTTTCCGCGGTTTGAAGAGATCCGCGATTTACCGGAAGGCCAGGTTATTGTACGCATTCTGGGTAAATACGGCGTGATCAGCCGTGCGGGCGACGACCTGATTCCGCCTATCTATGACCAGATCACCTTTGACCCGTTTAACCGCTATTACCTGGCGATGAAAAAAAAATAATTCCCGCCCTCCCGAAGTGATTAATTTAGTAGCTTTAGGATGAACGCACTATTACTGAAAATATGGCTGACTGGGTGACCGTACTGGTCCTGATTGCGCTGGGAATTATCTTCATAATCGTTGAGATCCTGTTTGTGCCGGGAACCACCATTGTCGGTATCCTGGGCATTCTTGCCACACTCTTCGGCGTATATCTGAGCTTTGTTTACTTCGGTGCCACGGTAGGTACCTGGCTGGCAGCCGGTTCGGGTATTGTGTTTGTGGTAAGCATATACATTGCCTTCAAGCAAAAAACCTGGGACCGCTTCTCGCTGAAGGATACCATGAAGGGGAAATTCAATGAAGGTCTTACCAGTACCCTGCAGGTTGCACAGCGCGGAGTGGCATTATCAAGCCTGCGTCCGTTCGGCAAGGCAGAATTTGCCGGGAAGGAATTCGAAGTACGTTCATTTGGTGATTACGTCGACAGCGGAACGTCGGTGGAAATCATCAAGATCAATGGAAACACTATTTATGTACAACCAATAACTTAATTATGACAGGAGGTTTAGGATTAATCGTTATCATTTTACTGGGGATTGTTGCAATCTTCATTTTCCTCTATTTCATCCCGGTCGGGCTCTGGATCACTGCCCGCTTCTCCAATGTAAAGGTGGGTTTGTTTGAACTTATGTTCATGCGGATCAGGAAAGTGCCGCCGAGTATTATTGTCAACTCACTGATCACTGCCACCAAAGCAGGGCTTACCGTTACGACCAAGGAACTTGAGACGCATTATCTGGCCGGCGGACATGTACCTTCTGTCATCAAGGCACTTATTTCAGCCGACAAGGCGAATATTAACCTGACCTTCAAGCAGGCCACGGCTATTGACCTGGCCGGAAGGGATGTATTTGAAGCGGTACAGATTTCGGTTAACCCCAAGGTGATCACCACACCCAAGGTGGCGGCGGTTGCGGCAGACGGAATTCAGCTGATTGCCATTGCCCGGGTAACGGTACGCGCGAATATCCAGCAACTGGTCGGAGGCGCAGGTGAAGATACGATCCTGGCCCGCGTGGGTGAAGGAATTGTTACCTCCATCGGTTCGGCATCATCTCATAAGCATGTTCTCGAAAACCCGGACAAGATTTCCAAGCTCGTTCTTCAGCGGGGACTGGACGCAGGTACTGCTTTTGAAATATTGTCTATTGACATTGCCGATGTCGATGTGGGAGCCAACATCGGTGCCAAGCTGCAGACCGATCAGGCATCGGCAGACCTGAAAGTGGCGGAAGCCAAGGCAGAGGAACGCCGTGCAATGGCGGTGGCCGAAGAACAGGAAATGAAGGCGAAAGCCCAGGAAGCCCGGGCCAAGGTTATCGAGGCTGAGGCCGAGGTACCGAAGGCAATGGCCGAAGCATTTCGTGCAGGTAATCTGGGAATTATGGATTATTACCGGATGGATAATATTCAGGCGGATACCGGTATGAGGGAATCCATTTCCAAGCCGGGTTCTTCCTCAGGAAAAGGGTCCAAGAATAAAGACTAAAACAGTGGCTGGCAGGGCAGACTAAAACTCTTCTTCGAAGGAATTTTCAGGGTGGGTGAACTCATACTGAGCCGCATCAAAACCATAGATGTCGGACCGGAAATTCACCTGCCCGTTCTCATCCACCCAGCAGGTGCGATAGGTGATATACACAGGCATCTTTTCAGGCAGGGATGCCTTTACCGGCGCGTCATTATCCATATTTTTAAGGATATCCTTCTCCCTCCATTTACGGTTATTCAACAGAATTTCTGCCAGTAATACAGGCTTTTCCACACTGATGCACCGGTAGTTGAATGCCCGGCTGGTTTCTTCAAACATTTCGGGGCTGGCGGCATCGCTCAGGAAGATGTTGTAATTATTGGGCATCACAAACTTAATGCGCCCCTGCTCATTTCCCGGTCCTGGTTTCTGTACGACTTTGAAATGCGGATAATCCTGCACGAAGGAATCCCAGTTTACCCGTTCAGGATCGAGTGTGTTATTACCCAGGTCGGCCACCGACGCGTAAAGCACATACCCGTTTTTCTCAAGATAGTCCGGATCGGCCTTTACCTGGGGCATCAGCTGCCGCAGAAATACCGGGCCGGGTACATTCCACGTGGGACTGAACATAATGTAGCTCATGTCGGCATGGACGATTGGGGTCGCAGAAAATGTATTTCCCACGATTACTTTCATTTTTTCCTGTACGCGTCCGCCCTTAACCAGCGAAAGCTGGTAAGCAGGCACGTTGATCAGCAGGTATTCGTTGCCCAGGTCACGGGGCATCCACCGGATTCGCTCAAGGTTAATCTTGATCTGTTCGATTCTTTCCGAAACAGGCCGGTTTAATTCCCTGATGGTTTCCTGGTTCACAATACCATCTGTTTTCAGGCCGTGACGGCGCTGGAAATTCCTTACGGCTTCTGCGAGTTCTTCTCCGAAATAATATGAATTGCCCGAAGACTTGCCCAGTGATCTTTTCAGGTCTCCTGTTTTATCAAGCCGGCGCCTCAGGGTATAGACATATTCTCCCTCATCACCTTGCTTCAGCAGAATATTTGGTGGCAGCGCGGGCCATCCGCCATTTTCAGAAATGGACCGATAGGTGGCGAGTTGTTCGCGAAGTTGTTTGTACTCGGGCACCTCCGGCTCAACCATTGACAATACCTCCTTCACCCCTTTGCCGCTCATGTACTGGGCCAGCTCCTGGTGCTTGTATTCATTGTGCCAGGTACCGCCGAGGTCCTGCGGATTTACCCGTCCGTTGAACAGGTGCTGGGTGTACAGCAGATAGGAAAGGGTGAGGTCCATGTCGAGCCTGATTACTTCAAGGAGATTGACCCGGTTACGGCGGCTGTACACCTGCTGGATATCATATACAAGCTTTCTGAGCTGGTAATCATCGGGATTAAGGCCATGGTCACCGGCCTCAGCAAGTTCATTGAGCAATGTTTTGCTTTCAGTATTCGGCGTTTCCATATTGGACCAGGCCAGCTGATACCGGTTGAAACTATAAAATCGTTTAAGCTCTTTGTATATAGGCTCCTGAAGCCGTTCTGAAGTGACCACCACACTGACGTCGACCGTGTCGAGCCAGGCTTTTATGTAGCCGGATACTTCGTTGTTTTCCACTTCCGAAGACTTCCCCAGCACTACGGATTCCGAATTCCCATCAAGAGACAATTCATCACCGGGATTTTCAATAACAATCGTTTTTGAGGAACACGAGAATAACAGACCGGAGAGCAGGAGTAATAAATGGAGAAACCCATGCCGTGCTTTTGTCAACATACCGATCTTTGTGTAAAGGTGTAGCTAATAGAACTTTCCGTATAATACAGTGCAATCAAAGATAAGGAAAGCTGCGTTAAGTACGTAGCAGGAGAATGATTATCCTGAAATTTTCACACCATCATTGCCGATAAGCACAGGCTCATTAATCCGGCCATTCTCCGGCTTATTCTCCAGTTTAAGCACCCCTCTCGGACATACCGACGAGCATACACCACATCCGACGCACGATGCACGGACGATATTCTGGCCGCGCTGGGCATACCACCGGACGTCTATTCCCATTTCACAGTAGGTGGAGCAATTGCCGCATGAAATACACTGGCCTCCGTTGGTAGTGATCCTGAACCTGGACCTGAAGCGTTGCACAATACCCAGGTAGGCGGCGAGCGGACACCCAAAACGGCACCATACCCGGTTTCCCATAAAAGGATAGAACCCGACCCCGACCACGCCGGCGAAGGCAGCCCCGATCACAAATCCGTAGACCGACCTGATGGTATACGTGGAGACACCGGCCAGTGAGCCTGACCCGGTAAAATAGGTATACAGCACGCCTGCGGTCATGACCACCGCAAAGACGAGAACGCCATGGACCATCCATCGCTCAATCTTCCAGGCTTTAAGCGATTTGTCAGAAAGATGGCGGTAGGGGTCACCCAGGGTTTCCGCGAGTCCGCCGCACCCGCATACCCAGGAGCAATACCAGCGTTTCCCGTAGAAATAGGTAATGACCGGCACGCCGATGACGGCCAGTACAATACCCCACACCAGCATGCTGGTCCCGACCACGCCCGCATTGGTTAATTGCTCGAGGTTATAATCGTAGAAAAAGGTATAGTTGAGCGGCCAGATATTCTTAAGGTCCATGCTCGGCTGGTTCAGGCGGATCAGGATTTCCGGGATCAGAAACGCAAACAGGGTTTGAAAGAACATTACTGATAATGTCCGGATCTTATGGTAATTACTGTGGCGGTACCTGATCAGCATTCTCACACCCATGACTGCGATGGCGAGCGTATATAACAATCCGTAGAAGAACCACTGACTGGCTGCATTTCCGCTCAGTACCAGGCTGAGAGGGTCCACCAGGGCCATCCAGGGGGTCATGTATTCGGGGTACCAGTACAGGACAATGTAAAAAAGAATAAGCAGGGACCCGATAATGATCGCCACCCAGCCTCGGGAGGTGTTGGAGCGGTGATAGATATGATCATTCTTAATCCCGGGCAGTTTTCTTAGTTTCGGGAGAATGTACATAAGGGCTGACAGGACGCCCAGCCCGATGGTCAGCCACAACCAGGCCATGGTATGACGGGTTGCAGGCCCTTGGAGGCTGTGACGGGTCAGGGCCAGCTGCCAGGTTTTCACCTGGTAATCGCCATATCCCTTCTGCTCCCGGATACCGCGATTTATATCCTGCCGCGTTTTATCAAGCTGCGCTTTAAATTCTTCCCTGTCCACAAATTCTTTGCCCTCCATCCAGGAGGTGTAGGAAGTAAACTGTTCCTTTTTAAATTGTCCGGCCTCATCCTCCACCCATACACCTTCAGCCTCATTGGGTGAAAAGATAATATTGGCCGGAGGGTACGCCTGCAGTACTTTCTCCAGGTCATTCTCTGAGATACCATACTCGCTTTCCACCTGTGTATTGTAAGCGTCGAAGGAATCATTGAGCATGGAATTGAACGAGAATGGGTTTTTCCAGGTCTCCCCGAATCGTGCATCAAACACCTCCGTGAGCCTGGCCCGGCTGGTGCTGTCGCCAGTACTGTTTTGAATGGCCTGGGGTGTTAGCGTGTAATCATTGCCGGCAAAGAGCAGGGTAATAAGCAGGGCACAGGCCAGTACAAACAAGGCAAGTCCGGTTTGCTGAATCTTTTTCATAGTCCTGATCAGATAAATCCAAGTATTTTTTTCCTGGCACCAGTGACCTTCCGGTCAGGAAATTTTTCGTTCCATTCGGCTAGTATCTGACCGGAATGGTTGCGGAAGAATTCCGGATCAAAATTAGCCTGGTTGAGCCGGGACATGACCTGTTCAACCGTGGCATTCGTATGCAGCCACTGGTCGAAAAGCTCATGACGCAGGCGCATTCCGAAGGTGTTTATGCCCAGGAATGTTCCGGTTTGCTCGTCGAATACCACATGCAGGGCGATTCTGCCGTTATCATGCTCCCAGTAAAAATCGCCCAAACCGCTTGTGTCGGCAGGCACATTACCATACGTCTGGTATTCGATGTCGAAAAATTTTGCAGAATTAAACCAGGGGCCCGGTTGATACGCAGTGCGGTTTCCTGTTATGGTCATGGCGACGGTTTCGCCCATCATCCGCCCCGTGTACCATACCTGTTCCACCGGCCTTCTGCCGGGCAACTCGGAAGTGCGTTCCGCACAGTCACCGATCGCAAACACCCCGGGTATTTCCGTTTCCAGGTATTCATTCACCAGTATTCCTTTGCTGGTAGGAATTGCGGAGGCTTTTGCAAGTTTTATATTGGGTGAGACCCCGGCTGTTATTCCTACAAATTCACAGGGAATGGTTTCTCCCGAAGAAGTGACGATTTCCTTTACCCGTCCGGATGCGTCCCCGTTTATTTTGTTCAATTCAGTTTCCAGCTTCAGATCGACGTGGTGTTCCCGGATATGGCGGGAGATCATATTCGCTTCGGGAAGCGGGAGTATGTTATTCCAGAAGGCTTTCTCCCGGACCAGGAAAGTGACGGGGATATTTCTGGACCGCAGCATTTCGGCAAGTTCGATGCCGATGAGTCCGCCCCCGACAATTACTCCCCGCGAAATATTCTTCGTAAATTCTTCGATACGTTCCAGGTCCTGCAGACTGACCATACCCGTTACGCCCTTAAGGTCCTGGCCTTCCCAGCCGAAGAAATTCGGGCGTGATCCGGTAGCCAGGATCAGCTGGTCCCAACTGAGATTGCCCCCGTTTTTCAGCCGGATGGTTTTCTTTCCGGTATCCACCTTTTCGGCAAAATCATGGATCAGTTCGATGTCGTTTTTCTCCCAGAAGGAGTCTTCATACGGCTTGGTATGGGCATAGGTCATATGGCCCATGTAAATGTACATCAATGCAGTCCTGGACCAGAAATGGGTGGATTCTGCTGAGATCACCGTAATCCGGTGATTGCTCTGTTTACGGATATGCCGGGCGGCCGTAATTCCGGCGATACCATTTCCAACGATCACAACGTGTTGCATACAAACAGGGTTACCCCGGAATATACGTGATTTCTTTCAGGCTGTTAAATTTATCACGTGCATTGTCGGCTTTTTGACACTGGCCGGTCCGGATATTTTTTATTACTCATTTTATTTTTTACCTTTCGGCAATGAAGACTGAAAATGCATCTCTTTCAAGGCATACTGCACTGCCCGCCAGGTCAGTGAGTCTTCGTAATCTCCAGCCCATATTTAACAATTAACCAGCGTACGAACCCCGCGTTTCTTCCCGTACCCTTTGTTATTTGTTAATCAATGTTCAGACTGCTGTTTCCTGTATTCCTGATTCTGCCCGTGGTATCTGCCGCGCAAGGCAAACTCCTGTTTGTCGGTGGAGGTTCTGAAAAGGACGCCGACTGGAGCTGGAGCAATCAACCCTACACCTGGGCCGTATCTCAGGCCCCCAATCAAAAGGTGGCTATCGTCTCCTACAGCGAATCGTCTGACCCGGCATGGCTGCCTGATTATTTTGTATCCCTTGGCGCAGCGGAAGCGGAAAACTTCGTGATACCCGACCGGCAGGCGGCCAATACCCCCGTGCTGTATAACCAGCTGACCGCATTTGACTTTGTTTTCTTTAAAGGGGGTGACCAATCCGTTTATTACACCGAGTACCGCGATACCGAACTGAGCCGTGCGGTGAATGATATTTATTCCCGTGGCGGGGTTGTAGGCGGGACCAGTGCCGGAATGGCTGTTTTAGGTGACATTATTTACAGTGCCGAAGATGAGTCTGTGTACCCTGACCAGGCGCTGAGCGGAGAGGCGGTGGCGCTTACAACCCTTCGTGACGATATGTTTTCGTTTATTCCCGGCACTCTGACCGATACGCATTTTGCCGAGCGCGGGCGACTGCCCCGTTTGCTGGTTTTTCTCGGAGAATCCCGCGAACGTTTCGGTCGCGACCTGTTGGGTGTGGGGGTGGATGATCAGACGGCTTTCTGCATCGACGCTGACGGACATGGTACCGTCTATGGCACGGGAGCCGTTACCCTGGCGTCTCTGCAAATTTACGAGGGCGGAGTGCAACAAAAACCGGTGGGATCCGCGGAATTGACGATGCTCCTGCACGGACAGAAATATGACCTTACCACACAGGCGATGATCACTTCCTATGCCGAGGCTACAGCCCCGGAAGAAGCGCTTTTTCCCATACAAAATGATATTTATCTTACCGGTTCGGCAGCGTACACCCATAACCGCCACCTGTGGGAGATGCTCCTCGGTGAAGAGAACCTCCCGGTCGTAGTAACAGGTCCTGATAACAATCAGACTGCCGCCTATCTGCTGGCTGCGCAGGCGGCAGGAAGAACGGTTGACCATCAGCTGGCCGATGCAGCGCAGGATCCCTGCCTTTCGGTGGCATTGAGAAACCGGATCAGGGAGGGTGCCCTTCTCTTGTTTACGGGTAACAGCGCTGAAAACCTGACGGATTTCTTTCAATACCATCCTACTGGTACGGTGATGAAAGAATCGATTAAAGCCGGTCTTTCCAAAGTGGTGCTGACAGGATCAGATGCCATGGTTGCCGGCAAAATACGTGTAACAAACGTACGCGCCGATGATCTGAATGCGTACCTGGGACAGCTGGATTACACCGACGGACTTGACCTGGTCCCTTCTTCGATCGTGATCACAGATACATATGACCCTGCTTCCTCTTCTTACTATGAGAATACAACAGCAGCCGGAATCTATGCGTTGGTCAATTTCCGGCTGGCGCGAGCAATCTACCTGAACGAGCGGTCCTGGGTACGGATTTATCCCCGGGAAGGCAAGGTGAATAGCTATTCCGGGGGAGACTATTCCGTCATGGTGCTCCTCAATGATGACAGCCGTGGGGATTTGGCAGACCAACCGGTAAACAGTTCGGGCAATACGCGCAATCAGGCCGGATTTGACCGTATAACCCTTATGATCATCGGGGAAAGAGAGACGAAATATGGTGAATTCGTGTCAGGATCTGCAGAAGTAAGTAAAGCCGAGTTGGTTCCTCCTCAATCATTTACGGCCAGCGTTTCGGGTGAGGCCATTGCCTTAGGCTGGTCTTCCTTCGGTCCGGTGGATGGTAATTTCACCCTGGAACGTGAGTCCGGTGGCGGATCATTCTCCGTGTTAAGCACACTGAGTGCAGAGGCCAGGGAGTACCGCGATGAAAATGTGGAGGCCAATGTACAGTACAGGTATCGGCTACGCCAGGAGCTTGATGGGCAGGCGTCGTGTTATGCCTACGCCGGCGAAGCCCTGGTGATTACCTCCTTAGCCGATGAACCTGAAGGCATGAGGATTTACCCTAACCCGGTGCGGGATTTCCTGCACATCGAGACGGCAGGGCAGGCGGAGTTTCGCCTGGTGGATTTGTACGGTCGGGAAGTGATCGGTAACAGGTTTAATGGGTATACCGAACTGGCGGTGAGCAGTTTGAAAGAAGGAATATATGTGCTTAGTGTAGAGGAAACCAGCCGGCGAACTACGAGAAGAATTTATGTCGATCCAGGGAATCTAAAATAATTACAACTAACGGATGAATAGTATGTCAAACCACACCTATCCGATTGCACTGCCCGATCCTCCAGGGGTGAAAGGAGTTGCACTGCGGAATTTGCAGCCCATTTTTGACTGTTAGCGCTACCCGTTTCCCCCGTAGTGCCGCTCTCCGTGAGCGATCTTTTCAATTATTTCTAAACCTTAATCATAATTCATATGAATCGGATTATTACGATCATATTCGTGTGTCTGGGCCTGCATTCTGTGGCACTGGCACAGACCACGATCACCGGTAAAGTGACTTCCTCAGACGACAGCGAAGGCCTTCCCGGTGTAAGTATCGTCATAAAAGGCACCTCCCGTGGTACGGCCACAAATGTCAATGGAGAGTATTCCTTGCAGGCGGCACCTGATGACGTACTTGTGTTTTCGTTTACCGGAATGTCTACCGAAGAAATTCCCGTGAACGGCAGAACGATTATCAATTTGACCATGACCCCGGATATCCAGCAATTGCAGGAAGTAATCGTGGTCGGTTACGGTACGCAGAAAAGGGAGGATATCACCAGCTCCATTTCCACGATCGGTGAGGATGCCATTGAGAATGTGCCGGCAGCGTACAGCTTTGATGCCGCGGTCCAGGGGCGTTCACCCGGATTAAACATAAATACCTCCTCAGCCACCCCGGGAAGTGCGGTTAATATCAATATTCGCGGGGTCACTTCGATCAGTGCCAGCAGTCAGCCTTTATTTGTGGTGGACGGGATTCCGCTGGTATCACGGAACAACAGTGCGCTGAACTCCAATATTCAGCCCATTAACCCACTGGCAGACATTAACCCCAATAATATCGAGTCCATTACCGTGCTGAAAGATGCGACCGCAGCTGCTGTGTACGGTTCAAGGGGGGCCAACGGAGTAATCATTATTACCACCAAACGCGGTATGGCAGGGAAAACGAGGTTTAATGTAGGTTACTATACCGGGGTCTCGGAGATTGCCAATACGCCCGACCTGATGAATTCAAGCCAGTGGATCCGGTTTATGAACACCGCCGCGGAGTATGATGGGTTGGGAGAGAATTACTGGAACGATATCCTGGGCGACCCTGACGACCCAAATCTGCCCAACTACAACGCGTATGATTATATTTTCCGTACCGGAGTCACCCATAATGCCGATATCAGTATCCAGGGGGGTGACGAGAAAACGAAGTTTTTTGTTTCAGGGAACTATTACGACCAGGAAGGGATCCAGGTCGGACTTGGGTTCGAAAGAGCGTCGGCCCAGCTGAACCTCGATCACAGTGTGAACGACAAGCTCGGAATAGGTACCAATATCATCCTGAGTAAAACCGATCATGAGCGAACCATCAACGAGAATGATGAATACGGGGTGGTGGTAAATGCCCAGGCCTGGGACCCTACAGCGCCGCTGGTGCTGGAAGACGGGAGCTACAGTAACCCGTTTAGCTATTATGGATGGTGGGCCCTGGAAAACCCGTTATTTATTGCTGAGCAATATGTGAACACGTCGCGTACCAAACGTGCCCTCGGATCCATTTACGCTACCTATGACTTCACCGAAAACCTTCAGTTCAAGACCACCTGGTCACTGGACTACAGTTCACTGATCGATGAATCATTCACACCGGCCGGGGGCAATGAAACCGAGGAAGGCGAGGGAATCTACGGGACTTACGAAGAATTGTCCTGGCTGATTGAGAACACGCTCACCTATAGCCGGATGATAGGTGAAGGACATAATTTCAATTTCCTGCTTGGATATACCGTACAGGAATCGAACACGGAATTTTCGGATATCATCGGCACCGGTTTCCCCAGCAATAACGTGATCAAACTTTCCACTGCGGCCAATACCAGCGGTTCTTCGGGAGCCACGTCGTTTGGGTTCCAGTCATTCCTCGGACGGGTAAACTATGATTACAAGGGAAGGTACCTCGCCAATTTTACCGTACGGGCTGATGGGTCTTCACGGTTTGGCCCGAATGAGCGCTACGGGGTTTTTCCGAGTGGTTCACTTGGCTGGGTAATCAGCCAGGAAGGGTTTATGCAGGATCAGCGCCTGGTGAGTAATCTGAAGCTCAGGGCCAGTTACGGACAAGTGGGGAACGCGGCCATACCTAATTTCCTGTGGCGGGGTGCCTACTCGCTGGGTGCAGGCTATGGCGGACTTGGCGGGTCACAACCCGGCGTGCTTGAAAACCGTGACCTGACCTGGGAACGTACCACCCAGTTTGATATTGGTATTGACATGGGGTTCTTCGATGAACGGGTTTCCATTACCGCCGATTATTATGAGAAATCTACCACCGATCTGCTGCTCGCGCGCGACGTACCGGGGGTAACCGGATTCAGAAGTGTGCAGTCAAACGTGGGAGAAATTGAAAACAAGGGATTCGAACTGAGTCTTTCAACGGTGAATATTGAACAGGGTGATTTCCGGTGGACATCCAGTTTCAACTATTCGCATATTGAAAACGAAGTGATCGATGTGGTCAATGACGGGGAGGTGCTGAGCAGGAATTTTATCATCCTGGAAGGCAAACCGATATCGCAGCTGTACCTGATCGAATACCTGGGGGTGGATCCTTTTACCGGGGATGCGAAGTTTGAAGACCTCAACGGTGACGGGATCATCAACCTGGATGACCGCCAAGCCGTCGGCTCAGGTTTGCCGACCTATTTCGGAGGATTATCGAACACCTTCCAGTGGAAGGGCTTTACCCTGGATGTTTTCTTCCAGTATTCGGGAGGGAACAAGATCTTTAACCAGAGCCGGTTTGCCTATGAAAATTACGGGGCCCTGCGTAGTGGCATCCCCTACGGCAATCAAAGTACGAATGCACTGAACCACTGGAAGCAACCCGGTGATATCACTGATATCCCGCGGCCCTCCCTTGCGTCGGAAGACAATCCGAATGAGGTACTGCAGTTCCAGCGATTCTCCACCCAATACCTTGAGGATGGTGATTATGTGCGCCTGAAGAACGTGAAGCTCAGCTACCAGTTGCCGGTGTCGGTTACCGAACGGTGGAAATTGAATACGGTCACATTTTTCGTTCAGGGCCGCAATCTGTATACCTGGACCGACTACCTGGGTTTTGACCCGGAAGTATCAACCAATACCAGTTCGCAGGGTGACCTGAATGCACTGCAGGGAGAGGATTTCGGTACGCTTGGCCAGGCAAGAACCTATTCATTCGGAGTAAATATTGGATTCTAGACATGACAACAATGAAAAATATATCAAATAAATTTTTGCTGATCGCCCTGTTTGTGACCGCAACCGTGGCCTGTGATGTTCTCGACCAGGAGCCGCAGGACCTCATTAGCACAGACGAGGCGATTGCAGATGCACGATCTGCCGAGGCGGCCCTGGTTGGCCTTTATGATGCCTTGCAGGACGGCGATTACTATGGCGGCCGGTATGTAATGGCCGTTGAAATGCTCGCACGCAATGCGCGGGCGGCAGCATTTCAGCAGTTCTGGCAGGAGCTGGCTTCCGGAAGGGTTCCAGCCTCCAACTTCCATGTGGAGGATTATTATATTTCCGGATATGCCGTAATTAATGCGGCCAATGCCATTATTGAGGCTGTGCCCGGACTGACGGACTTATCTGAGAGCGATCGTGACCGTATCCTCGGCTCCGCCCATTTCATCCGTGGTTTGGCCTACTTTGACTTGCTTAGGCTGTATGGAGAATTCTATGACCCCTCCTCACAGTTTGGCATACCCGTGAAGCTGGAGCCGTCGCTGGAAGCCGCAGAAATCGCGCGAAGCCCGGTGGCCACCGTCTACCAGCAGATCGAAGCAGATCTGGATGCGGCGATTGCCCGCCTTGGAAATACAGGGAATAAATTTCTGGCCAGTCGTGGTGCTGCCCAGGCCCTTCTGGCCAGAGTTTCCCTGTATAAAGGTGAATATCAAAAAGCCGCCGATCTGGCGACCACAGTAATAGGCAACAGCAATTATTCACTGACCGCAAATTACAATGACATCTATATCAATGAAGGATCGTCAGAGTCAGTGTTTGAAGTGGAATTCATACCGCTTGAAGACCCCAATGCATGGGCCGGTGAAATGTATGTTACTCCTCCGGAAGTGACTGTCAGCGAGGATATGGAGGAATTTATTCTTTTTGAGCCGGAACGGGACGCCTTGTTTGCCGAAGTGAACGGTTTTTTCCGGTGTATTAAGTATGGCACCACGCGGGATGATACAGGCGGAAACACCATCGTCCTTCGTATCTCCGAGATGTACCTGATCAGGGCGGAGGCACTGGGCCGCCTCGGACAGCCCGCTGATGCGCTGGCCGATATCAATGTGGTCACCGAGCGGGCCGGTTTCGGACCCTATGGAGCAGAGGATCTTCAGACCCAGGCCGACCTGACTGATATACTGCTCACAGAACGACGGGCAGAGTTCGCCTTCGAAGGACAATACTGGTTTGACCTGGTAAGGTATGGTGTGATGGAGGAGGTACTCGGACTGGAATCTTTCCGCCGGATTATGCCTATTCCGCAGCGGGAACTGAATATCTCAAGCGGCATTCTCGTCCAGAACCCCGGTTATTAAAAAGCAAAAAGAAAAATCATGAAAAGATATACACTATTTCTATATTTCCTGCTCGCCCTGACTGTGACGTTGGGCCTGTCAGCCTGCGAGGAGGATGAAGGACAGGGGCCTGCGCCCACTGCTGCCTTCAGTGTTTCCGGTGAAGAGCCCTTCAAGGTAAATTCGCCGGTCAGCTTTGAAAATTCCTCTTCGAATGCATTCTCCTATCTCTGGTCATTCGGCGACGGGAATACATCCATTGAAAAGGATCCCGCCCATACCTATACGGTTCCGGGTGAGTACACCGTGACCCTGAAGGCGGAGGGCAGCGGCCAGCGATCATTGGCCAGCCAGATCATTACCGTGGAGGCCACTAGTTTCAGGCTTTATTTCATCGACAATGATGCGGGCAAGGTGAGAAGTTTTCTTACCAGTGATCCGTCTTCAGTAAGGGATGAGTTCGACCTGAATGGGTTCAGTTTCGGACTGGCCTATGATGCAGCGAACGACCGGTTCTATTATTCCGATGACGATAATCTTGCCGTCTACCGGGTTGACCGTGACGGATCCAATGAAGTCCTTGTTGCCGATGGTTTCGGCGGACCACGGGACCTTGCACTGGATATTGAAAATGACAGGATATACGTGGTTGACCGGTCAGCGGATGCGATCGTGCAGGTCGACCTGACGGATAATTCTACCAGTACCTTCTACAGTGTGGCTGATGATTCATTCTTCCTTCTTCCGGTCGGTCTCGACCTGTATGGCGACCATCTCTATGCCACAGCGGTTGACTTTGATGCGGAAACTGTCTGGAAGGGTTCCCTGGATGGAAGCGGTATCGAAAAGATCATCAACTACAGCCAGGGAGGGTTTGGTTATGCGATTGAGGTTGACAAGATCAATGAACGCATTTACTTCGATGACTCCGACACCGGGACGATACTTTCGGCCGCTCTTGACGGAAGTGATATTAGTGAAATAGGCTCAACCTCAGACCGAAGCTATGGCATCGCCATCAGTAACGCGGAGAACCTTGTATACTGGGCCACCCGCGACGGGATTGTGAAGGCGGCCGGATTTGACGGAAGCAATGAAGTACAAGTGGTTGACCTGGCTTCCGATGTAAGAGGAATTGTGTTAATCCAGGGAGAATAAAACAAATGATCATGAAAGAATTAAGATATCTGTTACTACTGATTGCGTCAATTGGATTGATCTCCTGCGGAGACGATGAATTTCCCGTCCCGCAGGCATCGACCGTTGATGCGGGGTTCTCTTTTGAATCCAATGAAAAAGTGATCTCCTTCACCAATGAATCCAAGGTGGCAGAAGGGGCGGGCAGTGTGTCGTACACCTGGAATTTTGGCGACGGCACATTCTCCAATGAGCAGAACCCGGTACATGAATATGAAAATGTCGGGATTTTTGATGTGAGCCTGGTGGCTGTCACCGGCGATGACATGGATACCTACCAGGCGTCTGTCGTGGTACTCGGGACGGTGGAAGCACGGCTTTTTTACATCGACGGATCCGGAAGGCAGGTTAATGAAGTTCAGGGAGATGTTTCGTTTGAAACGGATGGATACGGATACGGACTGGCCTATGACGGGGTTAATAATATATTCTATTACACCGATGCCACCAACGGGTTGCTAATGAGGGCAGATGAGGACGGTGGCAATGCAGAGGAAGTGGCTTCCGGGTTTGCTGGTCCACGCGACCTTGCCCTGGACGTAGCGAATGGTATTGCCTATGTGGTTGACCGGCCGGCCAATGCGGTGGTAAAAGTCGATTTGTCTTCCGGAGACACAGAAACGCTGTATAGTACATCTAATGGTCTTGGAGAATTGCCCGTGGCAATAGATTACTATGACGGTAATTTATATATCACGTGTGTCGAGATTGATTCTGAAACAGTTTGGAAGGCCAAAGCCGACGGGAGTTCCATTGCCAATATCATTGGATATGGTGCTGGCGGGTATGGCTACGGACTGGCTATAGACCCGGTAAATGAGAAAATTTACTTTGATGATCAGGATACAGGTGTGATTCTCAGGTCGAATCTTGACGGAACCGGAATTGAGACTGTTGTCGAAAAAGTGGGTCGTGTGTATGGAATTGTTATTGACAACCTCAACGGAAAGATGTACTTCTCCGATACCGGGGATGGTCTTATTAAGAAGGCCAACCTGGACGGCAGCGAACTGGTGCCCGTGACTCTCGAGCTGAATGATCCGCTCGGCCTTGCAATTATCGAGTGACAGATAGCCCGGGACAGTTATAACACAAAAAGACCGCCTCATTTCAGATGAGACGGTCTTTTTTTTAAAAGCCCTTTCAGTGTCGGGTTACATCACTTCCATTACTTCATTGCCATTCATATCAATGAGCACCGGTGAACCAATACCTTCCACCTCGAGTCTTTCAAACTGGGTAGCTTTGTCCCCCACGATGACATAGACCATGGTTGAGAGATCCATGTATTGATTGATCAGTCCCTTCACTTCTTCCAGCGTCAGTGCCTGAAGTGTTTGCTGTTCCTGATCGATATAATCCAGGGGCAGGTCATACGTACTGATGGTCTGCAGGATTCCGGTCAGCGAACCAAGGGTTTCATAGTCCCTTGTATTTTGCTTGATCAGGGCTGTCTTGGTCTTTTCCAGGTCTTCTTCAGTATACGTATCTGCGTAATTCCCAATCACCTCCTTAAAGGTTTCCATGGCCTCGAGGGTAACGTTTGATTTAACGCTGGAGGATGCTATCCATGGACTCTCTTCCAGTTTTCTGGCCACGTAGGAATAGGCGCCGTAGGTGTACGACTTTTCTTCACGCAGTACCTGGAACAGGCGTCCTGATGAGCCGCCACCCAGGCGATAATTGGCTACAGTCAGCGGGTAATAATCCTCATCATCCCCTTCAATGGTAAGCCGTCCGATCTGGATGACCGATTGTTTGGCATTCGGGATGTCCACGAAGTACACTTCCGGGGCAGAACGCCCTTCGGTAAAGCTCATTTCCGGGAGGGCAACTTCTTTAGCCGCCCATTTCTCGCCCAGGCCAGCAACGCTGGATTTAGCCGCATCCTGTGGCACATTACCGGCAATATGGAAATTAGAAACCGACGGAGAGAAATACGTATCGTAGTATTCCTTCAGGTCAGCCAGCGTAATTGACTCGACCGTTTCGGTAGTTCCGGAAGAAGGGATACCCATTATATTGTCCTTTCCATAGAGTTTCATATCCATGACCATGGAGGCGATTGCATTCGGATTGGAATTTCGCTGCTGGATGGAAGTAAGGGCTGCTTTTTTGATCCGGTCAAACTCTTTTTCATCCCACCTGGGCTCAAGGAGCATTTCCTCGACCAGGGCCAGGGTTTCTTCGTAATTCCGGGAAAGACAATTCGCCGAAATAGTAATGTACTCGTCCGATGAATATATCCTGATGTTGGCACCCAGCTGACCGATTGCATCTTCGAGTTCCTCAGGTGTTTTGTTTTTTGTGCCTTCCATCATCACATCGGTCAGGATGTTGGCCAGACCAGCTTTTGACGGGTCCTCCACGATGTGGCCTCCCATGATACGGATACTGAAATTCACCAGGGGAAGCTCATTGGCTTCGATACCGTATACGCCGAGTCCGTTGGCAAGTGTGGACGTCCAGATGGTTGGAGGGTTAAGAAGCGGTGCTTCACCAAACTCAGGCTCCACGGAACGGTCAAACGAACTGGCAGTACGGGGAAAATCATCCGTAGGTTCCTGTTCCACCATGGCTGTCTGCTCATTCGGAACGATTTCTTCTTCCTTGATATCAGCTGCAATTCCGCCGGCAGCAGCCAGGTTCATTTTGCCTTTGGGAACGAAGCTCGTCTGCACATAGGGTTTGTCCTTGATGTACTTGTTGTACACACGCATTACGTCCTCTTTGGTCACGGCTTTGATGTTAGCGATATCCGTGGAAACATAATCGGGGGTCCCGGCGAATTCATTGTATTGTGCCAGCTGGAACGCCTTGCCCAGGACACTGGAGATACTGTTGTAGAAACTGGT
Organism: uncultured Roseivirgaceae bacterium; assembly: GCA_964563925.1. GTDB lineage: Bacteria > Bacteroidota > Bacteroidia > Cytophagales > Cyclobacteriaceae > JAUILA01. The sequence goes on along the minus strand of CAZLZD010000009.1, from coordinate 29,169 downwards.
TTCCAGTCCGGCTTTAATACGGTCAAGGTCCTTTTGATCCACACCGTTTGCCTCAAATCGTGCCATTGCCTCCATAACGGCAGCTTTGACAGAATCAAGGTCGGCATCTTCATTCCCGCGAACCCTGATGTTAAACGTTCCTGCGAGTTCGCTTGAACTATTGTAGGCTCCCACATTGGGGGCAAGTTCTTCTTCCTCGACCACTACCTTGTACAGGGGAGCACGCTTACCATCAGACAGGATTTGTCCGAGTACATCAAGCGGCCATGAGTCGGGATGATAATTTTCCACGGTGGGCCATACCATCCGCAATTCAGGGAGATTGGCAAACTGGTCTTCATGATAGATCATAATGGTGGAATCCAGCGAAACAGGCATCGGCTCAAGCGGTTCGTCTACACCGCGCGAAGGGATTTCCCCGAAGTATTTGCGGATCATTTCTTTGGCATTCTCCGAATCAAAATCACCCGTAAGCACCAGGGTTGCGTTATTTGGACCGTAGTACTGGTCATAGAATTCCTTCACATCCTCCAGCGTGGCATTCTGAAGGTCTTCCAGTTCGCCGATGGTAAGCCAGTTATACGGGTGATCATTCGGGTATAAGGCCTTGTTGATGACAGCTCCGGTGTTTCCGTAAGGACGGTTGTCATAATTCTGGCGTTTCTCGTTCTGGACTACCGGTTTTTCGCCTTCCAGGCTGGCTTTGGTTACGGCATTGATAAAGTATCCCATGCGGTCGGATTCCATCCAGAGCACTTTTTCCAGGGCGTCTTTGGGAACGACTTCGTAATAGATTGTTCCGTCGGTCCAGGTTCCGCCGTTGAAAGTACCTCCCCATTCGGCAATGTTTTTAAAGAACGCGCCTTCACCGACATTCTCCGAACGCTGGAACAGCATGTGCTCAAAGAAATGAGCAAATCCGGTGCGTCCCGGCTTCTCACGGTTGGAGCCCGCATGTATAAGAATGGCGACTGCCACAATAGGATCGGATGTATCCTGATGCAGGATAACATCCAGGCCGTTGTCAAGGGTTAACTTTTCGTATTCAATTGAAAGATTGTCGTCTCCGGCAGTTTCCTGTGGGGTGGACTGGCACCCCAGCATCAGCGCAAGAAGTATGGCCGGGACTATGGTGAATAAATTTTTCATAGTATAGTTTATGGATAGTGTTATATGAAATTAAGCAATTGCGGAGGAAATATTTTTCAATCCGTGTAAGTGGATGTTTCTTTGTGTAAATGGTCACTCATTAGACTAAACCTTTGTACTTTAAAGAAAATTCGCTGTAATGTTACGAAACAGTTGTCTTGCCCTGGTCATTTCCCTGGTTTTTCTTGCATGCACCAACCCTGAAGAGGAAAAGAATGCAGAAATCACACAGCCTGAAGTACCCGAGAATGCAGGCACGCTGTTTATCATAGGAGGGGGGAGCCGTCCGCCGGCCCTGGTTTCCGAACTAATTGAATTAGCCGGAATAAGGGATCAGGGGTATGGCATAATCCTTCCCATGTCGAGCGAAGAGCCTGATTCTTCCATTTATTATGCCCGGTTACAGTTTGAGGATGCGGGGTTAACCAATGTACGCGGGATGCACTTCAGCGAGCCTGCTGATTATACAGCCCCGCGCATCGATTCGGTGCTGAATGCTTCGCTGATTTATATTTCCGGCGGTGACCAGAACCGGTTCATGAAAGCGGTGAGTGAAACAGCCCTGGATGCGGCCATCAGGAATGCGTACCAGCGGGGGGCTGTCATCGCCGGGACCAGTGCGGGAGCGGCGGTCATGAGTGAGAAAATGATTACGGGCAATGAGAAAAAGCATCCGGAATATTCGGCCACATTCCGTCACATACAACCGGAGAATATTGAAATAGGCGCAGGGCTCGGACTGGTATCCGGGGTAATCATTGACCAGCATTTTGTCAGGCGCAGCCGGTACAACCGGCTGATCAGCGCCGTGCTGGAATACCCCGAACACCTTGGTATCGGGATCGACGAGTCTACCGCCATCATTGTCCAGGGAGATTCTGCCCGGGTCACCGGAGAATCCCAGGTAATACTTTTCAGAAACAGGGACGCCACGGAAATACAGGGGGAGCTGCTGGGCTCACGCGACATCCTGCTGGAAATCCTCCTTCCCGGCGACACATTCAAACTCAAGCCATGAAGTTCAGACTCCCGGATACAATCATCCTTCTCCTTGGTTTCCTGGCAGTATTTACGGTACTCACCTGGCTGGTGCCAGCCGGTGAATATGCAAGAGAGGTTGTGGACGGCCGCGAACTGGTTATCCCCGGTTCTTACCAGGAGGTGACCTCCTCACCGGTTGGCATCGGCGGGTTTTTGCTTGCCCCCATCCAGGGGTTTATTGAAGCAGCGCAGATCATTGCCTTCGTGTTTTTCGTCGCCGGCGCATTTGGCATTATTAACCGTACCAGGGCCATTGAGGCAGGGCTTCAGAAAATTGTACGGTACAGCCAGCACCACCCCCGCCGCAAGAAAGCCGTCATTCCGATGGTCATTGTCTTTTTTTCACTCGGGGGCGCCACCTTCGGGATGAGCGAAGAAGTACTCATGTTTGTCCTGATCACAATCCCCTTTTCGTTTGCACTTGGCTATGACAGTATCCTGGGCGTGGCCATCCCCTTCGTGGGAGCGGGCGCAGGGTTTGCAGGGGCTTTTTTGAATCCTTTTACGGTAGGCATTGCCCAGGGGATTGCTGAGATCCCGCCATTCAGCGGCTGGGAATACAGGGTGGTGGTCTGGTTTCTGTTCACCCTGCTGACCATCGTGTTCATCATGCGGTATGTGCAGAAACTTGAGAAAGACCCTGCCTACAGCCCGATGTATGAGAGGGACCGGAAATGGAACAAGCAACATCACTCGGTGGAACAGGTTCCCTTTGGACTGCGGCATAAGCTGGTTCTTTACACGGTTTGCCTGGGATTGGTGGTGCTGGTGATTGGTGTAAACCGCCTGGACTGGTATATCAATGAGATCAGCGTCCTGTTCCTGGTGATCGGCGTTTTTTCAGCCCTGGTTTTTCGAATGCAGGTTTCAGAAGCCCTGGAAAGTTTCTTCCGGACTGCTGCCGAGATGCTGAAGGTGGTCATGGTGATTGCCATTGCCAAAGGCATCCTGATCGTGGCAACCGATGGAAAAATCATAGATACCATCCTGTATACCATGAGTACCGGCGTGGAGGATTTCCCGCGGGAGGTTTCCGTTCAGCTCATGTTCTTTATGCAGAGCGCCCTGAATTTCTTCCTTCCTTCGGGAAGCGGACAGGCAGCGCTGACGATGCCTGTGATGACACCCTTGAGTGATCTGATCGGTATCAGCCGTCAGACTGCCGTCCTGGCTTTCCAGCTTGGGGACGGACTTACCAACCTGATCATTCCTACCAGCGGTGTAACCATGGGCGTACTTACCCTGGCAAATATCCCGTATGAGAAATGGTTCAGGTGGATGCTTCCGCTCATGCTGCTGTTTTTTGCCCTTGCCATAATTCTTCTCATTCTTCCGGTTTCCTTATTTACCTGGAACTAGGCTTGTAAATAGCAGTGTGGATTTTCTGGTCATTGGAGACCCACCCACGGTACATTCCCTCGCTGTTAAACGTAAGGCTGATATTACCCTGCACATCCACCCCGATAATGCCGCCTTCGCCACCCATAGCGGTTTGCTTTTCCATGATCGCCGTTCGGGCGGCCTCGTCCAGTGAAAGCCCCTTGTATTCCATCAGGCAGGAAATATCGTAGGCTACCACGCCACGTATGAAAAATTCCCCATATCCCGTACAGGAGATCGCGCAGGTTTTGTCGTTGGCATATACCCCGGCGCCTATCAGCGAACTGTCACCGATGCGCCCGTATTTCTTGTTTGTCAATCCGCCGGTCGAGGTGGCTGCGGCAAGGTGACCTTTCATGTCCAGGGCCACGGCCCCTACGGTGCCAAATTTTTTATCGCCGCTGTGGTCGAGTGCCACATTCTCCGAGCCTTTCAGTGCCTGCCACTGCCGGTACCGGTGCTCTGAATAAAAATACTTTTCATCGACCATTTCCAGTCCTTTTTCAATCGCATATTGCTCTGCCCCGGCACCGGAGAGATATACATAGCCCGGGTCTTCAAGGATATGGCGGGTGAGAATGACTGGGTTCCTGACATTGCTGACACAGGCAGCTGCCCCCGCTCTGAGGGTACGGCCGCACATCACGGAGGCTTCCATTTCGTGTTTTCCCTCAGACGTGAAAACGGAGCCGCGGCCGGCATTGAACCATTCACTGTTTTCCATTACTTCCACCGCTTTGGTCACCGCCATCAGGCTGTCGCCCCCGTCACGCAGAATCTGGTTGCCTGCCTGCAGGGATTGTTCGAGTGCAGAACGGTAGGCATCCTCCTTTTTGGGGGTCATATTGGATTTAAGGATTGTGCCTGCGCCACCATGAATGACAAGCACATATTTGTCCTTCATTTCAAAATAATTTAAGATCAATAATAGGATTAGCGGATAGAAAAATCCCCGGTTAACAATCGAAGATAGGCTGGAGGTTCAGCAGGTTGAGAGGGTTTGCATGGAGCCCGTTAAAATCACAACGCTGCAGGGAAACGCAGTAAAACACCATGCATAAAATCTTCATCTGCCAATAATATCAATTTTTTACCCAGCGTCAAAGGAACCCCCTCAAGAAAATACCGGTCTGCCGGATGCAGGTTGTGGCCAATGTATGGTTTTATTTATCCCCGGGAGGTTGGAAGGCCTGATCCAGGGCGGTGAGCAGGTCCCTGACCGAGCCGAATTTCCGATCCTGAAGCCGCCAGGGCATATCAGATTCCCTGCCAGCCACCCGGATGGCAACCGGACTTCCCGGGATGATTTCGTACCCGTTTCGTTCCAGTGCATTTTTGGTCCACAGGTACATATACCCTTCCCCTTCGAGGGCCACCTGCCGTCCTGACCGGAGCGGGTGAACACTACCGGTTTTCAGGTCATAGCCTTTGAATTCGAATACGCGGTCCAGGCTTCCGTCCAGGACGAGATCCTCGGGAATCCCCCTGAGCACGGATCCGCCGGTTTGCGCGAGCCAGAGCTCGTCGGCCATTTGCAGGGCAAGGTCAAGTTCGTGCGTGGCCATCAATACGGCCCGGTTTTCCTCGTGGGCAAGTTGGCGGAGCAGGGATACTATGGCCACACGGTTGTTCAGATCAAGGTGTGCCGTTGGCTCGTCGAGAATGATCAGCGGCGTTTCCTGGCATAATGCACGTGTGATCATAATTTTTTGCCGCTGGCCGTCACTCATTTTATAATAGGGCCGTGAGGCCAGGGACAGGGTTGAGGTCTTTTCCATGGCCAGATCCACGGCTGACCAGTCGTCGGCTGACAGCCGGCCGCTCCAGCCGGTATATGGATAGCGACCGGCTGCGACCAGCTCACGTCCCGTCAGCTGACCGGCATTCAGACGGTCGGTAAGGACCACGCTCAGCTTACGGGCAAGGGATTGTCGATCCCAGTCGTTCAGGGGTTTGCCTTCCATGAGGATATTGCCTGAGAGTGGGCTCATGAACCTGCAGATCGTCCGGATAAGCGTCGTTTTTCCCGCCCCGTTGGGACCCATAAAACAGATGAGTTCTCCTGCCCGCAGATCAAGATTGATCTCGTTCAATACTGTTTTATTCTCATAGCCCACAGCCAGGTTCTTCAGCGATATGACGGAGGCAGTATTCATTAGAAACTCTGACTTACATTTCCACGTTTCAGGACGAGCCAGATTACCACGGGCGCACCGACCAGGGAGGTGACAGCATTTATGGGCAGGACCAGGTCACTTCCCGGAATTCGTGCCACGAGGTCGCATGCCAGCATGATCACCGCACCGCATAGCAGGGTGGCGGGAACCAGTGTCCGGTGATCCGATGTGCGGAACAACAGTCGGCTGAAGTGCGGCACCGCCAGGCCCACAAATGCAATCGGACCGCAGAAAGCGGTAATGGCACCGGCGATGAGGCTGGTACACAATATGACAAAGGCACGTGCCTGAAGCAGACGGATACCCATGCTCAGGGCATAATTTTCAGACAGCAGGAGTGCATTCAGCGGTTTAATGAGCGCAAAAGAAATAAAAGAGCCTGCGATTACGAGCAGCCCCATGATCCTGAGTTCGTCCCAGCTGAGACCCCCAAGGCTTCCGAATGTCCAGAGGATAAATGTCTGGATCTCCTCACCGGTACTGAAATATTGCATGATTCCCACCAATGCGCTGGTCAGGCTGCCAACCATGAGTCCGATTATCAGCAGGGACATAACATCCCGTACCCGCAGTGCCAGGCTTAAGGTAAGCAGCATTACCGCTGCCGCCCCGAGGGAGGCTGCGAGCGCGAGCCCCCATCCCACCAGCAATGCCCAGCTGCCAATACCTGCAAGAATTACGAGGGCTACTCCCAGGCTGGCGCCCGATGAAATGCCCAGGACAAACGGTCCGGCGAGCGGGTTACGGAAAAGGGTTTGCATAAGGAGTCCGGAAAGGGCCAGTCCCGCTCCGGCTACGGTGGCAGTCAGGGCACGCGGGATGCGGAATTCATGGATGATAGTCTGATTGACTTCCAGGCCGGGCTGTCCGCCGGTGAGTATCCGAGCGAGTTCGGGCAGCGGTATATACACACTGCCGATCCAGATGCTGGCAAAGAGCAGGATCACAAACAGGGTGGTCAGGACTATCCAGTATAGGGAGCTACGGTTCATTCCAGGCGTTGGTAAAAATACATAGAATGATCGGGAAGAACCTCCGGGTGCGCAATCCGGACCAGGTCGGCCAGGATCAGGTCGGGTCGCAGGTAACCAAGTTCCAGGTATTCATTCCCGCCCGTTGCCCCGATACGGCGGTTATAGGTATAGACATTTCCTTCCCGGAAAGCCCTGAATTCACGGTAGCGTGATTCGGAGGCAGCAAGTGATTCCAGCGAGCCGAAGGAAGCCACTCCAATCCACAGGTCGGCATCCTGGGCCTGACTGAGTACTGATTCGAAGCTTAGTTCAAGAAATCCCGATGAGTTATTCTCCGACCACAGATAATTGATCCCTGCGTCCTTCATCAGCCTGGCTCCGTAATTGTTCCCGCCTGGCATGAACCAGGTATCCCCGTACACCACCCCGCTAAGGGCATCCGGCTTTCGCGCAACGCCGGCGGCGCGTTCCCTGACGTCCTCGTACGAAGCGGCGATTGAACTGAAGACCGAATCGGCAAGGTCTGACCGCCCGAAAAGGAGCCCGGCCACACGTATCCATTCCGCCCTGCCCAATGGATGGGGTTCGAGGTAATCAGAATTCAGCAGGTAGGGAATACCCGCTTCCCGGAGACGCTCCAGCTGCCCAAGGTCTGAATTAAGGGAATACCCCATAATGAGATCCGGATTTAGCTGAAGAAGAATTTCAGGCTCCATCCCCCTTTCCATGCCCAGGTTACGTACAAGACCGGAATCGATCCGGGCACGCATTCTCTCAGAGCTGATATAATCAGGGGTGGGAAAACCAACGAGTGTACCGGTGGCACCAAGATAATCGAGCAGGGGTATGTGCGTAGTGGAAGTGGCCACCATGCGCCGGACCGGGATGCGGATCACCTGCACATCCCTGCCGTGTTCCGGGACCTCCAGGGCGTGAGGTACCAGCAGGTACCTGAATGATTTTCTGGCCTGCGGATAGGGATTATGAATCGTGAGATGCCAGACACTGTCGGAAGAGAAGGCAGAGAACCCCGTGGCATACCTGACGTTCAGACTGTCGGCTGAATCTTCACTGGTGATGGCTGCGGATTCCGGACGCTGACAGGAAATCAGGCCAGCCATAAGCAATACGTTCAGAAGGAGTCTCACGTTTCTGAGAGGTTTGTGATCAGTCTGCGTGCGGCAGCCATCGGCGTGAGATGTCCCTCAGCCACTTCGGATTCCGTTTTCGCGATTCGCTCCCTCATCCCCGGCTCTCCGTAAAAGTGTGCCTTTAACAGGTGATCCAGCATTTCATGAAACCAGGTCAGGCGCTGTTCCTGGCGAAGTTCTTCGAGCAAGCCGCCCGATTTGAGATCAGTATAATACCCGGATATCAATTGCCAGATTTCCTCCATCCCCTCATTTTTAAGGGCTGACGAGGTCAGGACTTTGGGACGCCATCCGCCGCGTCCGGCGGGGAACAAGTGCAAAGCATTCTCATAGGAGGCCCTCGCCTGCCTGGCTGCTTCGATATTATCCCCATCGGCTTTGGTGATTACCATTCCATCGGCCATTTCCATGATCCCCTTCTTGATCCCCTGTAATTCGTCACCTGCTCCGGCGAGCATAAGCAGCAGAAAAAAATCAACCATATTCCGTACGGCTATTTCAGATTGTCCGACCCCGACCGTTTCGACAAGGATCATATCGTAACCGGCCGCCTCACACATTAACATGGCTTCACGCGTGGCGTTGGCCACGCCCCCAAGCGTGGTGCCGGTGGCTGAGGGCCTGATGTAGGCTTCAGGATGGCGGCTGAGCAGTTCCATTCTTGTTTTGTCACCCAGGATACTTCCGTGGGTTTTGGTACTTGAAGGATCGACCGTTAACACGGCAACCCTGTGCCCGTTTTCCACCAGATACATGCCGAACGATTCGATAAAGGTGCTCTTACCCACGCCCGGAACACCAGTGATGCCAATCCGGCAGGCCTTTCCTGTATGCGGGAGAAGGGTTTCCATAAGTCGGGCCGACCGGGACTGGTCTTGCGGTAACGTGCTTTCGGCAAGGGTGATGGCTCGACTGAGGATGAGCCGGTCACCCTTAAGGATCCCCTCGGCATATTCTTCCGGAGAAAGTCGGTTGCGTTTTTTCATGCAGCGGTTAAGTTAAAAAGAATGGATGAAAAGAGGACTTGTTACCCCCACTTTCGATGAATGACTGTTTACCAAAAGCCGTTGCGGGGTATATAGCTAAGAACCATTTTTTGACTCCTTATGAAGAAGTCCGTGCTCATACTGCTGTTTTTTCTGACTGTGACCTTAGCCTGGAGCCAGAATGTTTCCTTTCGCCTTCTGCTGTATTCGGGTGACGTGAGGATTCAGGAAGGGATGGAGGTAAAGGCAGTGGGACATGGTATGCTGCTCTATCCGGCAGAACGGGTTATGGTGGGGAAGAACGGGTACATGGCACTTGTCCATGTTTCGGGGAGTATCCTCGAATTAAAGACCCCTGGAGTATATATGGTCAAAGACCTTGAAGTTCAGGCCGAATCGTCCGATGCCTATCCTCATGCCATGCGATATGCAGAATTTGCTTCCGGGAATATGTCTCCCGAATCAAAAAAGAACAGGCTTGTGGCATCTGCCTATGAAGTGCGCGGGGAGGTGGAGGTCAGGCGTAAAATCCGTATGTATATTCCCTCGGCGGTGAAGGTCCTGAACGAGCGCGTATTCCTGCGCTGGGAACCGGTTGAGAATGCTAATTTTCAGGTGGTGGTCCGCAATATGAATGAAAAAGAGCTGTATCGCCAGAGCGTCACGGAAAATGAAATTTTCCTGGAGATGAGCCGTGAGATATTCCAGGAAAACAATGTACTGCTGGTCCATGTCGAGGTAGAGGGAGCCGGCGATGTCGGGTCAGAAACCTACGCGCTGAAGCGGCTCTCCCATACAGACCGGATCGAACTGGAGGAAGAATTACGCGATGTGGCCTCAGGTACCAACCCGGCTGAATTGCTCATCCTGGCCGGATTCTATGAGTCCAAAAACCTGCTCGCCGATGCACAGTTGTGCTATTACGAAGCACTGAAGCAGGCTCCGGGTATCCGCGGCTACCGGGAGGCGTATGAAGAATTCCTCCTTAGAAATCACCTGATCAGGTTCTGATAAAAAAAAAGAGCCGCCGGTTTGATCCGACGGCGCTTTCACAATTAATTGATAGTACTGTTAGCTGATCTTAATGGTCTTCCTGGTGTCTTTTTTCTCGGCAAGAGGCAGGTTGATCATAAGGATTCCGTCTTCGTACTTCGCCGAAATCTTACCGGCATTGATATCCTTGTTGAGTTTGTAAACCCTGCGGAATTTCCCGAAGCGAGACTCTATCGTCTTGTAAACCTCTTTCTTGTCGTCAGCAAGCACACGCTCACCGGTAATCACCAGGCGATCCTCATTCAGATCCAGGTGAAAATCCTCCTTTTTCATTCCCGGGGCAATTACATGCAATTCGATCGCATTGTCTGTCTTCAGAATGTCCACGGCAGGCATGAATACACGCTCCCTGGCAGGAGATTCATTCAGCATGTTTTCAACCAGATCCCCGAATGTGGTGGGGATGAAGTCGTTCAGCGGGTTGTATTTAATAAGTGTCATACTATTTATTTTTTTAGTTTCTGTTTCCTGATTTTCCTGGTACAAATCATGGCCCAATCCTAAATCCGCACTAAAAACAAGTCAATATGACAGTATTTTATAAATATTCAGGCATTTATATGACATTATGGCGCATATATGCCGCATTGATGACTTGTGAAAGGGGATGAACGGTACTGCTGCGCAGGGCTGTATTTTCTTATTTTCCCTTGACCTTCTATATTGACGATATGTTAGGCAGACTTCTTTTTGTTATTATCGTATTACAGGGTTGTTCCGGCAGCCCACCCCCCGGAACGGACCAGGAACCCGACGCCCCTTCACCCCCTAATGTGATCGTGATATTGTCTGACGACCAGGGGTGGGGTGATTTCAGTTTTACGGGCAACCGCAACCTTGCCACCCCGTCCATCGACCGCCTGGGTTATGAAGGGGCCTATTTTGAAAACTTTTATGTGCAGCCGGTATGTTCCCCCACCCGGGCGGAATTTTTGACAGGCCGCTACGCGGTGCGAAGCGGGGTTTATGATACGTCGGAAGGCGGGGAGAGGATAGATCTTGACGAATCCACCATTGCAGAAATGTTTCTTGAGGCCGGTTATGCCACGGCGGCCTACGGGAAATGGCACAGCGGGATGCAGTATCCGTATCATCCCAACGGCAGGGGTTTCGAGGACTTTTACGGGTTTTGTTCGGGGCACTGGGGCAGCTATTTTTCTCCCATGCTGGAACACAACGGGGAGATTGTGTACGGGGAAGGGTATTTGCCTGACGACCTGACTGATCACGGACTTGCCTTTATCGATGCTCACCGGGACGAACCGTTTTTTCTTTACCTTCCCTATAACACACCTCACAGTCCCATGCAGGTACCGGATTCCCTGTGGGAAAGGTTTGAAAACCGGGAATTGGGAATGACTGCCGGCAAGCGGTATGAGGAAAATCCGGGTTTTACACGGGCCGCACTGGCCATGTGCGAGAATATAGATTATAACGTAGGAAGAATCCTGGCAAAGCTGGAGGCACTTGGGCTGGATGACAACACGATAATTGTTTATTTCAATGACAACGGGCCCAACAGCTACCGCTGGAATGGAGGAATGAAAGGAAGGAAGGGTTCCACGGATGAAGGTGGTGTGCGATCCCCGCTCTTTATTCGCTGGCCGGGTAAGGTTGCGCCTGGACAGACCGTAACCGGGGTGGCCGGAGCGATCGATCTGCTGCCGACCCTGGCCGGATTAACCGGCGTGGATGTTCCGGATGGCAAGCCGCTGGACGGGATCAGCCTGGCGGATGCGTTATTGTCTGCCAGGCCTCCCGATGACCGGGTTTTATTCAATCAGTGGAATGGAAGGATCAGTTTACGCAATGCACGATTCAGGCTGGACACAGACGGTGCGTTGTTTGATATTGCTGAAGACCGTGGCCAGACGGTGGATGTCAGGGAAGAACATCCTGAGATTTACCGGCAGCTGCTCAGTGCACGGGCCGACTATGAGCAAAATGTGGCCAGCGAGCTACCTGCATCAGATACGCGTACCTTTCCGCTGGGCCATCCCGGGGCCGTCTATACCCAGCTTCCCGCCCGTGACGGAACGGCCCACGGGTCTGTCATTCGCTCTAACCGATGGCCGAATTGTTCTTTCTTTACCAACTGGTCGGAGTTATCGGATGAGATTACCTGGGACGTGCAGGTTCCGGAACAAGGATTGTTTGAGGTGACGCTGTATTATACCTGTAAAGAAGGCGACCAGGGCTCCCTGCTGGAACTCAGTTTTGGTGAGGCGATGATACAGAAGAAACTTGAGGAAGCGTGGGATCCTCCCCTCGAAGGCATGGAGAAGGATCGGGTGCCCCGTGAAGAGTCCTACGTAAAGCAATTCAAGCCGCTTACCCTGGGCCGTATCAGGCTCACATCAGGCGAGGGTACGCTCCGTCTTAAGGCACTTGAGATCCCCGGGGAAACAGTAGCGGATGTCCGGCTTCTTCAATTTAAACGAATTGAAGAATGACGCGACTTGTTCTGTTTCTTTTCATTGGTTTTATTACCCTGAATACAAATGCACAGATGAAGCAATCCGGATATTTAGACCTTCCGCAAACCAGGATGTACTACGAAGTGTACGGCGAGGGACCGCCCGTGTTGTTATTACACGGCTGGACTCAGACTTCGGCCTTTTGGCATCCCTTTCTCCCGGAACTTTCCGAAAATTTTGAGGTCTATGTGATGGACCTCAGAGGGCACGGGAGATCGGGTGCCCTGGATGAACGTTTTTCCATTCAGTCGGCGGCAAAGGATGTGACCGATATGATGGATGCACTCGGCCTGGACAAGGTCCGGGCTGTCGGGTTGAGTTTCGGAGGGATTATCCTTTTGGAGAATGCCACACAGAATCCCGGTCGTTTTAAGGAAATGATTCTGATCGGGTCCGTGTATGACTTCAACGGTCAGGATGCGGACAACGAATCATTCGATTGGAAAAACCTGCCGGAAGAATTTCGCAGGCAATTGCTCGCGGCCCATACCGACGGCGAATCGCAGGTGGCGAAGCTGTTTGATCCGGAGCTTGATTACCAGGTACACCTGTCGGCTGAACAACTGGGAAACATCCGGTCGCCTGTCCTGGTGATCAGTGGTGACCAGGATACAATTGCCGGTCCGGGGACCGCACTGGAGCTCTTCCGTGTTCTTCCGAACGCTCAGCTCTGGATTGTCCCCGATCGCGGACATGTGCCCTTTGATTCATCCAATGTACATGAATTCACCCGTCAGGCAGACCATTTTTTCCGGGATTAAACCGGGCAGCTATTTATCATCCACAAACTGCTGGTAGTCTTTGAGCGTGTCCGGGGTAATATAGTCTTTGTGCCCGGCACCTTTCATACTGAAGCGCGGAGCAGAGTATCCCATGGGTAATCCGTTTTCGGCATTAAAGACCATATGAACCCGGCTGGTGGGTGCATTTCCAGAAGTTTCCACAGGCAGGACCAGGACATAGGCCACCCCAGGGTCTTTTGATAGTATGGCTTTTTCAATTTCTGCATAGGGAACAATACGGGCCGGAAAAGGATAATTCGCCTTCAGCTTCTCGTCATTTAATTTATCCGGGTCAATATCTTCCTTTGCCAGGAGCAGTGTTTTTTCCGGCAGGGCGGAGGCATTTTCTTCAATAATATCCATCACCTCGCCACGCTTCAGTTTTTCTCCGTCCGAATTCATGCGCAGCATCGTCTGCAATTGTTGCAATCCGTACGTGAATTCGGCATCACCGGGATAAATATTCGGCAGGTTGACGGCATAAACGGCCTCGGACACCAGCGCCTCTTCGTCATATTCTTCAATGAGGTGGAGGGCCAGGCGGTTGGATTGCCAGGTTTCAATGCGATGTCTTGACTTGTCGTAGGTGACACCCAGCGGGCTCTTCAGGTCATTGAAAAAATCGGGGTAAAGTACCCTGAAGCTTATGATCGCATAGCGGTCTTCCTTTTTGTTCTTATCCTTTAACCCGGTGATTTCTGCAGGCGTCATGACCAGCGGTTTTCCATCAAGATAAGCCCATTCCCTGGTTGTCGTTTCCACCAGCTGATCATTCAGTTGGATGCGCAATTCATTCTGTTCGGCCAGGAGTTCATCGTCCTTGCCTAATTTTTTAAGCTCTTTCTCGGTGAATGTATTCTTCTCAATAATCAGCTGACGCCCCTGAAGCTTCGCTATCAGGGTTTCATTGATCATGAACTGGGAAAACGCCGCAGTACTGAATACGAAAGTCGAGAGAATAACAAGCAACAGTTTCATCGTTCAGACAGTTGATTTAAAGCATGATACGACATTTTTTAAAACGAGGCCAGCCCCCTGATTTTGGTAGAGGTAAGGTAACGCACCACCGGTTCATCAATCGGGTATGATCGGCAGGTTCACCCTTGCGGTTCGTGGTCCGGGTCGTTCTGACTACTTACCAAATCCGGTGATCCGGGATCCGGGCGGGCGGCGATATACCTGAAAATCAGTATGTGATAAAGTGTTTTTGTCCTGATTTGCCTCAGATCGATTATCTAAATGAGGGCGAATCTTACATCTAACTGATTTATGTGTGAAATGAGATGATTTTTAGCGGTATTCTTACGTATTTCCACTTACATACTGAACGGCAAATTATTTTTTTAGCTATGAAGTCCCATTTTTTTCGAAAATTCTTCCGGAAGGAGAATATTGTCCAGTTTGGAATTGCGGTTATCGCCTTGCTGATTCTGCACAATTTTGTGGTGGCCCTGTACGACAAACGCTCGTCGCGTGAATACGATGAATTCCAGGTGAACCAGCGCGAGGTGCTTTCCCGCATCGAACAGATTGGTACCAATGTAAACCTGATCGACCTGGGTTTCCGCGGCTTTTACCTTGTGCCCAAAGAGAATTTCAAGGAACCCCTTGAGATTGCCAAAAGGCAGCACAGGATTAATATCGATACCTTGACATCTCTCATGACGACAATGGAATATCCCCATCTCGACAGTATTCAGATTGTGGACCGGTGGATACAGGAATACATGCAGCTGGCCGGACAGGGGGTGGAACATGTCCGGGAAGGAAATCCGGAGGCTGCCGTGGCATTGTTTGAAACTGACCCGGGGTATACCCTGTGGTCGAAGTACGCCAAGGTTCTGGAGAGCATGCGAAGTCATGTGGCGTCTCTTAATGAAAATTATACACTGAAGAACCAGCGGATATCCCAGTATGCATTTGTCTCCCAGCTGGTCCTGGCTTTTTTCGGGCTTCTCACCCTGGCTCTTGTTGTGTACAGGCTGAGGCGGAACGAACAGGAAATCGGGGGTCTTTTTGAACGGATTAAGGAAAGTGACAGTACCTATATTTTTAATGACGGACAGAAACGGAAGGGCGAAAAGAACGAGCAGGTGATCACGCGAATGGTTGCAAACCTGCGCACGGCTTCGGAATTTATTCGGAATGTATCCACTGGTAACCTGGAGGTCGAATGGAAAGGGATGAATAAGGAAAACCTTCGACACAACCAGGAGACTTTGGCCGGCGAACTGCTCACCATGCGGGACCAGATGAACCGGGTCAAACTGGATGAAGGCAATCGCATGTGGGTGAGTGAAGGCATTTCCATATTCTCCGAGATCATCCGCAGAAACCAGGAAAACCTCCAGGAAATGAGTGACAAGCTCCTGGCCAGGATCGTGAAATACCTGAATGCCAACCAGGGCGGCTTATTCTTTTTAAAGGAAGATCAGGAAGAACGGTTCCTTGAAATGACCAGCTGTTATGCCTACGACAAAAAGAAATTTAATGAACACCGCGTTCCGGTTGATTCCGGGATGCTGGGTCAGGCGTTCCTGGAAGGAGAAGTAGTTGTGCTTAAGGAAATTCCGGCCGAATACATACACATTACCTCGGGTCTCGGTGAGGCTACCCCCGATCACCTGATACTTGTTCCGCTGAAATTCAATGACCAGATCATTGGTGTGCTCGAGCTGGCATCGTTCAATGCGTTCACCAAAATACACCTCGAGCTCCTTGAAAAGATTTCCGAGATCGTTGCCTCGGCGGTGGTTAACAGCCAGAATTCTGAAAAGATGAAGGAATTGCTGGAGAATGCACAGCAGACCGCAGAGGAAATGCGGGCGCAGGAGGAGGAAATGCGTCAGAATATGGAGGAACTGCAGGCCACCCAGGAGGAACTTGCCAGGAAGGAAGCCGAGCTGATGAATCGCATCCGGGAGCTGGAAGGCAATGCCGACAATCCGGTTGTGCAAGCCAACGCACGGTAGATCGCGCCTGGAATGCCGGGGCCGGCCAGGTTGAAAATCCATCTTTTTTCATATCTTACCGCGATTATTCTGTCCGATAGCATAACGATGACTATTCAATGGCATTAACTAAACCGCGATTATCATTCTGGCAAATCTGGAACATGAGTTTCGGATTTCTGGGCATTCAGTTTGGCTGGGCCCTTCAGCTGGCCAATGTCAGCCGTATCTTTGAAACCTTAGGTGCAGAAATTGGCGATATAGCCATTCTGTGGATCGCCGCTCCGGTAACCGGACTGGTGGTTCAGCCAATAATCGGGCATATGAGCGACAAGACCTGGACAAGGCTTGGTCGTCGTCGTCCCTATTTCCTCGTCGGTGCGGTCTTTGCCTCGGCGGCATTGTTTATCATGCCCAACTCGCCGGCTCTCTGGGTCGCTGCAGGGATGCTGTGGATCATGGATGCCTCCATCAATATTTCCATGGAGCCTTTCCGGGCTTTTGTCGGTGACATGCTGCCAAAGGAGCAACGTACTATGGGCTATGCCATGCAGAGTTTCTTTATCGGGACCGGGTCGGTGGTCGCATCGGGTCTGCCCTGGATTCTGACCAACCTGTTTGAGGTATCCAACAAAACAAATACACCGGGCGAGATTCCTGATTCCCTTAAACTTGCCTTTTACATCGGTGGAGCGGTGTTTGTCCTGGCGGTACTTTGGACGGTGCTGCGCACCCGCGAATATTCTCCGGAGGAAATGGAAGCATTTCACCAGGCCGAAGAGGCCGGGCAACCGTTGAAACCCTCGGGAGAGGAGGTCACTTTTGTTCGCGCCCAGACATTTTACAAGCACGGACCGGTGCTGGTGGCTATTGGCGGGGTACTTACCGCCCTTTTATTAACCTATTCCGATCATAAGGAGCCCCTTATCCTAAGCCTGGGCCTGATGGTCGCCGGTGTATTGCTGGTTATCAGTGGTGTGCTTACCCGGCTTGGCAGAAGAGACAATGGTTTCCTGGAAATTATTAATGACCTGTATCACATGCCTCCCACAATGAGGCAGCTGGCCTGGGTGCAGTTTTTCTCCTGGTTTGGCCTGTTTTCCATGTTCCTGTACACGACCGGCGCTGTGACCAGCCATGTGTACCTCACCACCGACACAACTTCTGCGGCCTACCAGGATGGGGCCGACTGGGTGGGGATCCTGTTTGCCATGTACAACGGAATGGCAGCCCTGTACGCGTTTGCACTTCCTCCGCTGGCCAAACGATCCAGTCGCAAGACGGCACACATGATTTCGCTGATCATCGGAGGGCTCAGCCTGGCTTCATTTTATTTTATCAAAACCGACACCCTCCTGCTGATCCCAATGATCGGGATCGGGATGGCCTGGGCTGCGATTCTGTCCATGCCATATGCCATGCTGACTTCAGCGATCCCGACCCGTAAATTCGGCATCTACATGGGGATTTTCAATTTCTTTATTGTGATCCCGGAAATTACTGCCTCCAGTGTGTACGGCTATTTACTGGAGAATGTGTTTGATAATCAACCGATTTACGCCCTGGTAACCGGAGGAGCATCACTGATCGTGGCTGCCCTGCTGGTGCTTCGGGTGGATGATGCAGATGACCTTTAGGCGGGGAAGGCCCGGGCCTTCCCCGAGGGTTTAATTGCATGCGTTTGGAATATCCCGTGATTCGGTGGTCGTTTCGATCAGCCTGTCAATCGTGGTGGTTCCCCGCACAGTGACTTCGATAAAATCACCCTGGACGTCTGTCACTACACCGGTAAAGCTGTTAAAGGCAAACTGGGTAAGGATTTCGGTGCCCTTCAGGGAAGAATTATCTTTCTGGTACCGGCCGAATATCCGGAACCGCTGGACAAATGGCATTCGTACATTCTCATAGGTCTGATAGACGTCAGCCACACTGATGGCTGTGCCGGAGGGTACGCCGACATCCCTGGAAACAGAAACCTGAACGGATTTGCTGGTGATCAGACTGCCTGACCTGGTAGAGGTCTGGGTTTCCGTTTTGGTATAGGTGTAGCTGCCGGTTACAGATGCCGAGGTTTTGCCACCATTGCCGAAAAAGCTGGTTTCCGCTTCTGCAGAAAGGGTGAGTGAAACGCTGCCTTCATCGGATGAGGCCACCGACATCGTCTCTTCCCATCCGGCCTCCTGGGTGGTGGTTATGGTAGTGGTTTCTCCGATTGTTTGAGAAAGGGATCCGCTGCTGCAATTCCGGAGCGTGCTGTTATAAGCGCTGCTGGTAGAAGTAGGTGGCATAATTGGTGCCATAAATTCGGCCGACAGGGTCTGGATATCCCAGTCGATATCAAGGGCAAGGATCCTGAAATATGCCGGGCTATCGGTTTCTTTATTGGCAAACAGGCTGCTTCCGTTTTGATAAAGGGGATGATCGTTAAGCAGGGAGATAATTCTGTACAAACCCGGCCGTTCCTTCACCAGCCTGAAATAATAGTTCGGCAAGTTTTGTGCAATCGGATCCGTATTCCCGCCATTCCACTTGATATTACCTTTGCTCTGCACCCTGAGCTCTCCTGTGGGTGGGTAGATATACCAGTTGTGTATACTGTCCTTATTCTGGGTATAGATGTTAAACGTATTATGTTCTCCGGGCACCGGTTTAAAATAATAGGATGTAAAGGTTTCCGCATAATCTGAAGGATAAGTAACACTTTCCACTGGAACGACCCGTACTTCGGTATCAATTGCGGTCGGGTTTGTATACCTGTCCGAAGCGGGAACCGAGCTGACTTCATTTTGGCTGTTTATGATCTGTATGTAATGAAGAACATTTTCGCGTAATGAAACCGCAGTTCGAAGGTCCGGCAGGGTAGTTTCATCAACCATCTGCTCGGGAGGACTTGACCTGAAGGATATCCTGCTGAAATTCTTCGTCGCAAGCGGCGTTCCATTTTCATCAAGAATAGTGACTTCGGCGGCGACCCCTTCCTTTAGAGTATTTTCCAGTTCATCCGGCAAGTCCGAATTCTCAAAAGCCAGGTTAGCCAGGTTATTATATTGGTCAACCGGAATGGTGTATTCTTCTGTCCCGGCGGCTTCGAGTCTGATGGTTGCAGTTGTTGGCTTGTACCCTTTTCGTGCAAGCGAACGCATGTTCAGGCTTATGCCAATTTCCCCTTCATCGGTTTCAAATTCATCGAGATTGATCGCCGAAGGAAGTACTTCCACCTTGTTGCCAGGTGTGACATCATTGTCGTCCTCTCCGCAGGCGACAAGCGTGCCCAGAAGAACGCATATAAAGAAGTAGTTTAATCGTTTCATGTTACATTGTTTTGTGGGTTTATACTGCGAGGTAATGTGAGACTTGCCCGGTGGCGGTCTGCAGCCCGTAGCCGGACAAGACCACAAAACATCGCGCCATATACATGACGGGAACCAACTTATTCATTCGGTGAGCAAGAAGGAAAAATGGGTGGTGGACAAAGGGTGGACAGGTCTGAAAAAAACGATTAAAGCTGAAATAAGGGATATTTTAAAGGTTAATCACAAAATCCTGGAGTGTATCATCCGAAGAAATATCCATTTTTTTTCGTATCCGGTATCTCGCTTTTTTGATACCATCTGCAGATATGTTTAGAATGCTTGCAATTTCCTTGGAGGAAAGATTCATTTTCATGAGGGCCAGAAGCCTCAATTCATTGGAAGTAAGCCCGGGGTATTTGTTTTTTACCCGTTGGTTAAAATTGGCATGTACCTGTTCGAAATACCGGGAAAATTGTTCCCAGTTTGCATCGTTTCTCAAATCCGCATTTATGGTACTGATCAGTTTATGCAAGCCACGGTTGTCAGATTCCGTGGCCTTTATCAGTTCGGCTTCAGACTTCAGTTCTTCAAGAATTGCATTTTTTCTGGCAAGGTGCAACGCATGGGTTGTCAGTTCTTTCTGGCGGAAATCCAGTTCATTTTCCACCTGTTTCTTCTCCAGTTTATTTCGTTTGAGTTTCTGGCGAATTCCGTAAACTACGATCATCGCGAGGAGTAATCCGCCGGCCAGTATCAGTTTCTGCATCCGGTCAATTCGGGCTTCCTGCTGCAGGATCATGATTTCATTTTCCTGAAGAGATATCTGCTGCTCCTTTTTCTCGGTTTCATAAAGGGTTCTCATCTCCTCGATTTGCCGTGATTTACCCTCATTAAGGACGGAGTCTTTAAGAGCAGCATACCGCTGATAGTCTTCCAGGGCCTCGGTGGTACGACCAAGCTTCTCATAGGCTTCTGACCGGTACAGATAGGCGTTAAGTTCGTTTACCTTAACCCCGATCGTGTCAGCTTCGGCCGCAGCCCGGTCCAGGTGAGGGAGCGAGGCCAGCGGTCTGCCGGTGTCAAGGTAGAGGCGCGCCAGGGCCAGGCGTGCCTCAATTTTCTTATTGGTATTCTCCAGTTCTTCGGCCAGGGACAGAGCGGTTTGTAATATATTTTCTGCTTCATCGGGCAAATCCATTTCGAGATAGGTGCGGCCCAGGTTGGTCAGGGAGGTTGCCCGGAGCTCGTCAACACCCATTTGCTCCGAGAGTCTGATACTTTGATCCAGCATTTTGACCGCTTCCTCATAGCGGCCCACATAATACATGGTGTTTCCAATATCGTTATAAGCCTGCGCCATGTAATACGTATCGTTCATTGACTGGTAAATGGAAAGGGCCTTTTGATTGTATTCGATGGACTGCTCATAATTCTCCAGGTAAAATTCAATACCCCCGAGGTGACTGAAGGCATCAGCGAGCCGGACGGGCTTGTCTGCCTTCTCAAGGATATGCACTGCTTTCAGTGTCTCGGACAGGGCCAGCCGGTAATTGCCCCGGAAGGATTGGATAACTCCCTTGAGATCGAAAGTTATTGCCAGGCCGACTGAATCTTCCACGACCGTTCGGTAGAGATCTGTATTATCATCGAGGTATGACAAGGCCTGTTCATAATTACCCTTTGAATATTCCAGAAGAGCCTTCCCGTGGGTCACTGCGGTCAGGCGTTCAGACATCCCCAGTTCTTCGAATATGGCAGCCGCCTCTTCGTAAAAAATGAGTGATGAATCAAACTGATTATAATTATAATGCCATGCCCCGATATGATACAATGCCTCCCCCTGGCCTTTGCGGAAGCCAAGCTTGCGGGACAACTGAAGTTCTTTCCGGGCGTAGGCAAGGGCTGCTTCCCGGTCATTGTAAAGGGTGGCATTATACAATGCCGATAATGTCTGCACTTTACCGGTATCTGCCGGTTGCTGTTCGTATACCTGCAGAAGACTATCCAGGGAAAGCTGACCAGCTGCTGCCCCTGGAAGCAGGACTATGATCAGGAACAGAATTGGTACAGGATTCATTCGACAATTGCTGGAACGACACATTACTTGAATTATACTAAATGTGTAGATTACCCGGCAAAGGTGCAATCATTTTCTGATCTAATACGCTGATATTCGGGACGATTGATGATTTTAATCGTAATTTACGAATATGAGTAATGTAATATGCCGGGCTGGCGTGGTACAGGGTACCCCCGCACTGTTTGATCTCTCTGAATGTGTCAGGATTACCATCCAATGGCTGGAACAGGCACGGGATGCGGGTTGTGACTTTGTGCTTTTCCCGGAATCCTTCATACCCGGTTATCCGCGCGGATTGCAGTTTGATGCCAGGGTGGGTTCCCGAAGTGCAGCAAGCAGGGAACAATGGCTGGTGTATCATGAAAACAGCCTGGAGGTCGGCGGACCGGCCTATCGTGAAATCAGTAAGGCGATTCAGCGGTTACAGATTGCCTGTGCGCTGGGTGTTACGGAGCGGGACGGCGGAACCCTGTATTGCACCCTGTTGTATTTTGATGAGACCGGCGGTTTGCTGGGCCGTCACCGGAAGCTCAAGCCTACCGGGCTCGAACGGTACATTTGGGGGGAAGGATCCGCCAATGATCTTGTTGCGGTAACCACCCCTGCCGGTAAGACGGGCGGTCTGATCTGCTGGGAGAATTATATGCCGCTGGCCCGGATGGCCATGTATGAACTGGGCGTGGAAACGTACCTGGCACCCACGGCGGATGCCAGGGAATCCTGGCAGGCCACTATGCAGCATGTGGCCCGTGAAGGGCGGTGTTTTGTATTGAGCGCCAACCAGTTTGTGCGTAAATCTCATTATCCCGATAAATGGCAGGAGGAGATAGCCGGGGAACCGGATGTGATGAGTAACGGAGGCAGCGTGATTCTCGGTCCGTCCGGAGAAATACTTGCCGGGCCGCTTTGGGGACAGGAAGGACTCCTGACCGCCGAACTTGACATGGGGGACCTCACCAAAAGCAAGCTTGAATTTGATGTAACCGGTCATTACAGCCGGAAAGATGTCTTTAGGTTTGAAGTAATTAAACAAGGAACTCATAATACGCGTTAGAGATTCATGCAAAAATTACTCAGCCTCTGTTTTACACTAATGGTATTCGGGTATTCAAACTCCAATGCCCAGGATGACGCTGCTGAACTTGCCAAAAAACTGGCAAATCCCATTGCGTCACTGATCAGTGTACCTCTCCAAAATAATATGGACCTTGGCATTGGCGATCTTGAAGGAAGCCGATATACGCTTAATTTTCAGCCTGTCATTCCCCTCAGTCTTAGTGAAGACCTGAACCTGATTACTCGGGTTATTGTGCCTATTGTACGTCAGTCCAATATAACCGGTGAGGGTCAGACGCAATCAGGAATTTCGGACCTTGTGGTCAGTGGATTTATCAGTCCGAAAGCCACCAAAAACGGGATCACCTGGGGGGCCGGTCCCGTATTGCTTGTGCCTTCGGGAGATGATGCGCTGTCATCAAAGAAATTCGGAGCGGGCCCTACGGCGGTCATCCTGCGCCAGGTGAATGGTTTTACCTACGGAGCACTGATCAACCAGGTATGGAGCCTGGCCGGCGACTCAGACCGGCCTGACGTGAGCCAGATGTTTTTCCAGCCGTTCCTGATCTTCAACTGGTCTACCGGTGCCGCTTTGGGAATGAATTTTGAAATGACCAGGAACTGGGAAGCAGAACAGACCGTCTTGTGGTGGAATCCGTTTATCAACGGGCTCACAAGTGTGGGCAAGCAAAAAGTACAGCTTGGCATCGGCCCCAGGTTTAATCTGGCTGCACCGGAAGGCGGACGTGCCGACTGGGGATTGCGGGCGACGGTGGTTTTGCTTTTCCCCAAATGAATTGTTAAACTCGGATATGGCAAAATCCACTCACGAACTCAGAACTCAGCTGGTCAGGCATCTTGACGGAGGACTGGCGTTCATGCCCCTTGATAAATTTGTGTACACTATTCCGTTTGATAAGCTCGGTATTGTTCCGGACGGAATTCCGTATTCGCTCTGGCAACAATTCTCCCACCTTCGCTTTGCCCAGAAAGATATTATTGATTTTACCTTCAACGAGGATTACACCGAACAAGTCTGGCCGGATGATTACTGGCCGGATCGTCCAGCCCCGGAAAATGATCAGTCCTGGCAAAAAGCTTTAAAGGATTATTTCAATGACCGTGACTGGCTTGCTGAAAAAATCACGGACCCGTCTGTAGACCTTTTCGCCCCCCTGCCTCATGATCGGGAAAAGAATATTTACAGGGAGGTCATGCTGATTGTAGAACACACCGCATATCATACCGGGCAAATGGTGGTCATCATGCGGCTTCTCAACCTGCACGGTTAGTACGAAATAGTAAACCTGAAAATGAGGAAAGGCTTCCTGCAAGCGCAAGAAGCCTTTCCGGGATCATGGTCCTTGCGCTGGCATCAACCAGTTCAAGTTCAAGGGATATATTCTCAGACCCTGCTAAGGGTCACTCCCCATGATCGTACTATCAATAATGCAATTGCCGTACCATTTCTCCTTTATTTCCTCACAGGATGCAGATGGCTTTTTGTACAGGTCGCAGAAAGCGTCGTCGGGGAATTTCAGGGAAGAATGTGGAGTTCCTGAAACGGAATGTTCGAGCCTTTAAGTGCCTCAACACCAGCATCATCTTTCTGGCAGGTTAGAATAGTTATTGCACAGTCAATGAACGCGGTTAATCAGGAATCAATGAATGAAACCTTATGAAAGAATGGTATGTGTCTTCCCTTGACTCATTAGTCCCGGTAGTGCTGAGCGCGGCCGGTATTTATGTGGCCCTTATTGCCTTCACCCGGATAGCCGGGAAAAGAAGTTTTTCCAAGATGTCGAGTTTTGATTTTGCCATGACCGTTGCGGTTGGTTCGCTTATTGCAACCACGGTACTTACCAAAAGCACTTCGCTGTTACAGGGTATTGTCGGACTCGCCGCGCTTTACATTCTCCAGCTCATCGTCGCCCGCCTTAGGGAATTTAAAACTGTGAAAAAGCTGGTTGACAATCAGCCGCTTTTGCTGATGGACGGTTCGAAGATTCTCCACGAAAATCTTAAAAAGGCACAGGTTTCCATTGGCGATTTACGGAGTAAGCTGCGTGAGGCCAACGTAATCAGACTTGATCAGGTTAAGGCAGTGGTATTTGAAACGACGGGTGACGTATCGGTACTTCATTCTGAAGACAGCGATATTCAACCGGAAGATTTTTTGCTTGAAGATGTGGAGGATGCAGACAAAATATGACTGATATCAACGAATTAAATATAAAACACAATCTAATTTGAATTTACTGAGACTATGAAAAATATATTAATAATAGGCGCCAATGGTAAGGTGGGAAGACAGATTACCGAAAAACTGAAAGAGGAAGCGGAGTTCACACCGGTGGCATTGCTGCGCAAGGAAAGCCAGAAGGATCATTTCGATTCGATGGGCGTGGAATCGCGTGTGGCATCACTGGAAGACGAGAAAACCGCGCTGTCCGAGGTAATGCGGAATATTGATGGTGTCGTTTTTACCGCCGGGTCGGGTCCGGATACCGGCTATGACAAAACCATGTCGGTTGACCTTGACGGGGCTATCAAGAGTATGGAAGCGGCAAAGGATCAGGGTATTCGCCGGTTTGTGATGGTGAGTGCGCTCAATACAGGAAATAAAAGCAGTTGGGAAGACAGCAAGATGAAGCCGTATTACATTGCCAAGTATTACGCGGATGAGTGGTTAAAAAATTCCGGGCTGGAATATACCATCATGCGGCCCGGTCGATTGATGGATGACCCGGGAGAAGGCAAAGTTGACATAGAGAATCCACAGGATCAGGAAGGAGTGCCCAGGGAGGATGTGGCATCCATGATTGTGGAGGTTCTGAAGAATGATTCGTCGAAAGGTAAGATCATTTCATTTAACCAGGGCGAAAAGAATGTGAAGGAAGCGGTGGAAGCCGCGGTCTGATTAATCCTGTCAGGAATGGGAGGCATTGTTCATGGAATGATGCCTCCTTTTTTCTGTCATTTATTTTGTTGCGCTGTGGTCTTTTTCCGGGTCCAGCCAATCCAGTGATTCGCTCTCCTTCACCCGTGCTTTCAAAACATCTTCATCCCTGACTTTTACCAGAGGCGTATATCCGGGGTGATGGGATTCTTTGTAGGGGTCATTGCTGCGTGCATTGTAGCAGGAAACCAGTGCCCAGCGCGGTTTGTCTGAGCGGTTCTGATCGGAACGATGCAGCAGGTTGCTGTGAAAAAAGAGCGCATCCCCGGGTTCAAGTTCGGCATAGCGATGGGGCAGACGTGCAAGAGCAGCTTCGACTGCTTCCCCGTCAGCACCGGCTTGTTCGCCGGAAGTGACATGATTCACACGTCCCATTTTATGGGACCCTTCTATCACCTGCAGGCACCCATTCTCCCGAGTCGCCTTATCCACCGCCACCATTACGCTGGCGACCCGGTCCGGAAAAAGAAGGCCGTTATTATACCAATAGCCGTAATCCTGATGCCAGGTCCAGGCGCCGCCCGTGCCAGGATTTTTCTGGATCAGTTTACTGTGATAATGATAGACTTCACCGCCAAGCAATTGTTCCATACGGTTTACCAGTCGTTCGCTGCGTGGGAAAAGGCCGAAAATGCTGTCGTCCACATGGTTCCAGAGCGCCATGTCCACCCGCCCCCCTTCGCCGTCGTCCCGGCCAAAGGTGGCCTTGCTGAACTGGTCACTCCCTTGGGCAGTATCGCGCAATGCCCGGACTTCTTCAACCGTGAAAAGAGCCGGAACCCGGATGTAGCCGTTTTGCTGATATTCGGTGATTTCGTCAGGACTGAACATAGTAATGTGCATTCACTATGAAGATACTGATTTTTCCGTTAACTCCGTTTTCATCCCCGGAGCAACTTATTCATTCACTACAACCGCAATCTTGCTGCCGTTTTCATTGACTGCAATCCTGGTGATCCCGTCCAGGCCGAACCTGCCCAGGTCCTCGACCATAACCCAATCCTCATCGGTTTCCGGATCGAATTTGTAGAGTATGCTGCCAGAGCCAGTGAAAAGGATGCCTCCGGGAGCCCAGGCGACATCTTCCGATTCATTAAGGGTATCCACAAGACGTTGGGATTCGCCGGTCACCGGATTCATAATTCGGACCTCGGCGGGCGTCCGCGATTTGTCGGTATAGCTGAGCATTTCAGTTCCGGGGATGCGATGAAGGGAACGCCCGATGTTTTTCGCAAGCACGCTGCATATTCCGTTTTTGAGATTGCATAATTTAAGAAGAGAGGGCTCCCCAAGCACATACACCGCGAGGTACCCGGTGCCCAGCCAGGTATGATACCCGATCACTTCGTCTTCAATGAGCACCTTGCTCTTTCCGGAGGAAAATTCGTAGATGTAAAGGCGCTGCAGCCCCGTGGTATCAAGGCGTATGGCGGAATAAGCCATTTCGCCCGGAACCGGTGTGGGAGAATATTCCCCTCCTCCTGGTGTATCGGATAGCCAGCGCCACTCATCGGTGGCTAAATCGGCAAGCATGACATCGGTTTGTCCGTCCCGGGCAGACGCAAACAGAAGTTTTCCGTTTTGCAGGAAAGAAGGCTGATTGTCATAGCCGGGATTTTGCCGGCTTATATTGACCGGATTGGCCAGGGTCAACTTTCCCCTGGCCTCCTTCAGATCAAATACATAGATTTCGGTGGATGGCTGCGCGAAGGAACACAGGGGCAGGAGTACGAAGATCAGCAGGTATTTCATCCCATGAATATACAACCAATTGCAGAAATACAGTTTGTAGGTAATTATCGGGACGGTAAATACTGGTTAATTTCGTCCTCCAGTTCACTTAACTCTGAAGGGCCTGAGGCGTGGCGTACCACAATCTCGCCTTGTTCGTTGACGAGCATATACCAGGGAATTTCAATACCCCGGCCCGATTCAGAATATTCCTTGAAAAGATTCTTGTGGAGTTTCTGGTTGGCCCGGATGTGATGACCCTGCAGCTGGTAGAACCTGGATAATTCCCTCCATCGCTGGTCCTGTGATTCCTGGTCGATAGAAAGGTAAAGTGGTTCGATCCCCTTTTCTTTAAGAAGTTTGTACAGTGCTTCGTTTTTGGCAAAGGCTTCCTTACAGGGACCACACCAGGTAGCCCAGACATCGATAAACAGGTTTTTCCCTTTAAACTGGCCAACCAGTTCAGTGAGCGAGTTGACCTCTGTGGCAAGGCTTGTCAGATTTTTATATTCAGTTTCCAGGGTCCATTCTTTTTCATTGTGGAACTGGACCACAGGATCAATCACCGGCTTGAGAAACGGCAGATAGTTACTTTCCGGATAGGTTGTTATGAATTCATCATGCAGCCCGATCAGCTCCTTTTCAAAATGTTGCTGGAAGGCCTGGGAATACAGGTAGGAGGCAGTAAAGAATTCGTTGACTTCAGGATCAAGATATTTCTCCGATTGATCCAGAAACCAGGTAATCCTGTGACCATCCATGAAGGTGTTCATAACCGTAGCGGAATCAAAGTCAGGATCATTGTAACGTATAAACTTAAGGTAGTTTTCTATATAAGACCCGGCCCACTTTGATTTGAGTAGGGTCTCATCCACCGGGGGTCCGTTAAGGAATGCCTCTTGCCAAAAGTCTTTCACGCTAACCGAGTATTTCCCGTTTTTGTTACGCCAGTGATCGAGATACCGGAGGTATGCGACATCTCCCAGTGCGTTGGCATACATACTCTCCCGGTCAAGTTTGACCATCTCGTAAAAATCGTTGCTTATATCCCCGGTCCCGAGCATGTTCCTGAATGGTTCGAGGTCATTATTGAGGGAATCCCGCAAAGCTGTTTTAACGGAATCAAGACCCATGTCCCGGTAGGGCCTGGCAGTAATCTGCACAACCGGAAAGTGGTTCAGCGTATTAAAGGCAGTTAATGCATCGCTGCCATACCCTTCAATGGTTACCGTGTTGGACTCGGGGTCGTCATCCAGGATAACCGAATAATGCTGACCGGGCTCGGCAATTATAAATGTTCCCACCTTGCCCATGGTAATGAGCTGGATCATTGATATTTCGTCAAGGTGAAGTTCGATAGTGGCGAGGCCGGTGGAGTCAAAGACAATTATTTCCCTGAATGAGAAATCTGAAGTTCCGTTTACCGGTAAGGAATAGAACATCTCAGGCGGTGTATCCGCGGTCGACTGAATTTTGATTACCGCCGGATCCGCGACCGAGCCGGCCGTAATTTTCCAAAAGGAAAATAATACCAGGGCCATTCCTGCAGCCAGAACGCCCACGCCCCACCCGGGATTGGAATGTCCTTTTTTGGTGCTTTCCTTCGGATCGTGCCCCAGGGCGCTAAAAATATTTCTAAGGGAATAAGGTCTGGGTACTACCTCACCGTTTTCTATTCGCTGGATCGTTCGTCCGCTCACCTTACTTAAAGATGCCAGTTCTTCCTGGGTCAGGTTTTTATCCTTTCTTAGTGCGGTAATCTTTTTGCCTAATTCAGGTTGTTGCATAGCTGATTTGATTGAATGGAATATACAATGGATACGCAATATTCCTGTGCTTATTTTATTGGAGTACACGACATTTAGACGACATAATTAAAAAACCAGGCCCAGGCCATTTTTTACACGTCGCAGGGATACATTCTGAACA
>CAZLZD010000008.1:0-107718 GCA_964563925.1 uncultured Roseivirgaceae bacterium | reverse complement strand
AAGCGTAATAACCAGTGCATCAGAGCTGCCGGATGACGGCAAATCCAACTGCCACGCAGAAGGATTGACCCGTTCACGATCCATGGAGCCCACATGGAACTGTCGCTGGTACTCTTCCTTCAGCCGGGCGCCGCTCCTGGCAGGCCATCCGGCGGCAATCCGCAGGGTGTAGGCATTGCCCGGCTCCAGCGGATTTCCCAGCCTCTCATTGGGAACCAGGTCACGCTTGATGCGTCCCGGGTCCAGCCACATGGTCAGGGTGTCACCGCCGTAATTCCACAGCTCCTGTTCCAGCTGCAGGAAGGCCTCAGCCTCTTCCTTCCCGGTCACTTCGTTGTACAGCCTGATGTATTCTGCGGCATGGCCCGCAGCCATCGGCTGATCAAAAACAATGTACATCTTCAGGAGATTGGCAGGTACGGTATCCGCCTGGGGATGTATCCGCACCACCCCCGGAGGTTTTCGGTCTATCTCACGTAGCCGGATCGTCCTGATGATTTCGCCCCGCGTCTTCAGGTAATAGGGCTTATCTTCCACCAGGGGAAAATAGGGGATGAATTTGTATTGCTGATTCCCCTGTTTCCATACCCCTGCTACAGGAAGTGCCTCCGGAGCGATGTGCAGTGACAGCTCCCCGGAGGCATTTCCGTAAAACATGAGTTTGTTCCTGTCCGAATGGAGGCTGTCAAACCTGACCTGCGCCCCGGCATTCAGAACAAGCAATAACAAAAGTAATGTCAGCCTTGAAACCAAAATGTGTTCAGCGTTTGCAGATCAAGATCTCCGTTGTTCTGCCGTTTGACGGTAATTACGGTCGGACCGTATTTGTCAAGCTGCAATACATTGGTCATAGGCAGATTGATGTAGTCAACGCCAGCAGTGGCGGCAGGGACATCTACCGGTTCGGTCAGGCTGCCCGAAAAGTCCTTTACATCCGCCATGTTAATCTTCATTACCGGCCGGTTTGAATTGGCCATCATCAGGTAGCTGCCATTCTCCGAGTCAACGACCACCATATCCAGCGGAGTATTTCCTCCTCCGAGTTCGGCTACCGTCCGGCCTTTCACGTGCTTGCCGGGCTGAAGGTCAGACATCGGGAACAGCACCAGCGGGGTGCAGGTATAGCTCGCCACGATGTACGGATTGCCGTCAATCGTTGCCGTGGTAAATGTCTTCACCGGCGCATGCGTTTCATACTGTCCGTGGGCGGCGTGATAGATTTCCAGCGAGGCATCCAGTTCCTTCTCATTAAAAGGATAGGGCAGGCTCCGGAAGGTGGAGGCAAACTCTTTGTTGGACAACCCGGTCACCATCACCTGGCCATCGTGATAATTCATGTCCGATATGGCCCATTCACGCAGAGATCTGCCCCTGCGGTCTTTTGCATCGGCATCCACCACCGCATTGATGCTGCGCTTAGCGTGGGTCACCTCGGTAAGGGCCACCACCTCAGGGTCTGATCCCGGGCGCATCTTTACCAGTGCCGGCGTTCCGTTTTCATGGTGTATTCCGAAATAAATCGTGCCGGAAGCAGGGTTTACCGCCATGTCCTGGATGGTAATCTTGTCAGGGGTAGTCCCCATCAGTCCGGCCAGGACCTGGTCAATATTTTTTACATTGATGTTTTCCTCGAAAGTTCCTTCAGTATCATTGGTCTGAATCGCAATAAGCGACGCGGTCTTGCTGTCCCCGATAAAGAGAATCCCGTCCGGGCCAAAGGTCATGGCATTGATCGATTCAATGCCGGCATCTCCCTTGACAAATCCTTCCGGTAACGGATCCGTAGCCTGGCTGCTCAGCAGCGTGCCGAAAAGCAGCAGAAATGTAAGTATGGTATGTTTCATAGCGTGGTTGTTTGATTTGCGTTTCTTATGTATAATATACTCATTTTAAAGGGTAAAGGTTTAAATTCACCTCACCTGTTCGTGTGAAACTGACAATATCCCCGGTGAACGGGAATCTGAACCAAACATCTGACTATGCCGCAAACATTTATGAAAGCAATGGTGATCAGTGAGCCCGGCGGACCTGAAGTCCTGAGCCTGGAAGACCGTCCGGTCCCGCAGCCCGGACCGGGAGAGGTACTCATCCGAGTGATGGCTGCCGGTGTGAACCGCCCGGATATCATCCAGCGCACCGGTAAATATCCTGCCCCCGATGGTGTCCCGGCAGATATTCCCGGCCTTGAAGTGGCCGGATTTGTTGATAGTGTAGCCGGAAATGTAAGCGAATTCAACCCAGGCGACCGGGTCTGCGCCCTCCTGGCCGGGGGTGGATACGCCCAGTACGTGTGCGTCCCCGTGCAACAATGCCTTCCGATTCCGTCCCCGCTTTCCTTTGCGGAAGCAGCGTCCCTTCCCGAAACCTATTTCACCGTATGGACCAACATCTTTGACCGGGCCGCATTTACATCCGGGGAGTCGGTGCTGATTCACGGAGGGACCTCCGGGATCGGGGTGGCTGCTATCCAGATGGTCAAGGCAATGGGAGGGAAGGTCTTCGTAACGGCGGGTACCGCAGATAAGTGCAGGCTGGCGACGGACCTGGGCGCTGATCTTGCGGTTAATTACCGGGAGAATGACTTCCAGGAGCTTGTCCGGGCAGAAGGCGGTGTGGATATCATCCTGGATATGATCGGCGGTGATTATACCCCGAAGAATATCGCCTGTCTGAAGGACGAAGGCAGGCTGGTCATTATCAATGCCATGAAGGGCCGTACCGGTGAGGCAGACCTGATGCGTGTCATGGTGAAGCGCCTGGTCATTACAGGATCCACCCTCAGGGCCCGCGATCCGGAATTCAAGGGTAAAATCGCGCATAAACTTCGGGAGCATATCTGGCCTTTCCTGGAGAATAGGTCGATCCGGCCGGTAATCTTTGCCACCTTCAGCCTGCAGGACGCGTCCTATGCGCACCGGCTGATGGAGTCAGGCGAACATATGGGCAAGATCGTATTGCTTACAGAATAATTTATTCATAGTGCAGGGTATCCACCGGGTTGCTCAGGGCAGCCCGGAGGGTCTGGTAACTGATCGTAATCCAGGCAATGAACAGCGCCAGGCCTCCCGCGGCAATAAACGGCCACGGACTGATCGTATCCTGGTAGGCAAAATTCTCCAGCCAGATGTTCATTCCGTAATAGGCAAGGGGGATGGCGATAAGCAGGGCAATGAGCACCAGTACGGTAAACCCTGTTCCAAGTAAAACGAGGATTTGCCGGACAGAGGCTCCCAGGACTTTCCGTATACCGATTTCCTTGATTCGTTGCTCGGCAATGAAGGAAGACAATCCGAACAGGCCCAGTGCCGCAATTACAACGGCGAGTACAGAAAACCAGGTGACCACACTGGCCAGGCGGTCTTCGTTCTCATATTGGCCGCTGAACCGGTTCTCGATCTCATAGTAGTCAAAAGGAAAATCAGGCCGGAGATAACTCCATTGTTCGGCCAGGTAGTCTTCCACCTCCTGTTTCTGCGTTGGATCATACCGGACAATCACATTATTTGCTCGTCCGTTCGTAATCAGAAAAATGATCGGGGCAATGGATTGGTGCAGGCTTTCAAAATGAAAATCCTTCACCACACCGATGACCTGGCCTGATCGTCCGCCATAATCGATCCTTTTTCCCACCGCATCTTCGGCAGAGGACCATCCGATACTCCCTACGGCGGATTCGTTGATGATAAAGGCCTGGGTTGAATCACTGATAATCTCCGGATCAAAGTCCCTTCCGGCTGTTACCGGGATACCAAGTGAGGAAAAATAATCATGGTCCACATGAATATCGGCAATCCGGATCGACAGCTGCTGCATGGCCCCGTCGATCTCAGCGGTGGTACCCTGGGAGTCGAGCAGCCTCCCGGATGGCACCCGGCTGGCCAGCGAAACCTGGGTAATCCCCGGTTGCTTTTCAAACCTGTTTTTGAGGTTTTCAAATTGTGTATAGATCTCATTGCTGGAGGGTAGGATCATGACATTCTCTTTTTTGAAGCCGAGGTCTTTTGTGCGCATGAATTCAAGCTGGCCCTTGACAATACCCACGCTGATAATCAGGGCGATGGAGATCATAAATTGGAATACCACCAGGACCGACCGCATCGTCACCCGGCTGCCGGCCTTTTTATGGCCGCTTTTCAGGATCACCGCAGGCTCGAAATTGGAGAGGTAAAAGGCCGGATAGCTGCCTGCTACCAGTCCGACGAACAGCACCATTCCGGTAAGCAGTAATACGATAAACCGGTTGGAATCCAGGTCAAACGTAATGCCGGTATTGATAAACTGGTTAAAGGAGGGAAGTACAAGCACAACGATCAAACAGGATAATACCAGGCCGATCAGGGCAAACAATACGGATTCAGTAAGGAACTGGCCAATCAAAACCCTGCGGTACGCACCCATCACCTTGCGCAGTCCGACTTCTTTGGCCCTGCGTGCTGACCGGGCGGTGGACAGGTTGACAAAATTGATGCAGGCGATAGTAAGGATGAACAGGGCAATTATCGTGTACACGTAGATGTAGGCAATGTCATTATTGGCTTCCATTTCAGAATCCAGGTGTGAGTGCAGGTGAATATCTTCCACCGGCATCAGGTGGAGCCTGTTGTTATCTGCCGGATCAGCCGTAGAGCCAGTATGCCGGGGCAGGTGACGGTTGAGAAATTCAGGAAACCGGGCAGAAAGTTCTTCCGCGGTCGTCCCGGGAGATAGCAGCAGGTAGGTGCCATAATTATTCGATCCCCAGTTCTGCATCATGTTTTCCCTTCCGAAAAGCTGCTCAATAGTGGCAAAGGATGCCATGAAATCCCAGTGAAAATGTGAATTATGAGGCACATCGGCGGCAACCCCGGTGACCGTCATAGGTACCTTGTAGCCGAAATTATTGAATGTGATCTGCTTTCCAACCGGATCTTCCTCTCCAAAATACCTTGAGGCGGCGGACTCCGAGATCACTACCATGGCGGGCCCGGTCAGCGCCTGCCGGGCATCACCGGAAACGAGCGGCCAGGAAAACACATCAAACACTGCTTCATCTCCAAAGTAAAACCCGCCTTCTTCAATCTTCACATCCCCGTAGGAGATCAATGGTCCGCTTCCGGACGTAATCCGCACCGCCTCTTCGATCATACCGCTGTAATCATTCTCCAGCAGGGGAGCAAAGGGAGGTGCACAATGCCCAAGGTGAAGAGTCGTCTCTCCATCGCCGTTCAGCCATTCACGGCTTACCCGGTAAATACGGTCTGAGTTTTCATGATAGCCATCATAGCTCAGCTCCTCCTGCACATACAGGAGAATGAGCAGCGTGGCAGCCATCCCGGTGGCCAGTCCCAGAATGTTGATCAGGGAATAGGTTTTCTCCTTGCGAATATTCCGGAGCGCAATTTTAAGGTAGTTGAAGAGCATGAGTGGTAAGGAGTTAAGTTAATTATAAAGACGCTCCGGAATTCCGGAGGTTGCATAATGCAGAATAAATTTCAATACTTAACTCAAGTAAAGAAATAGATAATAGGCCATAAAAGACTGTTAATCAGTTATTAATAATGTATAAATAATTATAAAGACGCGTTGTTCAATACCAGGACACGTTTCTTCTGAGGGTCCGGCTACATTCAGGGTTTCCCATTCTTCCCGGAACCACTGTCGAAAATCACCGGGTTCATTATCGTTGTCCACGTTCCATATAAATATCGGTTTATAGTATTTTTCGCGGGCACATTGCAGGGTCCAGTTTGACCCCGGGTCCGGTTCGTCCATCAGAAACAGGAGTGTCGCATCGCTGTCCCGCACATTCCATTCGGTGCGGAGTGAGCGTGGAATATCAGGAGCCGTTTCACTGCGGTCATGTGGCACTGGTTTCAATCCGTATTCCGGCGGGATACGTCCTGCGTTATTACGGCTGTCGACGGGACACCATCCACCGCTGGGTATCCCGGCTGCCATCGCGGCCTTCAGAGCCCCGGTATCCGCACCGGTTTGTCCGCCGCTGACAATCTTACGGATCATCCGACCAGGCCGATGAGATAGGAGAGAAGGAGGATGCCTGCGTACACAATCAGGCCAAGAAGGAGCATCATAATCAGAAATGCGGTAATTATAATACCCAGTCCGGAGCCCTGGTGCTTTCCTTCGCCGTAATGTGCTTTCAGCAGGGCAATATTCCGGGTGTTGGATTTGAAATAGAAGTCAAAAATATTCCCGATCACGGGTATTGCGCCGATAAGTCCGTCTATCGCTACATTCCCGATCATTTTCACGATCACCTTACCGCTAACCCCGTACCGGTACATGACAATCACCAGGAGAAACGAAATGATCACCGTTATGCCGTTGCCGGCAAACGGGATCAGGTTTATCAGCGGATCCAGGCCAAACCGGAAACCGGTTCCCGGCAGGGTGAATTGGGTATCCATCAGGCGGGCGATAGATTCTATCCATTCAAAGGTTTTATCCTTCAGCGCATGTGTTTTGTCGGTTTGCTGCTTCAAAATGAATCTCTTTATGCCCCTTTAATATACGGAAAGGATTGCATCCTGCCATTTCATTAGCCCATAACCTTTTAAAAGTGAAAATTAGGTTTGGTGGATAGAGGGAAGAAAACTTTCTTTGTGTCCTGATGCAAGTTTTAAAGTCCCTTCAAACCATTCGTGGTATCCTTATCCTGGCGCTGGTACTCCGGATTATTGCGGCCATCTTTTCCAAAGGCTATGCCTTTCATGATGATCATTTTTGTGTACTCCGCGTAGCTGAGA
Organism: uncultured Roseivirgaceae bacterium; assembly: GCA_964563925.1. GTDB lineage: Bacteria > Bacteroidota > Bacteroidia > Cytophagales > Cyclobacteriaceae > JAUILA01. The sequence continues at coordinate 100,972 of CAZLZD010000008.1, read as the reverse complement.
GCTGGACCGAAGGGATTGGTCACTGGGTAGAATCGCCTGAGCCGCCCAAGCACAGCATGCTCTACGCATTTATCAATACGGTACTGTTATGGGTAATTAAGGTGGCCGGGGTTACGTCCCCCGTCGTCAAAGCGATGTTTCTGCAGCTTTTCCACGGGATATATTCATTGCTGATTGTCTGGCTGGGCTACCGGATAACTTTGCGGATAAGTACCTTCAAGAATGCCATCCTGGTGGCCCAGATCCTGGCTGTGTTGTGGTTCATGCCCTATCTTGGCGTAAAGTTCATGGCCGAGATCGTTTGCCTGCCCCCGCTCATGTATGCCTTTCTTTTGTACCTCGATACCGAAGGCAGAAGACCCTGGAAATGGATTTTTATCGGGCTCATGCTGGCCCTGGCATTCAGCATCAGGATGCATACCATACTGATTGCCGGCGGGATCGGACTGGCCCTGTTGTTTCGGAAGGAGTACAAGCCTATCCTGTTAATCGTATCCGGGTTTCTGGTAACGACCTTCGTAACCATTGCCCTGTTTGATATTCTCTTCTTCAATTATCCCTATGAATATATCCTGAATTATTTCGCCTATAACAGCCAGAATGCCTATGAATATGTCACCGGCAGCCCGTTCAAATTTCTGGGCACCACCCTCGGGTTCCTGGTGCCCCCGGTCAGCCTGATGCTCATCTGGGGGTATGCGCGATCCTTCAAAATTGACCGGGCCATGTTCATGGGGGTACTGCTGTTTTTCCTCGTCCATTCCATATTTCCCAATAAACAGGAACGCTTCATCCTGCCCATGTTTCCGTTTCTTATCATCCTGGGTGCCGTCGGGTGGGAGAATTTTGTTCAGCAGTCAGCCTTCTGGCAAAAGAATGTTTCCCTGCGACGGGGAGCCTGGAATTTTTTCTGGGTGATCAATATTATCGCCGGACTTTTCATGGGTCTGAATTATACCAAGAAAGACCGGGTGGCTCCGCTCAATTACCTGAGTTCCCGTCAGGATGTGGAGGCTGTTTTGCTGGAAGGAACCCAGGGAGGCACCCGCCAGACGCCCGTCTATTACCTGGGCGAAGGAGCGATCGACTATAACCAGTTTGACCATGATCTCATCGGCTACCGGGAATTCTGGTCCCGGCCCGATCAGCTTCCTGCATCAGCCCGTATCAGCTATACGCTGGACCGCACAAAATCATCGGATTCGGTAAAAGCTGAATTTGAACGCATGGGGAGATATCCGAATTATGTGGTTTTTTACCGGTCAGACAGTCTTTCCAGCCGCCTGGAGAATGTAAAGGAATTGCTGAATGCGGAACGACTTGAACCAGTGGCTGAATTTGAGCCATCCTCCCTGGACAAATTACTGAATTTCTTTAATCCCAGGATCCACAAACGAAACGACACACAGGTATACCGGGTGGTTAATGACCAGCAGCCCTGAGCTGTCGTATCCACAGGGGTTATCACCGGGTCCGGCATTCATGATTAGTGACAGACTTACCAGGTGGTATTTCTACCAAACACACCAGGTGATCCGTATACCTTCTGATTCCTTAATGATCAGTTAGTAGATCAGCGCACGCTGCGCGGCAATCGTCTCACTTTCCATGTATTCGTCAAACGTCATCAGTTTGTCGAGGTACCCGTTAGGTCCAAGCTCAATCACCCGGTTGGCAACCGTTTGGGTGAAGGCATGGTCATGCGAGGTGAATATCACCGTTCCGGGGAAATCCTGCAGGGCATTGTTGAAGGCCTGTATGGATTCCAGGTCCAGGTGGTTTGTGGGTTCATCCAGCAGCAGGAAGTTGGCCCCCGCAAGCATCATCCTCGAGATCATACAACGGACTTTTTCCCCTCCGCTCAGGACGGAACTTTTCTTGAATACCTCTTCGCCGGTAAACAGCATTTTACCCAGGAATCCGCGGATATATACTTCGTCTTTATCCCCGTCTGCGTATTGCCTTAGCCAGTCGATCAGGTTCAGGTCTTTGGTAAAGTAGGATTCATTTTCGTTGGGCAATGCCGCGGTGGTGATTGTCTGGCCAAAAGTATATTTTCCGGAGGCCGGCTTTTCTTCCCCGGTAAGAATGGAGTAAAAAGACGACGTGGCAATAGAATCCTTGCTGATCAGGGCGATCTTGTCACCCTTATTTACCATGATATCCACCCCGGAAAAGAGCGGCTTGCCTTCACGGGTCTGGGTCAGGCCTTCCACCTGCAGGATCTGGTCACCGGCAGGGCGGTTTTGAGTGAAGATAATGGCCGGGTAACGCCGGGTAGATGGCTGGATATCATCCAGGTTGATCTTGTCCAGCAATTTCTTGCGACTCGTGGCCTGCTTTGATTTAGCGGCATTCGCACTGAACCTGGCAATGAATTCCTGTAATTCCTTTTTCTTCTCCTCCGCTTTCTTATTGGCTGAAGCGCGTTGCTGAAGGGCAAGCTGGCTCGACTGGTACCAGAATGAATAGTTACCGGTAAACAATCGTACCTGCTTGAAGTCTATATCCACGATGTGGGTACAAACCGTATCCAGGAAGTGACGATCGTGTGACACAACGATCACCGTGTTTTTGAAATCAAGAAGAAAGTCTTCCAGCCAGGAAACCGTCATAATATCAAGGTCGTTGGTTGGCTCATCCAGGATCAGGATATCCGGATTGCCGAATAATGCCTGGGCCAGCAGCACCCTGACTTTCTGGTTACCGTTCAGGTCCTTCATCATCTGGTAGTGCAGGCCTTCTTCGATGCCCAGCCCTGACAGCAGGGAAGCGGCATCAGGTTCCGCATTCCACCCGTCCATTTCGGCGAATTTTTCTTCCAGTTCGGATGCCCGTATGCCGTCCTCCTCCTGGAAGTCCGGCTTCGCATAGATGGCCTCTTTCTCCTGCATCACCTTCCAGAGCGTGGAATGCCCCATCATGACGGTATGCAATACGAGCTGATCATCAAAGGCAAAGTGGTTCTGGTTCAGGACGGCCATGCGCTTCCCGGGTTCAATGGAGACATGACCTCCGGTCGCATCCTGTTCACCTGAAAGAATCTTCAGGAAAGTTGACTTCCCGGCACCATTGGCACCAATTACCCCGTAGCAGTTGCCCTGGGAGAATTTTATGTTGACTTCGTCAAACAGAATTCGTTTGCCGAATTGTAAAGAAAGATTGTTCGCTGCGATCATATTCCTGTGCGTTTTCCGATAAGCCTGCAAAGGTACTGTAATTTTTTCCAATCTGAAGACATCCGTTCTGAATATCAGGGTTTAATTACTTTATGCAGCTCCAACCCATCTGCAGAGTGAATGCGCACCAGGTATACACCCGGACCGACCAGCCGCAGTACTTCCTCCAGGGTACGGTTTTTCCTTCCGGCCATCCTCTCCCTGTAAAGTACTTGTCCGTGTATATTCATAATAAGCACCTCAACCGGTCGGTTTGATATAGCCGGCTCATCGCGAAGCCTGACCGGGCGGTAAAAAGTGGTGTTTCCGTTCAGGTCATGCTGGACCAGCCTCAGGTAGCCGGAAAGGCCTTCAGGGCATGGAAATGAATAGGTGTAAGGAAGGCTGCCGGCTGGATCAATGCGGTCCAGGATTCGAAAATCCTCTCCGCCAGCCGAATATTCAACTGTGTAATGGGAATGATCCGTTTCTTCGAGACTGGTCCATTGAAGAAACCAGGTGCCTGCTCTGCTGGTAACGCCATAACTACGGATGACCACGGGTAAAACCTGGTCGTGATTAGGCTGGTTTCTGGTATGTGCCCCCGGAAAATACACCCACTGAAAATCCGTGTAGCTGCCTCCGGTGCCCACCAGCTGCAGGGATGAATTCAGCGGGGCATCGGTATCTTCCATGACGCCGATATCACTGCTGGTGAGTCCGGCGGCCGGACCGTCCAGTGCGGTGAGCGTTCCCTCGTAGCTCAGAAACTGGATTACACGGCCCCGGTGCGTAAGCGCAATGCCATCCGCCAGTCCGTTCTGGATGCCCTTCACAACAGCGGTGATATAAAGAAATCCCTGGGGATCGGTGTACCCTGTGAGCCATGCTGAACTTTCCGAGGTCTTGTACACCAGCTGGTCATTGCCATTGTAAAAATGGAGGGCCAGGAAGGGAAGGGTGGAGGAATCCGACAGGGCAATCACCATCTCGACAAATTCATTTACATCCGTACTGATGTTGTCATAGTGCAATTCATTAATCCAGACGTTGGGCTCCGGGAAAGGTCCTTCCTCGCCTTTGAGGCATAAGGCAACTCCTGCCGTACCACTTTCCACCAAAAGGGTGTCTCTGTAGTCCTGTCCGGCCGTTGCCCCCGGAACAAACCGCACGTACACCGTATCCGGCGGGTAATAATCTTCCGTTCGTGGCCAGACATACGTCCCGGAGGATTGTACACCGGTAAAATCACTTTCCCGGCTCCATTCATAACCTGGCGGCAGGGTAAAGGTGATGTCCGCTTCAAGGTTGGCTCCCGCCACGGTAAAGCTGGCTGACAGGCTTTTTTCACCATATGGAATCTGACCGAAGTCCAGGCAACTTCCGGAAAAAAGCAACAGGATCGGATCGAAGGTAAATTGTTGTCCGGGGTTTAATGTACCCGGACTTGCGGCATTCAGCGTCCACCAGAAATGGGGTCCGGACGAACCGGCTCCCGTGAGTCCGGCTGAAACCCCCGGCGGGTCACCTCCTTCCCGTACACCGATCTGAACGGATATCTTTCCGATAGCCACCCCGCCGGCTGCGGTTATGGTTCCCTCGTAGGAAATAAATTGTATAAGGGTGTCCAGGTGGCTCAGTGCAACGGCATCCGGTCCGTTTTGAATGGCTTGCGGGAACCACGTAAATAATTTATACAATGCCGTTGAGTCGCCGGCTGCCCAATTACCCACAGATGCACTGTCATAGGGCAATGCGCTTACCCCGTCATAAAGCCACAGGCGGTATTCGGCAGGGTCATGGCCGGCAGGAAGTAGAATTTCTACAAATTCGAGCGTATCGACACCCAGGTTGTCATAATGAATTTCATTGATCCACCGGTCCTGGGCCCTGAGTGCGACACTGCTTAAAAGAAGGAGAAAAATAATACGGATCATGCCCTGAAGGAAGTCCCCGGGGCGGACACCTGCAATCAGGCAGGCAGCAGTTCCTGGAAATAATACGAAATGGTTTCATTTTTATTGACCGGGGAAGGGTAATCCCGCTTCACGACCTCTCCCCAGGCCGGGGACAGGGGTTTCTCAAAAAGGGGGCCGTCAATCACGAAGGTATGGAACTCACCGTTTTCACCACAGGGGTCCACGTTTTCTGGCAGTTGCTCCAGGAATTCATGATCGATGACACGTCCGATCATATCCGGGGACAGCTTCGAACTGTCGAGTGCCACGACCACGGTCTTGTACCCCAGGTGTATAAAATTCTCCATCAACAGCCTTGTGTCTTCTCCCCAGAGCGGGAAAATTGAACGCAGCCCGGCTTTCTCGGTCTGGCGTTCCCGGTAATTCCTGAGGTCTTCCAGGAAGATATCGCCGAAGGCAATAGTGTCAATACCCTTACCGGCTGCATCTTCATAAGCCTGGTGCATGGCCTGGTTATAGGTTTTCATGTCCGCCTCCGCCGGAAGAAATAGCTTATCCACGGGGACAGTGAGTGCTTCGGCCTGCATATCGAGCAGGGCTTCCCGTACGCCGTGCATGGTAATTCTTCTGAATTCCCCGGAGAATGTGGTGAGCAGGGAGGAGGGGGCCTGGCTTTCCGATACCAGTTTATGCAGCGTCATCATGCTGTCCTTGCCTCCGCTCCAGCTCAGCTGAATCTTCATCTTACAGGTACATTTCCATTACCTGGGAGGTAAGACGATATAAATTTACTTCAATAGCCTTGAGTGCAAATTTAAGTTGAGCCAGGCTGTTTTCCGCGTTAATAAGTGTTACCTGGTTGACGCGGAAATCGATCCCGTTGATGGCCCCCTCACGCAGCTGGGCTTCGGCAATGAACTGGGCCCGTCGTGCGGCATCCACGCTGTTCTTTGCGATGTTGATCCGTTCGAGGGTATATTCGTATTGCGCGTAGGCATCATACAATTCCGCACGCAGGTTTTGGTTGACCAGTTCCTTATTCTCCACGGAAATAGTCCGCTGAAACTCCGCATTTCGTACTTCCCTGCGGTTGTTGCCGCCGTTGAACAGGTTGAAGCGCACCCCGATGCCCACATTCGGACCGTAACTTCGGTTTGATTCCACGAACCCGATCTCACTGGTAGACCGGTTGTAGGTATAACCGCCAAACCCTGTTATAACGGGTGACAATTCGGCCCGTTGAATGCGTACTTCCGTTTCCGCGATCAATTCCTCCAGCTGTGCCATTCTCAGTGACTGATTGCGTTCATCCATCATTGCCACGAATTCTTCACGGGCAAAGCCATGCGGTGTGGTGTCAAGGGAATCCGAGCTAAGAAGGACAGGGGTATCAAGGCTCCGGTTCACTATCCGGTTAAGTTCGATTTCAAGCGAACGGATAATGCTTTTCTGGGAGATAATCAGCAAACTGTCGTTCTGATAGGCGACTACAGCCTGCTGATAGTCAAGTCCGGTCCCCGCACCGATTTCATTCCGGCGTTGTTCCAGTTGTTCGCGGTAGGCCGATACCCGGATGGACTGCCTGAGATAGTTGAGGATCTCTTTTTCCTTGATCAGCTGAAAATACAGTGTGGCGATATCGGCCAGGGTCTGGTCAATAAAGAAGCGGGCATTCACCCGTCCCATATCTTCGAGTAAACGGAGCTGATCACGGCTGGCAAACATCCTGAAACCGTCAAACAGCGTCTGATTTATGGCGATACTGCCGTTAAGGCCGGTGTTTCTCGCATTGTTCCCTTCGCGTTCATCCCCGTTAAAGAAATTCTGCCGGGTGGTACTCCAGGAATACTGGTACTGACCGGTGAGATCAATGGTAGGAAGAAACCCGGCATTCCCCGCGGTATTGTTGTTGGAGGCAATTTCTGATTCCAGCCGAGTGATATTCAGCTGATAATTCTCCTCCAGGGCCCGCTGCATGAAGGCCTGCATGTCTTGTCCGAAGACCGCAAAGGGAAACAGCCAGATGACGATAAGGACCTTAAGCGTCGGCATATTTTTTCTTGATTTCATCACGGCTTTCCTTGCTGGCGATGTAGGAATAGATGGCCGGTATAATGTAAAGGGTTAATAAGAGGGAGAATAATAAGCCTCCGATGATCGACAATCCCATGGGTATCCGGCTCGTACTTGCCTCGCCCAGGGCCAGGGCCAGGGGAAGGGCACCCAGCACGGTTGACATGCTGGTCATGAGAATAGGACGGAATCGCTGCTGGGCAGCTTCAATACCCGCCTGTATCCGGCTCAATCCCCCATCCCGTTTCTGGTTGGCAAACTCCACGATCAGGATACCATTCTTCGAGACAATACCGATCAGTACGATCATACCAATCTGGCTGAAAATATTCAGGGTTTGCCCGAAGAGCCATAAGGTGATAAGCGCTCCCGCAAGTGCCAGCGGCACCGTGAACAATATGGTAAGCGGATCCCGGAAGCTTTCAAATTGTCCGGCCAGGGTCAGGTAGACCAGCAATAGCGCAAACACAAAAACGAGGATAATGTCGGCCGAACTTTCGGCAAAATCTGCGGAAGCACCGGTGAGCTCGGTCCGGAATGATTCTCCAAGTTCATCCCGGGCCAGCTGTTGCATGATCTCAATGCCGTCCCCAATGGTATACCCTTCGGTGGGAGAGGCCGAGACAGTGGCGGAAGAATACCGGTTAAAGCGAAGCAGGGAAGGAGGACGGCTGACCAGGTCCACTTCCACCAGGTTTTCCAGCGGCACCATATCTCCGGCCCGGTTTCTGACCGAAATGCCTTTGAGGTCTTCCGGGGAATTCCGCTCATTCAGTGATGCCTGCGCAATCACATAATACTGCTTGCCTTCCCGGATAAAATAGCCCAGGCGCTGCTCCGACAGGTAAGTCTGGAGCGTTTGCGAAATATCTGCGATACTCACACCCATGGCCAGGGCCTTATTCCGGTTGATATTGACCGTATATTCGGGTTTGTTGAATTTAAGGTCAATCTGTACGGTTTCAAAAGCAGGATGGCTTCGTGCCCTTTCGAGAAAACGGGGAATGGCTTCCCTCAGCCGCTCAAAGTCCGGTGCCTGCAGGACGACCTGTATGGGGAGTCCCGATAATCCCCGTGAGGCGCTGATCGTCGGCTCCTGGATCACGAATGACTGGGCGAAGGTCAGCTTGCTCAGCTCCTGGTTAATGGCTTTGGCTATTTCATCCTGGCTGCGCTCCCGTTGGTCGGGCTGCTTCAGGGTAATTCGTACAAAGGACGAGTTGACGCTGGTAGAGCTGCCGAAGGAGGGGGCTGTCAGCCCGAGGAGAAAGTCTTTCTCCTTGAGCGTATCGATCATCTCCATTACCCTGACGGTGTAATCGTCCATAGCCCTGAACGAGGTGCCTTCCGGGGCGGTAGTGGAAATCCTGAGCTTACTTTTGTCTTCCAGCGGGGCTAGCTCCGAAGGCAGCTGCTGGGACAGGAACCAGATCACACCTGCCATGATCAGGGTAATGGGGAATGCCAGCCACCTGTTTTTCATGAACCGTTCCAGCGAATGGCCGTAGGACTTGCCCAGGCTGCGCACCATATTCCCAAGGACCTGTTGTATCTTAAGCTTCTGCTTGCTTTTCTTCAGCATCTTCGAACTCATCATGGGGGTCAGTGAGAGGGTGACGAAGGTTGATATACCCACGCAGGCCACCACCACCATGGCAAACTCCCTGAATAGCCGGCCGGTGAGTCCGCCGAGAAAGAAAATAGGAAGGAACACGCAAATCAGTGAAATGGACGTGGCAATTACGGCGAAGAATACCTCCCGCGACCCCTGCAGGGCTGCCTTGACCGGGTGCATGCCGTCTTCGATCTTCGCATAAATATTCTCCATCACCACAATGGCATCATCCACCACAAGCCCGGTGGCAAGTACCAGTCCGAGGAGCGTCAGAATATTGATCGAAAAGCCAGCTGCATACAATGCGCCCATGCTGCCGATCAGTGAAATCGGAATCAGAATGATCGGGATCAGGGTGGTGCGCCAGTTGCGCAGGAAGAAAAAGATAACCAGAACTACCAGAATAAAGGCAAGCAGGATGGTTTCCCTCACTTCCTTGAGCGCCTTCCGTATCGCCACGGTATCGTCAAGTACCACATCCAGTTCGATGTCTTCAGGGAGGTCCGGCCGGATTTGTTCGACACGGTTGAATGCCTCATCCACAATGTCAATGTAGTTCGCCCCGGGCTGATTCTGGATGGCGATACCGATCATCGGTATTACACCGTTTCCCCGTAGTACGGATCGTTGTTCCAGGGGCGAAATGTGGGCGTCACCGATATCTTTCAGCCGGATCAGGGTATTATTCCGTTCGGCAAGGATAAGGTTGTTAAAGTCTTCTTCGGTATACAGCCGTCCGATCGTCCGGACCGTAAGTTCTGTATTCTCGCCTTCAATGCGACCGCTCGGTAATTCCACATTTTGCCGGTTCAGGGCATCCCGGATATCCAGCGGTGTGATCCTGAGCGCTTCCATTTTATCGGGATAGATGGTCAGTCGCATGGAATATTCTTTCTCACCCCACATGTATACACGCGACACACCTTCAATGGTCTGAAGACGTTCAACCATGAGTTTATCGGCGAGTTCTGTCATTTCCAGCAAATTCCGTTTGGTACTCTGCATGGTGAATACCAGTATCGTCTGCGCATCACTGTCTGCCTTGCTTACGATTGGCGGTTCGGCATCCGTCGGGATACTCCGTCGTGCGGCCGATGCCTTGTCCCGTACGTCATTGGCGGCCACATTCAAATCAACCCCGGTGTTGAATTCCACCCTGATCGTGCTGCGTCCGTCGGTGCTGGTGGAACTGATATTCTTGATCCCCGGTACGGTATTGATGGATTCTTCCATCGGTTCGGTGATCTGGGATTCGATAATATCGGCATTGGCACCCGGATAGTTGGTACTGACGGTAATCACAGGGGGGTCCACACTGGGATACTCACGCACCCCCAGTGACAGGTAGCTGACCACGCCGATCAGGACGATAACGATGGCAAATACGGTTGCCAGAACCGGTCGCTGAACACTTAATTCCGAAAGGGTCATCGTTTACTGATATTTTGTTGGAGGCTTAGCGGCGAACCGTCTTTGATAGACATAAGACCTGTGGTGATCACAGTATCACCTGCCTGAATCCCGTCACTGATGAGTACCTTATCGCTGGTCCGGCCGGATACCGTAACCACCCGCCGGACTGCCTTTCCGTTTTTGGAAATATAGACCGTCTGGGCTTCGATTTCAGGCACCACCACCTGGGAGGGCAGTACAATGGCATTCTCCAGCACCTCGGTCGGAAGAATGGTTTCGGCAAATACACCCGGCATAACGCTTTTGTTACCGCGTTCCAGCACAGCCCTGGCCTGAACCGTCCGCGAATCCACATTAATGATCGGGTCAATGGCGTAGATCGTGGCCGGGAAAGTGTCGCCTTCCACTTTGAGGCTCACCGTTTCTCCCACATTTACATCGGGACGGTAACGTTCGGGAAGGTTGAAGTTGACCTTCAGTCGGTCTACCTGGGCCAGGGTCGTGATCTCTTCGCCCTGTGACATGTACGAGCCCTTGCTGAAATTTCGAAGGCCCACCTGGCCACTGAAGGGGGCCCGAATATTGGCCAGCTGAATGTTCACCCGCAACTGGTCCATATCGGCCTGCATGGTGGCAAGCCGGGCCACGGCATTATCGATCTGTTGCTGGCTCGCCCCGTCAAGCTCCATGAGGCGTCGGTAGCGATCCAGTTCCTTTTGTACGGAATTATACTCTACTTCAAGTCCTTTAAGCTGGGCCTTCCAAGCCCGGTCATCCAGGCGGAGCATCAATGCACCTTCCTGAACCTGTGCTCCTTCCTCAAAATAGATATCCAGTACGGTGCCGGCCAGGGGAGCCCGGAGTGTGACACTCTCGAAGGGCAAAACTTCTGCGGTGGTGATCACTTCATTCCGGAAGGTATCAGGCCGGGCAACAAGGTAGTCGGCCTGGATTGCCCGTACCGGCTGCTGACCCGAAGTGCCTCCGTCATTTTGTTCGCTGCATCCTAAGATCAGCACGGAAAAAATCAACAATAATCGAATGGTCATTTTGTTAAGGCTTATATGCAAACAAGCAAAAATTAAGGGGTGAAAGTTATTCCCACGGGCTCCTATTTTGTAATTTTTACACAAACGGTTGCCCCGTTCATGTATACGGAAATTTTTAGGGAATGGTATAAATCAGGGACTCCTCGGGCCATTTTGCCCGTTTTGCACCGGCCTGATACGTCGTTTCCAGGAATTCGAGCAATGCCTTTTCCGGATCATTCTCCTGCCGGAGATCGTCATACATCAGGATGGCCATCGGGCTGCCGGACGACATATCCCAGCTAGCCCCGGAAGGCTTAAGAGGATGATCCTCAATGCCCTGCGGGGCAGGGAAGGTGTAGGAATAGTAGGCTGCTCCGCGCACGTTTTCATCCCCGGCCCAGAAACCGGCACTGATTACCTCATGGGAATAGGCGTCGCGGTCAGCCGGCGAAGCCCCGGGCGCCGGTTCGGGACCTTTCTGTCCGTTAAAGCGCGTCACGGCCAGGTCCATGTGATGCCAGTAAAGCTGAACAGGTGATACCTTGCCCAGGTAGCGAGCGCGGAATTTCTCGAAGACCCTCGCCGTAAACCCCAGGACCTGGTGAAAGCGCTGGACGTATTCCGGGTCGTACTGATGATATTCCTCACAAGTGGCAAAAGGCTCCTTGCAGGGATGATCATAGGGCACAGCCTTAATTTCCGGCCTGATGTCCTGACCGGCCAGTTCGTCCATGACCTTCCGGTAAAACTCCGAGACGGTTAGCCCGTCTTTCAATTCAAATGAAGATTGCCGCCCGCCAGCGTACACAAACTCCACCCGGTGGTTTACCATATTCACGTTAATCTGAAAAGTTCCGTCTGTATACGGTACCGGCCCGGTGGTCAGTCCGGAGGGATGCGGCAGGAGGGTGATGTGCCACCAGTGATTTTTCCTGGGTGCCATTTTCAGTTTGATCTTTCCGAGTATCTGCAAATAAAGATGGAGGGTGATCTTGGAGTTTTCCCAGGACTCGAGGGGTAATTGGGGTAGTTCCATGCTTTGATTTTTAGGTAGTTGGCTGAGAATGAACCAATTCACTGTTTCTGCACGTTCCTTCCCTCTCATTCCCTTCTATCACTAAACGAAATTGGGGTTAAACAGTTTCCTCAATCTCATATCCGGCTTCCCGAACCGCCCTGATCACATCTATGATGTGGCCCTCTTCCTCCATTTCAACCGTAAGCACTTTATTGGGAGAATCTGTATCCACGCTCCATGTCTCTACACTTTCCACCTGATTCAGATACGGGGTAACCGACTTGATGCAATTCCCGCAGTTGATATTTGTTTTGAATTTAATCTCTTTCATAACTAATTGATATTTAATCTATTAAGTTTCAAACTATTAAGTACTACTGAAATCGAACTAAAGGCCATTGCGGCACCGGCGATCATAGGGTTCAGCAGGTATCCGGTAAAGGGATACAATACACCGGCGGCGACCGGTAAGGCCAGCAGGTTGTATATAAATGCCCAGAACAGGTTTTGACGGATTGTCTTCATGGTTCCCCGGGACAAACGGATAGCATCGGCAATATGGGACAGGCTGGCATGCATAAGGGTGATTCCCGCATTTTCCATGGCGATATCGGTTCCGCTGCCCATGGCAATTCCGGTATCCGCCCGGGCCAGTGCTTCAGCATCATTGATGCCGTCCCCGGCCACAGCCACATTTTTACCGGACTTTCGAAGATGGTCAATATAGTCTCCCTTGTCTTTTGGCGACATGTTGCCGCGTACCACGGATATGCCCACTTTTTCCGCCACCTTTAAGGAGGCTTCCTGGTTATCTCCCGAGAGAAGGTGGATCTCCACGCCCATGGAATTCAATTCATGTATGGCGCTTGCTGAATCATCCCTGATCTCATCTTCGATACCAAAAACAGCCTCTATTGAATTGTTAACCGCGAAGAAAACGACCGTCAGTCCATCCTCCTGATAGGATGCAATAGCTTCACGGATGCTACGGTCTGCAGGGATATTATAGGCATTGATCAATTCCCTGTTGCCAATCAGGACCTGTTTTTTACCATAAAGGGCACGCACTCCCTGTCCGGTTATACTTTCAAAATAGTCCGGAGCCGCGGCGGGCGTAGTGCCTCGAAAATGGTCGGCTACTGCCGAGGCCAGCGGATGTTCCGACTCATTCTCCACCGCAATCAGCAGGTTCAGGTTATCCCTGCTGCCGGGCCAGAATTCCTTCGTCACCACAGGCTTTCCACGGGTAATGGTCCCGGTTTTGTCCAGCACCAGCACCCCGGTGTTGTGCAAGCCTTCGAGTGAACGGGCATCCTTAATTAGTATGCCGTTTTCAGCGCCTTTTCCGATGCCCACCATCAATGCGGTAGGGGTGGCGAGGCCGAGTGCACACGGACACGCAATGATCAGTACAGTGATCAATACCAGGAAGGCATGCGTCAGCTGCGGATCGGGGCCCAGGAAATACCATGCCCCGAATGCCAGCAGGCCAAGGATGAGTACCGCGGGGACAAATATGGCCGCGATCTTATCCACCAGGTCCTGGATGGGCGGTTTGGAAGCCTGGGCCTCCCTGACCCGTTCAATAATCCCGGCCAGGTAGGTTTCCCTTCCCACACCGGAAGCGAGGATCCGCAGCGACCCTTTCTGATTCAGTGTTCCTGCCAGAACCTGATCACCCTTTGCCTTATGCACCGGCATGGGTTCTCCGGTCATCATGCTTTCATCTGCCCAGGATTCTCCCTTCCTCACCTTGCCATCCACCGGAATCCGTTCACCGGGCCGTACCACGACCATATCCCCGGTGATCACGTCTTCCAGGGGCAGGACAACCTCTTCCCCGTTGCGGATGACCGTCAGCTGCTCAGGCTGCAGCTTCATCAGCCCCCGGATGGCGGCGGTGGTGCTGGATTTTGCCCGTTCTTCCAGGTAGCGTCCCAACAGGATAAGGGTAATGATGATGACGGCCGATTCAAAATACACATGAGGAGTAAGTCCCCGGGAGGCAAAATATTCCGGATAAACTGTATTAAACGCACTAAATGCAAAGGCGATACCCGTACTCAGGGCCACCAGCGTATCCATGGTGGTCTTCCCGTGACGCAGCTGTTTGGCGCTGTTGACAAAAAATTCCCGTCCGCCAAACACCATTACAGGCAGGGAAAGGATCAGCAGGATCCAATGCAGTGACGGGATCTGGCCCATGAAGAACATGGAAAGAACAAAGACCGGAAGGCTGAATATCCCTGAAACCAGGACGCGTCTTTTTAATGTCCGGAGGCGAAGGGCTTCCCGTTCCTCCCTGCTTTGCTGTGAAGAATCAGCCTCGGAGGTAAGGATATGGTATCCGATCTCCTGTGCCGCCTGGTCCAGTTTTTCAGGGGTGATCAGGCCGGTGTCAAATGCCACACTGACCGATTTGTTGGCATAGCTTACGCTCACTTCACCGACACCAGGCTGGTGGGAGAGATAGCTTTCAAGGCTTGAGGCGCAGGATGCACACGTCATCCCCTCCACGTAAAAGTGCTTCTTTTCAAGCGTTGCATTCATGGTTGTTTCTTTTAAAGCAAAGCTAGCACAGGCCCTGGCCCGGTGTATTACAAAAATCCGGATATGATTTTTAAAATTCTACAGACTGTCCAGCGAATTACGCTCCGGGTCTGACAATTTCTTAAACTGCGTGGGGGTCATACCGGTCTCTTTCCTGAACTGGGAAGAAAGATGTGCGGTATTGCTGTAATCAAGTCGAAAAGCGATCTCGGACAGGGTGAGCTCATCGTACATGAGCAGTTCCTTGACATATTCCGTGCGAACCTTAAGGATATAACGTTCCAGCGTCATGCCTTCCACCGTGGAAAATAGCCGGCTGATGGCGGAGAAATCCTTATGAAGGGTTTCGGATAGGTATCGGGAGAATGTATCGGACTGCGGCCCGTTAAGTGACCGGATTCTTTCTATCACCAGGCGTTTGATCTCATTGACCATCCGTGCCCTGGGGTCATCGAGCAGTTCGAACCCGGCCTCTTTAAGTGCCTTGCTGATCTTCCTGCGTGCTTCTTCGGTCAGGGGAGCGTCAAGCCGGACCCGCCCCAGGGAGACCTCGGCACCCGCATGTCCGTGTGTCGCAAAGATTTCAGTTACTGCCTCAATGCAGCGGGGGCAAACCATATTCCGGATGATGAGAACATCTTTTTCCATATCCAAATATACAATTTACACCCTTCAGCTATCCAGCCAACCCTTGAAATCACTGGCTTTTTCGGCACTTACCACGATTTGCTCCCCGGTATCCATCGCAAGTTTGATCAGCAGTTTGCCTTTATGATACCGGTGAACGGAGGCAATGGCAGGAAAATGCACAATATATTGGCGGTTTGCGCGAAAAAACCGCTCCGGGTTCAGATGCTGCATCAGTTCGTCCAGGGTCTGATCCATCAAATAGGTTTGTCCGTTTCTTGTGAGCAGGTGTATGACACCGTGACGGACATAAAGACAGGCGATATCCTGGGTTTCCACGGAGATCAGCTGATCATTTTTGCGGACCAGTATGCGCGTCCTGAAATTTTCCTCCCTGGGTTTGAGATTTCTGATCACTTCCTGGATACGCGCGGCTGATTCGGCCCCAAATATGTTGCGGAGTTCATGGTATTTTCGAAGGCTTTGCGCGAGCTCATCTTTTTTTATGGGTTTCAGAAGGTAGTCCACGCTGTTCACTTTGAAGGCTCGCAACATATATTCGTCAAAAGCGGTAGTAAAGATCACCGGTGAGCGAATGGACGCTTTTTCAAAAATCTCAAAACTCAGTCCGTCACTCAATTGAATATCCATAAAGATCAGGTCTGGCTGGTGGTTGGCCCCGAACCAGGATACGGATTCTTCCACGCTGTCAATTACCTCCAGGATACTGATTCCTTCTTCCAGCTCCTCAAGACATTTCTGCAGACGGCGAAATGCGGGTGCCTCGTCTTCAATGATCAGTACATTCATAATTCCTGGAGAATGGATCGCTGGGTAACACGGAGCAATGGAACGGAAACGGTATAGTACCCGTCCGAGTCATCAATGCGTATTTCCCGGTCGGTCAGGTAGGCATAACGGCTTGTGATATTCTTGAGGCCGGTCCGGGTAGACTTCTCCATAACGTTTTTCCTTTGCAGGTTATTCTGGACCACGATGGTATCATCGTCGGTCGTGTAAACCTGGATGTGAAGGGGGTACTGGCGTGAGACCACGTTATGTTTAACACTGTTCTCAAACAGGATCTGAAGCGTCAGCGGAGCTATCTGATGGGACAGATGATGCTCGCAGAGTTTTATCTCGAATTTCAGTGTGTCGGGATACCTCATTTTTTGAAGGAAGGCATAGGCATTGACAAATTCGATCTCTTCGTGCAGGGGTACCAGGTCCTTTTCCTTATGCTGGAGAATGTAGCGATACACGTCAGATAGTTTCTCGGTAAACCGACCGGCCTGCTGGGGGTCTTCGCCAATGAGCGTGGTAAGGGCATTGAGGCTGTTAAAAAGGAAATGCGGACTCATCTGGTTTTGCAATACTTCAAACTGGGTTCGGATCTGCTGGTTTTTCAGGGATTCATTCACCTGGATAGCATGCCGCCACTGGTCAAAGAAATAGGCATTCTCATAGAAGCTGCCTACCACCATGCTAATGACCAGGGTAATCGGGGTGTACTCAAAGAAGGTCAGCGGGTCGGTCCAGGCCATGGAAAGGGGTTTTCCATTCAGTGACAGGCAAAACACAAAATCTCCGGCAATCAGGAAGATCAACAAGGCAAATACCGTCAGGGTAAGCCGTTTTGGTGTCTGCCGGATCAGCGGAAATTTTTTCCTGAAAAACATGAACAGTAAAAAGGCGCCGTTCCAGAAAAAGGCAGTAATGATAAATGACACCACATATTTCTCCAGGAATGTGCCGGGCATTTCTGCCTTGATGATCCAGACAAGCAGCAGCGAAACTACGGCAATGCCGGCCCAGCGATAATGAACCTCTCTCCACTTCATACCGGTAAAATAATTAAAAACCCGGATCAAAACGAATCAGACGGGGACTGAACGCCAGAATCAGGCAGGTGAAACGGGAAATACCTTCTGTGAAGCCGGATCCGGCCGGCTTGCGGCTTGAGTAGTCAAAAATCCGCTTTCAGCTGATTTCACCTGTGAAGAATGTCCATACCTATCGTATTTGGTCAAAAAACAGTCACAAACATGAAATCATTACTCGCAATTACTTTTCTTTTATTCTCTTACGCGTCATGGGCTCAAACCCAGTCTGTGAAGGGCGTCATCCAGGATGAAACCACTGAATCGCCATTGTTTGGAGCAACCGTGGTGGTGGCCGGAACAGATCCCGTGCTTGGTTCGGTTACCGATGATAACGGCCGTTTTGAAATAGCCGGCGTGCCGGTAGGCAGGCAGACGCTTGTCGTACAGTATGTGGGGTATAATCCGCAGACCATCCCGAATGTGCTGGTTACATCAGGAAAGGAGGTGGTACTCACAATTCTGATGACCGAATCGGTCGAAAAACTCGACGAGGTGGTGATCACTGAACAGGGCGGACTGGTCACCAATGAGCTGGCCAAGGTGTCCTCGAGATCTTTTGACACCGAGCAGGTACTCCGGTATTCAGGAGGCAGGAACGACGTCGCCCGTCTTGCGGCGTCATTCGCCGGGGTCAGCACTCCGGATGACTCACGAAATGATATCGTCGTAAGGGGCAATTCTCCCACCGGCCTGCTCTGGCAGCTGGAAGGAATCCCGGTGCCCAATACGAATCACTTTGCCACCCTGGGAACGACCGGCGGACCGGTAAATGCACTGAACACCAACATGCTGCAACGGTCCGATTTCATAACCGGCGCTTTCCCGGCTGAATACGGGAATGCCAACGCGGCTGTGTTTGATGTGCAATTGCGCAATGGAAACCCGGATACCTGGGAATTTACAGGGCAGATGAGTGCCTTCACCGGCATTGAGGCCATGGCAGAAGGGCCGGTCAACCGGAATCGCAACGGTTCATTTGTCGGGTCTTACCGGTATGGTATCGCCAGTCTTGCTGCGACCGGTACGAGTAGTACCCCTTATTACCAGGATTTCAGTTTCAAGGCTGACCTTGGTGAATATAAATGGGGAAGTTTGGAGTTGTATGGACTCGGCGGGAGAAGCAGTATTGATTTCCTTGGGGATGAGATTGAAGAGGATGATTTGTTTGCCAATCCCAATGAAGACGCCTTTGTGGAAAATGAACTGGGAATAGGCGGTCTTACCCACACGATACGATTTGGGAAAAACACCTTGCTGAAAACATCCCTGGCGGCCTCAACCAATTACAATGAGTTTGTACAGGACAACCTAATGCGGGACGGTGAAGGCACTGAAACCGGTAAATACAGGGCGAGCAACACAAGCAACCGGGAAAACCGGTATACATTCAAGACACAGCTGACTCATAAATTCAGTGCACGCTGGAACCTTCACGCAGGTGTTCTTCATCAGACGTTTGATGCAAATTATTTTACCGAGGATCGTGATAACCGGGCGGATATTCCGGATGATAACGGAGATGGTATACCTGACTATTTCCTGACCCTGGTAAATGTGGATGAAACCTATAACCTGGGACAATCTTTCGTTCAGGCAGAATTCAATATCAGTGACCGTTGGACGGTAACAGGCGGATTGCATTCTCAATATCTGAGTTATAACGAGGATTTTACCCTTGAACCCAGGGCGGCGGTCAGCTTCAGCACCCGCGCCGATCAGACCCTTAGTTTTGCCTACGGACGGCATTCGCAAATGGTGGCTGCCCCCGTATTCTTTCTGGAAGAAAGACAGCCTGATGGTAGCAGTATGCGAACAAACGATAATCTGGATTTTATCAAGAGCCATCATTTTGTCCTCGGCTATGACCGATTCTTTGGTGCCGATTGGCACATTAAGGCAGAAACCTATTACCAGTCAATCTACGACGTGCCGGTTGAAGCATTTCCCAGTTCATATTCAGTGATCAATGAAGGTGCTGATTTTGGGTTTAATGACCGAAATAACCTGGTCAATGAAGGGACCGGGTACAATTACGGAGTAGAGTTGACCGTCGAGCGATTCTTCAATGAAAAATACTACCTGTTGTTCACCAGCTCGCTATACAACTCAAAATACGAGGGAAGTGACGGAATTGAGCGGAATACGGCATTCAACAACAGGTTCGTTGCCAACATTCTCTTTGGCCGAGAATGGAAATTCGGATCTGACAAGCAGCATGCCTGGACCATTGACAGCCGGATTTCCACTACCGGAGGTTCTCCTTACACGCCCATTGACCTGGAGGCAACGCGAATGAATGCGGGGCGGGAAGTACTTCGGGAAGAAGTTGCTTTCAGCGAGCGATACGATCCCTATTTCCGGTGGGATGTGAAGTTCGGAGTAAGGCTGAACAGCCGCAACCGCAATATCTCCCATCAGTTCTTTATTGATCTGCAAAACGTTACCAACCGGGAGAACGAATTTGTACAACGGTATAATGAAGTCACGGATCAGATCAACCGGGTGGATCAGATTGGTTTCTTTCCCGATATACTATACCGGATCACTTTCTGAGCATGATAGTTTGTGACAAAGTACGCCGGTCTTCCTGCTGAATGAGCCGGCGGCTTTATTTATTTCCGGGCCAGAGAATGGTATAGAACAGGGAAAGGCTCAGGTAGTCATTTTCTTCATAGGAAAATTCCTCCCCGGGAAGGGACTGGGGGAAATTATAGGTGTAATTGATATACAGGTTAAGCGGACCTTTGGAAAGGGACGCTCCCAGGGATAAAGATAAATTCATGAGTCCGAATGCATTACTCTCCCCGTACCGGCTGAACTGATAGTCTTCGAGGAGGTTATTGACATCCTGCCGGGAATAGCCGTTTTCCCGGAGAAGCTGGGTGGCGCGAAAATAGCGTTCCCGGTAGAGCAGATACGCCAGCCTTCGTAATGTTTCACGGTCGAGGTCAGGATAGGAGGGATCTTCCAGGATTATGGCATACAGGTCGGCAATCGGTGTATCTGACTGCCGGTAGAAAATGATATTGGCATTGCCCCACTGCACAGCGACCGATGGTATCAGGGAGATCTTGTCGATCCAGCCGGTTTTCCAGGAAAGCCTGGAAGCGGCAGTGGAGGTAATGCGATGGGCTGTTTCCCGGCCATACATGAATCGGTAGTCCAGTCCGGCTTCCCAATACCGGCGCTGGTAATAGGCGGAGGCCTGCACATTTTTATTGAAAAGCCAGTTTACCGATTCATCGAAGACCTGGAAGTTATGGCCGGCCTGGAGGAGCCAGTGGTCCGTATCGTGAATATATCCCACGCCCAGGTCGGTAAGGTAATACTGCGGCGAATACTCGCTGTTGAGGTATCCTGTGATCTCGCCGTAAAATCCGACAGGATGATAATAACTGAGTCCTGTGATCCATCCTCTCTGGGAAAATCCAAGGTCACGCCCGGAGGTAAGAACTTCGCTTGTGTAGGATCCGCGAAGGCTAATGCTGTGAAATCCCCGATCCATGATCCTGAGCAGGCTGTCGGTAAGGGCGAAAAGGTCGTTTCCCAGGGAGTCGGTGGCAAACAATTCGTCCAGCTCGTCATACAGCGAATCCAGCCTGGATTTTTCCTGGGCTGGAACGCTGGTGAGGCAAACCATGCATAAAGCGCCTGCAAGCAAGGCGCCGTTCAGCATACGGTTCATGGTTGATCAGTTATCGATCTCACGTTTCCGCTGCTGCATTCGTTGCTGCATATCCCGTCGTTTTTCAAGTCGCTGGAGCAGCATTCTCCGGAAATCATCTTCCGTTTTTCTGAGTTCCAGAAGCTGACGGTTGGAGATTACCCGGACCAGTCGTTCCGAATAGGTACGCTGCAACTGGGTTTCCCGCTCCTTGAAACGCAGACCAAGATCTATCAGGCGCTTGCTTTCTTCTTCCGTCAGGTCTTTATCCCGGATGCCGGTCCTGGCCTCGTTGAATTCCTTACGCAGGGTTTCGCGTTCCTTATGATATTCACGGTACAGGGGCCAGAATTTCTCTGCCTGCTGCGGGGTCAGGTCCAGCCGCTCGGTGATGAAGGCGATGCGGGCTGCCTCAATTTTATCACGTGCCTCCTGGTCCTGGGCGCTTACAAAAAAGGGCACTGTAATCAGCAGGGCAATAGTCCAAAGTATTTTTTTCATGACTATGAATTTTCCATTTCTTCCAAATCGTACAGTTCTATGAGTTCGTCAATGTCGCCAGGGGCGAGATCGACTTCTGGCATTACCTGCCACTGCAGGCTGTCGGTATCCAATACCTCGAAAGATACATTCTCAAGAATCTCTTCCACACTCATTTCTGAATCAGCCAGGTAATCAATGATCTCCTGGTCGGTTAATTCAGCCACCAGCCGTGCGGAAGACGGTTGAGTATTCTCCCGTAACAGCGTCCAGCAAACCGCGAGCAGGGTGATTACCGCTGCAGCGGCGTATACAAGCCGGACGGGACGACGGAGAATGTGTATTTTAGTATCCTTCGCAGGCCTGTCAAGCCGGGCGTCGATCCTGTCGGCCAGGGAGTCAAAATACCCATCAGGTGCTTTAAAAGGATCTTTCCGTTTTATATCGTCGTTAAATAGACTCATTTGTTAATTAGATGCAGGTTAGCCTGCAGGGTTTAATGAAGAGGTTAAATTCTTTTCAATTTTTTTGACAGCATGGTGATAGCTGGCCTTCAGGCTACCCACGGTACCGCCTGTAATCCGCGCCATTTCTTCATAGGTCAGCTCATCGTAATACCGCATATGAAATACCGCACGCTGTTTATCCGGCAAGGTAAGAAGGGCTTTTTGCAGTTTCCGCTCTATTTCGTCGGCATCCGGGCCCAGGGCTGAATCGATTTGCCCGGCCAGTTCCTCACTGATGCCCGGTGAAAAAATGTTCCTGGCCTTTTGTTTACGGAGGAATTGAAGGCTCTCATTGACTGCGATCCGGTATATCCATGTAAATATCTCTGATTTTCCCTCAAAGTCGGACCGGTTATTCCAGACCTTGATAAACACCTCCTGCACAATGTCATCCGTATCTTCGTGACTGATTACCATTTTTCTGACGATCCCGTAAACGCGCCGCTGGTATTTTTCAACCAGGGCGCGGAACTGGAGTCGCTCAGACCCTTCAGATGATGTGTTGAACAGATACACGTGTCGTCAGTAAAGCCACCGGAATCCTAGTATCCCGGTACCTGTAGATACTTACTCTTCGGTAATGGTAAACGTACGTCCGTTGACAGTAACCACGATTTCGTTGTCACAGGAGCCGTCTCCATAGTAGACAGTCCGGATTCGTTCCCGCTCTTCGGCCGTCCAGCGAATCTCTTTAAGTCCGGCTACCCGAAGAAAACCACCGCGTGCCCGGCATGGGAAACTGGCGATGACCGGCTCCACAATGTCGATGGTATGTGCCCGTCCGCGGGAGGAGATTCCTTCATAGAATCCGGTGATCCGTATAACATTGGTGCGCGGGTTTCCATCACCTTCTCCTTCAATCCATTCACGGGTAATACTACCGTTTGAGGTATAAGTATCGCCGTTCGGGAAGTGGATGGTATAGTCAATCAGGCGGCGTGTCGCGGTAATGAACCCTTCTTCGTTCCGGTTCAGGTCCCTCAGCTCAATGGTGCCGGTAATCTGCCGGTTGTTGACGAAATAATCCTCAAAGGTGATCACCCGGTTGGCCATGCGGTCATTGAAGGCCCCGCTGTAGGTAATAATGATCTTTCCGCTTCGCTCCCGGCCATAGGGTCCGACACAACCCTCGCCAAAGTCAATAATAACCGTGTTTGTCTCCTTGTTGTGCGTAATTTCTGCACAGCGGAGGTGGTCACTGATGAGCCTTCCGCCACTGCTGGAAACGGCGTCTCCGGCCAGGTAGGAAAAAGATACGTCTTCTTCGCTTAATGATTCAGACAGCGAGGTTTGCTGAGCCACTTCGAGTTCTTCCTGCACATCGGCCTGTGGTTCTTCTTTATTCTCCTCGCAGGCGGTCATCCCGCCTGTGATCAATCCGGCTGCCAACAGGACGGCTGCATACTTTTTAAAGGCAATGATATTTTTCATTTTTTCAGGGTTTGTTTGCCCGTTAGATACGGAAGTTACGCAATGGTTTAATCCCCCTGCTGATTTTTTTCGAAAATCGTTTTAAACCATTTCGCCTGCGGATTGCTATATTTAGAAAATAAACATCAACTATGAAAAGAAATGCACGCGCCGTATGGAACGGCACCGGAAAGGACGGCAAAGGTCATCTTACCACCCAATCCACAGTACTTGAAAATACACAATATTCTTTCAGTTCACGCTTTGAGAACGGGAAGGGGACCAACCCCGAGGAACTGGTTGCAGCGGCCCATTCCGGCTGTTTTGCCATGAAACTGAGCTTCAATCTGCAGGAAGCAGGATATGACCCGCAGGAGCTGGATGCCAAGTGCGAGATCACCTTTGAGGACGGTACCGTAAAGAAGTCTCACATCACGCTTAAAGCGACCATTGAGGGGATCGGACAGGAGGAATTTGACCGCCTGGTGAAGCATGCCGAGGAAAATTGTCCCATTTCCAGGCTGCTGGATACGGAGATTGAAGTTACAGCCTCCCTGAATCAATAAAATGACCCCGTTTAAGTGTTTTGCGGTATTTGACGACCCGGAGAATGGGTTACGCGGGAATATTGCCGCCGTGATCGAAGCCTCCGGGCCAGTACCTGAATCCGTCATGCAAAGGGTGGCGGCTGATCTGAATCAGCCGGCCACTACCTTTTTATGGCCCGGTGAGGAGGCAAATTCCTTTCATGTTCGTTGGTTTGCCCCGGATCAGGAGATCGGTCTCTGCGGGCACGGATCACTGGCAGCGGTGGCATGCCTGGGACGACGGATTACGCTGCAGGCCGGGAACGCCCGGATCGGCGGCGCGGCACAGGGAGATGATTTTGCCACCATGGAACTGGACCCTATTGCGGTAACCGCCCAAACAGAACCCCCGGTAGGTCTTTCAGCGGCTCTTGGGGTGGGGATTGAAGGGTATTTCCGGACCACCAACAAGGATATAGTGCTGCTGGATTCAGAACAGACCCTTGTTCAGATGCGGCCGGATTTTGAAGCGATGAAAAGAATTTCGGTGTTTGGTTATGCCGTAACTGCTCCAGGCAGACAAAGTGATTTTGTAAGCCGCACGCTGGTCCCGCACGTGCGTCAGCTGGAAGATCATGCCACCGGCTCATCCCACGCTGCTCTCACCCCATTCTGGTCGGAAAGGCTGGGCAAAAAATCGCTGACCGCAATACAGCGGAGTCCTCGCGGAGGCCGTTTTCAATGCGGGCTAAGTGAAGGAAAGGTCAGCCTTGGCGGCCATTATACCCTGATTGTGCAGGGAGAGGTCAACCTTTAACCTGTACACTGAAAAACTGAAACAGAAAGGCAATACTCAGGGAAAGAAACCCAAGTACCGGATAAGATCCGCTGAGTACATAGGCTCCGGCCAGGATGGATGGGCTGATGTCCCCGGCCGCTTGTATAGCTTGCATGGCCTGGGTATAATTTAAAAAGAACCCAAAAAGCCCCAGAGCAGCGTTGGCCGCTCCAAGCCAGACTACCGGGCGGACTGCCCAACCCGGTGCCGCGGATAATTTAATGCGGAAATACAAAGCGGTTATTGCGCAAACCAGGATATATGCCGTCGAGAGGTACATGAAAACGGACATTGCACTATCCGTGAATGGGGGAAGGGTACTTAAAGTCATTTAATGGAAGGGTAATTTATCGTACTGTTTATCAAGAGGTTTCTTCAAATCCGGTTTCCCGGGAATGAATTGAGTCCCTAAAAAGCATTCTTCGATGCTATTAATTTTCAGCCGGATTCCCTAATTTAAAAAATTAATTATAAGGAAATGTAGCGCCCGGCATGCTGAGGAATTTTCTGCTCACAACTCTTAGAAACCTGCGTAAACACCCGCTTTATTCCGTCGTGAATATCGCAGGGCTGTCTATCGGAATTGCATGCAGTATACTCATTCTTCTGTGGGTACACCGGGAAATGTCGTACGATAAATTTCACCCGGAATACGACCGCACCTACCAGGTCTGGATGCACGCACAGTATACCGATGAGCTTACTTCCTGGCGTTCCGTTCCACTTCCACTGTACCACACCCTGAAGGATGAACATCCTGCCATTGAATCCATTGCCGTGTCTGATTATTTTGCGGAAGATCACCTGCTCAGTATCGGGGAAAAACGGATTAATAAGCAGGGACATTACGTGAGTGAAGAGTTTCTGTCCATGTTTCCCTTTGAAACGGTGTCAGGCCAACCGTCGACCGGCCTGCTTGACGATCCGTCTTCTATCGTATTGACGGAGTCCACCGCCCGTGCACTGTTTGAAAATACCGATGCCGTTGGAAAGGTGGTACAGCTGGACAATGATACGGAGCTTACGGTCACGGGAATTCTTAAGGACCTACCGGGTCACAGTTCCTTTCAGTTTGATTTTCTGGTTCCCTGGAAAAAATTCGAACAGATTAGCAGCTGGGTGAGGGAGAATACTGACAACTGGAGTAATTATTATTTCCAGGTATACCTCACATTGCGAGATCCTTCTGTCCGCGGGGAGGTGGAAGCCTCCATCAGTGATATGCTTTCGCGGAATGGAGAGACGGATGCCGAGAGGGAACTGTTTTTATTGCCCCTGGAAGAATGGAGGCTGGAATCTTCCTTTGTAAACGGGGTGCAGTCGGGCGGACTCATTGTGTATGTGCGTTTGTTTGGAGGGGTGGCATTGCTGATCCTGGCCATTGCCTGCATTAACTTTATGAATCTCGCCACCGCCCGGGCTGAGCGAAGGGCCCGGGAAGTAGGGGTGCGGAAGAGCGTAGGGTCGACCCGAGGTCAGCTGATCGCACAATTTCTGGGAGAGTCAATCCTGCTTGCCGCTCTTGCATACCTGATTGCTATTCTGCTGGTTGAGCTCGCCCTGCCCTATTACAATGACATGCTTAACAACAAACTTTCCATCGATTACAATTCAATGGAATTCTGGGTCATAACGGTGGTTGTCATTCTGGTTGCGGGCGTTCTTTCCGGTAGCTACCCTGCCTTTTACCTTTCTTCATTTAAGCCGGTCAGGACACTGAAAGGCGCCATTTTTCCAGGACGTCAGCGAGGCATTCTCCGAAAGGTCCTGGTTACAACCCAATTTGTCATGTCCTTATTTTTGCTGGTTTCCACGGTGGTAATCTACCAGCAAATTGAACTGGTGCGTGACCGGGAGCTGGGCTATAACGTACAAAATCTCATAATGCTGGATTATACGGAACCCATGCATGCCAATTATGAGGCGATGAAGCGGGACCTGCTTGCCTCAGGTGTGGTTTCGGCTGTGACCAAGACCAATACGGCGGTGACGAGTGTGAACAGCAATAATTTTGTTGAATGGCCGGGTAAACCTCCCGAAAAGAATATCCTGTTCTCGACCCTGGCCACGGATTATGACTTTACGGAGACGATGGATATTAACGTCCTGGAAGGCCGGGACTTTTCCAGGGATTTTCTCTCCGATTCCATGGCCATCCTCGTGAATAAGGAGGCCCTGGATGTCATGGGACTGAAAGACCCTGTGGGCACACAACTGCGCGTATGGGATGATAATTATACCCTGGTAGGGGTGATCGACAATTTGCTCACCGGTTCTGTATTTCGGGAGACAAAGCCCATGTTTGTGGTGTTTGATCCGGAATGGGCAGAGAAATTGAATATTCGTTTATCGGGCGCGTTACCGGTCGATGAATCCCTCAGCCGGATCGAGGAAGTGATCGCCGGGTATAACGATAATTATCCGTTCGAATATGAATTCCTCGATGAGGTGTTTGAAAGTAAATTCAGCCTGATCAACCTGACCCAGAGGCTCGCAGGTGCTTTTGCCATCCTGGCAATCATCATTACCGGCCTGGGACTATTCGGACTGGCCACGTTCATGGCTCGCCGCCGGGTCCGTGAAATGGGTATCCGGAAAGTATTGGGTGCGTCCGTGGGTGATTTACTCGGAATGATGAACAGGGAATTCATCTGGCTGGTAGTAATTTCCTTTGTGATCTCGGTACCGCTGACTTACTGGATGCTGGACAATTTCCTCTCCCAGTTTGATATACGAACCGGCATCTCGTGGTGGGTTTTTCTTATAGCAGGTTTCGCCCTGATGATTTTCACCACGCTGATCGTATCCCGGCAGGTGCATCGTGCGGCCTTATTAAATCCAACCGTTTCCCTTCGGGAGGAGTGATCAGGGAGTCGGACCGATCAACTCAATAAAGTTGCCGTCCGGATCCTGCACAAGGATGAAAGTCGTTCCTTCTGAAATCTCAATGGGCGTCTCGCCAAGCAATTTGATCTTATGAGCTTTCAGGCGCTGCATAATATTCTCCATGTCATGAACATACAGCGTGATATAACGCATGCCCGAACCCTGGTCGATGTAGTCGGTCTTTTTCGCAGCCGGACTGTTAGGAAATTCCATCAGTTTCCAGGCTGAGGCGTGGGGATCATTACGGAGCTTCATGACGGATACCTGGAGCGGAGTCCCGTTGGTAAGTCCGGCCTGTCTGGCGACCTGGGAGTCCACGGAAAATTCACTCACCTTTTGCATACCGATTACGTCTGTGTAAAAGGCCTCTGAAGCCGCGAGGTCGCTTACCACCACCCCAATCTGGATATCGCCGCGAAGGTAGGGGCTGCTCCCGTCATCCTCACGGAATGAATCGTAGATCTGCACCCGGTCCCAGAGGTGGCTGGAAGTCTCCACGAATTTGAGGTGGGCCGGTTCTGTCTGGTACTTATCCTGCAATTCTTTCGTATCAAAGGTTACTACCAGGTTGTAGTCGTAGGAGTTATCGACCACCTCCCGGTCTGTTCCGGCCGGAGGCGCCACGTGATAGGAGGTAAGGTACTGGCTGTTTTCCAGGAAAGTATTCAGGTTTTTCAGGAACTGCTCACGGTCAGATTGGCTTTCGGGGTCATTCAGCCAGAAATAGACTGAATGTACAAACTTACCGGGGAAAGAGCCGGATTGTGCATTGGAGGTCATGGTGATCAGGCAAAATGAAATTAAACAAAGTAGTAGGCGCATGGTCGGTACGTTTTATTGGATCAAACTACGTTATTTTCATTTTAAAAACCACATCCAATTAGTGAATCGGTCGTATACTTATAGGATTGTACCTGGTTTGGAGTAAAATTGAATGTATATGATCAGTTTCCTTCGGGCGTTTGTCCGTCACCACAAAAAAAATAAGTTTCACTTTTTCCTTAACCTGTTCAGCCTTAGCCTTGGGCTGCTGGTACTTATTAATGTAGCGCTGATGACTCAGTATGAACTGAGTTTTGAGAATATGCATTCCCGGGCCGACCGGATATTCCGGATAACCATGCACAACCATGCCAACCAGTATGATATGCACTGGGCCAGGGCCGACCGGGATTATATTAACCGGATCGAAGACGAGTTGCCCGGTGTTGAGGCGCTGATCCGTTTTCAGGATTATCACCCAAGGGATGTCAGGGTAGGGGAAGATGCCTTCCGGGTTGAGCATTCGTTCAGTACCGATCCGGATGTGTTCAGCGTATTTGATTTTCAACTGGTGGCTGGGAACCCGGAAACGGCATTGAGCAACCCAAACCAGACGGTTATCACAGAATCAATGTCACTGACGTTGTTTGGAACACCCAACGGGATGGGCGAGGAGATATGGTTTCAAGGGGCGTCGGGGCAGGAACGCTACGTGGTCACGGGAATAATGGAGGACTTGCCACCCAACACGCACCTGCCGGTGAATATGCTTACCTCGTTCCCTTCTGAAGAGGCCAGGACCGGCTGGGCGTACATTTACCTGTTGCTGGATTCACCCGGGTATGTGAAGGAGGTACAGAAGACCCTGCCCTCACTTATCCGTCAGTACGGCGGCGAGGAAACACCGGAGGATATTTCGTTTCCGTTGCAATCCCTTTCCTCCATCCATCTGGAATCACAGCTGGCCCGGGAAATCGTGCCCAACAACCGGTGGGAATACATCTGGATATTTGTGCTGGTTGGCCTGGTGGTGCTGGTACTGACAATGGCCAATTATATCAATTTGCTCCTTGCCGAATCCATTGAGCGTCTAAAGGCCGTCCGTATCCGTCTGATCATGGGAAAGGCAAGGAACAGCCTGTATTGGGGATTAATAGGAGAATCTGTGGTAATGGTGATTGTCTCAGCCCTTATTGCGGCCCTTTTATTCGGATTGGTCCGAACGGCTGTGCAGGATGTAACACCATTAGCTGAGCCTGGAATTGTTCATATACTGGCATTTTTGGTCTTGAGCTTACTGATCGGTGTGGCATGTAAAGCCTACCCATCTGCCTTTGTGCTTCGTAAATCGTTTACCTTCAACAATCGTACCGAGACAACGGGGGACAGGTCGATGTTATCCATGCGAAACATTCTCGTGGGGATTCAGCTGGTGTTGTGCGTGGTTACAGTCAGCGCAGTGTTGATCCTCCAGGGACAATTTGAATTTATGACAGCACGCAGCCAGTCGTCCCATGGGGATCAGGTTCTGGCTATCCGGGACCTTCCTGAATCCATTCGAAAAAATCCAGGGGGGTTTCAGGCTGCCATAGCCGGGCAAAGCGGGGTGATCAGCCTGTCGCGGGTTATGGAAGTTCCTTCCCGGGAGATACGCGATGCCGGCCCGGTTACAATGCAAGGAGCAAACTGGAGCGATGATCAACTTCCCGTTATGGATATACAGGTAGCGGATAAGGCATTTTTTCAAACCATGGGGTATTCAGTACTGGCCGGAAAACTTTTTACCGGCGAACCTGAATACCCGGATACCTCTGACCTGCTCACTCATCTCACCACGCAAAGCAGGGAATATGTGATCAATGAAACCGCCCTGAAGATGTTGGGACTGGATACGCCGGAAGAGGCTGTAGGAAAGGTGATTTCCTGGCAGATCGGTGATATCAAACTGAAGGAGGGACCTGTGATCGCGGTTGTCAGAGACTTTCACCAGGAAAGCCTCAGGAATACCATTGACCCGCTGGTGATTATCCAGGAACCCGTATGGACCCGGAATTTACTGGTACGGGTTGGAGCCGGGGAGACCGGCCAGGTTCAGGAAGCCATTAAAGCAAGCTGGAATGCTTTCGCTCCTGATTATCCTTTGCAGATTGAATTTGTCGATGATTTGTTTGCCCGCCAGTATTCACGCGAGAATAATCAGCTCACCCTTATGCAATGGCTCACAACTATCGTGATAATCCTTTCGGTCAGTGGTATTCTTGCCCTGTTTTATTATTTGGTCCGGACCCGTGAAAAGGAATTTGCCATTCGCAAGGTATTGGGAGCAGGGATGCGATCCCTGTCATTTCTTTTGACCAGGAGATTATGTGCGGTTTTCCTGGCTGGTGTCGCCGTGGCAATTCCGGTCACATTGTACCTGGTCAGGCTCTGGATGGACCAATATGCCTACCGTACCGAAATTTCACCGGCTTACTTTATTATCTCGGTGCTGCTTGTGATGCTGGTCCTGCTCATGACTTCTGCCTGGATGCTGAGGCGGGTTGACACAAAAAATCCGGTGCTGCTCCTAAGGTCGGAGTAAAAAAAGGGACCGCCCTGCGTAGAAGGCGGTCCCCTGGTCAATACAAAACAACAACAACCCGTCCGGGCGATTAGCATATTACCCGGACTGCGAAGTAAGGTACAAAGACAATGCCAAAATACGGAAGTACCTGGCAGACTGAAATAAACAAGGCTGATAATGACTGATTTAACGTTAGTTAATCAGGTGTCTCAGACTTTTTTTGTATTTTCAACTCTTCCAATAAATCACATGCCTTATATGGATACTTCAGTTACCTATCCTATGTCAGCGCAAAAGTCCGGATCCCTGGGTATTCCGGCATTTGTTTATGCGACGGTTTTCGCTTCCTTCAGCATAATTGTTGGTCTTATCTGGGATATCAGCTGGCATATGAGTGTCGGCAGGGATGGATTATTTTCTGCCCCGCACCTTGCCATGTACGCAGGCGCTATAGTTTCAGGCGTTTTCTCCGGCTACCAGGTCCTGAAAACCACCATTGCCGGTTCGGTGCAGGAAAAAAAGCACAGTGTCCGGTTCTGGGGGATTTTCTATGGGACACTCGGCGCGCTGTTCTGTATTTGGGGGGCCATCGCCATGCTGACATCTGCCCCGTTTGATGACTGGTGGCATAACACGTACGGACTTGATATTACCATTTTATCACCCCCTCATACGCTATTACTCCTTGGCATGGTTGGCATTCAGTTTGGGGCCATGGTGAGTGTGTTGTCCATGCAAAATGCCGGTTCAGGTCAGTTCTCAGCAAGCAGAGGGACCGTACTGAAGTGGATATATGCGCTGACCACAGGGTTTTTTCTCACGATGGTTTGCACGATCTTATCCGAATACCAGGGCAGGCATGATATGCACCGTCCTATATTTTATATCGTTTCAGCAATCATGTATCCCTTGCTGCTGTCCGCTTTCTCACGTTCGTCGGTTACCCGCTGGGGTGCCACACAGGCAGCACTGGTTTATTTTGTTTTTCAGATCCTGATGAACTGGGTGCTGCCGTTATTTCCTGCCGAACCGAAGCTGGGTCCGATTCTCAACCCCATCGATTCTTTCCAGTCCTGGGAATTCCCGCTATTGTTGTTCATTCCTGCGATGATCATCGATTACTTTAACCATTCACCAAAGATTTCCAATGACTGGCTGAAAGCGCTGGTGATTGCTCCGTTGTTTATCCTGGTTCATTTACTGGTTCAGTGGTACGTGGGAGAATTCCTGATGACGGAATACGCAAGGAACTGGGTATTCGGACAGGAAACCTGGTATTTCGGAGCAAATCCAGACTGGGAATACAGGTATGCCTATGCCCCCTGGATGGAGCCACCGATAGCAGAAATGCTCAAAGGCCTGGGTATAGCGATCGTCGTGAGTGTTCTTACGGCCAGAGTTGGTTTGTATTGGGGTAACTGGATGAAAAAAGTAAAAAGATGAAAAGAATAGCCTGGTTTGCGCTAATCGTGGTACTTGCCTGTTTTGTGCCTTTCCATCACTCATCAGGCCATGTGGGCAGCCCCGGGGTGGTTTATGAGGGTAAGGCAGGACCCTATAATATACTTGTAAATGTTAACCCGCCGGAGGTGATACCCGGGACAGCCCAGGTTCAGATTTTTGTCGAAAACGGGAGTCCGGAAACCATTTCCATCAAACCCATTTACTGGTATGCTGGCGATGAGGGATCTCCTTCAGCCGATCCGGCCGCTCCTGTCGAAGGTGTTCCCGGACAATGGGAAGGGATTGTCTGGCTCATGTCAAGCGGAACGGCAAGCCTGGAGCTTTACCTGGCTGGTCCGGAAGGGGAAGGAACCACGCTGATCCCCATCATGGCAGTGTCCACAGCCCAGAATGAGATGGAACCCTCCCTTGGCTGGGTCCTGGGAATTCTCGGAATTTTGCTCGTTGTATTACTGGCCACGATAATCGGGGCGAGCGTCAGCGATGGTATACAAAGCCCGGAAGCTGCGGTGACAAAGAAGTATCGCGGCAAACGAATCAGGGGAATCACCATCTCACTGGCTTTGATAGCCCTGATCCTATACGGCGGAGCTACCTGGTGGAATAGCTGGGCAGAGAATTACCGGCGATATATGTACAAGCCTTACCAGTCAGACAGCGAAGTGACGGAGGTATCAGGGCGTCCTGTCTTTACCCTGAAGATTGATTCGTCCTACCAGTCATACCGTGAAAATTATTTATCGGTGAGCTATCTGATCCCGGATCACGGAAAGATCATGCACATGTTTGTAATGAAGGAAGGAAGCCTGGACGGGTTTGCGCATCTGCATCCCCGGAGGGTGGACAGCCTGACTTTTGAAACCAACTGGCCGCCGCTGCCCAAAGGCCGGTATTTTGTGTTTGCGGATATCGTTCGGATGAATGGTTTTCAGGAAACCATTGCCGATACTGTGGAGGTAACGCATACCATCCCTGATTCATTGTGGAATCCTATGGATTCGGACGATACGTATATCTTGAGCAATGCCGTTGACAACACCCCGGCCGGTCAGCTGCCTTCTGACATCATCGTGTGCGGGAAGCCCGGGGTTCGTACGCCCCTTCCGGATGGTTCCACGGCCATCTGGCAGCACGATTCATCAGAACCCCTGCGTGCCGGACAACTGTATCCAATGACCTTTGAAATCCTGAATCCCGATGGAGAGCCGGCGGAACTGGAGCCCTATATGGGGATGATGGGACATATGGTGGTTATGAAACATGATGGATCGGTGTATATTCACCTGCACCCGGTGGGAAGCTATTCGTCGGCAAGCCAGGAGGTATTATACAACCGGATTGATGCGGATGGTCCGACGAGACTGGATTATTCCTCCACCCAGTTTATGGACTCCATTGATGCTGAAATTTCCCGGATGGCTTCCCTTACGGAAGAAGAACGTAATGAGGAATTGTTTGCAATGATGGGCCATGATCCATACGAGGAAGACCCGGAGCATGAAGGTCACAGTGTGGTAACCTTTCCGTATGTGTTTCCCGAACCGGGTGAGTACCGTATCTGGATACAGATGAAGCGAAATGGCAAGGTATTGAATACCGCATTTGATGCCACCATAGAAGAATGAAAAGTTATTTGAAAAAAAACGGAATCCCGTGCAACGTCACCGGTGTAATTCGCGTCTTTCCAATAAACAACTATAATCATGCGTAAAACACTGTATCTGATGATGATGGCATGGGTGCTGCCAGGTCTGCTCCTCGCACAGGAGAAGCTGTCCCAAAAAGTATCTTCCTTCGACAAAGTGGTGGTTTCACCCCATATCAATGTCGTGCTAACCCAGGGGGATGCCGAGGAAGTGACAATTGAATATGCCAATGTCAAGGCAGAGGAGCTCAACATTGAAGTGAAGGGATCAACCCTTCATCTCTTTCTCGATGAATCACGGATCATTCCCAAGACCGATAAGGACCATGATCACAACTACCGGTATGATATTTATAAGGATGCGGAGATAACCGCGTATGTATCTTTCCGGCATTTATCCGGTCTCGACATTCGTGGTGACCAGGAGGTGACCAGCAAGTCCCTGATCGACGCGGTACAATTCAAGCTGAAGGTATACGGGGCAAACCGGGTTGATCTTGCCGGGCTGGATGCACAGGTACTCAAGGTGGTTAGTTACGGAGAAAGTGAAATTATCATTCGTGAGGGAAAGGTATCCGAACAAAAATATGTGCTGTATGGGTCCAGTCATGTGGATGCTTCGGGCATCACCAGTTCATACTCAAAGGCAAAGATGTATGGTGAGAGCCAGATTTCGTTGCATGCCAGCGACGAGCTGGATATTTCAGCCTTTGGCGAGCCGATAATTACATATTCCGGTGACCCTTCGGTGAATAAGAACATCATTATCGGAGAGGCCCGGTTGTTCAGGGTCAATTAATCAGTAAAACCTGCCGTATTACAAAGCCGCTGTCCTTTCCGACACGGCTTTTTTTATGACAGGTTCTTTATCGCAGAATCATCTGAAAATGTGTATCTTGTCTTATTCATTCAACCCAAATCAACATGAAACCAGGATATTTCATTTTCATTATGACCAGCCTTTTGATGGTAAACTGCCAAGTACAGGACGGGAAAGAGGCAAAAGAGGGAAATCTCGGGGAGTTACAGCATCAGTTTGTTATAGATGCTCCGGCACGGGCTTCCTTTGATAAGGGGTTGCTGCTCCTGCACAGTTTCGAATACGAGGATGCCAGAGAGGCTTTTATCGAGGCGCGTGAAGCGGCGCCTGACGAGCTTATGGCTCATTGGGGTGAGGCGATGACACATTACAGGGCTCTCTGGGGTCTTCAGGATGTCGAAGCCGGAAGAGAAGTGCTTGCCCGTGTGGGTGACACCGAGGAGGAAAGACTGGCCCGGGCAGGGGATGACCTGGAAAGAGGTTTCTGGAAGGGCGTGGAAATTCTCTACGGTGAAGGGGAGTTTCATGAAAGAAATAAGGCCTATGCCGAACACATGGCGCTTTTGTATGCCGATTTTGAACAGAACCAGGAAGTGGCCGCATTCTATGCGCTGGGGTTGATGTGGTCCAATACCCTCTCACGGGAAGATGAACTATACAATTTGTCAGCGAGCGTAGCGGAGGGAATTCTCGAAGAGAATCCCAACCATCCGGGGGCCCTGCATTATGTAATTCATGCCTATGATGATCCGGATTACGCCAAGCGGGCCGAGGAAGCAGCCGACAAGTATTCCAAAGTTGCTCCGGATGCGACCCATGCCCTGCATATGCCTTCCCACATTTATGTGGCCATGGGGTTATGGAATGAAGTGGTGGCATCCAATGAAACATCCTATGCAGCCTCGGTGAGCAGAATGGAACGAAAAGGGCTGGGTGATGAAGCAAGAGGGTATCACAGCTATGCCTGGTTGCATTACGGATACCTGCAGCAGAAGCGATTTGACGATGCAGCAAAGCTCCTGGAGGATATGTATGCCTTCAATGAACGTGCAGGCTCGAATGCCTCAAAATCCTATCTGATCATGATGCAAAACCATTACCTGGTGGAAACCGGGAAGGTAAATGGTATCAAAGGGGAACGGATCAATTATAATAACCTTGGGCTTGGGTCTAAGGCAGGAATACATTTCCTGAATGCGATGCTGGCTATGGAAGCTGGTGATGCAGCGGCCATAGACCTGGAGCTTGATACCCTTGAAACACATATTGCCGCGGCCGAACTTATTGTAACGGATGAAGGTGTGGCCCTGTGCAGTGCCGGTCCTACGCGCTATGCACCCACCAGGGAAAGTATCATTGCCGCGCAGGTTCTAGCCGAACAAATGAAAGCGATGATAGCTGCGCTGGAGAATGACGTTCAAGCCGAAGAGGCTCACCTGAAGCAGTCGGTCGCATACCAGGATGAACTGGGACCGCCGGTGGGTCCTCCGAATATTTATTCTCCGTCCTACGAGCGTTACGGGCAATGGCTTCTTGAGCAGGGCAGGATGGAAGAGGCCCTGGAACAGTTCGAAACGACGCTGCGGAAAATGCCCAACCGCCGGGTGAGCCTTGAAAGCAAAGAGAAAATCCTAAGGGCCCTTGACCGTACCGAAGAAGCGGATGAAGTTGCAGAGCTCCTGGCCACCTTTACTGTTCAGCCCACGGTAAGCTAGCTCTTAAATACCTTTAATAGCATCAGGTTGCCGGCGCCTTCCTGACGGGTGTGGAACATTCCACAATGAGGGATACTGCCTCCTCCACTTCCTTCTGATGTGTGCGGAAGCTCGCGATAGCACACCGGATCCATAATACACCATTGATCAGTGTGGAAGAAAAGAAATAGGTTCCCTTTTCGTGCAAGCTGTCAACCAGCGCCTGTGTTTTCTTATTCTCCGGGTCATCCTTCAGCCTGAATATGGTTACTGAAAGGTCAGGCACTGGCCCCACCTCGAACCCGTGTTCCTGCATCCTCTCCCGAAAATGCAGGCAGAGCAGATGTTTTTCGGTCAGATTGGCACGAAAGGGTTCTAGCCCGTGATAATGGAGTGGAAGCCACATGCGAAGACCCCGGAAGTGCTTGCTCAGCTCTGGTCCGGTATCGGCCGGGCTTATGTCTTCTATTCCGTAGGTATCCTTCATATAGGCGGCTTTCCTCTGATTGGAGGCAAACAGGTGCCTTCGGTCCCTGACCAGCACCACACCGGATCCATAGGGCAGGAACAGGGTCTTGTGCGGGTCCATGACCAGTGAGTCTGACCGCTCTATCCCACGGAACCTAGGAGCCAGCTGCCCGGAAAGCATAAAGAATCCGCCATAGGCTGCATCTACATGAAACCAGGCTTCATACTGTTGGCACAGATCCGCAATCCTGTCAAGGGGATCAATGGCGCCCGTATCAGTGGTTCCGGCGGTCGCAATGACCATCACCGGGACAAGCCCTTCCTCTGTATCCCGCTTAAGTTGTTCGGCCAGGGCATCTGTATCCATACGGTACTCATCAGTCATGGGAATCTGGCGATGTACCGCTTCGTGCAGCCCGGTGGTATGGAAGGCTTTATGTACGCAATGATGAACCTGCGGTGTAAAATAGATCGTTGATTGCCGTACATTGGCAGCACCGATATTTCGCGCATCGCGTGCAGCCTGGATGGCAATCTGGTTGGAAACGGAGCCGCCTGAGCTGAGGTTGCCATGGGCTGTATCCGGATACCCCACCAGCTCCGACATCCATTGGATCATTTTGTTTTCGATGGCCACGGCAGGAGGACTTGCATAAGCCACACCTGCATATCGGTTTGTGGAAGCTGCAATGAAATCTGCGAGTGCCGCGGTCCAGATACCACCGCCGGGAATATAACCCAAGTGTCGTCCGGAGGCAGCATTTATCCCAATTGTTTCCAATTCCTTCTCCAAAACAGAAAGCAGGGAATCAAGGGATTTACCTTTTTCCCCGACTTCAAGGTTAAGGATCCTTTCTGGTATTCCCTGCTGGTATGCAGGCATTTCCGGAAGACTGGTCAGAAACTCATTGATGTAGCCAACTATTTTTGTAATCAGTTCCTGTCGTGATTTTTCACCTGGTTCCAGCTGACGGGCTACCTTTTCAATATCGCTCAGTTCGGTGTTCATGGGCTGAATAATTTCCTCACCGTCAAATCAAGGAAATTAAATCCGGCTGGCCAAAGAATCGCGGGAACCCGGGTGAAAAATGATTATTTTCTCCGGACAATTTTGTCACGGATTTCTTTCCAGGTAACAAGAACGATATTATTCTCCCGGATGAGGTCTGAACACTTGTCGCTGGTAAAAAAATCATAGTCCAGCTGGCGCCAGTGTGCGCCATATGCTTCATGATTAATGGTCACCGCCTGCATTTCCTGGTTCTCATAGGCTGAATGTATAAGCAGGCAGTTTAGGCCGGGCTCAAGGCTGGATAGAACCTCTTCATAAAACGAAGACAAGCCCTCCTCGTAATTCTCAGGAGAGGCCATAAATAATTTATCCAGCACTACATCCCGGTTTGTCAAAACGATTCCGGTTTGTTTGATTTCCGGAGTAAGGAGAACCGGGAGACGGAATTCCCTGCCGGCTTTGAGGTAAACGGAAATGATTTCCGGAGTTGCTCCCAATGCACCCATGTGGGTGTCCAGATGCGTGACGTCTATGCCCGCGGCAAGTGCCTTCAATACCTGGTTACGGATTTCAGTCTCCACTTCTCCGGGAAGTGCGTGTGACCTGACACTATCCACGGAGGCGTAGAAATAGCCCTGTCGGTTCAGCAGGGAACCTACCTGGTTTCGTGAGGATACCGGCCCCCATTTATAATTATCCCATTCACTGGTAATCGTCAGGTGAAGTCCGAAGTCCATATTCTTCCCGGACGCGTATCGTGCTATTTCAGGAAACCAGGGGCAGGGAACCATGATACTGGCAGAATTGACACAGCCATTTTCCATCGCTGATATGCTGGCCATATTCTCCGAATGTGAAACACCCAGGTCATCAGCGTGAATGATCAGCAGCCTGGTGTCGGCAGGGTACCCAAGCTGCTCTGCGATATTTTGCTGCGCAAGTGCGGGTACCAGCAGGAAACAGCAAACAGCGGAAATCCAGTATTTTTTCATTGGTCAGGAGAAATCAATGTTAAACAGGGGGCCGGGACCGATGAAGTAATCACCGGCTACGCCGATGGCTATTCCGAGAATACCGGCAAATATCATCATCGGAAGTGCGGCCTTTTTATTTCGGTAGAGTACCTGGATCATAAACGGGAGCATACCCAGTTCGCCCAGGATCAAACCGGTGAGCCAGGGAGATAAATCCCACCGGATAAAAGGGATAACCAACCCGAGAAAGACCCATTGACAGAAAATTGCCGCCACCGAAAAACGGGGGACTTTCATTCGAAGCATGGGTAATGCATCCACTATTCCGGCTGCAGCACCGATAAGTAAGGCAATAACAACATCATTCATAGCATGGAATTTAACGAAAGGTACAAAATACCCGCTTATTCCTGAAGCCGATATCAGGGGGATATGCGCACTTCCCCGGAGGAAGGAACAACGGTTCCGTCTTTAAGAAGTGCCAGGCTCCATACAATGTAGTCACCAGCCACATTGGACATCTGGAACCGAAAGGTGGGATCGAATTGCGGTCGGAGGCGAATTGCAGGATCCCAGAAAGGTACCGGTCTCAGATCTGGTCCTTCAATGCGTACCGGTTCGCTCACCAGATCACTTACCCCGAAATATTCCGGTAACCCTTCCATTTTATACTGCCATGGATTTTCTTCGCCCCTGGCAAGGTTAATTGAAACTACTCCGAAACGACCGAAGGTGCCAAAACGTCGAAGCTTTTCAAGGGAAATATATAAATCGATAGAGTTTACGCGACTCGCCTCCATTTCAAACAGGGAATCCAGGTCGTAGGCAGGCACACCGTTTATCAGAACAAGCGGACTCTCTCCATACCTGAATCCCGAACTTTCCGGAGACAGACGTATTTCATACTTGCCATTCCGCCTGATCACCTGGGTCTTGGGAGTAATATTGGCCAGGGCTTCCCGAAGGGTCACCACGCCGGAGAAGTTTTCAAGCACAACACTACGGTCAGGTTCGGTATCAAATTCTTCGGCCATCAACGAAACTACCGCATTGTCATCCGTCCGGTATACCTGATCCACATACTTTCTCACCCGTTTCTTTTCAAGTATTTGCTGAACGGAGCGATCAAAGGGTACGGTATTGTCAATCCGGTCAAAGGTAATCTGCTGCGCACGTATGACAGTAGCCGGAACTTCTCCCAGACGATTTCCTTCCTGATCGAACTGGTACGCAAACAGGTGTCCGGAACCAAAAAGCACGGGTAGTTTTTCGATAATTTTGGCTTCGTCGGCCAGGTAGAATTCTTCCACATACCCTTGTTCCACAAAATAGAGTGAGATCCGGGAGTTCGGATTACGGCTTATATACTCGAATTCAATGCGGTCATCAATTTGGGAGGGAACGGACCTGGAATTTACGGATCCTACAAGGGGAGGAGTTTCGAATAAAGGATCAAAAACCTTTACTGTCATCACACCTTCACCGCCTTCTTTGGGTGCAGAAATACCTATGGAGGCAAGCTGTCCGGCCTCCAGTTCAGTGTTATTAATTATACGGAGGTTATTCGCCGGCAATTCGTATTTCAACCCAAGATTGATATCTGCATTCTTCGGAGGTACGGAAGAAGAAAAGATATTGGGATTATAGACGGGAAATTCAATCACGGTCCTTGAATCAGCACCAGCCTGGCAGGCTACCAGCTTGTAGTTACCCGTTTCCAGGTCCTCAGGCAACGGGATATACCCGGCCTTGTCTATTTCGGTAATAAGGAATTTACGTTTCAGGACGACCTGACCTGAATGGTTGACCAGGTACGTATGAACGACCCTGTCTTCAGAAACGGGCACCCCAGTGGCTTTGACGGCCACAAGCTGAAGCCTGATCATGTCTCCGCTCACGTAGAGCGAGGATTCACTGATCATATGTATCTTTTCTGATGACTGGGTCCATCCAATAAGGGCCGGGACCAGCAGCAGTAGCGTCAATATGGTTTGCCGTATTCTCATTATTCGTATTCTCTCCACCATTCGGGTTTTTCTGTTGAAATTGCCGTAAACCCACCCCTGTATTCTGTACAGTTAAGGCAATTCGGCGTGGGTATGTTGGGTACCCCCGGCGGTGGGACACACGGGTCACCCCCGGTCTGGATTTCGTACGGAATTTCCGACCCGTTGATGTACCAACGCGACGAAGATTCGTGCACTACATGAAAGAACCCGGATACCTTTTCCGAAGAATTATTCACATTGGATATGTTAGTGGTCAGTTCAAACGGGGGAGGATCAAAAATTCCACCACCACTTTCCTGCTGAAGTGCCAGCTCATTCCAGAACTCATACGACTCCTGAGATAGCGAATACTGCGTAACCAGGGCAGTAAAATCCCTGAATAACCTTTCATTACCAGTGGTCTCAAGAAAGAAAAGATCATAATTATACCCCCCGGTCCGGTCCAGCCGGGTAATGATCTTTTGAAAATAAAATTTGTTTGTCACAAAGCAGGTCTTTACCGGACTTCCTTCCTGGGCCAGTGATGCCACATAGACCCAGCTGGGGGTTACGGTGAACCGGTAATAAAAGGGTTCTTCCCCGCCATGATCGGAAAGGCCGGCCGAAAGTACCACCCCTTCCTGATTTACAAACTCCGTGACACCGTTGATATCAATTTCTTTCAGGCGCCGGTCGTAACGCTGGGAGAGACCCCCCATTGACGGTGCAACCCGCATCTCCTGCGGATCGGATTCATAGGTCGTTCCGTCGGCCAGCCTTACCTGAATGTGGTAGGAGCGGCCTGGCTCTGCCTTAAAGTCCGGATTAAATAAATTGTATTGCTGGTAATTCTCCGACCAGACATATCCCCAAACGCCACCCTGGTCATCCAGCAGTGTAACACTTGCATCCTTTATCAGGTTGTTCCTTTCGTTATTAACCGGCCCCGTCCACTGCAGCCGTACATAAAAAGGAGTTGGTTCCTGGGGCAGGTCAAGTCGCTCTGAATAGGAGACATTGGAAATAAATCCGTCAACCACGAGTCTTTGAGGCTCACTACCCGTATCAAATTCAATAGGGTCCACACACCCTGAAACGGATAAGACACTGATAAGTAATATGATAAATGCTTTGTTGCGCATTAATACTTTAAATTCTGAAGTTATAGGACAAGGAAGGGAATATGCTTCCCAGGATGGATAACTGGAAGGCATTACCCCGTTGTGTAAAATACACCGAGTACGGATTTTTGCGTCCGTAAATGTTGTACAGGGACAACACCCATTCGCCATCAATCAGTTTGTCTTTCCTGAGCCCGCTTTTGAGTGTAAAGGAAAGATCAAGCCGGTGGTAATCGGGGACCCTGAACTGGTTGCGTTCACTGTAGTTCAGTACGGTCAGGATATTTTCATATTGAAACTTTGAGACAGGAACCGTAATTGGCCTGCCGGTTGAGTACGAAAAGTTAAGGCTGATACTGAACCGCCGGCTGGTTTTATAATTAAGTACAACCGACAGGTCGTGCGGTTTATCGTAGTTGGAAGGAAACCAGGATCCACCGTTAATGGTTTCTTCTTCGCTCTGGAAATCAGGGAAACGCCTTTCGGTACGTGAGTAGGTATATCCCAGCCACCCGGTAAGTTTCCCGCGGTTTTTCCGGAACAGGAATTCCGCGCCGTAAGCCCGTCCTTCGCCCTGGATCAGGTCGGCATCAAGGGTTTCATTCAACAGGATTGTGGCTCCGTTCTTATAATCCACGACCTGATCGATTCGCTTGTAATAGGTTTCCGCAGAAAACTCGTACATATTTTCCCTCCAGTTTTTGAATAGCCCCACCGTAAACTGGTCTGCCGTGGAGGGCTCCAGGTTGTAACCGGTTGACTTCCAGTAATCCACCGGTGATATGGCCGTGGTATTCGAAATCAGGTGAATATATTGTTTGGTCCGGTAAAAACTTGCTTTGAAGGATGTCGTGGCATTCAGGAGCCAGCGAAGAGAGACCCTGGGTTCAAAGCCAAATAATTCACGGTAGACTTCATTATTGGAGAATGACAGGGTATCGGAAATAGTACCTTCTTCCCTGGGCTGTCCCTCAGTAAACGCGAAGTATTCTCCTCCCATGGCGAGGTAATTGGAGAGCCTTACACCATATACCAGCGAAAGAACGGGAGAGATGGAGAATTCGTCATTCACATAGAGTGCATTCTCCAGGGCGCGCTCTGCCGGGATAGTCACGGCAGGTTCGTTCTCATTGCCTTTCAAAGGTTCGTATTCCCCGGCATTGAATTCATACATAAGCGAACTGAATCCGAAATCCACTTTATGCAGTTTATTCGGGGACCAGCTAAAATCGAGCTTCCCCTGGTAATTCCTGATTCCGGAGTTGTACTCGAAGGCGAACAGTTCCTGGTCGTTGGTGATGTCGCTCTGGTAATCGCTGTATACCGCATGTGCCTGCATGAGTAATTCAGGGGAGAATATGTGTGACCAGCTTACTG
Organism: uncultured Roseivirgaceae bacterium; assembly: GCA_964563925.1. Lineage (GTDB taxonomy): Bacteria > Bacteroidota > Bacteroidia > Cytophagales > Cyclobacteriaceae > JAUILA01. The sequence continues at coordinate 57,486 of CAZLZD010000008.1, read as the reverse complement.
TGGCGGCACGGCTTTTCCAGTAATAGGTGGTGTCAGAGGCAAATTCAAACCTGTCCTGGCTCAGGTAGGTCGACAACGTGAATACATTCCGCTTGTTGTGGATATGGTTTATTTTCAGGTTGGCATCATAAAAACTTGCGGCACTCTGATAAAGATCCGGATCCTTCATCTGCTTAAGTAACCAGTCGGAATAAGAGGCGCGCCCCCCGACAATAAATGATGTTTTTTCCTTTTTGATCGGTCCTTCGACGGTGAGACGCGAAGATACCAGTCCGATCCCCCCGTTCACCTCAAATTCCTTGGCATTTCCATTACGGAGGTTCACATTCAGGACCGACGATACCCGGCCGCCGTAGTTCGAGGGTCCGCCGCCTTTATAGAGGACCACATCCCGGAGTAAATCCGGATTAAAAGCACTGAAAAAACCAAAGAGGTGGGCGCTGTTATAGAGAATTGCCTCGTCCTGCATGAGAAGGTTCTGGCCCGGATCCCCGCCCCGCACATTATACCCGGAGGTTCCTTCACCCACTGAGCTCACGCCGGGCAGGGAGATAAGGCTTTTCACCGGGTCTACTTCTCCGAGAAAGGCAGGAAGACTCTTGATTGCTTCGATGCCTATAACTTCTTTGCCAGCCACTTTTTCCGATACCCCTTCTTCCTGACCCAGGGCTGAGATCGTTACTTCTTCCAGCCTGACCGTTTCATTGAATAATTCAAAATCCAGGGAGCCGGTATTAATTAGCTGCACCGGTACCGTCTGGGGTTCGTATCCGGCATACTGGGCCACGACTGTATATCTGCCGGGCAACAAGGCAAATTCAAAGTAACCGCTGATATTAGTAACTGATCCGGTGGCTGACCCCTCCACCTGGATACTGGCACCCACCAGCGGGGAATTGTCACGGCCGTCCCGGATGTACCCCGAAAAAACGACTTTTTGGCCCGGTTCATCCGGTTCGCCGGTCCCCACAATCCGGTACTGGTCAAGCAGCGGATCATCATCTTCCCAGTTTTCATACCGATACATACTTAAACCGGCCTGGTTAAGAAGAATTATATTATTCTCATACACCACAAGCGAATACGAAATATTCTCCAGCACCTTTTCGAGAACAGGAACAACTGCCTCACCGGCACCTGCCGTGATGGTCAGGGATTCAAGTCCCCAGGAATCCTTGTAGAAAAACGTGTAAGCGGTCTCACTGTTAAGCGCTTTGAGTACATCAGGGAGGGGAGTGTTCTCATAAGCACGGGGGAAGGACGGACCGTCAGCCTGTGCGGCTACAGGAATTGCAACCACTATGAAAAGGAAAAATGCAAGGATACTTTTGATCATGGATGTGCAAATAAATAAAAAAGCGACGGGCTTTGGCCCCTGGAGTGTACATTTTATTTAAGCGGGAATTAGCCGTGGTAAATAACTGCAGAATCATGATACCTGACACGACATTTACGGAAATGGTTTGAAAGGAGTAGTGCAGATTTAGTAATTTAAAGGAAATCAACCAGGACAATCTATGCTGACCAGGCGATACATCAGTTTACGGTTCATTGTGACCGGAAGCTGGAAGAATTTATTATATGTAGTTATTACAGCGCTTATCGCCTATTATACGGAGATTTATATCCTGGATACAATCCCCGATGCACCCACCCTTATTCCCACCATACTGGGTACGGCCCTGGCATTTTTCATAGGGTTTAATAATAACCAGGCATATGACCGGTGGTGGGAAGGAAGAAAAATATGGGGAATGGTGGTGAACCATTCGCGTTCCTGGGCAAGGCAGATTCTTCAGTATGCCAAGCCGGCGGGAAGTCTTGGTGACACACAGCTTCAGACCGCTCGCCAGACGCTCGTACACCGCCAGATTGCCTTTGTCTACGCACTGAAGGAAAGCCTGCGGGGAATTAAGCCCTCCAAGCACCTGAAATACCTTGATGATAAGGAGGGCCAGAGGGTGGGACAGGAAACCAATATCCCCAATGCCATTCTTTCCGAACATGCACGGCAGCTGGAAGAACTTACAGCGTCAGAATGTCTTGATGGGTTCAGATTCATGGAAATAAACCGGACCCTCAATGGTCTTTGTGATGAAATGGGCAAGGGGGAGCGTATTAAAAACACCGTGTTTCCAACGACCTACAATTACTACACGCGGATTTTCGTATTTGTTTTTGTGGTATTCGAAGTCTGGGGTACGACCCAGGCCATTGGTCAGTGGTCGATCCTCACCGGCTCACTTATAGGATATATCTTCCTGACCGTCCAGGGAATCGGTTTATCGTTGCTAAACCCGTTTGAGGCAACCCCGCTCGGACTTCCGCTTGATCAGATTGTGAGGACCATTGAAATAAACCTGCTGGAAATGGAAGGGGCTACCAACGTGCCCAAGCCACTTAAGGCGAAAAATGAGGAATATGTGACGTGAGGAATAAAACCATTGGCATCTATTTCTGCACTTCCTCCGGAATGTCGCATTCCCGCCGGCGGGTGTCAGCCACGTGAAATACCTTCCAGTTGTCTCCGTCGTGGAAAAGCTGAAAAGCGTCGACGCCGCAATGGCTGAGCGTGTTGCCTATATAGAGGGCATATTCGGTCCAGACTGTAGCCAGCGGGCCGTCCGTCCGCACCTCAATATCCCAGAGACGCTCGTCAAGAGATTCTTCCCGTGGAGCACCGATCGCATCCAGCCAGCCCTGAAGGCTGCCTTCGCGAAGCACCGTTTTCCCCGTATTGTCATGATATACAGAGAACATGCCTGCATCGCGAAGGATATGGCTGGCCACACGGGCCGAATCACCCTGTCTCATTCCTTCAAAAATATCAAGAACCACAGCCTCTGCCGCCGCTGCCCCTGAATCACCCTGGGCAAGGGAAGCTGTCGCGGCCAGGGAAAGACCTAGAAAGAAAATCACTTTTTTCATGCGGTATTAGTTGAGTTTAGGGTGAATATAAATGTAAACAAATGAAAGCCAAACTCATGGATGCTCTTTTCTGTCCCAGACCAGCGGCCGGTCGGGCAGGGCCGGATCAATAATGCCGGCTTCTCTCAGGGTAAAGGATACGCTCCGTAGAATTTTGTTGCTAACCCAGCTGTTGGTGGCCCATTCGGTGGCATGAAACCAGTACCTGGCATGCCTCGGGTCAATGCCGTACACCTCACTGATCACTTCAGGGGAGGAGGGGTCATTCATGAAATCATCACACGCACGATGAATGATCCTGAGCATGGTATCCAGCTCACCCGCGAACAGGGAAATCGCCTTGTCAGAGGCAGCCATCAGAAAGCACGGCCAGGGAGATAGAAATTCTCCGATTCGTTTTAGCAGGCCCTTTTCGACCGATGGCATGGTGGTATACTTCTCCCAGTAAAAAATATCAGTGTCCTCCTTCTCCAGGGATGAAATAGCACCGGAAAGATTTCCCACCACCTCAAATTGCCCGGCATCCAGGTTTCGGCCCTTCATCAGGGCATCGACAATGGGCATCAGGTGCGAGCCCGAGCCGAACCGGCTTATGGCGATCGTATGTTCAAAGGCCTGTTCGTAAGTTATATTCCTGGAATTACCCGTGTGTACCCCCCAGATAAGCGGAGAATTTACATACCCGCTGATAATTCGGGAAGCGCTTCCGTGGAGAATCGCCGATATAATGCCTTCGGTAAGCAGAATGCAGACATCGCTGGTTTCATTGTCCAGGGCCTTTACCATATCTCCGGTCCCGCCGTCAAAGGTTTGCCATTGCAGGTCAATACCTGCCTGATGAAATAATCCCTTTTCAATCGCCTGATGGACAGGGTGGTTGAAATGCTCGGGTACCCCGCCTAGTCTTATTGTCTTCATTGGGTTCAGCCATTATTCCAGGTCTAAGGTATCAAATTATTCCCATAGCCGCAGCCGCGGCCCGATGTGGTATCAACTCTTATCCGTTCATATAATTTTAAGACGGCTTGTCAAGTAATTGCCATTCGGAGCGGTTTGGTTTGAACAATTTTAGCCGGTTCAACCTATAACTGTATGAAAAAGATTTTACTACTCTCACTTGTCCTGCTGCTCATCGGGCCGGCAGGGTTTAGTCAAAAGAAAAAGAAGAAGAACAAAAAGAACGAGGAAACCGAGCAGGCTCCTCCGAAGAAAAAGAACGATTCTCCCATAAAGCCCTACGGAGAAGTTGTTACCGGCGAAGCGGTCACCGATGACGGCTTGTTCACCCTTCACAAGGTGAAAGACAAGTACTACTTTGAAGTACCCGATTCACTCCTGGGTCGTGAGATTCTTGTGATTTCCCGTATTTCAGGGACCGTTGAGAATTTTAATTTCGGAGGTGCCGGAATGAAGGCGCGCAATCAGCAGGTTTGGCGCTGGCAGCGGAAAGACAACCAGCTCTTGCTACGGGCTGTTTCCCACAACAGTGTGGCGAGTGAAGACCAGCCGATCTATGAATCGGTCAGGAACAATAATTTCGAGCCAATCATCCTTACGTTCGACATTGCTGCTATGAAGGCGGATTCGTCATCCTATGTGGTGGATGTGGAAGAATTGTTCACCACCGATATTAAGATGATCGGTGCCATCAGCGATGGGCAACGGAGGAATTTTGAGGTACGCGGACTTGATAAAAAACGGTCGCTGATCATGTCATGGAAGAGTTTCCCCCTCAATACGGAGGTGCGTCATATTCTCACCTACAATGCCAATAACCCACCGGCCAACGGATCTACCGGGGCATTGTCTGTGGAGATGAACCAGTCGATGGTTCTGTTGCCAGAGAAACCCATGACCCCGAGGCTCTATGATCCAAGGGTAGGGTTCTTTTCAGTTTCACAGATTGACTACGGACTTGATGCACAGCGTGCGGAAACCCGTCGTTTCATCACACGCTGGAGACTTGAGCCCACCGATGTGGAAGCCTACAAGCGGGGTGAACTCGTGGAGCCGGTGAAACCGATTGTTTATTACATTGACCCTGCCACCCCCGTTAAATGGAGGAAATACATCAAGCAGGGCATTGAAGACTGGCAGGTTGCCTTTGAAAAAGCCGGTTTTAAAAATGCCATTTTAGCCAAAGATCCGCCTACCAAAGAGGAGGACCCGGACTGGAGCCCCGAAGATGTGCGATACTCGGTGGTGCGATATACGGCCAATCCGATCCAGAATGCGATGGGACCTCATGTCCATGATCCGCGGTCCGGTGAAATCATTGAAAGCGATATTATCTGGTATCATAATGTAATGAATTTGCTGAGAAACTGGTATTTCATCCAGACCTCTGCGGTGAATGAGGAGGCGCGTAAAGTAAAATTTGACGACGCGGTAATGGGCGAACTTATCCGCTTTGTTTCAGCGCACGAGGTAGGACATACCCTTGGCTTTCCTCATAATATGGGTTCGAGTTCCGCGTATCCGGTTGATTCGCTGAGGTCGCCCTCGTTCACCGCGGTGATGGGGACGGCACCCTCCATAATGGATTATGCACGTTTCAACTACGTGGCGCAGCCGGGAGACAATGCCGCGCTGCACCCGCAGATCGGAACCTATGACAAGTGGGCCGTAAAATGGGGTTACACCTATTTCCCGGAGGCTGACACCCCGGATGATGAAAAAGAAGTGCTCAATGAATGGGTCAAATCCCATGAGAATGATCCCATGTACTGGTATGGACGGCAGTCCTGGAGTGTGGGAGACCCGCGCGCCCAGACCGAAGACCTTGGTAATGATGCGGTCAAGGCGAGTACGTACGGACTGGCCAATCTGAAGCGTATTGTGCCTAATCTGATTGATTGGACTACCACTGCTGGTGAGGATTATGAAGACCTTGATGAAATTTACGGTCAGGTGATCAACCAGTGGAACCGGTACAACGGGCATGTCCGCAATAATATTGGCGGCATGTACGAAAACCTGAAAACCGCTGACCAGGAAGGCGTGGTCTATGAATTTATTCCCGAGGAGCGCCAGCGTAGTGCCATGAAATATTTGCAGGAGAATACATTTGCCACCCCGGAATGGATGCTTGACCGAAATATCCTGGACCGTATTGAGGGAACCGGATCGGTGGACCGCATAACAGGTGCGCAGGTCAATACGCTTAATCAGTTGCTTTCTCCCGACCGCATGGCGCGGATGGCGGAAAGTGAATCCATCCTGGGGAATGAGACGTATACCGCCCTGGAAATGATGGCGGATCTTCGTAACGGCATATTTTCTGAGCTCCAGCGTGGAAGTACCATAGATATTTATCGCCGTAATCTTCAGCGTGCCTATGTAAGCAGGCTCGGTGAAATGATGTCAGAGGATGAAGGAAGCAACGGAAGAAGGGGAGGTGTGGATATCAGCCAGACAGATATTCGGCCGATAGTTCGCGCCGAGCTCAAGACATTGCGCACCAATATCAGAAACGGCATCAACCGGACTTCTGACCGTATGTCAAGATATCATCTTGAAGACCTGGTGGAGAGAATTAATCTTATCCTTGAGCCAAACGGCTGACATCCGGAGAATTAATAATATAAAACCGCCTTGAGATAGGCGGTTTTTTTTTGACCGGCCATTTATTAACTTGGTAATACACCAAATCAGGCGATCATGCTCTTTCGGTATTTCCTCATAATGCTGCTTGCGGTCGGGGCCTTACAAGCTTGTGCACAGGTACTTTCGACGGACGACATTGAGATCTACACGGAAGTCCACGGGGAGGGTGACACCACCCTGCTTTTTATACATGGTTGGAACCTTGATCATAGCTTCTGGAAGAATCAGATTGATACGTTTTCTGAAAATTACCAGGTCGTGGTATTTGATCTTCCCGGGTATGGCCAATCCGGAAAGGAGCGTGAACAATGGACGATAAGGGCCTATGGCAGGGATGTGCAGCGCATAATTAGTGATCTTGACCTGGAGAATGTGATACTGATTGCCCATTCCATGGGAGGAAATATTGCACTGGAAGCGATCCATGAAGATCCTTCAAGGATAATTGCCCTGGTGGGTGTGGATAATTTCAAAGAAGTGGGCACCAAACCGGATTCTGCCATGAAGGCCCGGATGGAAGCGTTTTATGCATTCCTGGCCGAGGATTATCCGGCCAATGTGCGTACAGCCAGTGAAGGGTTTATGTTTTCTCCCGATAGTCCGCCGGGTCCTAAAGAAGAAGTTCTTCAGGCGTATGCATCGGCAGATCCTGATATAGCCATTCCCGTAGTGAAAGCGGCGTTTAGTGAATCAGAGAATGAAATGGAGCTTCTGGCCGCACTTACTGTTCCGTTTTTCCTGATTTCTGCTGATTTGATTCCGGTGAATGAAGAAGGGATCAGATCCCATTACCATGGACCGTTGTTCAGGAATTTCGACGTAAAACAAAGCGGGCATTTTCCCATGTACGAACGTCCGGAATCTTTTAATGAGGCACTCGTCAATATTCTGAACATACTCAAATGAATCGCCGCGAGTTCCCGGTTCATTTGGTGTGGTTATTGATATGACAAAAGTCTTATGATTGGAATACTGGGTATACTGGTGGTTTCCTGGCTGCTGCTTCATTTCCTGGCTAAGAAAAATCTCCTTGCGCTGGGATTGCTGCCTCCGGATAAACGCATTGGACAATTCCTGCTGGGTGTATTTTTTGTGGCCCTTTTGCAGATAGCTTTGCTGGTCATGGATACCTGGTTCTCCCGGGTTACCTGGGTGGTAAATTCACTGACAGGGCTGGATAAGTACCTGGATGCCGCCTGGTACCATTTCAGGTCGGTCCTGACCGAGGAGCTTGTTTTCAGGGGTGCCCTGCTTTATCTTCTTTACAAGCGGTTTGGAGCAAAGTGGGCCGTTGGAATTTCATCCCTTGCCTTTGGCTTGTATCATATTGTTCAATATGGAGCGGGAGATCCGGTGACGATGGTTCACATCGTGCTGGTAACCGGACTTGCGGGGTTCGTCTGGGCACTCGCATTCGTCAGAACAAGGTCTGTGATGCTTCCGTTAGGAATGCATTTTGCGTGGAACATGATGGATACGTTGTTCTACACAGGCGGACCGTTCGGTCGGCTTTTGTTGGTTGAAACCTCCCGTACCGAACCCGTATGGTGGTTTGGTCATTATCTGTTCAAATTTTATTTTCCACTTTTACTGATGTTCCTGTTTGTCCGGTTCATGATCAAAAAAGAACCGGAAATAAAGTATATTGAGATCAACGAGGCCTGAGCCCGTGAAAGATTGTTATTTCGGATAGACATATGATAGATATACGCCAGGAACCATTACTTCCCGTGCCATTCCGTATTTTAGGTTTTATTCTGCTGGCATCGGGGACAGGAATGACGGCTGCCTTCCTTATTACGTTGTTTACACAGGGACGGATGGCATGGGGCCTTGCTGCGGGAGTTTTGGTGGCTGCTGCCGGGATAATTCTTGCCTTTTCACATTATCGCCTGATGATTGACACTGCAAACCGGAAATTTAAAGTAACCACCTGGGTACTTTGGTTTCGAAGAGGAGAATGGGAGCCGTTTGAGTATGTCGAAAAATTTTTTATTAATCGCGTGATTCAGTCGACCACCGTCAGTTCCTTTACCGGTCACCCACACCAGGTTAAAGACTACCTTTTTAAGGCCTTCATGAAACTGGATAACGGGGAGAAAATTCATGTAGACTCCGATAATACCGAACACCGACTGGAGGTGCGTATCGCCCTTTACAAGGAACAACTGGGTGCGGCTTATGTGGGAGAATGAACCGATGAGGATCATGTGGGAGAATGCACCGATGAGACTATCCTGAATACGGACGGAAGACTGGCCGTGAAAATGTACCATCGGCCAGTACCTTTCATTTCTTTTGAAAACTGAAAACCTGCTTCCAGTCATCCCTCATATTTACTACAGTCCATCCGTTTTCCTCTGCCTCATCCAGTCCCAGGTCAAGCCGGCCTATATGCGAATCACGGTCGTAAGCCCATTCTCTCACGGAATCCGTATGATGAATATACAGGACCATTGAACCCTGTCGGGAATCTGTAAACTGCATCATTTGCAGATCGCCGTCGGAATTCCCGGCGGCAAACAAGGGTTTCCTGCCTATAAATCGCCAGATCCCCGCCGGTTTTCCTGCTTTGTCGTCAATGAAGTCTATGGCGGGCAACCTGCGAATTACCGGCTTGCCCTCCTCCATGCGAAATTCTGTTTTTATGCTGCTGCCCACTACCTGGTCTTTGGGAATTCCATATATCTCTTCAACCCATGGCCTCATAAATTCAATGCCTCCGCCGGAAACGATAAATACTTTAAACTGGTTGTCCTTCAGGTGGCGTATGAGTTCCAGCATGGGTTGGTAAACCAGGTCGGTATACGACCGGTCCTGATCCGGATGCCGGGCCGAGTTGATCCATTCTGTCACCACTTCTTCAAATTCGTCGGTGGTCATCCCGGCGTGCGTTGCCATCATCAATTCAACCAGTCCTCTTTCGCCGGTTGCCAGTACAGAATCAATTTGATTCTCCAGGACACCTTTAAAAGGCTGCTGGCTGGCCCATTCCGGATGTTCATCCGCCAGTTGTTTTACGCGGTCCATGGCAAACAGTAACTGAAAATACAGGGGTTGCTCTGCCCAGAGGGTGCCGTCATTATCAAAGACGGCTATCCGCTCGCTGACCGGAACAAAGCGATCGTTTTCCGGATCAGACGTTTGCTCAACGAAGGTCAGGATCTCCTGCTTCGTACCGGTATCTTCCCAGGATGGGAGGGGGTCCGGGGTGGCTGTCTCTGCGGATTCTTCCTGCCTTGAATCCTGGTCGATCGTACAGGCTGAAAAGGGAAGAACTGCGATAATAAGAAAGGTGAATAGTATTTTTTGCATGGTAAATAACAGGAATAAGACCGGACGATTTCGTCCGGCCTGTAACTAATATCATTTAATTGGAGCCTGCGTTCTCCAGCTTTTCCTGGATAGCACTCAGGTTGAATGAGCCCGGGGTCTGGCTGGGTGGATATTCCTGCAAAGTCTGTAGGAATTGAGCGGCAAGCGCCTGTATCGGAACCAGGACAAACGCATGGTCAAGCAACCAGTCATCGTAGGTGTTTGAGTTATGCTGGGCCTTCTCAAACGGATCCCTGCGCAAGTTGAATATGAGAGGGACACGTAATTCGGTAAACGGTTCACGCCAGACACCAAATGCCTGTCCGCGGTTTTCAAGAAATACGATCTTCCAGTCATCATACCTGGCAGCCACCACCTGTCCGTCGTCATTCACATACCAGAATTCCTGTCGTGGCGATTCCGTTGATTTCCCTGTAAAATAATCGAGCATATTGTATCCGTCGATATAATTACGGTATTCCCGTCCGTTCAGCGTAACCCCTTTGGCAAGCTTATCCTTGATTTTAGTATCGCCGGCAGCTGCGGCAAACGTAGGGAGCCAGTCCTCGTGGGCCACAATTCCGTTGCGGGTTTCACCGGCAGGAATTTTACCTGGCCAGCGTACAAAGGCGGGGACCCGGTAAGCACCTTCCCAGTTTGAGTTCTTTTCACTCCGGAATGGCGTGGTACCCGCATCCGGCCATGTGTTGTAATGGGGGCCATTGTCGGTGGAGTACATCACAATGGTATTGTCGGTTATTCCTAATTCATCGAGCAGATCAAGCAATTCTCCCACATGCATATCGTGCTCTACCATCCCGTCGTGATATTCATTCCCTTTCGGTCCGGATATCCCCTTATGTGCTTCTTTCACATGGGTACGGAAGTGCATGCGCGTACCATTCCACCATACAAAGAAAGGCTCACCCGCCTCGTGCTGTTTCTTGATAAAAGCCGTTGCGGCTGCGAGTGTTTCTTCATCGACCGTTTCCATTCGTTTTTTGGTAAGGGGTCCGGTATCTTCAATCCGCTGGGTCCCGTCATCGTTTGCCCAGGAATGGATCACGCCCCGGGGTCCAAACTGCTCACGGAATGTTTTTCCATTGGCGAGTTTCATATCCCCGGGATAATCCGGGTGCTCGGGCTCTTCTTCGGCGTTGAGGTGGTACAGATTACCCATGAATTCATCCCAGCCGTGCATGGTGGGAAGGTGCTCATCCCGGTCACCTTGGTGGTTCTTGCCAAATTGCCCGGTGGCATAGCCGTTACTTTTCATTACGGTGGCAATGGTTACATCCGTTTTCTGCCAGCCCTGCTCGGCCCCGGGCAGACCTACCTTGGTCATCCCGGTACGTATAGGTACATTCCCGCCGAGGAAAGCTGCCCTGCCGGCGGTACAACTCTGCTGGGCGTAGTAGTCCGTGAAAGACAACCCCTCTTTGGCAATACGGTCAATATTGGGCGTCTGATAGCCCATCATGCCGCGGTTGTTATGGCTGATGTTCCAGGTGCCTATATCATCACCCCAGATGACAAGTATGTTGGGCTTCTTTTGTCCATACACTTCAGCTGCGGTAAAGAGCAGAAGAATCATCCATAAGTTCGTTAATCTCATTCGTCTAAAGTTTGGTTTAGTATAGTAATAAAGTTTCTGAATATACTGTATTACCCGCTCATTTATAAGTGTTTACCCCTTTTTATTGTGTGCAAATCAACGCTGTCTTAGGATATGAGATTTTTACGTTGCGCGCAAACATTATTACTTCCTTTTAAAATGATACTCCTTGACATCACACCCTAAAAATTCATATCTTATCCTGACAAATCGCATTTTTTCACAAAAATGTATACGCCAATTTTATTGCTGTTAATAAAATGTTACTGAACCATGACCTATTCAAAAACCCAAAGTAACCTGCTTATCCTGATGCGGATCCTGATTGGCTGGCATTTCCTCTATGAGGGGGTTATAAAATTGTACAATCCGCTCTGGACCGCCAAGGGCTACCTGGCTTCATCGGAAGGACCGTTCAGCGCCGTTTTTCAATGGATGTCTTCCGACGGAATGGTGGGCATCGTAAATACGCTGAATATCGCCCTGCTGTTGATCGTGGGGCTCGCCCTTATCCTGGGAATTCTGGAAAAATGGGGGGCTGTTGCCGGTATTGCCCTGTTACTTCTGTATTACCTGGCACACCCGGCATTTCCGGGGTTAAATCCGGGACCTTCCGAGGGTAGTTACTGGATTGTGAACAAGAATCTGATCGAAGCGGCTGCACTGGGAGTGATTTATGCATTCCCTACAGCACACGTCTTTGGCTTAAGGCGTCTTTTCCAGTCATCAGGCAATGCGCCGGAAAAAGTTGTTAATCCTTAAATCTGATAACATGAAATTCAAAAGAAGAGATATTCTCAAGGGTATAGGAGGTATTCCGGTTCTTGGAGCAGTCTGGTGGGCCGGGGCCGATTATGCAGTGGATAAAAAACGAACCAGGGAAGAGATACTGAATACGCTCAATATCGAGGCAGCAGCTCCTCCAAAGTCGGGCTCCATGAGCGGAGATAAAATCAGGGTAGGTCTGATCGGCTTCGGGATACGGGGTCAGCAGCTGGCACGATCGCTGGGATTCGCCACAAAGGACTGGCTGAATGAAATGAAGGAAGCTTCCGACAGGAATCCCCGGGATACACGCCTGAAGGAGTTTCTGGAACAGGAGGACCTGAACATTCAGCTTGCCGGCATCTGTGATTTATTTGATTATCGTGCCCAGCTGGCGCAGGATTCCTTTGAAGGGATCAAGCGGTACCGGACACATGAAGAGATGATTGAAAGCGGGGAGGTGGACGCAGTGGTGATCGCCACCCCGGATCACTGGCATGCCCCTATATCGATAGCAGCCCTGCAGGCTGGCGTGCATGTCTATGTGGAAAAACCCATGACGCATACCATTCAGGAAACCTATGATCTGCGGGATGCAGCCCAGGCCAGTAGTGCGGTTTTTGCTGTGGGCCACCAGCACCGGCAGACACAGAGTTTTCTTACCGCCAGGGATATTGTGGATAAAAAGGTCCTGGGCCATGTTTCGCTGGTACAGACAAATACAAACCGGAATGATGATAACGGAGCCTGGCAATATCATATCCACGAACTGGCCAGTCCGTCTACCATAGACTGGGACCAGTTTCTTGGATCGGCTCCCCGGGTGCCGTTTAATAAAGAACACTTTTTCCGCTGGCGTAAATGGTGGTCCTACGGATCCGGCCTTTCCGGTGACCTTATGACACATGACTACGACCGGCTTAATTGCGTGCTGAATATGGGCATACCGCAATCAGTAATGGCATCAGGTGGTATTTACACCCATAATGACGGCAGGAATGTGCCGGACGTATTCCAGGTCACTATGGAGTTTCCGGAATACAGTACGGGAGCTACCCAGGAGCCGGGGAAAGAGAACGGCATGACCTTCGTGTACAGTGCTACCCTGGGGAACCAGTTCAACCGGCCGACTATTCTTATGGGGCACGACGGCAGTATGGAACTTGGCAATCGCCTGACCATCTGGGCGGATCCCCGTTCCACAAAATACAGGCAGGAACTGGACCAGGGGCGTATGCGTCCGGATGTGCCGATATACCAGTATGATCCGGCGGCTAACGCCGTTGACGGCGTGACCTCGGCTACAGCCCAGTATTTTGCGGATAAAGGATTGCTGTGGACCTATGTGGATGGTAAACGGGTGGATTCCACTTTTCTTCATCTTCGCGAATGGCTGAGTGCCATACGCGGACAGGGAACACCGAGTTGCGGTATCAAGGAAGGGTTTGAGGAAGCGATTTCGGCGCACATGGGCGGACTATCCTACAAGCTTGGCAGGAGAATAGAGTGGGATGGAGAGCGGATCGTCCCTATCGACGGCCTGGATCTTGATGAGGTCCTGCTCTATAACGCGCAGTACTATCCAACCCATGAACGGGCGGAAGTCATTACCTAGATGATCTTATTCTGTTGACCTCTTGGGCCGTCCCGGTTTCGGGGCGGCTCTTTTATTTAGAGGGTATTTAACTGCTTTAATTCCTGGGGCCATGTCCCATGCTGTCGGGTAGTCCTTTGTGGTACCGGAATTGTTCCACCTTCTTTCCATCCACCACCTTAATCCGGTTACGGATTTTATTATAGACCGCTTCTTTCTCACCCGCAGGATAGGCGTCCAGGTCATCACCCTGGTAATTGTTCCAGCCGGAACTCCACTGGCTCAGGTATTGTACTCCGGCTTCCACCCGCTGGTCTGCATACTCATCAATGACCACGGTGGTGTTTTTATCCTGCGGGTTTCCGCCAAAAAACAGAAATTCCGGGATAAGATGAGCTTCGAGTCCGTCCTGGATTATATGTCCCTGGTACATAAGCGGCCACTCAGCGGCACGCACCGCATCGGCAGCCAGATAACCTGCTGCGCGGTGATCGCTCTTGTGCCACACCTGGTAATTATACCCCGGATCAAACGAGAACAGCACATCGGGCTTGATTTTTCGGATGTAATACACAAGTTTCCCGACGGCTTCTTCGCGATCAGCGAATTCAAGCCTGCCGTCGTCATAGCCAAGGTTGATATACCTGTCTTCACCCAGTCCGATCGCCGCCATTGCCGCCAGTTGTTCACCCCGCCGTATTCTGGCCAGGTCCGTCTTGCTGAGTTTCGGATCCTTGGTACCCACATTGCCCGTGGTCATAAGCAGGATATGGATCTCGTTTCCATGATCATTCAGCATGGCAAGCGTTCCGTGCGCCTGGCTGTCGTCATCAGGATGCGCACCAATGACCAGGATGGTCTTGCCGGTCCATTCCTCTACCGGGATTTCAGGCTGAGCAATGCAGTAAAGTGGGAGAATAATAAACGGGAGAATAAACTGAAGGGGCGTGCTAAAAGCTTTCATGTGATTCAGGTTGGTTGATCACATAATATACAAAGGAAAAAGCTGTCCCGGAAGAATGCTTCCATGAATGGCTTATCAGCTTTACCGGGGCCGGGTCATGTGCCGGTCTTACGGCCTTTTTCCTCAGTCCGGGACTTTCCGGCACTCTTCATGGGGTGGGGCATACCGGGTGTCGCCGGACTACCGATTACCTGTTCGATTCTCCTGAGCAAAGATTGCCGTTCTTGCGGGGATATCCCGTTTTCATTTTTGAGGCTGGCTGAAATATCGGAAAGCAGTGTCACCACGCTTTCTTTTTCCTTCCAGGTCGGGTTGAGTGATTGGAAATGCGCATTCAATATCAGGTCGTTCCAGGTTTTGGGCTTATTCATTGCTTTGTCTTTTTAAGTGTTGTCTGACCTGATCCAGTAATTCTCCCGCCTGCTTATGGTCATATCCTTCGGTCAGTGATCGGTATTCCATAAGCCGCTGTTCGGCCAGCTCGAATTCTTCCTGTTCAATATGTACAAGGGCCAGGTTATAATAAATACTCGGGAAGGACGAGTCAATTTGTAAGGCTAATTCATAATGTACCCGGGCCAGGGGAAGGTTCTGTATATCGCTGTACAGGTAGCCGAGGTTGTAATGGGCTTCGAGGTGCCTGGGGTTGTGGCGCAGGGCCAGGGTAAAATGATTGATTGCCTCGGCATAGCGCTTTTCCTGGCTGTCCAGGATGCCAAGGTTACAATGTGCGTCTGTGATATGCATATTACGCCTGATCGCCTTTTGATAGTATTTTCGGGCATTCTCAAAATCACCTTCTTCCTCCAGGATCAATGCGCTTTCAAACGGATTTTCTTCTTCCGACAGAGAAATGACCCGGGCTTCGCGGGGCTGATCAAACAAGTTTAGCTGGCCATAGTCTTCCAGGTTTACGCGCCTGCGTCTGCGGGCTTTCTTGTACCCGTGTTGCGGACCTGACTGATTGGGAAATGGAATGACGCGACCCATACTTCGGAATGATTAACCGGTTTTTTTCTTTTTGGATGCCTCTTTCTTCTTTCCTGCCCTGGCCATGGGTTTTTTGGATGATTTTGACTGGTCGATACTTTTCTTGAGCGCGGTCATAATATCCACCACCTCAGGCTCTTCCGCATCGGAAGTCACCACTTCCTTGCCTTCAATTTTCGCATCGATCATCTCCCGGAGGGCCTCATAATACGAATCGGTTGTGTCCACTTCTTCGAAAGACTTTGACATCTGATCCACCAGGGTCTGTGCCATTTTCAATTGTTCGTCATCCACGTCACCGACTTCATCCAGCTTGGGAACATCCTTTATTTTCCGGATTTCCTCCGGGTTCCTGAGCTTATACAGGAGCATTCCTTCCTCATGAGGGGTAAGCAGAACAATATTCTCCCGGTCACGCAACACCACTTTGCCCACCCCGATCTTACCGCTCTTCTCCAGCGTCTTCATCAGTAGTCCGTATGTTTTCGCAGCCACATCCCCGTCGGGACCGATGAAGTAAGGCTGTTCAAAAAGGGTAGGGTGGACTTCCTCCTTATCCACGAAGGCACTGATGTCAATTACCTTGGTGCTCTTTACCTTGATCTTTTCAATATCCTCATCCTCGATGATCACATACTGGCCTGGCTCGTACTGATACCCTTTAATTATGTCATCCTTGTCCAGGGGCTCACCGGTCACCTTATCCTTTTTTTCATACCCCACCGGGTGATGGCCTTCTTTGGTAAGCTGATTGAAACTGATCTTCTTTTCTGAATTCACGGCACTGTAAATCCGGATCGGTATGGTGACCAGGGAAAACCGGATATGTCCTTTCCAAATGGCTCTCATAATGCGTTTTTTAAAAAATTAAACTCAAGTAACAATTTAAGTAAAATTATTTAATGATCTGTAATGCATTTATTTAACAATTCTTACAAAGACAGGTTCGCGAAAAACTCCACCTTTGTTTACCGAGGCATACTGTACAATTACCGGCACCGGATTCGCAAGCCACTGGCTTTCCCTGTCGGCCGGGATGAAACCGGGTCTTTGTCCTGAACCCCTGTTTTGTTCCAGCATTTCGAATAATTGTTGTCTTTTCCGTTCTGTAAATCCCGTGCCTACCTTACCCCGGTAAATGGATTGCCCGTTAGTATGTTCAACGATATGCACCGCACCCAGGGTTTCATCAAGGCTCCCTTTTCCCTTGGTATAGCCCACAATCTCCACGCTGGCCTCCTTGCGTACCTTTACTTTAATCCAGGCGTCGGTACGTTTTCCCGGCGAATACACGGCACTGAGATCTTTGCACATGATCCCTTCAAGACCTATTGCCCTGGTCGCCTCGAACAGTTCCTTTCCATCTGCCAGCATTTCGCTGATGCGTACATAACCTGTCTTGTTTTTCAGGCTTGATTCCAGGATGATTCGCCGACGGGCCTGGGACTGCCTTACCAGCGGGATTCCGTCGGCATACAACACATCAAAAAGATAGAGGTATGCAGGTGCTGAACGGGACAGCTGCGCGATGGCTGCAGTACCCGTTGACTGGAAACGTTTCATGACCTTTTTAAAATCGGGCCGTCCGTCAGGGTCCAGGCATACGATCTCGCCATCAAAAACACCACATTTTCCACGGAAAAGAGCGGGATCACACAGTTCCGGGAACTGGACTGTCATATCCACACCGTTGCGGCTATATAAACGTATACTACCTTCGTCCAGGGCGAGGATGGCCCGGATACCATCCCATTTCAATTCATAACGGTATTTTTTTCCTCCAGGGATCTGGTCCGAGGTTCCTGCCAGCATCGGCTTGATAAACCCGCCGGTCCAGTCAGGCACCGGTTTATCAACCCGTTCCAGCAGCCATTCCTTATCACGGGTCCGGTGAATGCGGTATTCTCCCGAAATTTCCGGACTGTCTAACCGAAAATAAAACCCTTCTTTCTTTTTTTTGGTCACCGTGTAGCGTCCGGTCGCTGCGATGAGCATTTGTCCGCCCCCGTATTCCCCTTTAGGAATTTCCCCTTCAAAACTGAGGTATTCAAACGGATGGTCTTCGGTTTCAACGGCCAGCCTTTTTTCTCCCGGTCTTGAAGGCAGTCCCTTGGGGACCGCCCAGCTTCTGAGTACGCCGTCCTCTTCGAGCCTGAGGTCATAATGGAGATGACTGGCATCATGACGATGAACCACAAACGCATTACTTCCGGCCGAACCTGCGTTGGGCCGGGGTTCCCGGGTCCTGGAGAAATCACGTTTACCGGCATATTGGAGCAATTGTTCCGGTGTCTTGTGCTTATCACCGGGCGGATTGTCTGCGGTGATTTTTTCCGGGTTTTGAGTATGGAGAGCAACCGCAAAGGCCTCCATGCCTTCCCATGGGTCTCCAGTCTCTTCCAGCATTGCGGGAACATCCTGCAGGGTAAACTGCCCGGAATGATCCAGCTCTTCAAGTGATTCCCAGAATATGGGCATTGAGACCGGTGCATTCTCAATCCCCCGTAAACTGAGCGGGCATACGATAGTCTGGCTCTCACGGTTCCGGTAAATATCGATCAGCACCCTGCCTTTACGTGATTCCTTGCGCAACGCGAGTGTGGTTTGCGGATGAGCCTTAACAAAACCTTCTGCGAGTTTTTTGGCGGCTTCAAAGCATTGGTCGGAGGTGTGTGCCGGGATTACAGGGAGGAATATATGGAGGCCTTTGTTCCCGGAAGTTTTAAGGTAAGCCCGGTAGCCAAACTGCTCCAGGTACTCTTTCAGAAGTATAGTAAGTGATTTCAGTTCGTCAAATGGAAACCGTTCCGGCGGGTCGAGATCAAATACGAGGTAATCGGGCCTGCCGGGGGATTCTGACCGGTAATGCATCTGGTGTAATTCCAGGCAGGCCAGGTTGGCAAGCCATACCAGGGCGGCTTCTTCGGTGACGGTCACATAGTTCTTCGTGCGTTCCTTGCCGGCGCGGTGAATGGTAAGCCAGTCGGGACGCCATCGCGGCAGGTCCTTCTGGTAAAATACTTCTCCCTCAATGCCGTCAGGATACCGTATCAGCGACAAGGGACGGTATTTAATGTAACGCATCATCCACGGGGCCACGGACAGGTAATAATGTATTACTTCAGCCTTGCTGACCCCGGGGTAGAGTGACTTCTCCAGGTTGGATACCTGGAGAATGCGGCTTCCTGCTTTAACGGTATGCTTTGTACCCGCCATACAGAAAGCTACACAATTTTGTCAGGATGAGGAAAGTCCGGTTACTCTTTTTCCTGCTGCATGATATCTGTATAATCCTCCAGGGTATAGGTCACCTGGCGGTCTGTATTGATCTCGGTGACTGTCATATGGGTGGCCTCCTTACTGTCCTTTGACAGGTAGTTGATTTCCAATACATTGCCCTCGGGCAGCTGATCAAATTGTGCTGGATATTTTTGTGCCATCCTTTTGGTGAAGAGGAAATTATTTCCGGACCAGTAGGAGGCATACCCTTCGATGGGTTCCTGGCTGATCCACAGGGTAGAGGTGTACCCGGATCCTTCGGAAACATACTCATCACACAGATAGCCCAGGAGGGTTTTGGTATTCCCGGTCCGGGTCAGGTTAAAGGTGGAGTCGGCCGAATTCATTTGTTCGTCCATACCTTCCTCCATCATCTGGTCCCAGTCAAGCCGGTAGGCGATCCGTGATTTTTCCCCCTTCTTATCGGTCATCAGCATAATGGTAGCCTGATTGGGTTGGTCAAAAAGCATGATAGCATTCTCAAGGTCCTTTTCATTATTCTCCATTTCCATCCCCCAATACTCATTTTCAGGATTGAGAAAAGCCCGGAATTTAGTGGGGTCGATCTCCTTTCCCTTTTCGTTGGTCCCTGTGATAAGCATATCGGTGTACCCGGTAAACGAATAGGAATCTTCGGTGTCTACATCGGCGCTCATCCCGGAAAGTATTTTACTGTAGTCGGCACCTGATCCGTTTGCCTGGGAGGGCGGCCCGAATACTTCGTTGAGGTACCTGTCAGTCTGGCGGGCGGCTGCGTTTTCAATTTCCTGGCTGACCCGGCGCTCCACAGCCTTTTCAACCCCGTCCTGGGCTGCTTTTTTCAGTTTATTCAGTAACTGGGCATTCCCGGGAAGGGCAAACAACACGAGAAATAAGGCGGATAAGATAAGTCGTACATTCATAATTTCGGGCAATAGGTTCTCCTGAAGATATTACATATTTCAATCTGCTTAACCAAATGAGCAGCAGTCTTTTGTCCCATAAAGTAGCAACTTTTTTTCTACACATCTCTACCCTGATCCGGGTATTTCCCGGGTTCATTTTTATTCCGCCGCAGGCACTGTCTCCGTGCCGTTCATCAGGTGTTGATGAAAAGATAATGACGAATCGATTACATTCGGCTAAATTTATGATTATGAACAAATCTGCCCACTATATCATCATTATGCTGTCGCTGCTGGCATGGTCATGTTCTTCCCCTGCGGAGGAGTCCGAAGAACAAAATGCGGCTCTCTCGATTGATTTTGAGAAGATGACCCTGGATAATGGACTGGAAGTCGTATTTCACCAGGATGACTCAGATCCGGTGGTGGCCGTAGCCCTGACCTTTCACGTGGGCTCGGCCCGGGAACAGCCCGGCAAAACAGGGTTTGCCCATCTGTTTGAGCACCTGTTTTTTCTTGAGTCGGAGAATCTTGGGAAAGGCGGCCTTGACAAGATGAGCAGCCGGATCGGCGGGTCGGGAGCGAATGGTTCGACCAGCCGGGATCGTACGAATTACTTTCAGACCGTTCCGCGCGATGCGCTGGAGAAAATGATCTGGGCGGAAGCTGACAAGGTGGGTTATTTTATCAATACCGTGACAGAAGATGTGCTTACCAAGGAAAAGCAGGTGGTGAAGAATGAAAAGAGGCAGTCGTATGATAACCGGCCTTACGGTCACAGTAATTACGTGGTGACCACCAATTTGTATCCCGAAGGGCACCCGTACAGCTGGGAAGTTATTGGTACGCTGGAAGACCTTCAGAATTCGACCCTGGAAGATGTTAAGGAGTTTCACGGCAAGTATTACGGTCCTAACAACGCTACGCTGGTAATCGCCGGGGATTTTGACCTGGACCAGGCCAGGGAATGGGTACATAAATACTTTGATGAAATTCCGCGGGGAGAAGAAGTTGCGGCGGTGCAACCTGAGCCGGTCAGCCTGGATAATACCAAACACCTGTATTACGAAGACAACTTCGCGCGCCTGCCGGCGCTTCAGATGGTCTGGCCTGGTGTGGAACTATATCACCCGGATGCCTACGCGTTGGATATACTCGCCCGGTTACTGACCGATGGGAAGAATTCGCCTTTTTATAAAGTCCTTGTTGAGCAGGACCAGGTGACTTCCAATGTCTCCATGTTCCCGTTCACAGCAGAGATTGCCGGTGAAATACGTTTGTCCGTCCGGGCATTCCCCGGCACCGACCTGGATACGGTCTATCAATCCGTACAGCGTGCATTCGATAAATTCGAGCAGGAAGGTTTTGCGGAAGCCGACCTTGAGCGAATCAAAGCCGGGATCGAAACCCGTTATTATTCAGGACTTTCCAGCGTTCTGGGGAAAGCCTTTCAGCTTGCCCAGTACAATATCTTCGCCGATGACCCCGGGTATATTAACAAGGACATTCAAAAGACCCTGGAGGTTACAAGCGGCGATGTGCAGCGTGTGTATGAAAAATATATCAAGGATAAGCCGTATATCAGTACCAGTTTTGTACCGAAAGGCTCACCGCAGCTGGCTATACATGAAGCCACGGAGGCATCGGTAATCGAGGAGGCCTTTGTGACGGAAGGAGAAGGTGAATCTTTTGAGCTGGCAGGCGAACAGGAGTATGTACGGACTCCCTCTTCATTTGACAGGTCGGAGGAGCCTCCGTACGGAAAAGACCTGGCCATGAAGGTGCCGGAAGTCTGGCAAACCACGCTGGATAACGGAATGAAGGTTTTTGGCATTGAAACCGATGAACTTCCCCTGGTTGAGTTTACCATGAAACTCAAAGGGGGTCTGATGCTTGAGGACCCGGATAAAACGGGTGTCGCAAGCCTGGTGGCCGAAATGATGACCAAGGGAACGAGGAATAAGACGGCGCTGGAACTCGAACAGGCGATCGATGCACTGGGGGCAAGAATAAATGTGTATTCCGGCACAACCGGGATCACCGTTTCCGGCACAACCCTTTCCAGGAATTACGCAGAAACGATGGCACTGGTCAGGGAAATCCTGCTTGAGCCGAGGTGGGATTCGACCGAATTTGTCCTGGCCCGTCAGGATGCACTCAGTGCCATTGAGCAGGCGATGGGCAATCCGAATTCGCTGGCAGACAACGCTTTCAGAAAGGTAGTATATGGTGACCATATTCTGTCAAATGACCCCGGCGGCACCCGGGAAAGCGTGGAGTCAATAACCCTCGAGGACCTGCAGGCCTACTATCAAAAGGCGATCCTTCCCAATATAACCGCCATGCATGTGGTAGGCTCTCTTGGCCGGGAGGCTGTCCTCCAGCCCATACAGAAACTGGCCGGCGCCTGGGAACAGGGAGAAATAGACTTTCCCCCGTCCGTGGAGCCCTATCAGCCGGAAAGCTCAACCGTCTATTTCTACGACGTTCCGGGCGCAAAACAGTCGGTCCTTTACTTTGGGTACCTGGCAATGCCAGAAACGGATCCGGATTACTGGCCGGCCACCCTGATGAATTATAAGCTCGGGGGAGGCGGGTTCGCTGCCCGGCTCATGCAGGAACTCCGGGAAGGAAAAGGATATACCTATGGTATTGGTTCTGATTTTAACGGGGGTGAATTCCCCGGACCCTTCAGTATCCGCAGCGGGGTGCGTACAAATGTTACCTACGAATCTGCGGCCCTGATTAAAGAGATCCTGGAGCAGTACCCCGAAACGTTTACCGATGAGGACCTGGAGAATACCCGTAGCTATTTCATGAAGAGCAATGCGCGTTCCTTTGAAACACCGGGGGCCAAGCTGGATATGCTGGAGAAATTAAGTGCCTATGGCTGGTCACCGGATTATATCCAGGAACGGGAGAATACGGTAAAAGAGATTACCCGTGAGGAGATTATCGAACTGGCGCGCAAATATGCAGATCCTGATCGCATGATCTACGTGGTAGTTGGTGATGCGGAAACCCAAATGGAAAAACTGAGTGAACTGGGCTACGGGGCACCGGTCCTGATCCGGGACCTGGAAGCGATACCGGCCGGACAGGAAGTGCAGTAATTACCAGGTGTCAGTCCCGCGTGCGGAGGACCACGGTTTCGTTGACCCAGCAGCCCGTATTCTTTTCAGTGCCGACATCCATGTTTTGTTCGAATACCTCTACCTTGGAAGGAAACTGTTCTTTGGCCTGCTGCGCCATTTCCATGTTTCCCCCGGCAACGAATTTATCATACGCAGCCAGGTAGATAAGACGGTCATTCACCTTGTTCTTTTCCTCCTTGCAGCGGTCGAAGCTCCGCATATACAAATTGCCTATGGCATTGTAGGCGTCCTTGTTTCCGGGATCGGCCCCGAGCGCTTTCCGGTAAAAGGCACGCGCGTCACTGTAATTACCCTTTTCTGTCTCGATAGCACCCAGGCGCAGGTAGGCTGCTGATTTGTCCTCGGGGCTTTCGGCATACTGAAGACCACTGTTCATCAGCGACTGTGCGCGCCCGACATCCCCGTTAGACAGTGCCACAGACGCCAGCGTCATGTAGGTACTGTACCTGGGGTCGAGTTTAACAAAAGCCTCGCCAGTCTCCAGCCAAAGCGGGTCACTGGTGCATTTGGCACGGGTGAGCAGGGAAAACAACAGCCGCACCACCTTTTCGTTGGACGGGTCTTTTTCAAACCGGGGTCCCAGTTTGTCCTTGATGGTGGCGCAGTCAGGAATCTCACCAAGCACCTCATCGATGTACATGTTTTCTACTGCGACCAAGATTCTGTCAATACCTTCCTGGCCTTCCCGGTTCTGGAGAATAGAGGTTACGTGATTATATCGTTCCGTCAGCTGCTCCTCGGAGAGGTTTTTTTTGATGGAATAGTTATACCGGACCACATTCATGTAGGGGAGAATCATGTAGGTGGGAATGTCCTGTCCGCCGAGTTCGAAAGCCCGGTCAAACAACTCCAGGTTGGTCTCCAGCCGGTCGGTATTGCGAATAGTATGGCGGTATGAATCATAGGCCTTACGTGCGGATACTTCTGCCTCATTGTTACAATGTTGGATGCGCATGTCGTAGGTGAGCATGAGGGAATCCACATAAATCATTTTTTGTGAATCATCTGCTGCAGACTCGATAAGGGCATTAAACATTTTGGCGCCGTTGACATAGATTATTTTATTCAACTGCGGCTGGTTGGCCATGAGCCACTGGTGGTGGGGGACCGCAGCAGCATATTTTTCTTCCCCGATCAGGTCGGAAAAACGGGCCAGGTGGTTTTCCGTATTTTTTTTCGCGACCGGATCTTCCGGCATATTTACTTTGTCACAGTCGGCCTGGCCGTAAGCCAGAAGAGGTATACACAGTATTAATACGGGCAGGATTGGCAGGGTTTTCATCACGGGAAGGATTGGTATATATGGAATATACAAAAAATAGTCTTCATTGTCCAATCTGATACACGACTCATATACTATATTCCTGGCTGGATATTTCCTGCAGA
The DNA here is from genome assembly GCA_964563925.1 of uncultured Roseivirgaceae bacterium. GTDB lineage: Bacteria > Bacteroidota > Bacteroidia > Cytophagales > Cyclobacteriaceae > JAUILA01. Next base: position 33,005 of record CAZLZD010000008.1, on the reverse strand, counting down.
GGTGTCAATTGACCACAGGCCGTTATTTTTAAGAAATTAGGTATACTGGATTATTATGCGTTCCTTTGTAGCGAAATACGGTATAAGACCGTAGCATTAAATAAGTATGGGAGCGGGGCTCCCGGTAGTATCAGTTCGAGAGTATCCCTGCAGGACATATACTTTTTTATCTTCATACTTCACCACACTCTGGTCCGGTCAGGACCGCGCTTCATTTGTAGGAAGCGATAGTACAGTACTCATTTAATGGTGTAAGTAAGTATTTATCTAAATTCTATTTTATCAAGAAGTTATCTTTTTCAACATCAGGTGGTGCTGATTTTTCTGCAACGCTCAGGACACGTGTGGCAGAATACCTCAAACACCAGAATATCTCACGGTACGCCAACCGTTCGATGATAATCAAGAGTGTTGTAATGCTTGGAATGCTTTTCGTTCCCCTGATCGTAGTATCAACGGGCGTGGTATCCAGTATATGGCTGCTCTTTGGCTTGTATATAATCAGTGGGTTCGGTCAGGCCGGAGTGGGCATGGGCGTGATGCACGATGCTATTCACGGGTCTTACTCAAAACATCAGCGTGTAAACCGTTTTCTGGGTTATACGATGAACCTTATCGGGGCTAATGATGAGGTCTGGAGAATCCAGCACAACGTACTGCATCACACCTACACAAATATCAGTGAGCACGACGACGATATTAATGCCCCGGGATTCCTGAGGTTTTCACCGCATGTGCCAAAGAAAAAAGTACACAACTTTCAGCATTTATATACCTGGTTCTTTTATGGATTGTCTACCCTGTCATGGGTGACGACCAAAGATTTTATCCGTTTGGAAAGGTACTATCAGAAAGGGCTCGTTGGTGACCGTAAAACGTACTGGAAGCACGTGGGACGTATCATACTGTGGAAACTGGTGTATTTTTCCTATACACTTATTCTGCCCGCCCTGTTTGCTCCTTTTCCTTTCTGGGTTATTTTCCTGGCATTCCTGAGCAGCCATTTTGTGACCGGTCTGAGCTTGTCACTGGTTTTTCAAACCGCCCACGTGATGCCCAATACAGATTATCCGCTGCCGAATGAGGAAGGTATGATAGAATCTGAACGACTCATCCATCAGATGGCTACTACGAGTAATTATGCCCCGAAAAGCAAAATATTCTCGTGGTTTATCGGGGGACTTAATTACCAGGTTGAACATCATTTGTTTCCGAACATATGTCATGTGCATTACCCCAAGATCGCACCAATCATTCGCCAGACTGCGGAGGAATACGGTGTGCCTTACCTGTATAAAAAAACATTTATAGACGCAGTGGTCTGTCATTACCAGATGTTGCGTCAACTCGGGAGGATGGAAACACAGCCCATTCCCCAGGTGGCAGGTTCAAAAGAACTGTTGCCCCGTTAATAGACATTTCATGAATAATTATAAAAGCAAAAAGAAAAGAAACTCTCCTGTGACAGGACGTCGCAGGAATAATCGCCCGTCCGGCAGGAAGAAAAATCAAAAATCTTCCGTCCTGGACCCAAATCAGCTGATGCGTAAAAGCGCAGCGACACCCAAACCTGAAAAATTCAGGGCAGCGCAAAGTTTTGCGCAAATGCCCCTTGAGGAAAAGCTGAAGAGTAATATCCTTTCAAAAGGGTATGAATGGCCTACGGAGATTCAGCAGGAATCACTTCAGCCGCTGCTCGATGGTAAAAACATGGTGGGGGTTGCCAGCACGGGGACCGGTAAAACGGCTGCGTTTCTGATTCCCCTGGTAAACCGGCTTATGACGAGCAGGAACCCTTTTTCCACATTGATCGTTGTTCCAACCCGGGAACTGGCACTTCAGGTGGAAGAGGAATTCAGGGGATTGACCCGCGGAATGAACTTCCAGTCAGCCTGTTTCATTGGGGGTACCAATGTAGGTCAGGATATCAAGAAGCTGAGGCGTTTAAATCATTTTATTATTGGTACGCCAGGACGTCTTCTGGACATGGCCGACCGCGGTGCATTGCGCCTGCAGGAAATTTCGGTCCTGATCCTGGATGAATTTGACCGCATGCTTGACATGGGCTTTATCAATGATATCCAGAAAATGGTCAAGGCAATCGGAAACCGTGAGCAGACCATGCTGTTTTCAGCCACGATGGATCCTTCCCAGAAGGGTCTTATACGTGACCTGGTGTATGATCCGCTGGTGATCAAGGTAAATAACGGATCGGATGCAAGCGCCAATGTGGAGCAACACATTCTCCGGGTACATGAAGGAGAAGATAAGTTTGAGAAATTACTTGATCTTATCAGTGAAGATTCCTTCGAACGGGTTATCGTATTTGCGGAGACGAAGCGAATGGTGGATAAACTGAGTAAGAAACTGAACAGGGCGGGCGTAAATGCCAGCCATATACATGGGGATAAAACCCAGAATTTCAGAATCCGGGCGATCAACCGGTTTAAAAACGGAACCAGCCGTGTGCTGGTTGCGACTGATGTGGCCGCGAGGGGCATTGACATTGATCATGTATCGCATGTGATCAATTATCAGCTTCCGCGAACCATGGACAGCTATGTGCACCGGATCGGGCGCACAGGAAGAGCAGGCAATGTGGGAATGGCTTATACATTTGTAGAATAAAGAATTTTAGTAACAATCAAATAGTACAATTATGCAAGAAGGAGTAGTAAAGTTTTTCAATGCGACCAAAGGATTTGGTTTTATCAAGCCGGAAGACGGCAGCGAAGATATTTTCGTTCACCAGAGCGGACTTATCGACGAAGTTCAGGAAAATGACCGTGTAGAATTTGACGTTCAGCCTGGACGCAAAGGAATGAATGCGGTAGAAGTTCGTCGTATTGACTAATCAGTAAATCAGGAAGTGACCGGCGGATGAATGCCGGTCACTTTTTATGTAACACCCAAAATAAATTATATGGCAAGATCCCAAATTACCTTCAATAAGAAGGAACGAGAAAAAAAGAAAAGACAAAAGAAAAAAGAAAAAGCCGAACGTCGCGAAGAGAAACGCGAGCAGGAAACCAGCGGCAAGCTGGATGACATGATGGCCTATGTGGACGAAAATGGAAACATTGTCGACACCCCGCCAGAAAAGTCAGATAAGAAGAAAGTAAAAGCCGAAGACATTGTTGTCGGTGTACCCAAAAAGGAAAAGGAAGACCTTACACTGGAACGCCGGGGTAAAATCGCCTTTTTTAATGACAATAAAGGGTACGGATTTATCGACCAGAGCCAGACTGGCGAACGCTATTTCGTTCATGTCAATGGTTTAAAGCAACAGGTTCGTGAAGGTGACAAAGTTAGATTTACACTGGAAAAAGGACCCAAAGGTCTGGTCGCCGTGAATGTCGAAACCATCTGATCCAACCACTCCGTAGTTCAGGTGCATCAGGATATCATGAAAAATTTTGCAGTACCTGTTAAGGCAACATCCGATCAATACGATGAGATCACAGAAGTCTGGGAAGCGTCCGTCAGAGCCACCCATCATTTTCTGTCAGAGGATGATATTGCCCATTTCAAGCCCCTGGTACGTCATACATACCTGGACATGGTTGATCTGTATGTGATCAGCAGTGAGGAGTTACGTATAACGGGTTTCGTCGGACTATCCGAAAATAAGATCGAGATGCTGTTTCTGGATCCTGCATACCGTGGCAGGGGACTGGGAAAGCATCTTTTGCGTTTTGCCGTTGATTCACTGGGCGCTACCCTGGTGGATGTCAATGAAGATAATGCATATGCCTCCGAATTTTACCAGCGAATGGGTTTTCGGGTGACCTCAAGATCTCCGCTGGATCCCAACGGGAAACCCTTTCCCATCCTTCACATGTCGCTGTAATCCCCGCTTAATTCTTGGCTGTTCAGCCATTTACATAACCAAATTTTTCTATATTCAGGGCGTAGTATAAATAACGCCATGAACAAGAACAGTTTCAACCGGGTCACAGTCCTCCTGATGACCCTGATCGTTTCCGCCATATTCGTTACCATGATCCGTGGATTTCTGATGGCCATACTCCTGGGGGCCATTTTCAGCGGATTACTATATCCCTTTCATACAAGGCTCACCAAAAAGATTGGCGGACGACAGGCCCTGTCCAGCATCATTACACTTATCCTGTTTGTATTCATTATCATCCTGCCCCTGGGAGGGGTGCTGGTGCTGGTGGTCGAACAAGCCATAAATGCCAGCCAGACAATTGGTCCGTCCATCAAGGAAAACCTGGGTGACCAGAGCACACTTCTGGACAGGATCAATGAAATTCCGGTTGTACAGCAGTTTTTCCCTGATCACGAGAAGTTCCTGGCTACGCTTGAAGGACTGATCGCTGGGGTGGGCAAATTTGTGATTAATAACCTCGGACATATTTCAAGCGGGGCGATCAATTTTATTTTTGATTTTTTCGTCATGCTCTTTACCATGTACTACTTCCTTATTTATGGGAAGAATTACCTGGCATGGATGCTCTACATGCTTCCGTTAAAATCTGAACAGGAAAACCTGCTGCTTTCCAAGTTTACCACTGTTACCCGGGCCACGCTCAAAGGCACGTTTGTCATAGGTTTGATCCAGGGTGCCATGGGTGGGGTGGCCATGTGGATTGCCGGCATTCCAAATACGTTGTTCTGGGGTGTTATCATGGCAGTGTTTTCCATTGTGCCGGCTGTCGGTCCGGCGATCGTATGGCTCCCGGCAGGTCTTTTTCTCCTGGTAACCGGCGAAGTAGTGGCCGGCACTGGGCTTATCCTGTTTGGTGCCATTGTAATCGGGAATATCGATAACCTCATTCGTCCTAAACTGGTTGGGAAGGAGGCAGAGCTGCCCGATTTGATGATTTTCTTCGGTACACTCGGTGGACTGGCTCTTTTCGGGGCCTCGGGTATTATAATAGGACCAGTAATTGCCGCATTATTCATTACGCTGTGGGAAATTTACGGGGCTACCTACAGTGATTCCCTGGATCCGTCCAGCCTTTTTTTCCATGGAGAAAAAGTAATAGACCATATGGTGCCTGAGGGTGTCCGGCACATGAAGGAAGACATGCACCACCTGGAAGAAGAAGAGGAAAAGGAAGAAAACCTGAAAGCCCGGGGTAAGACAACAGAACCCGGTGATCAGGAGGACGCCGCGGATTCGACGGACAAGGATGACCTAAAGGACTCATAATCAACAGGCAGTCTGCCAAAAGTCCATGCCGATCTTCCGCCCGAAATATTAACAAGGAAATAAATTATGAGATTTTTGTTGTATGGTGTTAAAAATTTTACAATTATTGCATCCCTGAAATTAAAAATGATGAAAATGTATCTGGAACATATGGCATTAAATCAGTTCTGTCTGCGCGCAGGAACAGATGAGTATATGCTTTACGGACCCGGAGAATGTTAATATTTATCGAATAAAGATATTGGCAGCCCGGGCAATTTGTCCGGGCTTTTTTTTGATCAATATACTGACGGAAAATATGAAAGAAATAAAAATGGATTTTCAAATCGTGTTACGTCCAGGCCATCATGCCCTGGATTTGTTGGAGAATATTATTCACAGGATCGGTATATTCAGATCATGACGATAGTGCGTTATGTGTACGAAGCCCGGCCTGTGAAAGCCGGGCTTTTTTTATGCCCGGAGACCAGCGTTGCGCCGGAAAAATTGTCGCCCGGGGCAGGTAATGCATAAGATGTCAAGGGAGGGGCAGAACGGGTGCCTCCCGGATCCGGAGAATGGTTAAAGCCCATAAGCAGCATTCCGTTTGTGCTGTGATGTTTGAAAAAGCTCCGGGGAATTGGCCGGGGCGGACCGTTAACGAAAAGCGGCCGCTCCATTTGGTGAGACTGTTGTAACTGGCAGCATACCGGAGTGTGGTTCCGGAGGTTAGGGTTCGATTCCCTTGTCTCGCCCTTAGCAGGCAATAGTTCCTGCTGAAATATTGAGGGCAGAATGCCCTGAAGACCTTTCTTTTACAGTGAAAGAAAGCGTGGAAAAGTAACGGATATCAGCCTTGTCCAGGGTCTTTATGGCCCGGAAGTGCCTGCCCTGTGGGTGTGGGTATACTGCTGATGAAACCGGGCTGTTTCCCCTGACTAATAGTGAAGGTTCGAGTCCTTCTCCGCCCGTGGCGGATAGTTTAACCGGTAAAACAGTAGTCACCTGTTGATGTTGCGGGTTCGAATCCCGTCAGGCCCCAGGGCCTGTAGCTCAAACTGGTAGAGCACCACACTTTAACGTGGGTTTATGTCAGACTAAAAATCTGTCAGGAAGACGGTCCCTTCCAAAAAAGACCGACTGGAAGCAGTGCTTTCATTTCCCCGTCAGTTCCCTGGTGGGACTGGGGGAGAACCGGAATTGTGCGCGGATAAGGAGGATACCGTCCCCGTCTGCTGCCTGACTGCCGCCTGTTTACATCAGGTCTTTGTCGTGATCATGTGATCGCGGTAAACACCGGGTGCCAACCGGATGGTACTCCTGCAGGCTGGCGAGGACTTAACCCGGGTCCCCGCACGAAGCCGGCGGAGTGGAAGTGCCGCTTCCTTTTAATGGAGAATTATTGGCTGATAATTATAAATGATGTGTAACAATTTAACCGAATGAAAAATGAAAAGGGTTAGAATTAATGAAGGCAGGGCAGGACTGGTATACCGGAATGGTAACTACCTGAAAACCCTCAAGGCCGGTGTTTACTGGGTCTTGCCGTTCGATAAGGTGTATACCTTTGACATGGCCAGGCCCTTCGTACCGGAAACTGATCTGGAATTGCTGCTAAGGGATGAATCCCTGGCATCCATGCTGGAAATCGTGGATGTTGCTGACACTGAATTGGTGTTGCAGTTCGAGCGTGGAAAGTTTACCGGAATACTGACTCCGGGACGCTATGCATTCTGGAAAGGCCTGAAGGAATACTCATTTGTAACAGCCGATCTCTCAAAGGTGGATATCACCGAGGATATCGCCATCGACATTATCAAACGAAAGGAACTTGTTCCCTACGTAAGGGTTTGTCGGGTGGAATCTTACGAAAGAGGCGTGTTGTTTGTGGATAATAAGCCCGACAGGGTACTTGGACCAGGGGATTACTATTTCTGGAAGAATGCCAGGAACATTGTGGTTTCCCGGGCTGACCTTAGGGTCCAGGCTATGGAAGTTTCCGGCCAGGAGATCCTGACCAGGGATAAGGCGGCCATCCGGGTAAACTTCAGCACTGTATACAAAGTAACTGACCTGGAAAAAGCCCTTATCGGGAATAAGGATTATGAGAAGCAATTGTATGTGGCCACACAGCTTTCTCTCCGGGAATATATCAGCGGGGTAACCCTTGATGAACTGCTGGCCAGAAAAGGCGAGGCAGGAGAAGTTATACTAGACTCTTTGAGCGGAAACGCGAAAGATCTGGGTTTGAAGATCAGTTATTGCGGGATTAAGGATATCATTCTCCCCGGGGATGTAAAGGATATCCTGAACCAGGTCCTGATCGCACAAAAAAAGGCGGAAGCCAGTGTGATCACCAGGAGGGAGGAAACTGCCTCCACCAGGAGCTTGCTGAATACCGCAAAGCTGATGGAAGACAACTCAATGTTGTTCAAGCTGAAGGAAATGGAATACGTGGAGAAAATCGCGGAAAAGATCAATACCATCTCGCTGTCCGGGGGCAGCCAGGTCGTCGATCAGCTACGGGATATATTTTCTCCTCATTCCTGAGGTTGTGCCTTCGGGCACAGCCTTTCCCTATAAATATGTTTTAAATCGATAAATTTAGAAATAATGGCAAGTAGTAAATTAACAGGAAAGGAACTGCGTGCCCTCGGATTCCCGGAAGGACGGGTCATAGGAATGATCATGTCTGCCATGGAAAGTCACTACAAGGGAAAAAGCAAAAAGTTTAAACGCGATCTGCTTGAACGGGTTGTGAAAGAACCCGCCCTGTATGTGAAGCATGAAACACTGGGTGCAGTGGCGAAGGCCCTGATCATTCAGACGGATCATCAGGAAAAACTTTCGCTGGCCGCGCAAAGGATTCCATACGCAATCTATGGAGAAGAAGGGATTGAGCCGGGTGCGATTCATCAAATGGAAGTCGCCATGAAGCTTCCCGTGGCTGTGGCAGGTGCCCTGATGCCGGATGCTCACCATGGGTACGGCCTCCCGATCGGAGGGGTCCTGGCGACGCGTAATGCGGTCATCCCGTATGGAGTGGGCGTGGATATCGGTTGCCGGATGTGCCTTTCTGTCTTTGACATCTCGCCGGGATATATCCATAATCATGTGGATGAATTGCGGAAGATGCTGATGGACCATAGCAAATTCGGTAACGAGGGATTTAAAAAGCCCCGCGAGCATGAGGTTCTTGAAAGGGAGGAGTTCCGTGAAATAAATGTCCTCAAAGGACTCAAGGACCGGGCTTATGCGCAGATAGGTACGTCGGGAGGCGGTAACCACTTCGTGGAGTTTGGGGTTGCCGATATACACGGGCCGGAGAATGAACTCGGACTTGCGCCGGGGAAATACCTGTCTGTGTTGTCTCATTCGGGCTCCCGCGGACTGGGGGCGAATATTGCCAGGCATTATACGCGCCTGGCCATGGATACCTGCAAATTGCCCTCAGAGGCAAAGCACCTGGCATGGCTTGACCTTGATACGGAAGCCGGTCAGGAGTACTGGCTGGCAATGACCCTGGCGGGGGATTATGCCTCGGCCTGTCATCACCAGATCCATGACCGGATGGCGGAGGCATTCGGGGAATCACCCCTGGCCAGAGTGGAAAACCATCATAACTTCGCCTGGCGTGAAACCGGTCCGGACGGAGATGAGCTCATCGTACACCGGAAAGGGGCAACCCCGGCAGGTGAGGGGGTGTTGGGTATAATACCCGGATCCATGACCTCCCCGGGTTTTATCGTCCGGGGTAAAGGTGAGACACGCTCCATACGGTCCGCCTCGCACGGAGCGGGAAGGGTTATGTCGCGGACCCGGGCCAAGCAGACCCTTTCAAAGTCGGAAGTGCTGAAGCATCTCCGCTCTGCGGGAATCGAGCTGATTGGTTCAGGACTGGATGAAGCCCCGATGGTGTACAAGGATATCCGCCAGGTCATGGCCCGCCAGGAATCGCTGGTGGATGTTCTCGGTACGTTTATGCCACGCGTTGTCAGGATGTGCGGCGATAAACGGTTCATGGAAGTTGACTGACGTTACGTAACAGTAAAGCCATTCATATAAACCGCTTGTCTTTTCTCGAAGACAAGCGGTACTTTTACCACCAAACAACAACCATAATGAAAAAACTTTTTATTCTTCCGCTGCTTACGATTCTGTTCTTTTCATGTTCGGAAAGGGAAGCTTCCGTTTCAGAAACATTTAACAGGATCGACCAGGAGGTTAAAGCCAACTCCGAGGGGTACACCAGCCTCAAAGAAGCGACCGAAACCATAGGTCATCGCCTGACCGGGTCTGAAAACGGCAAAAAGGCTGAGCAATACATATATGATAAATTAACATCCTATGGCTATGAGGATGTTACATTCGATGAATTCGAGGTAGAAGCTTGGAGCCGGGGAGATATCATGGTGACACTGGGGCCGGACGGTCGTGAAGTACCGGCGGTGAGCCTTGGCCATTCGCCTGTGTCGGCGGATGTGACCGCCGAAGTTCTTAACATGGGCAGCGGGCTGACCAGAGATTATGAAAATATCGGGGATTCCCTTCAGGGAAAGATCGCCCTCGTGTTTATCGGGCTACTTGACGGCGAACCTGAAGGAACACGCAACCTGCACCGTTCAGAGAAGGCCGAGCTGGCAATTCGACATGGCGCGGCCGGTGTGATAATCTATAACCGGGTGGAAGGCGGGGTGCTGCTGACCGGTACCGCCTCGGTGACCGGGGAATTGCTGCCAATACCGGCCGTGTGCATAGGGCTTGAAGACGGCAGACATCTTGTAAATAAACTTAACGAAAACCCCGGAAGTGTCAGTGCTCACATTCAAATGACCAATAACAGCGGGCTCATTAAAGCTCGCAATGTAATTGCCACCCTCCCGGGTACTGAATTCCCGGACGAACGGATCATCGTGGGGGGCCATCTTGACAGCTGGGACCTGGCCACAGGAGCTATTGATAACGGCATCGGCTCATTCGCTGTTTTGGATATCGCCAGGACATTTAAAGCCAACAACCTGAAGCCAAAACGAACCGTTCAGTTTGCGTTTTTTATGGGAGAGGAGCAGGGTCTGCTCGGCTCCACACATATGGTAGAAGAGGAAGAGGAGAATGGTACGATCGATCAGATCAAGTTCATGATGAACCTGGATATGAGCGGTAACCCGGTGGGTATCAATGCATCAGGTTCAGGGATTGATACCGCCTTTTTTGCAAACCTGAACCGGCAGATAACAAGCCTGGACACCGTGTATGCAGGATCCTTCAGCTCCCGGGCCGGCCTGCACAGTGATCATCAGCCGTTTATGCTCGCAGGTGTGCCGATTCTTTCGGTCCACTCCAACCTTGATCGCGGGATTTACAGCTGTTACCATGCCGATTGTGATGATTTCAGCCTGGTCAATGAAGATCACATGCGAAATACGGCCCGCTTTGGCACGATGATGCTGTATGCCATCGCCGACGCCGATACGTTGCCCGCGAAAAAAATGAATTCGGAAGAAACCAGGGAGTTTATGATTGAAAACGGACTGGAAGAAAACCTGAAAATGCAGGGCGACTGGAAGTGGGGAGAATGACCTTTATCCTGCTACCTTTGCATAATTCGCAAATGTACACGTGCCGGTTCCACGGATTGGGACTATTTGCAATTATTAGTATGATGGCTTTCAGCACTTGCCTTTCATCAGGCCTCTGAACTGCGTATTTTGAATTCAAGAGAATATCAAAAGGAAAGTGGCTTTGTTACTAAGGGTTATTACAATATGGCTGATTTTCACCGTGCTTTCGGTAATTGGATCATGCGGCTCAATGATTCCGGACTGCGGGGGTGATCCTCCCATCCAGGTATCCTCTTACATCTCTGACATGGTCCATTTTAATGGAAGTGACAGTACATTCAGCACTCTTGAAGAAATGCCTGTCCGGTACAATGAGCTTGGAATACTGATCGATTTCGAGACAGAATCATACCGTGTGAAAGCAGAGGCTGAAACCATGTACCCAAACGGTTTTTTCACTCCTGTTTATGCCTGCTCGCCGCTCCCTCCTGAAATGCTGACAAGAACCGATTCAATCCGGATTTATTCAGACGCAGCCTATTCAGAAAGTCTGAATACGGACGCTGATTTGTCTTCATTATTCGCTCTTGGAGTGATAATGGATTGGGAACGAAAAGTTTATCAGGTATTTCCGGCAACCTATACCGATGACATGTGGGACAACCCTATGGAGAGCTTTGGTTGGGAATTTATACTGTTTCCTGTCGTCGCGCCGGGGAAGGAACTGGAAAATGTCTCCTTTACAATTGAAATGTATCTTTCCGGCTCGGGGCTGGATAAGATTGAATTTACTACGACACCTGTATCGATTTCACCCTGAGGTTAATCCTCCGGCGTAAATCCTTCCAGATGACAAAGCTCGGGTCCGCCCCCGCGATTGGCAGATCCACCTGCGATGTAGATCGTTCCGTTACTATTCACCGCACCGGTTCCGTGACGCCCCTGCCCGAGTACCGGGTAGGATTTCCAGGTATTGGTCTCAGGGTTAAATGCTTCCACTTCATTATGTGCAGGTATTTGGGCGCCACTTTCTCCACCAATTATGAACACTTCGCTGCCATACGCGACAGCCGATGCACCGGCACGCTCTGTTGGAATATTCGAGGCATCCGGTGCGGTTATCCATTTGCCACTCGTAAAATCATAGATGTCCACATAGGGAAGCGTGGTATCTATCACCTTATTTTCTTTGTAGAAAGACTGCCTGCCCCCGGCTACTACCAGCTTATCATTAACCACCGCCACACTAACGTGGTCCCTTGGGTGGGGGGCATCGGGTAAACGAGTCCAGGTCTTGTCAGACGGGTCGTATTTATCAAACCAGGGTTGAAAGCCTTCATAGTGCCCGTCCGTTTCGCCACCAATCAGGTAGATGTTGTCCTTATACACAAAGGCGCCGGCCGCCCCCCGTCTACGGTCTTCCGGAATCGACGGACCTTTTCGCCACTCGTCATGTTCCAGGTTGAAGATATAGATATCAGGAACAGGTATTTCATGCGGAAAGCTGCCGGTGAAAGCCCCAAGTACCCATAGTTCACCTTTGTAACTGACAGCCTGGAAGTGGTTGAGTTCCAGCGGTGGTCCCGGATGGCTCGTCCATTCCCCGGTTTCCGGGTCCCAGCTTTCTACCGGGCGCATACCTCTTCCGCCCACCAGGACAAGTTTTCCCTGCACTTCGGCCAGGGAGTTTTCATGCCTGGCTGTACAGGTAGATTCAGCCGGCGTCACATTCTCCGTCTGAGCTTCAGAAATCAAGGCGAGGTTCATAAGAAACAGGGTAATGACAAAATTTCTCATGGGCAAGGGATTAATGGGTTTTACTCGGAAGCACTGTTTACTTCGATCCAGTATCCGTCCGGATCATTCACATAAATCTGGCGGATACCGTCTGCTCTGACGGAGATATTTCCGGAAGTACCCGCCCAGTCCTGAAACGGGATTTCACGCGCTTTAAGGCGGTTCACAAACGTGTCGAAATCAGGTGTACTGATGGCAAAATGAACGGCCCTGTTTACCTGAACAGGTTCCGGGATACCGGATATCAGGTGCAATTCCTTGTCTGATCCAAGTGAAAACCAGCGAATGCTTTCCTTTTGGGTCCGGTTGGTGATCTCTGTAAAACCAAGTATTTCATGATAGAAATCCGAAGACGCATCCAGGTCGCTGACCGACAGGGCCACATGGTTAAAGGTAAAACGCAGCGGGGGATCAGCCTGTGCCCATACGACGCTGGTGCCAAAGAACAATAAGCAGGAGATGATCACTTCTTTCATTATTAACATGGGTTAGTTGAAATGCAAGGTAAAAAATTATCAGGCATTCCTGGGAAATAATCGTATTTTGATCGCCGAACTCATTTTATTACTATGTCTGAATTGCGCTCCCTGTTAATTCTGCTGATTGCAACCCAGGTTTTATTCTCCTGCAAACCCCCCGGTGAAGAGACCACCGACAGTCGCCCCAATATTCTTTTCATCATGTCGGATGACCATGCCTACCAGGCGATCAGTGCCTATGCAGACCACCTGATCAGGACCCCGCAGATAGACCGGATCGCGCAAGGTGGCATGCTGTTTACCAATGCGAGCGTCACCAATTCGATTTGCGCACCGTCACGGGCGACCATTCTTACGGGAAAACATACCCATATTCATGGGAAGGTAGATAATATCAGGCCTTTTGATTCAACCCAGGTCACCTTTCCGCAGTTATTCCAGCAAGCCGGCTACCAGACCGCGATGTATGGGAAGCTGCATTTCGGAAACAATCCCAAAGGGGTGGATGATTTTATGATACTGCCCGGGCAGGGTAATTACATAAACCCGGATTTCATTACTCCCGACGGTGATACCACGATTATCGGGTATGTGACCGACATTATTACCGACCTGACCCTGAACTGGCTGGAGAATGAACGGGACAAGGACCGGCCGTTCATGATGATGTACCTGCACAAGGCGCCCCACCGTCCCTGGTGGCCCAGGCCGGATAAATTCGCTGAATTCACAAAGAAACAATTTCCTGAACCGCCCACGCTGTTTGACGATTATGAAGGCAGGGGGTCGGCGGCAAAGGAAGCGGAGATGAACATTCTCCTGCACCAGCGCTACAGCCATGACTCCAAGATTCGTCCGGAGACCCTGGAAGAAATGGGCGGGGTCGAACCCTATGTGGAGCCTGTGGCCTGGAACGGATTTTATGGTCCGTATAACCGGGCCACTCCGGAACAGAAGGCCGCCTATGATCCGATTCTGGATTCAATCAATCTCTGGTTCCGGAAGAACTGGCCCTCACTCAGCCGGGAAGACAAAATGCGGTGGAAATACCAGCGTTACATGCAGGATTACCTGGCGTGTATCTCATCGGTGGATGATAATGTAGGCCGGGTGCTGGATTATCTTGAAGAAAGCGGACTCGCGGAGAATACCATTATCATATATACCTCGGACCAGGGGTTCTACCTGGGCGAACACGGTTGGTTTGACAAGCGGTTTGTCTATGAGGAATCGTTCCGGACCCCCCTGATGATCAAATGGCCCGGAGTGACCGAGCCAGGTTCGGTCAGCACGAAGATGGTACAGAACCTGGACTATGCGCAGACCCTTTTGGATATAGCCGGCATTCCTGCCCCGGATGATATGCAGGGCGAAAGCCTTGTCCCGCTTTTGAAAGGGCAGGACGAATTATGGGATCGTGAAGAGGTATATTATCATTATTATGAATACCCGGCCGTGCACATGGTCAAGCGGCATTACGCTATTGTCACGGAAGACTATAAGCTCATCCATTTTTATCACGATGTGGACGAATGGGAGTTATATGACCGCAGAAATGACCCGCAGGAGCTTACTAATGTATATAACGACCCGGATTACTCGGAAGTAGTGGTGGATCTTTCGCTTCGACTGGCAAAGCTGAGGGAAAAATACGGCGATTCTCCCGAGCTTGACAGTATGTATATCCGTCTCCACAATCAAGAAACACAGCCCTGATGAATAATACATACCTGGACCAGGAAACCCTGGAGTTCCTGCTTTATGAGGTTCACGACCTGGAAGCCGTTCTTTCATTGCCTCGCTACACAGACTTTGACAAAGGGTCTGTTGACATGATGCTCCAGTCGGTCAAAGCGTTTGCCGACCGTGAGCTTGCCCCGTGTTACCGGGAGATGGATGAAAACCCGGCGCATTATGCGGATGGCAACATTATTGTACACCCGAAGGTGCCTGAATACATGAAAAAGAGCGGGGAAATGGGGCTTATTGCGGGTCCCCTGGAGGCCGGTGAGGGAGGCTTGCAGTTGCCGCTCATGGTCGTCTCGGCCTATATGTACATACAGGAAGCGGCAAACAATCACCTGCCCGGATATGCCGGCCTCACCATGGGAGCGGCTGAATTACTGGTTCATTTTGCCGGGGAGGAATTGAGGCAGCGTTTCGTCCCGAAAATGCTGGCTGGAGAATGGGCCGGTACCATGTGCCTGACCGAGCCACAGGCAGGCAGCTCCCTTTCAGATATCATTACCCAGGCCCGGCCGGCAGGGGACAGCTATCATATCAGCGGACAGAAAATATTCATTTCGGGTGGCGATTATGAGGGTATTGGCAATGTGGTACACCTGGTACTGGCCCGCATAGAAGGTGCCCCTCCGGGAACGAAGGGCATCTCCCTGTTTGCTGTGCCAAAATTTATTCCCGGGCCTGACGGATCACTTCAGTTTAACGATGTAAACACAATCGGGGACTTTCAGAAAATGGGACAGCGCGGATATTGCACCAGCCACCTTTCCTTTGGAGATAAAGGGGAATGCCGGGGCTGGCTGGTAGGTGAACCCCACCAGGGCCTGAAATATATGTTCCTAATGATGAACGGTGCCCGGATTGCAGTTGGCAGGGGAGCAGCGGCCATTGCCATGGCAGCATACCAGGCTTCCCTGGCCTATGCACGGGAACGTCCCCAGGGGCGCAGGCTCAATGATGCCGGCGCCAAGAACTCCACTGAACCGCAAAGCCTCATCATCCATCATTCCGATGTAAAGCGGATGTTGCTGCAGCAGAAAGTAATTGCCGAAGGGGCACTGAGTCTGGTTTTGCTTGCCTCACGCTATCATGACCTGTCGCTGTCTCATCCTGAAAAGGAAAAAAGGCAGGAATATCACCTCTTGCTGGAAATCCTCACCCCGGTTGCCAAAACCTATCCCGCCGAAAAGGGGATTGAATCAGTCAGCCAGGGATTGCAGGTGCTGGGTGGTTATGGTTTCTGCGCAGACTTCATTCTCCAGCAATACTACCGCGACATCCGTATTTTTGCCATCTATGAAGGCACGACAGGCATTCAGTCGCAGGATTTGCTTGGCAGGAAAATTACCATGGAAGATGGGAAAGCATATAAGCTGTTGTGCCGGGAGATAGGCAAGACCATATCTCGTGCAGGATCAGGTGAGCTTGCCGGGTACGCTGAAACGCTAAGGGAGTCTCTCGAAAAGTCGCAGGAGGTCATAACGGTTCTGCTGGAATTCGCTGGGTCCGGAAATTTTGAAAGGTTCCTGGCCGATGCCACCCTGGTCATGGAAATGATGGGGGTACTAGTGACTGGCTGGCAATGGCTATGGATGGGGCTGGCCGCCAGCGAAACCCCTGGGAATGACGAGCGTCCGTTTTCTGATTCCTTTTATCAGGCTAAACTACAGGCGCTTGAATTTTATTATTTCTATGAGATGCCCTCGGTTCACCGGATTGCGTCAACGATCCTGGAAAATGATGGTATAACCTCCAGGGATGCAGAAATCCTGTTTCCTGAAAACTGAATTAAATCAATTGTATTTATGGAGCGTATAAAGAAACAGTTTGACCTGAGTGGTCGGGTAGCCATAGTCACGGGGTCAAGCAAGGGTATTGGAGAATCCATTGCACGCGGACTTGCCGAGCAGGGAGCTTCGGTGGTTATCAGCAGCAGGAGTCAGGAAGCCATCGGCGAGGTGGCCGGAAATTTTCAGGCGGATGGGTTGAAAGCAACGGCCATTGCCTGCCATGTGGGTGATCCCGAACAGCGCAAGGAGCTTGTACAAAAAACAATGGATCAGTACGGACGAATTGATATACTGGTCAACAATGCCGCCATAAATCCGTATTACGGTCCGCTCGAAGGGGCCGGCGATGATGTTTTTGACAAGATCATGGAGGTCAATGTCAAGGCACCCTACGCCTTGTCCAACCTCGTCCTGCCAGTCATGAAGGATCAGAAAAAGGGAAGTATCATCCACATCTCATCGGTGGAAGGAATTCATCCCGGTTTCGGGCTGGGGTTATACAGTGTGACAAAAGCTGCGCTGATTATGCTGACTAAAAACCAGGCAAAGGAGTGGGGCCGGTTCGGAATCCGCTCCAATGTCGTGTGCCCGGGACTGATCCGGACCAAGTTCAGTGAAGGGCTCTGGACCAATGAAAAAATCGTAAGCGAATATGAAAAGGCCGTACCCCTGCGCCGGATTGCAGAACCCGATGAGATGGCCGGACTGGTCATGCTGCTGGCTTCGGATGCGGGTTCCTACCAGACCGGTGGTGTATATACTGCCGATGGCGGATATCTTATTTCAGGATAATAATTCCATAAATTCTCCCGGGATATCCGGTTATCAGCCAGGGAATTAATATATTGTTACATAGTTTATCAATCCCGGTTCGCACCTTATTCAATGAATTCACAGAAGCCCGTAACAATCACCTATCGGAATCTCAATCGTACTGTGGAAGTGGAGAATACGGACAAAAACCTGCTGGATCAGTCGATTTTCCACCGGATTCCTCATGTCCATGAGTGCGGGGGATACGGGATGTGTACCACCTGCCGTATCCGTATACTGGATGGTGCCGAAAACCTGTCACCTCCTACAGAAAGGGAAACCGAACTCTCCGAGGCACGGGCATGGGATCCGTCAATCAGGCTGGCTTGTCAGACTAAAATCAACAGTGGATCGGTAACCCTTGAAAGGATCATCTGGACTAATGCTGAGGTCAGCAGTCTTCAGCTGGAAGCCCTGACCAACAGCCTGGGCGAGGAAAGGGAACTTGCCATACTCTTTTGTGATATGAGGAACTTCACACTACTGGCAGGCGCTCATGGCACGTTTGACCTGGCTCATATGCTGAACCGGTATTTTACGGAAATGGGGGATCCGATCCTGATGAACAATGGCGTAATCTACCAGTACGTAGGGGATGAGATCGTAGCCCTTTTCGGAACCACTGGAGGTGATGCCAAAACTGTTTGTACGCAGGCAGTGAGGGCAGCTCTGGGCATGCAGTATGCAGTGGACCGTCTCAATAAATGGGATATGGGAAATTTTGATGCCCAATTGAGTATTGGAGTGGGCTTGCATTACGGTCCTGCGTTTGTAGGCAATGTGGGCCATCCACGGCATAAACAATTTGCCGTCATAGGAGATACCGTCAATGTTGCCAGCCGTATTCAGTCGGTGAACAAAGAACTAGATACCCGTATCCTGGCTTCAAAAAGCTTATATGATGCCTTGGGGGAGAATGTCATTCGGGAAGCCAGGGTGACCGATGTTCAATTGCGCGGCAAGGAGGAAGCACATACTGTATATGAAATAACAGGATTTCACCACGGGGATGTGCACCTGGAAGTACAGCGAACACTCAATGAATTGCTCAAAGATGAGGCAGGGTTTGCAGAACACTTTTATACCACGTTGTTTGACCGTCATCCTCACCTCGAAAGGCTTTTTAAGCATAATTTAATGGACCAGGGTAAGTTACTTACACATATGCTGAGGGGTGTGGTGTATTCACTGAGTCGACCTGAACACCTTGTGGCGGGCCTGAAGAAGCTTGGCCAGCAGCACGAAGATTATGGTGTCAGGCCTGAACATTATCCGATCGTAAAGGAAATCCTGATGGAAACCATAGAAACCCAATTAGGCGATGTCTGTACAGAGAATGTGCGTGCTGCCTGGGAGCAGGCCATTGCCATGGTGGTTGAGCTGATGGAGCCGAAAATGGCAGAAGTCAACCAGGCCGGTGGCGCTGCTTAAATCACCCCTTTCCCAACGCAGTCAGCAACTGAATTAATGCTTTAATATATTGGATATAAGTTCTTTGAATTCAGCTGATTGATACATTCTGTTTCCGTCATGTCCTATGCCCTCCACGATGGTTTTTCCGTGTGCATTTTCACCCTGATAATAGGTATCCATGAAGCGGTGGATATTCTCCCCCCGGTTAAAGCGTGTTGAACCCAGAAGTACTGCATCACAATCTGTGGTATTTAACGTACCGTCAGACCCGGTACCGTTACCCAGAAGGTAGGTAATATTCCGACTGACAAACCGGGCATTGTATTCAGCTTCAGAAATTCCGTTCAAATAAGCCGGCACATTGTTGAAACCGAATGGCCAGAAATCATACCCGATGCAATGGTCAGGTTCATAAAATTCCTGGGTTTGTTCGTTAAACCGTTGTCCTGAGGGGTAATAGAAATACTGGCTGTTGGCGGTGATATACTCAAAATCTGTCAGCTCAAATTTATTTTCCACCTCATTGGAGGCAGCATACAGGTGGGTGAACAGGCCACCTGAGGAATGCCCCGTGACAATAATCTTCTTCATCTCAGGAAATTTTGACTGATCATTTAACCGGGTTATGAGG
Organism: uncultured Roseivirgaceae bacterium; assembly: GCA_964563925.1. Classification (GTDB taxonomy): domain Bacteria; phylum Bacteroidota; class Bacteroidia; order Cytophagales; family Cyclobacteriaceae; genus JAUILA01. The sequence goes on along the minus strand of CAZLZD010000008.1, from coordinate 13,620 downwards.
CTGTCAATCAGGGCAAACGAACTGATTTTTGCTGATGATCCGGACAGCTGACCTTCGCGCCATCCCTGCACGGAGGGCCAGTATACATCGTCCGGACCATCCGCGGAAGCCCTAAACTCCGGGGAAATAAGGATCGTACTGTCCTGCATGCCCACCGCGGCCAGGGAGGAAGTTAAAACCGAAAAATAGTTATCTGCGTCCCGGTTTTGTCCATGAATGACGATAATGGCATATTTAAGTTTATCCCAGTGGGCATCCTCAAGATACAGGGGGTGACTGCCATAATAGGCAAAGGAGGCAGCCTGGCTACCGACAGATATTGTTTTAGTGAAAAGGCAGTCACCCGTACCTGTACATGGGGGCAGGGAATGAACTGTGCCGTCTTCCAGCGTGGTAAACTGTACACTGAAGGGAGCATCTAATACTTCATTCTGCGTGCCCAGGGATATATTATCAATGGAGAATTCATAGGAAGTGGCGTAATCCAGTGTGGTACTCAGGACCAATTTTGACTGGGCATTTTCATACCGGATCGTAAAGTCCGGAACCGTTCCGGACGATTCCTGCAAGGTAAGTGCATTATTCAGCCTGGCAGGATCGATGGGTGAGGAGAACACAATGGAAATTTCAGCAGAAACTTCGACATCAGTCATGCCATCTTCTAACGTCCGGCCGTTGACCGTGGAGGACAGAATCTCCATCGTTGGAGCCACATTCTCTTCATTGTCACAACTGCACAGAAATATGGTTACAATAAGAAGTATTACAGGTTTTATCTTCATAGATCTGGTTTTCCCCGTGAACGTAGACTCTTTAAATTATTCACAAAACAAATACGGACAGGCGGAATTTTGATTGCTGGTCGAGGCAGCTGCACAATCCACTCCTCCGTACGTCCAGTCGCCCCCTTGTTTGTACGCCCAGGATCCCGAGTATTCCCAGAATTCTCCTGTGCCATCCACATTTGCATCGCCGTACGTTTCAATAACATCAGCTCCAAAAAATAATTCAATGGCATCATCCCCGTTCTGGTTCATGGCATCCGTTTCAAAGATATGATCGTAGCCATTGGCGCAGCTGCCGAAATACCCTGACAGCGTGGTCACTTCCCTGGCAAGAAGGATATGGTCACCTTCTGAGACGGAAATGGCCGGGAAATTATATTCAATGCCGTCGGTACCACCACCGTTATTGGCAACCCCTATCCCGTATTGGCTTAAGTCCTCAATATCCTTGTTTGCCAGAAGGTGAACGGCCTTTCCTCCGTTGGTTCCGGACCCATCCCAGAGCAAAGCCAGCACCCCTTTCAGAACCAGGGGACTGTCACACAGCGGGTAGGTGCAGGCGGAGGTAAGGGTGGTGGTTGATCCATCCGTACAGTTGAGCTGCCCGTTAACCCAGTCGGCTCCGAGTTTATACGCCCATGAACCGGTATATTCCCAGCTTTGATCGGTACCGTCCACATTGGCGTCACCATACGTTTCAATGACCGACGTTCCTTTGAACAGTTCGATTGCATCATCCCCGTTTTGATTCATTTCATCGGTCTGGAAGACATGTTCAAATTCTGCATAGCAGGCCCCCTCAAAATATGACTCGATGGCTGAAGGCTCCCGTGAGACCAGGATATCTTCCCCTGCGCTTACCGATATGGCAGGAAGTTGAAATTCCGGTCCGTCGGTTCCACCTCCGTTGTTGGCCACACCCAGGCTGTAAATACTCAGGTCTGCAATATCTTCTGCGGCTTTCAGGTGAACTGCCTTGCCACTGTTGCCATCCGTTTCCGTGGCCCACCGCAGGGCCAGTATACCCTTAAGTACCAGGGCGGGTTCTTCGTCATTTATGGTCAGGGTTATACGCTGTTCCCCCTTTTCCACGGCATTTATCACCTCTGATATTTCTAATATGGCGAGCTCTTCCCCCTCGATCTGGGTATCATTGAGCACCCTGACTTTCAGGGAGGCGGTTGTCTCGCCCCTGGGGATCAATATGCTCTCCTCGCTCAGGGTATAATCGGTTCCTGCTTCCGCACTTCCACTCGTGGTCAGCTGAATAGTGACATCATCAATGGTGGAGGTATTAAGGGTGGCGGTGATCAATGCGGAGTCACCTTCCAGTAAGGCGGTTTTATCGGTCTTCAGCGTAACTTCGGACGGAACAAATTCACTGGTCATAAATTGCAGGGAGTAGGTATCAGTCAATTCCTCTCCGCCAGCACCATAAACCCCTGCCGGAAGGGTAATCGAATATTCGGTGTCAAAGTCCAGCGTAGGAAATGACAGGGTCACGAACGAATTTGTCTCGTCGTAGCTGATCGTATACCCTGTGGCATTACTGTTTAACGCACCTTCAAATGCGCTTGTATTCAATGAATGGGAGAATATCAGCTGGATCGAAAGATTTTCATTATCCACTATGTCGCCATTCGAAATATCGGAGTCATCCTTAAGGGCTTTAAGCACTCTCAGGTCATTGGAAATGGCGATATCATCATCTTCCTGGCAGGCGGTAACACACGAGGTGATGACAATGAGACCGATCAGCAGGTTCCGCAGGTAATTTGTAGGGATCTTATTCATATCAATATCAGTTTGCATTGAAATTTTGGAGGTGTGAATTCATATAGGTTTTAAATGTCTCTGGAAATTCATTGGGATTTATATCCCATAAACCAGGCAGAAGCATGTATGTAATTAGTGTGATGATGATAATGGATGCCAGGTTCATGGCAATTCCGGTTTTCATCATATCCGGTATATGAAGGTATCCTGAACCGAATACCACTGCGTTGGGCGGGGTGGCCACAGGCAGCATAAAAGCGCAGGAAGCGGCAATGGTGACAGACACCATGATCATATACGGGTGAATGCCAAAAGAAAGGGCCATGGGCGCAAGCACGGGTAGTAACATTGCGGTCGTTGCCAGGTTTGAGGTGATTTCTGTAAGGAAATTGACAATGGTCACCAGGATCAGGATGAGGAGAATCATGGTCAGACCATCCAGCTGGGTCATTTGCGTGGCAATCCAGGAGGCAAGTCCGGTATCGCTGAACCCTTTGGCGAGCGCCATGCCACCGCCAAACAACAATATAATTCCCCATGGCAGCTCCACCGCTTCTTTCCAGGTGATCAGCATCCTGGTCCGGGTTTTATCAGGAATCGTAAACAGGATAATCCCTGCGGTAATAGCAATGATGGTATCATCTATAGCCGGAATCAACCGTTCAAGGAGGGATCGTGTCATCCAGGCTAAGGCGGTAAGGATAAAAACAATAAGGACGGCTTTTTCCTCATAAGACACAGGCCCGAGGTTTTTCCGCATTTCGGTAATCTCCTGCTTTCCTCCCGGGAACCGGATATTCTTAAATTCGAAGGCATACCGGGTCAGATATTTCCAGCAAATAATCAGCAGAATAACGGATATGGGTAAGCCGAATTTCATCCACTGAACGAAGCTGATCTTCACATCGTACAATTCTTCAAGAATACCCGCCAGCACGAGGTTGGGAGGGGTGCCGATCAGGGTGGCTACCCCGCCGATAGAGGCACTGTATGCAATGGAAAGCATCAGGGCCTTCCCAAAGAAGTTATTATCATCGTCTTCCTTCCCTGAATTTCGGTTAAACTGCGATACAATGGCAATGCCGATAGGAAGCATCATTACAGAAGTAGCCGTATTACTGATCCACATGGAAAGAAATGCCGTAGCGACCATAAAGCCGAGAATGATCTTCGAGGCATCCGTACCGATCAGGTGAATTATGTTCAGGGCAATCCGTTTATGCAGGTTCCATTTCTCGATGGCGATGGCCAGCATGAAGCCCCCCATATAGAGAAAGATATATTTGTGACCATACGATTCGGTAGTGGCTCCGATTTCCATGGCCCCTGTGAGCGGAAACAGAACGATTGGAAGCAGGGCAGTCACAGCAATAGGAACTGCTTCCGAAACCCACCAGACTGCGATCCAGACGGTGGCACACAGCACGTGCCATGCCTGGGGCTCCATAGATTCAGGGGTTCCAAGAAACTCCAGCAACAGGAATCCAACGGGTCCAAGAAGGAAAGGAATTAATTTGCGTTTTTTCACCATCACTTAACTGTCATAAAATCCTCTCTCAGCTGGTCGGAGAGTTGTTGTAGAAATAGAGCATCTTCATTGCCCATCATGTTCAGGAATATTTCTTCACCATTTGCCCGGGTCATAGTGACCCGTGGCGGCAGGCCGATGGCCGGCTTGCCCGTAAAAAATGAATAAAAAAGACAGGCATTCAGGTAAGACCCGGCCGGGGAAGGGTGGGTTCCGTCGGGAAAATAAAGGTCCAGTTCCGGTCGTAATATCCGAACTTCTTCCCAGGCCTCACCGGCAAATACCACAGGTGTGCCCGTCTCCCTGCCCAGGTTGCGGTAAGCTTCCGTGATATGTTCCCTCATCAGAGGGTTGTGTTTCCTTGCCCAGGTGGCATAGAGCACGGGTGTGGCTCCGCTCTGCTTCACCAGTTCAATAAATTTCTTTCCGTATTCCACAAATTCATCCGGATGCTCAATACTGCTGAGACTGTGATTCTGCAGTACGACATAATCCCATTGTCCGTTAGTGATCCGCTCCCGGCTCTTTAGGTTTTTCTCACCATCCCAGTGGTCCTTCAGACTGGCTCCTCCGGCAGTGGATTTCTCCACGTCCAGGCCGTCATCACCGAATCCGGCCATTGCCTCCACGGTTTCCGGCAGGTTCCAGAAGTAGGTATAGCTGTTTCCCACAAACAATATTCTTGTCGTTTCCTGTCCTCTGAGCATCAAGGGTGATACCAGGAGAATAAGGAGGAAAAACCATCGTGTTCGTTTCAAGAGTTCCTTCATGAATGTCTTGTTTACTATTGATTAACCGGAGTCACCGCAAACAGGCCGGGAATCGGATCCGGTACATTGCTGTTCCGGTCAATTTCCGATTGGGGATAAATGAAGCGCTGAGGAAGCTCATCCCCGGTGTTGGGTTGTACCGGCACCCTGACAACCGATTCAGTATAGGTCCGGCGTACATCATTGAATCCTTCAATCTGACCAAAGAGTGTGACATACCGTTCTTCAAGTATTTCGCGAAGCAGGGCGTCTTCGGCCGGAATTCCGTCAGGATTCTCCATTCCACCGCTTTCGAAGTCAGACGCATCATATGCATCATACCGGATATCCCCGGCTGTGGCATTCAATAAATACCCCCCTGAATTCATGTAAGCCCTGAACTGGTTGAGGTAATCAAGGCCTGCACTGAACCCTGAAGTCCTGTATGCGGCTTCGGCAAGTATCAGTAAATTTTCTGCATACGTAACCAGCGGGGCCGACGCATCCTGTGCGGCAAAACCGTTGACAGTATTCGGTTGTGTTCCCACATCATTAATCTGAAAATAGAAATCATATCGTCCGGTCTCGTCAGTCTTGGCGTTTCCACGGTACAGACTGATGTCAGGACTGACCGATGCATCCGGAGCCACCAATCCGGCCATAAAATCGGAAACAATTACATCGGCGCCACGAACCTCGATGGCAAAGAACTGGTAATTCAGGTTTGAATTGTCGGCGGCGGTGCCATGGGGGGCAAGCAATGAGTTGTTACCCGATTGGATTCCGTTCATAGCTGCGTCCAGGGCGTTTGCATATTCCTTTGTATGCATGTAAAAGCGGGCTTTGAGTGTGTAAGCCACCTGGGTCCATGCCGTGGGATCACCGTTGAGGTAAATATCGGAACCGTTGGCCGGACGTCCTTGCCCAGACTGCAGGTTGATAATCGCCTCATCCAGCAATGCCTGGATCTTTGCGTACACTTCGGTCTGTGGTTCAAAAGCAGGATTTTCAATTTCTATGTCGGCGGCCTCTTCGAAGGGAATGTCGCCAAACAGGGATGCTTCCGTTCCAAAAGCCAGCGCTTCCAGTACCCTGGTGATTCCTGCTGTGATGCCTTGGATGCCGGCTTCGTTTGCTACGGACCTCGCGGTTTTTGCATTCCGGATGGTGTTGACAAAAGCGTCATCCCACAAGGCGTCAAAATCTGAAGTAGTAAGCGAATAATTATTAAACCCCTGGTGCTGTCGCTGAATTCCGGTATAATATCCACCGAAAATACCGGCCCGGCGGGCAGTCTCACCCGACTGGAGTATTATATTTCCTACTTCTGCACCCGTCAGGATGTTTTCATACGAGGCCGAAGTTGGATTGTTAGGGTCCACGTTCAGGTCTTCAAAGATACCGTCACAGGAAATGATCAGTATTGAGAGGCTTACTAGATATAGTATATTTTTCATAGCTACTTTATTAGAGGTTAAGCAGGATAGTGAACACATAGGATTTTGTGCCGGGGTTGTTAAAATAATCGATTCCCCTGGCTGCACTGATACCGTTCAGGTTGGTATCCGGATCATTTCCTTCGAATTCCGTCCAAAGGAATAGGTTTCTTCCCGTCACCGAGATTTCTGCCGATTCAATCCCGATGGCATTGGTAACCGGTCCCTGAAGTCTGTAGGACAAAACGATTTCCCGCAATCTCGTCCAGGAACCGTCCTCGATATAAAGCTCATCGTTACCATTACCGAAAAAGCCGCCATCGGCCACGTACCAGGCCTCATTTAAGGCTACCGGTCCTGCGCCGAAGTCATATACCGTACCACGGAAAGTGGTACCCATGGGGATTACATTTCCATCGAAGTCCAGGAGGTTCTGGTTGGAAATTGACTCGATGGCCGAGTCGTCCCAACGGCCCAGGTTGTACAGGACTGATTTCGTTCCGGCATAGATATCTGCTCCCTGGTAGGTTTCAAATAACAGGGAAAGGCTCAGGTTTTTGTAGGAGAATACGGTACTTAGTGATCCCTGCCAGTCAGGGTTAGGGTCACCGATAACTCCCTCACGTTCATCCTGAACAGGAAACCCATTGGCATCGAATACAACATTTCCGTCATCATCCCTGAGTGAACGGGACCCCCAGAGCACGCCTAACGGTTCCCCTTCCACTGCCCGGGCATTAACGGCAGCAAGTCCGCCAAGCTCCAGGGATTCCACACCGGCCAGATCCGTTACTTCGTTAGTGACCTTTGTGTAGATCGCATTGACCTGCCAGTTGATGGTGTTACTGCGGATAATGCTGTAGCCGAGGTCCATTTCAACCCCGTTATTTCTGATCTCCGCCGCGTTGGAGTAAATCCTGTCATAACCGCGGGAATTGGCTATCGGGAAATCAAGCAGTACATCTTCTGTCACGTTATCAAAATAGGTGGCACTCAGCGACAACCTGTCATCCAGGAAACGCAGATCAGTTCCCAACTCATACTCTTTCTTCCGTTCCGGTTTCAGGTTGGGGTTTCCTCTCGACGTACTGGGTACAAATCCGCCATTCCCGTACAGGCCCAGGTCAAGATTTCCCCCGTAGGCATCACCGTAGGAGGGAGAGACATATACATTGGTGGTATTATACCGGGCTGGTTGCACACCCACTTCCCCGTAAGAGGCCCGGAGTTTACCAAAGCTCAGGACAGGGAGGTCCACCAGGTCATGGAATTGCCAGGCGGCAGAAATGGAAGGAAACAAAAAGGTATTGTCTGAGGTGTTCCCAAAGGTCGAGGCCGTTTCCGCCCGGATAGTCCCTGTCAGGAACAACATGTCATAGGCGTCGAGTGTCATCGATGAATACACCCCCATGGTGCGTTCCTGTCCGAATGTTGCACTGACGGTTCTGTTTTCGGGAAGTGCATTGTCGATATCCCGTGTTGGGCTGGCCACATCCGTGAATTGAATGAAATTACTGATCTCACTGCCATCTACCGTTCGTTTGCGCTCGTTGTAATTGACACCCACCAGGAGCGACCCGGAGAAGTCGTCGCTGAAGGTGTGGGATGCTTTTGCGATGAGGTCTGTATTAAATATCAGGTTGGTGGCGAGTTCTGATCCGAAAAGACCGTTGCGGTATTCACCGGCGGCAGACCCGGGCGTATAAAATTCCTGACGGTCTTCGGCATAATAATCGATCCCAACGCGTCCGATCAGGTCAATCCAGTCGGTCGGAGAATAGGTGAGTTTCAGGGTATTAATAAATCGGTGAACCACCGCCAGGTTCTCCTGCTCATTAATGGTCCAGAGCGGGTTATTGTAGGTCGGGGTGGCATCGGCCCCAAGGGGCTCCCGGTATGACCGGTGGCGATTGAATACGGGGGAGGCATCCGGACCTGCATAATATTCTCCGCGATACCCTGAAATATCAAAATCCGGGGCATTCCGCAAAAGGCCAAGATATAGTCCGGAAGAACTTGCGCCTCTTCGGATTCGATTCGAACTTGTCCGGGAATAGGCGAAGTTTCCGTTGATACGCAATTTATCATTCAGCAGATGTTCCCCGTTAAACCGGAGGGTGGTACGACGGTAGTCCGAGTTATTCCGGATGATCCCTTCCTGGTCGAAGTCGCTGATGCTGAAGAATGCCGTGCTGCGTTCGTTGCCGGCACTCAGGCTCAGGTTATTCTCCCAGAAATGACCGTTCTGAAAAACCCGGTCAAAATTGCTGTCGTCAAATGTCTCCCTGGAATTTTTGGTTATTACCGGATACCAGACTTTTCCGTTCTGGTCTACAAAAAACTGGCCGGTTGTATTGAATTCGTCCGTTCCGCCCGGCCGGTCCGAGATCTTGTCTCCCCATGAATCCCTGGCCCGCGGGTTGTATACTCCATTATTTCCCTGTCCGAACGAGTTCTGAAGCGGATATTTCCGGTTTATCTGATCGATGGAGTAGCTGGATTTAAAAGAGACTTTTAATTTCTGGTTGTAGCTACCGCTTTTTGTGGTGATAATGATCACACCGCCAAGGGCCCTGGTACCCCACAGGGCGGCAGCAGAAGCACCTTTGAGCACGGTAACACTTTCAATATCATTTGGGTTTATGTCATTAATTCGCGATTGCTGGGCGATCCGACCCGCACTGTTCCCCGATGCATCGCGCACATCATTGCTTAATGGTACCCCATCCACCACAATGAGGGGCTGGGCATCCCTGGTAATGGTAGAAAGTCCCCGGATCTGCAGGTAGGCCCCTGCGCCCGGATCTCCTGAGTTACGAGATACCCGTAAACCGGATGTTTTTCCCGAAAGTGAATTCAGCAGGGTGGACTCTGCCGCTTTATCCAGCGTTTCGCCATCCACGGTACTGTTGGCATAGCCCAGTTCGTCATTGTCTTCTTCAAATCCAAGCGCGGTGACGACCACATCTTCGAGCTGCTCCACATCTTCCTTCATGACCACATCAATACGGCTCTGGTTTCCGACCACTTTGCGCTGTGTTTCATATCCGATAAAACTGTAGACAAGTGTGGCTCCTTCGGAAACGGTAATCTGATAATTTCCGGAGGCATCTGAGGCTGTGCCATTGGTTGTGCCTTCTTCCAGGATGGTGGCACCGAGTACCGGAGAACCGGTTTCGTCTGTGATCTTGCCGCTCACCTGGATCTGGGCTGATGCTGTGTGGCCAAGCAGGGTGCCGGACAGTAGCAATAGTAGGGTAATGGTTTTAAACATGCGGGTGAAGTTTAGTATGCAACATGATATTTTAAGAATCTTTCAATAATCAGCTCACATCATTATTGTAAAATGAATTATTTCGAATATTAAGGTTAATCTTTAATGATATTGCTATTTTGATGGATTATATTGATTTTTAACGAATTTTAACGCCTTTCAAGGCCGGGGAAGGGAGACATGTGGTTAACTGAAATTTCTGTATTATTACCTGTGGATGGATCAATTGTATAATGAATTTGTTGACAAGCTGGTAAAGCTGTACGGGAAGTACGACGAAGAGCAAAGGCGGTTTGAAGATGCGAGCAATGCGAAAATATCAAGGGAGCTTGGGTACAGCGATGCGCAGTTCTCAAGGCTAATCAATGAATCGGCCACCGATGGTGAATATAAGCGGGTCATTCAGAATCTCGATCGCATACTTCGCCTGAAACAACTTGAAAACCGTGTCAGTTCGGAAACCCATGCCGGGAGCTGGTTAGTTTCCCGGGGGTGGTTTTTTGTTTCCGCTGTGCTGGTGATAATCTTGCTGCTTACATGGTTCTATTTCCCCCGGACGGGTGCCGGGCCTGCTGCGGGGGCCAATGAGGTTCCCAGGGACGATATGTTGCGCTGGACATTTGAAACCTCCTTTGTAAACCCCTACATAAAACTCGATGACCTGCCGGAAGACTGTAATTATCCCTGCTACAAATACCAGGGCAACTGGAAATTGAAGGAAGGCTATAAAATTCCTTTTTTCCGCGAAAGGAGCGGATTTCATTATGTAGCGGTGGAAGTAAATATGTATGCCCGGTGTATAAGTGAGGAAGATGCCAGCGGTGAACTTCTCGAAGGGTATGAATACCAGAAGCATGAAATATGGTATGACCAGCGGGAGCTGCCTATCGACACGTTTCTTAATGACGACTCCAGCCTGAAGGACTTTTACACTAATATGGACTTCAACGAAGTTTCCGAGTTTGTGAAGGTGGCAACGGTGCATACCTTTTTCCGGAATGAATTCAGGATTGATTCAGCCATTATCCGTCGTACCGGTAAGGTGATTGGGAGAGACCTTGAATTTGTCCCTTCTGAAGAACTGGACCCGATTCTCAGCAAAGAAATACAGCGGGATATCCAGGGCGAGTTGAATCGTATTGCCACCAACCGCCTGGAAGATTTTTCAAGACCTGTATCATGCGGCGATTCCGTCGTGCCTCAGTCCGATTTTAACCTCGTCATGGAAGGTGATGAAATGAGCTTTTCATGTAAACTCACCACCAGTCGCTTTGCACTGGATTACACCAAGACGTTTGTTCTTGAGGAACAGTATATCAAGAATGTCTGTCACTGAGGCATTCTTTGGATGCTGTCAGGATTATAGATTCTTTAGATATTCCGCACTGGCTTTAAGCGTGGCGGGATTGGACTCCATTTCCACATAAACCAGCTCGACACCTCCTTTTTTAGCCGCAGCAAAAAACTCCTTCCAGTCGGATATTCCCTGGCCAAGGGCGATCTCTTGCGATTTATCAGCCGGAGAATAATCCTGCAAGTGGGCAGAAATAAAACGGCCGGGATATTTTTTGAAGTAGTCAGCCCCCTTGTAGCCCATGGTGATCACCTGGGTCTGAAACTGCATTTTAACCAGATCCGGGTCGAGCTCATCCAGGATAATGTCGTAAACAAGGCGACCGTCAAATTCCTGTTTGAATTCTGCATCGTGATTATGGAACCCGGCCACCATGCCTGCCTTTTTAACCTTTTCACCAATACTGTTAAGCGTGGCACAATTTGCCTTCACCTCGTCAAGGGTAGGAGCGTGCAGGCCATAGGATAATACCATGTGCTTTAGTCCGAGTTCCTTGGCGAATTCAATTCGTTCATCCAGGTTATTCTTTAACTCATCAAAGGTAAAGTGCGAACTGATACACTTCATGCCCGTATCACTGATCATTTTTTTCAATTCCTTTCCACTGTATTTGGCCAGGGGAGCGAACGGGCCCATGTAACCTTTCGGAGAGCACATTTCCACGTGTTCGTATCCCATGGAAACCATTCTGTTCAGGGTTCCGGTCAGGTCGTTGCCAATATCTTCCCGCAGTACATAGGATTGAAACCCAATCGGCATATTAATCCGGGGAACGGCGTGCGTGTCAAAGGGAAACAGGGAGAATAATCCGGCAGCTGTGAATCCGGATGCAGTCCGGGTAACGAAATCTCTTCGGTTCATGGCAGTAGTTGGTTTGTTGGTAATTTGCTGATATTCTGTTTAGGAAATATACTAAAAATTTACCGGTAACTGCCGGCTAAAATCCTTTTATCCCGGCCTCACGGAACATACGTTGAATGTCTTCACTAACCGGCATCGGCCGGAGAGGGGGTACATTGGCTCCTCCTGTATTCCCTCTCGGGATTTTACCCACAAAAGATTTAATCCCGCCCACCAGAAGCCGGGGAATCTGGCCTGCAACCTCCTTCCAGCTTTTGATCAGAAATCCGAAACGCAGCATTTTCCAGTGGACAAGACTGTGCTCATAAGGATACGCCTGACCAATGACATGTGCCCGTTCAAGGTGATGCCATGCCAAAGGCCAGCGGGCAAGTTCCCTGGCGTTTCGGTATTCGTTTAGTTCTGCCTCAAAGCATGGTTTGAGTGATCGGGGCATTCGGTGGTTAATGGTCATATTCGTGCCAGTCTAACAACAGGAACCAGGAATTAACAGGTTGCAATTTAATCATTTTTCGTTGCAATGGATGGCCTGACCAGGTATCGGGAGAATGTTTTGTCGATATGATGAAGTTAGCCGAACGGTTCCATTTACTAGCTGAAATTCCCTTACTTTAGGACTGTGAAGAGAAACCGAACAAAGGCGTATGTCTTATATTCCTTACTGATCCTGGTGTTGCTGCTCACCGTGGCACAACGGATCCCTTCTGAGGTGTGGTGGATCCGTATTTCAGATTTCCCGCACCTTCAGATAACAATCATCACGCTGGTTCTGCTTGCCGGTGTGGTGTTCGGAATTCCCGGATGGAACCGTTTTAAACGGGTGATTGTAATCTTGGGCGTGGCAGGTGTGATCTATCAGGTTTACATAATTTATCCGTACACCCCCCTTGCGGAACCCCAGGTGGAACAGACGGACAATTGCCAGGGAATATCGTTATCAATTTTAGAAGCCAATGTGTATCAGGAGAATCGTGAATATGAGCGATTCATCCGGGTGGTCCGGAACTATGACCCGCAGATAGTCATTGCACTGGAAACAGATCAGGAATGGACTGACACCCTTCAAAGTGCCCTGGGCGCTGATTATCCCCATATCATGGCGGCCCCGCTGGCCAATACATACGGTATGATTTTGATGTCCAGAATTCCTTTTCAAAACGAAAAGGTAAGATACCTGATCGAAGACGATATTCCTTCCTTCCGGCTTGACCTGGAAAAGGAGGGACGGGAAGTGCGAATGTATGTGGTACATCCTCGTCCACCAGTCATGACGGAAAGTGATTCTTCGCTTCAGCGTGATGCCGAACTGGTTGTAGTTGGCCGGGAGGCCAGTGAGAGCTCCTTACCTGTGATTGTAATTGGAGATCTGAATGATGTGGCATGGTCGCATACGACCCGTTTGTTTCAGCGAATCAGCGGATTACTTGATCCGCGGAAAGGAAGAGGATTATACAATACATTTGATGCCAATAATTGGTTGCTGCGTTATCCGCTGGATCATGTATTTCACAGCGAAGACTTCTTGCTTAAAAAATTGGAGCTGACACCTGAGACGGGGTCAGATCATTTTCCGGTATTTATCGATTTGTGCCTGACGCCCATTGAGGGCAGGCACGAAAATGAGAAGCCTCCTCCGGCCGATGCTGAAGACCAGGAGGAGGGATCGGAAAAGGTTAAAAAGGCGGTAGAAAGATCGGACGATTAAATTTCTCCGTTTCAGTTTCCTAACGCCATATCCAGGGAACCCTCACCACCAACCACCGGTAAGCTGAGTACCGTCCGGCCCAGGTCTACAGTGAGTTCCGTACCGGGTTCCGGCCATAGGGTAAATTCACGGTCACTCGAGAAGATCAGCAA
>CAZLZD010000007.1:0-111757 GCA_964563925.1 uncultured Roseivirgaceae bacterium | reverse complement strand
GAAAGAAAAAATCCTGATTGGCCGCAGTGACCGTCTCGACTTCCCTGACCTGGATATGTTCAATGTAGAAGCGAAGGTAGATAGCGGAGCGTATACATCTGCCATCCATTATCACCGGGTGGAGGAAGAAGAAAAGGACGGTAAACGTGTATTACATTTCACCCTGCTCGACCCGGAACATCCGGAATTTAACGGGAAGAATTTTTATCTGACCAATTATGAAAAAAGACAGATCAAGAATTCATTTGGTGAAAGTGAAGAGCGGTATATCATTAAGACAAGGGTAATCCTCTTTGACAAAACCTATGAGGTGGAATTCTCACTCAGTAACCGGGGAAATTTGAAATTCCCGATTTTACTGGGAAGAAAATTATTGAAGAAAGGTTTTGTGGTGGATGTGAGCAAGAAGAATTTATCGTACAAGAAGAAGCAACAAAATGAAGATAGGAATACTTTCCCGAAACAGTAATTTATACAGTACCCGAAGACTGGTGGAAGCCTGTGAGGACCACGGACATGATGTCGAAGTGGTCGATCACCTTAAGTGCACGCTCGTCATGGAAAAAAATCAGCCGACGGTGCTCTACAAGCACCGTCATCTGGATGACTTTGATGCGATCATCCCACGGATAGGTGCATCGGTAACCTTTTACGGGTCGGCCGTGGTCAGACAATTTGAGATGATGAAGGTATTTACGGCGGTGGAATCCCAGGCGCTCATCCGTTCCCGGGATAAGCTGCGCAGTCTTCAGATACTTTCCCGTGCGGGATTGGGTCTGCCAAAAACCGTTTTCACCAACTACACCTCAAACACCGAGGAAATTCTCCAGGCAGTGGGGGGCGCCCCGGTCATCATTAAGCTTCTTGAGGGCACACAGGGGCTGGGCGTGGTACTGGCAGAGAATAAGAAGGCAGCCGTAAGTGTCATCGAGGCCTTTAACGGATTGAAAGCCCGGGTGATCGTACAGGAGTTCATCAAAGAGGCTGGCGGGGCCGACATACGCGCATTTGTAGTTGATGGTGAAGTGGTAGGTGCCATGAAACGCCAGGCAAAAGAAGGAGAATTCAGGTCGAACCTGCATCGCGGAGGTTCTTCCGCGGTGGTCAGGCTGAAGCGCGCTGAAAAAAGCGCTGCGGTCAATGCGGCCAAGAAAATGGGACTGGGTGTAGCCGGTGTGGATATGCTCCAATCTTCCCGCGGACCGCTGATCCTGGAAGTGAATTCTTCGCCGGGCCTGGAAGGAATTGAAAAAGCCACTCAACTGGATATTGCCGGCAAAATCGTAGAATACCTGGAACGAAATGCGCGGCAGCGTAAACGACGGATCCAAAAAGACAATGTGAATGCCTGATGAATAAACTGGTTATAGATGGGACGGAAATAGCTCCCGGGGAAAGTAAGCAGGTAAATGCGCTGATCGGCAGGCTTCCTACCAGAACCCCGATTAATATCCAGATTTTCGTTAGCCGGGCCAGGGAAGAGGGCCCTACCTTATTGCTCATGGCCGGGATGCATGGCGACGAAACAAACGGAGTGGAGATCGTGAGACGGGCGATCCATACCGATCTCTACCATCCGACAAGGGGTACGGTAATCGCCATCCCAGTCCTGAATGTGTATGGCTTCATTAACCATACCCGCGGGCTTCCCGACGGGAAAGACCTGAACCGCTCCTTTCCGGGGTCGGAAAACGGATCCCTGGCGAGCCGGGTGGCTTATTTCTTCACCAAAGAGATTCTTCCCCACATAGACCTGGGTATCGATTTTCATACCGGCGGTGCGAGCCGGAACAACTACCCGCAATTACGGGGCATGTTTGAAGATCCTAGGGAGCTTGAGCTTGCGAAGGCCTTTGCTGCCCCGTTTATGATCAACTCCCCGTACCGGGAACGTTCGCTTCGCAAAACCGCAGCCAAGGCCGGCAAAAATATCCTTGTTTTTGAAGGCGGACAAACTCTTCGATTGCGAAAGCAGGTTATTGACAAGGGAATGAATGGTATTCACAGGGTAATGCATCACTATAACATGACGGAGGCCCCGCCGCCGCCACCGCCCAATTCGATTCACCTGAGCAAAAGCCAGTGGGTACGGGCCAGGTATGCAGGGATGCATCACGCCAGTATCAGGAACGGAGACCATGTCAGAAAAGGGGATCTGCTGGGGCTTATTACCGATCCGTACGGACAATTTGAAAAGCGGATCAAGGCTCCTTTCAACGGCTATGTTATTGGATTGAATAACTATCCCGTGGTCAATATGGGAGACGCCCTGTTACATATTGGCCAGGAGTAATAACGTATTTTTTAATATCTTTCCGGCATGAACGAAGATCTCCGAGCACATTATGAGCAGTTCAGACACCTGCTCACCGAAGAGTTTCTGCCGGTCCTGAACAGGAAAATTGACCGGCAGATAGCCTTTCTGAAGGAGATCAGAGGGTTGCAGGTTCGCCTTGGTGAAAACGTTTCGGAGCAGACCGACCAGGCCAAACAGGTCAATTTTGTCGGTGGCTACAAAGAGAAGCTCAAAGCCGCCATACAGAAAAGGTTTAATATCGGTCCGCCGGCCAGCTTCGCGGAGGAATTCAGGAATTACGACATAGAACTCGAGCGTTACCTCAGTACAATCCCGGATGTTGTGGTCAGGAAACAGGATGCTGACCGGTTCCGCATTCTCCGGGGAGATCGTTTCCAGATAAAACTCCTCAAACTCGTTAAAATCTTCTTTTTCAGGCTCAGCCAGGTGCCCCGGGCATTTATCAACCTGTTCAGAAGCAATAAGAAGAAGGCCGGCTACTGGTCGCACAAAATATTTATGCGCAATCTCACCGAATACTACATGAAGGATGAGTTGTGCTATGACCTGCTTAAGCTGAAGGATGCCGTTTACAAGAAGATTTCGGCCACCGCGCTTACCGGGTGGAAAAATGACGAGTATATTGACGATCATGTCCAGCACTTGCTGAATGGGGAAGGTTCCACCTTTGAGCTTGACCCGAAGGTCTTTGATAACCTCCTGGAGGCCGAAAAGGAAATGGAGGCCCTGCGTGAAACGATTGCCGACGATGCGATCCATATTCTGAATGAGGTCTTTGCCGATTATGAGCATGATTTTGTGCGGACGGGCACCATTGAACTGGCCAACAGGACGTTTGATCAGTCACATCTTGACCGGGCCGAGGAGGGAACCAACAAGCATTACACCAAGCATCATGAGGAGTGGCAGAATACCTTCCTGCTCCTTTGTGACGACTGGGGAATGGATATCGACCTCTACCTGATCATGTTCGGTACTATGCTGGAATACTGGCTCAGCGTGCGCCGGTTTGACAACAGGATCGACCAGAAGATCCTGTACATGCTCGAGCCCTGGAAAAAAGAACTGAACAAAGGCCTGGAAGAGATCAAATCGGCCAATAATGCCGCCTTAAAAAGTACCCTGGAGCGGCAGTTTGAGGAAGCATCCGGGCTCCTGAGTGATGAGAAGCTGGAGGAACTCAATGATCTTGTTCTGGGCCAGGACCTCCCTTCCCTGATCAACAACATCGATGCGCAGGTTGAAAAACTGATATCGTCGATTGACAGTAACCGTGCCATCTCGAAGAATTCCGATTTCCAGGAACCGGTTAAATCGGGGTCATTTAATATGATCTCACCGTACGAACTTATCAGTTTTGAATCGTATCCCGAACTCCTGAAAGCCACCAAGAAGGTGAGGGTACAGATCACTGAAAACCTGAATAAGTGCCAGACCAATGTGCTTTACCTGGGACAGATTGTTGGTTTTAACCTGGAGACGGCCATTTCACTCTACGAGGAGGATACCCCGGAGAATGATCCCCGGCAGATTGCCATTGAGGGCATGGAACGGACGATCCGCCAGCTCAATGAGCTTGAAGCGTCTTTTCTGAAGCTTCAAAAGCTCGTTGACGAGGACCTGCTCCAATGCATCCGTACATTTTTTGAGCGGATAGGCGCCTTTACCGATAATGAGAACATTCTGGATATAAGGATGCGCATCGTAAAGGGGAAGGCCATTCAGAAAAGCAGAAAAGTGAACCAGCGGTTTATTCAGAAGTTTCATGAACTGCTGCCCCACTTTACCTCCAATCTCAAAACCCAGTATGCCAATTTCAAGGAATGGTATGAAAAACAGGCCTGGCGTTATGGTTTTGCCGAACAGGATACCGCGATAACTGCCGAGGTGTCAGACTTCCTGGCTGAATCCCGGCAGGCGATCCAGCGACTTCCCTTTGTCTACCAGCGACTGTTTTCCGGCGAATCCCTTTCCGACGAGAATTTTTTCGTCGGCCGGGAAGCGGAATTGCAGGAACTTCACCGCGCTTACAATAACTGGACGAAAGGCCGGTTTGCCGCCACCGCGGTGGTGGGGGAAAAAGGCAGCGGTGTTACCACCCTGATCAATTTTTTCCTTAACGGACTTGCCACCAGTTCACGATTATACAGGATGTCGATTACCGGGACACTCAAAACCCGGGAAGATCTGTTGCATTTCCTCAATGAAGGATTCGGGACTTCTTATACGGATTACAATGACCTGCTGGCCTTTCTCAAGGACGAGAAACAAAAGAAGGTGGTGATCATCGAAGGGCTTCAGAATTCCTATATGAAACGGATCGGAGGCTTTGAGGCCATCCGGGCCCTTACTGAACTCATTGCGCATTCAAGCCGGGAAGTATTCTGGCTGGTTGCTTCTACAGCCTACGCCTGGATTTACCTGGAAAAAACCAACCAGCTGAATGACCACTTTGGTTATGTGGTCAGGCTGAAGGAGTTCAATGATGCGACGATCAACGACATCATTCGTAAACGTCATAAGGTAAGCGGGTATAACCTGGAGTTTGCTCCTTCCATCAAGGACCAGGGAAAGAAGAAATTCAGAAAGATGACCGGTGAGGAGAAACAGGTCAGCCTGGAGAACAGCTATTTCAATGAACTCAATAAAATTGCCCGAAGCAATGTTTCGCTGGCCCTGAATTACTGGCTGCGGAGTACCAAGGAGGTCAGGGATGATGCCATCGTGATCAGCTCACTCAAAGATCGTGATATGTCGTTTATGAATACGATTGATGGGGATAAGCTGTACGGCCTTGCGGCACTGATCCTTCATGAGGGGCTGAGTGAGGATAATTTTGCTCAGGCCATGAGTATATCTTCTTCCCGTGCGCGTGCTATTCTTCATCCGTTATACGAAGATGGTATTGTGGTCCTGGAGAATGAGCAGTATGTGGTTAACCCATTGCTGTATCGTCAAACAATTAATCTGCTTAAGAGTCGAAACATTATTCATTGATATGCGGTATATACTGATCCTTTTCCTGCTCGTCATCGCTTCCGCTCTTCCGGCCCAGGACCTGCCGCCCGGCATCGTCCTGGATACGGTGACAGTGGTGAATGATGCACAGCTGGCAGCCGACAGTACGGCTGTCACTGAAGTATCGGCAGAGAAAAACCCGCTGTCACCCGAGGAGATACTTAGAATGGTATCATTCGGGAAAATTTTCCTCACCCTGATGTTCCTTGCCGGCGGCTATATTATTATCCGCTTTCTTACCGCAATACTGAACCGACTGGCAGAACGGAGTGCTCATTACCGGATCACTATAAAGGGTTTTATTCCGGTTATCCGGATCATGGGATGGGTGTTTGTCCTTGTCCTGATTATCGGGGGTATCTACCAGCCCCAGATAGCTACGGTCATTACCGTTACGGCATCGGTCGCCATTGCCATCGGTTTTGCAGCCCAGGATATACTGAAGAATATGTTTGGGGGCATTATGATC
Source organism: uncultured Roseivirgaceae bacterium (assembly GCA_964563925.1). Lineage (GTDB taxonomy): Bacteria > Bacteroidota > Bacteroidia > Cytophagales > Cyclobacteriaceae > JAUILA01. Next base: position 105,953 of record CAZLZD010000007.1, on the reverse strand, counting down.
CTGTTCGATCGCCCGTTTATGGTAGGGGATAAAATCCAGGTCGGGGATCATTACGGGGAAGTGGTGGAGATTGGTTTGCGCTCTACACGGATAATTACACCGGGAGACTCCAAGGTATCCATCCCCAACGGCGAGATAATGATGAATTCGGTCTCCAATGCCAACAGCGGGGAAGCCAATTGCCAGGTGGAGGCGGAGATATTTTTACCATTGTCTGCCGATACCCAGCGCATCAGGCAGGTAGCTATTGAAGCCGCCCAGGTTTCGCGGTATATTTATCTTAATAAACCCATTGTCGTATTATTCTCCAACGTGGTCAAGGAACGCAGGTCCTACATCCGGATGGTACTTAAGGCCTATGTCTCGGATATCCGGAACGAGATGGTATTCCGCAGTGATATGACCGAGATCGTTATCCGGGAATTACTGGAAAAGAAACTTCTCGACCCTTCTGAGCTCGGCTGATATCAGAACCAGCCCTTTCGACGGAAGTAATAGATCATAATAATCACAATCACACCCATGAGGCCGAGGACCGTATAGTACCCATACCGCCAGTCCAGTTCCGGCATATGTTGAAAATTCATGCCATACAGGCCCGACAGGAAGGTCAGGGGAATAAAAATTGTGGAAATTACGGTAAGGACCTTCATTACCTCGTTCATCCGGTTGCTGATGGTGGTCATGTACATATCCATGAGGTTGGATGTGAGGTCGCGGTAGGTCTCGTAGGTTTCAATGATCTGTATCGTGTGGTCATACACATCGGAGAGAAACTTTGTGGTATTCTCCGAGATAACCACATAATCATTCCGGATAAGCTGAGAGATCGCTTCGCGGATAGGATAGATGGATTTACGCAGATAGATCAGCTCCTTTTTGATGTCCTGGATCCGGTTGAGGGTGGATTGCTGGGGATTCAGGTAAACCTCTTCCTCCACGTCCTCGATCCGGGCTCCGAGGGTTTCCATGACCACATAATAATTATCCACAATCGTATCGATCAAACGGTAAAACAGGTAATCGATCTTTTTCTGGCGCAGCCGGTTGGCAGGATCCTGAATCCTGCCCCGCAGACCGTCAAACATGTCGCCCTCCTTCTCCTGGAACGACAGGAGGAAGTCTGACCCCAGGATAAGGCTTATCTGTTCATATTCAATATCCGTTCCCTTTACCGTGTTCAGTGCCTTCAGCGGGAAGAACAGCATGCCGTCATATTCCTCAAGTTTCGGGCGCTGTTCCGTATTCAGGACATCTTCCAGCAGGAGCGGGCTTAACTTAAAATGGGTACCCAGGTCCTGGATCATGTCGACATTGTGCAGTCCGTCGAGGTTGATCCAGTTGCGCTTGCCGGCATCCAGGCGTGACAACACCTCCTTCGAATCTTTGGTCGTAAAGGAATCGAGTACTTTTTCGTCATATTGAATCAGCTCGAATTCCGACTTTTCCGTCTTTCGTTTACCAACGTGGATCAGCGTACCTGGTGGCAGGCCGGCCCGCATTTTGGCTTTACTGCTGAGGTTAAGGGATATCTTAGGTAAGTGGGGTAGATTCATTAGCCGATGAGTTTTTAAAGACCAGGGTACGATACGGGAAAGGAGTTTCGACGCCCTCCGCATCGAATCGCTCCTTGATTTTTTTATTCAGATCACATTTCATAATAAAGCCCTCTCCGGAAGTTGCAGCCCAGATATAGGCACGCAGGTTGACACTGCTGTCGCCGAAACCGATCACACGGATAACCACAACCGGTACTTCGTTCTCAATGTCTTCCTCGGTACGGTTATCAACCACATTCGGATGCGCCATTGCTTCTTCCCGGATGATGTCCATGGCCTTGTCAATGTCTGCGTCGTAACTGATTCCGATTTCAAAGAAAATACAAACCAGTTCCTCGATAATGCTTGAATTGATAATGGTTTCATCGCTGATCCTGTTGTTGGGGATGATGATCCTGCGGTTTTCAAAATTGCGGATCACCGTATGTCTCAGGGTAATGTCTTCGACCCTGCCGGCATTGGTTCCGACGGTGATGATGTCCCCCACATGGAATGGCTTGAAGATAACGATAAAAACCCCGCCAATAATATTGGCAAATGCCGATTGGGAGGCAAAACCAACGATGGCTGCCAGTACACCGGCACCTGCAAACAGGGTAACTCCGTAGTCCCGCAGGCTGGGTATTTTGTAAAAGATGATAATTGCCGCGGCAATGAATATCACGAAACTCACCGCATTTTTTATAAAGTTGTATTTGGTAGGGTCAACATGCAGGTGTTCGGAGGCTGTGATGAAAAATTTGGAGAGGATCAGCCGGAGAATCCGGGAGAGAACGGCAGCCACCACCAGAATGACCGTTGCGAAAACGAGGTATTCGAGTGTTTCGGGATTTTCAAACATACCACAAAGATTTCCGAAAAAGTTACAAGATTTTATGCATCCATGGGGGAGAGGGAGGAAATTTTTTCCTGATCGTCAGAATGACACGTTGCTTTCACGCAGAAGATCAAACAATTGCGGGGTCAGTTTTATTATATTTTGATTAAGGAGTAATCGTAACTATAATTGTAGCTGATTTGTCCGCATGGCATTAAGCTTACCCGATATAAAAGCACCCATTTCTTCCGAAATGGAAGAATTTGAAGTCAAATTCAGGGCATCCATGAAGACGCATGTGCTCCTTCTGGATAAGATCATGAGTTACATCGTCAAGCGCAAGGGAAAACAAATGCGTCCTATGTTTGTATTCCTCTCTGCGGGGACCTGCGGAGGCATCGCGGAATCCACCTACCGGGGGGCTTCCCTGATCGAATTGCTGCACACGGCCACACTGGTCCACGATGATGTGGTCGACGACGCGAACTACCGGCGCGGATTTTTTTCGGTCAACGCCTTGTGGAAAAATAAGATTGCCGTACTTGTGGGGGATTATTTGTTGTCCCGCGGCTTGCTCCTTTCGGTGGATAATGGTGATTACGACCTGCTTCGCATTGTCTCCCATGCGGTCCGTTCGATGAGCGAGGGAGAGCTGCTTCAGATGGAAAAAGCAAGGAACCTCGACATCACGGAAGAAGTTTATTACAATATTATCCGGCAAAAGACAGCTTCCCTGATTGCGTCCTGCTGTGCGGTGGGTGCGGCTTCGGCCGGACAGGATCCGGAGACAATCGAAACGATGCGGAAATTCGGCGAAAAGGTGGGAATGGCCTTTCAGATCAAGGATGACCTGTTTGATTACGGAGACACCGAAGTAGGCAAACCACTTGGGATTGATATTCGAGAGAAGAAAATGACCCTTCCCCTGATCTATGCGCTGAGCAAGGCTTCATGGACCGACAAACGGCGGCTGATCAATATTGTGCGGCGTCATAATGAGAACAGGAAGAAGGTGAATGAGCTGGTTGATTATGTCCGGGAGAATGGTGGAATCGCCTACGCCAATGAAGTCATGCATGCGTATTACCAGGAAGCGCGGGAGATACTGGCCACTTTTCCGGATTCACACTACCGCCAGTCACTCTCAGACCTGGTGCAGTTTACCATCGACCGCCGTAAGTAATTTCCTTTCGGCCAGGACCGATCGTATATTGACTATCGCCATCCCCAGAACAATCAGACCGGTAGAGTAGGCCGCCCAGGAGAAGTGCCCGGGGAAATACAGCCCGATCAGACAACCTGCGGCCCAGATCAAACCGCCCCCGATAAGGAAGGCAGGGAGCCTGTAACTGAAATAGAATGGTAAATAATGGCTGCCGATCACCATGGCAAAGACCGGGTAGAAATAATTTATGTCTGCCTTACAGGCAAAATAAATGATGGGCAGGCTAAGGGGAATGGTAAAGGAGAGGAGTTTAAGCAGAAGGGGAAAATCATTCTCCTTGTCAAGCTTCACGGAAGAACGGAATACAAATTTTTTAAGTAATTCTCCGGCCGGGAAATTCAGGAACCCGGCCAGCAGGAAGAAAATTACAGAGACTTTCCATCCATACATATCCCCCAGGATTCCGGAGATGATCCACGTGGCGGCAACGTAAAAACTGTGCGGGGCTGCACCCAGGTATGCAAGCCTGAAATTCTTCGACTTTTCCATGCCTCAATTACGAAAAATTTACAACTCATTTCCTTCCTGTTTTGAGGAAGTGGCTGAAAATCAGGATGGACTGTGAATAACGCTGATTAATTTTGTCTCTCTGCCAGGTAGCGCGTCAGAAATTCCTCGATGCGTTCGGCCGGGAGTTTTTTGGCAATAATTTTCTTATCACGGTCCAGGACATATATCGTAGGAGTGGTCATGGCATCGTAAAGGGTGTAATAGGGAGCTGTTTCGGTGCGCGGACCGTTGACGGTGATCCAGTCCAGCTGAAAATCACGAATGTACTCCTTCATTTTTACCATCGATGTATCAGTGCTTACGGCGTATACCTCCATATCAAACCGGGAGGAATCGTAAAGCTGGTCCAGGATGGGCGTGGCTTTCTTGCAATGGCTGCAGTCGGGGTCAAAAAAATAAATCAGTGTGAACTCACGATCAATATCATACAGGCTTTTTCGCTCCAGGTTTTGATCGAGCATGATCATATTGGGGGCAGTACCACCAATGAGGCTTTTCCGGAGCGGTCCGGCCATATCGGCCAGGTTTTTCTTCAGTTGGTCGTTGGCCCAGTAATCCATTTCCCCTGAGGCAAAGTAGGTATCGTACAGGTGCACAAAAAGGGCGTCCAGTCCCATGATGGAAGGATTCTGGTATTTCAGGGTAAGCATCCAGATGAGGTATTTGTAGGTATCCTCATTGGCAGAAGCTTTTTCAGCCATCAGGTCGATAGCCGGCCGAAGGGAATCCGGATGCTGGTAATAAAGTCGATCGAGGTAATTGTTTACCTTTTCCTGGAAAAGGGGCAGGTTGAGGCGCAGAAAAACCGGGTCGGCCAGGTCGAAATTGTCCCAGTAATGCGCCCTGTAATATTGGAGCGCTTCGGCCTGGTCAAGTCCTTCCGGCGCCGGAACCGTTTTTTGTGCATTGAAAATTGTGGCCAGAAAGGAATCGGGATGTTCATTGAGAATTTCATTCTGATGTACCTGAACTTTCCGGTTGATCCCGCTCATGGCCTCACGGGCATTCTCCCGTGCCTCCTCCGATGCGGTGGAATCCTGAAGTACCTTGAGTAAAGGGCTTGCTTCCTGGTTCATGGCCTGGTTGAAGCGCATGTCGTTTACAAAAAGCATATTTTCCTCACTGCCCTGAACCTCCATGTGTTCCAGGTAATCGGGTGCGGCGGTGGACAGGGTAAACTCCTGGTCGTTGAATATAATAAAGTCGAATATCCTGGTTTTGCCGAGGGCGGCGAAGTACATGCCATTCTCCAGCGGGTTCTCTCCTTCAAATACAAAGGTGCCATCCTCATTGAAAGCTGTGTCCTTCACGTAGGTCCTTTCCCCGTAGAAATTGCCCAGGAGGAGCATATCGTCAGAAACCCCCTCAATCTCAACCGTAATGCGGTATCCCTGCCCCTGTGCCCCGGTCAGAGCGGCCAGTCCGACTAAAATGACGACCGGTATGCGTTTGAAAAATCTCATGATACGTTGTAATCTCAGCATCAATTATAACTTGTATATAGCTTTCTACCAAAATTATTGGGAGTCTAGGTCTATATTAATAGATTTGCCGATTATCCACTATGTCGATCACTGTCAAAAATCTTACCAAAGTCTTTGGTGCGCAGCGTGCGTTGGACGACATATCCTTTACCGTGGAGCAGGGAGAGATACTTGGTTTTCTGGGTCCGAACGGGGCTGGAAAGTCCACGACAATGAAGATAGCCACCTGTTATCTTCCGCCCACCTCCGGCGAGGTGCTCGTCCGGGGAATGAACGTGGTGGAAGAGCCTCTTCGCGTAAAACGGGAGATTGGTTACCTTCCTGAGCATAACCCCCTGTATCTTGAGATGTATGTCCGTGAATACCTGCATTTTGCAGGACGGTTGTTTGGTCTTAGCGGAAAGCACCTGAAAAGCCGGGCCGATGAAATGATCGGGCTCTGCGGGCTTCAGCGGGAGCAGAATAAAAAGATTGAGGCACTTTCCAAGGGGTACAGGCAACGGGTCGGTCTGGCCCAGGCCCTCATACACGACCCCAATGTGCTGATCCTGGATGAACCCACCACCGGGCTGGACCCTAACCAGATTGTGGAGATACGGGAAGTAATCAAGGAAGTAAGCAGCCGGAAAACAGTACTTTTCAGTACGCACATTATGCAGGAAGTGCAGGCATTATGTGACCGGGTGATCGTTATAAACAAAGGTAAAATCGTGGCGGATGACCGCATCGATCACTTAAAGGCAGCCACGGTGGAGACCGTCGTCATTACGGTGGAATTCTCCGAAAAAATAAATGACCAGCTCCTTCACGAGGTGGAAGGAGTGTTGCGGATATCGCATGTCAGGGAGGGCCAGTATGTTATTGAAGCACAGGCCGGGCGGGACATTCGTCCTGCTATTTTCAAGGTAGCATCGGAAAATGACCTGACCCTGGTTGGTATGAGACAGGAAGAAGAAAACATGGAAAAGATTTTTCAACGACTAACCCGGTCCGATTCATAGTATGTGGCAGGTATTTTCCAAGGAGCTCAATACATTTCTGAATTCGCTGATTGCCTATATTGTAATCTGCGTGTTTCTTACGGGAATAGGTCTGCTGATGTGGGTGTTTCCGGATACCTCTGTGCTTGAATACGGATATGCCGACATGGAGACCCTGTTCAGCTTTGGTCCCTATGTGTTCATGTTCCTTATCCCGGCCATCACCATGCGGATGTTTGCCGAAGAAAAGCGGGGCGGCACGATGGAGCTGCTCCTGACCAAGCCATTGTCGGACTGGCAGATCATAATCGGGAAATACCTTTCGGGATGGGCGCTGGTCTGTTTCGCGCTGATTCCTACGCTCATTTATTACTTTTCCGTATACGCACTGGGTGATCCGGTTGGAAACGTTGATACGGCGGGTGTGATTGGTTCCTACATTGGACTCGTCCTGCTCGGGGCCGTATTTACCTCAGTGGGCATTCTTGCTTCAGCCCTCAGTAATAACCAGATCGTTTCCTTCATCATCGCGGTGTTTCTCTGTTTCCTGCTGTATGCGGGGTTTGACTCACTGGCAGGAATTGACGTATGGGGAAGATCTTCGATTATACTTGAGCAGCTGGGCATTGTCTATCATTACAATGCCATGAGCAAGGGGCTGCTGGATACCCGGGATATCCTTTATTTCATCAGTGTGATCGCCATTATGTTGCTGATCACACGCATAATACTGGGCAGCAGAAGATGGTAGCACTGGAGAGCAGAAAACTGGAAAGTTATTTGAAGCTGGCAATCGGGCTCGTCGCGGTTGTCCTGCTGAATGTATTGTCGGCGTCATGGTTTCACCGGTTTGACCTGACGGAAGAAAAACGCTACACGATCAAACCTGCAACGAGGGAAATGCTGGGCGCTCTGGATGATGTGGTGTATGTGGAGGTCTACCTGGAAGGAGAATTGAATGCCGATTTTAAGCGTTTACAGCGGTCGATTCAGGAGACACTTGAAGAATTCAGGATATATTCCGGGAATAAGGTACAGTTTACCTTTAATGACCCAAGGGCAGGACGAAGTCAGCAGGCGGTGGATGAGTTTGAACGATACCTGAGTCAGCGTGGGATTACACCTACCCAGGTCATAGCTACACAGGACGGGAACAGGACGGAAAAGAGGATTTACCCGGGCGCGGTAATATCCTACGGTGGAATGGAAGAGGGTGTCATGCTGCTCCGCGGCAATCAGGCAGGAACGGCAAGGGAAAAGCTGAACCAGTCGATTGAAGGCATCGAATATGCACTGGCTTCTGCGATCAATGAGCTGACATCTGTGGAAAGAAAGCGCATCGGCCTGGTAAGGGGGCACGACGAACTGGATTCCCTTGACATATATGCTTTTGAACAGTCGGCCGGACGCATGTACGACCTGGAGGAAGTGCGGCTTGGTGCGGGCATGCCTGAAAACATTGCGGTGCTGGTAATCGCAAAACCCACCCTCTCATTCTCCGAGATTGAAAAATATTACCTCGATCAATACCTGATGCATGGAGGCAAGGTCATGATGCTGCTTGATAAACTCCAGGCGAATATGGACAGCGCCAATAATGAATTCAATTATGCCTTCCCGTACGAGCTGAACCTCGATGATCAGTTATTCAATTACGGGGTGCGGATCAATAATAACCTGGTGCAGGACCAGTCTGCCGCACCGTATCCGGTGATAACCGGTACTATGGGCGGCCAGCCACAGATCCAGCTGATCGAATGGCCCTTTTTCCCAATTATCAACCGTTTTGGTGATCATCCGGTCACCAGGAACCTGAATGCGGTTCTTGGCCGTTTTGTAAGCACCATGGACACAGTGAAGGCGGCCGGCGTAAAGAAAGTACCCTTATTATTTACGTCGGATTATTCCCGTGCGGTTACCGCTCCGGTGAAAGTGAGCATCCAGGACCTGAGAAGGAACCTGACCCCGGATATGCTGAACAAGCAGAACCTGCCGGTGGCGTTTCTCCTGGAAGGTACGTTTCCTTCCCTGTATGCCAACCGGTTTAAGCCACGCGGTGTGGATGAAACCATATTCAGGGAGAAGGCACGTAAGGAGGCGAAACTTATTGTGGTAGCTGACGGAGATATCATAAGGAATGATATTAATCCGCGTACCGGGGCTCCTCAACCGCTGGGGTTTGACCCGTTTACGCAACGAACCTTCGGGAATGAGGATTTTCTTCTCAATGCATTGAATTTCCTGGTTGAGGAGGAAGGGTTGATCACGGCCCGTAATAAACAGGTGGCCATTCGACCGCTTGATGAGGTCCAGATCAACCAGGAGTCCCTGAAATGGCAGCTGATTAACCTCGTCCTGCCTGTTTTGGTGATCATTTTATTCGGGGTGGTACGACATTACTGGAGGAAAAGAAAATATACCGGTTATCCCACGACATGAACCAACGTAAAAAGAACATACGACTGCTTGTGATCCTGGGTGTACTTACTGTTGTCACCCTTGGCGTGATCCTGACGGACAAGACGGGGGATACGCTGGATGTCCCCCGGGGCCTGTTTGCCTTTGAGGACACGGAGTCGGTAGACCAGGTGGTGGTAGGGAAGGATACGCTCACCTTTAACGGCAGTTACTGGATGGTGAATCAGCGTTATAAAGCCGACCCGCAAAGGGTGGAGGTTCTTTTCGCTATTCTCAGGCAAGTCCAGGTAAGAAGGAAAGCCAGCCTGGCGCAGCTGGATTCCCTGAACCAGCAGATGGATCAGGAAGGGGTGATGGTCAGGCTTTATTCGGCAGGTTCCCTTGTCCGGGAATATGTGGTTTGGGGAAATCCCGAGCGCGGAATGACCTGGCTTCGGGAAACCGGTGCGGACATTCCATACCTCGCGGAAATCCCTGGGTATCGCAGTTACCTGGGGGGAATATTCGGACTGGATGAAAACAGCTGGAGATATCCGATCGTCCTGGACATTAACTGGCAAAATCTCCAGGGGGTTACGGTTTCGTATCCCGGAAAGGAGGCTTCTTCCTTTGAGATCGCCTACACCGACGGATTTTACGGGGTAAAAGGCCTCGCAAAGACCGACAGCAGCCGCCTTACAGACTTCCTCGATAACTTATCGTTGCTGTATGTAAATGATTTTCTTTCCGCTGAAGAACTTTCACCCTATGATTCACTGACGGGAATGCCCCAGGCGCATATTGTTGTGGAAGATGTGGGAAAAAACCAGTACGTTGTTGATGTATTCGAAAAGGTGCCGGGAAGGGACGAAATACTCGTCAGGGTAGATTCAGCCGATTTTGGTCTCGCGGATTACGGGAAGGTAAAAACCCTCCTGAAACCCAGGCAGTTTTTCAGCAAGCAATAATGCAGGTTCGCGTTTCTTAAAAATGTTTTTATTTATAACTTTACCGAGTTTAACAACCAAGTCTATCCTAAAGCTTCATTCATGAAATTCATCGTATCCTCTTCGGCATTACTTAAGCAGTTATCCAGTATCAATGGGGTGATTACCACGAATCCAGTAGTGCCAATCCTGGAGAATTTTCTCTTTGAGATAAATGAGGGTAAACTGGTGGTTACGGCCTCTGATCTGCAGACATCCATGATTACGGAGCTGGAGGTGGAGTCAAAGGAAAATGGAAACATAGCGGTACCGGCTAAAATTTTGCTGGAAACCCTGAAGAACCTTCCTGAGCAGCCAGTGACCTTCAGTATCGACGAAGATTCCTACAGCGTGGAAATCAGCTCGGATAACGGGCGATACAAGCTGGCAGGGGAGAATGCTACGGACTTCCCCAAGGTGCCGAGTGTATCGGATGATTTCTCCGTGGATATGTCTACGGATGTGCTCTCCAGCGCAATTAATAATACAATTTTTGCTACCAGCAATGACGAACTCCGGCCAGCCATGACCGGCGTTTATATGAATCTGAGTGACAGCAACACGACGTTTGTCTCTACCGACGGGCACCGGCTGATTCGTTATCGCAGGGTGGATGTGGCTTCGGATAACGGAAGTACCATTATTATTCCGCGGAAGGCCCTGAACCTGTTAAAATCCACATTGCCTTCTGAGAATACGAACGTGTCGGTGGAGTTTAATATGTCCAATGCCTTTTTTAAATTCGGAAATATCCGGATGATCTGCCGGCTTATTGACGAGCGGTTCCCTGATTATGAGAATGTAATTCCGGCAGAGAACCCCAATAAAATGGTGATAAACCGTAATGAGTTTCTAAGTTCACTGAAGCGTATTGCCATTTACGCCAACAAAACCACCCACCAGGTACGCCTGAAAATTACCGGAAGCGAACTGCAGATTTCTGCTGAAGACCTGGATTTTGCCAATGAAGCCAATGAGCGGTTGTCCTGCGAACATGATGGGAGTGACATAGAGATTGGGTTCAATGCGCGGTTTTTAATTGAAATGCTGAATAACCTCGATTCTGACCGGATAGCCATTCATTTGTCAGAGCCCAACAAGGCCGGACTCATCATCCCGGAAGAACAGGACGACAACGAAGACATTCTGATGCTCGTAATGCCTGTTATGCTTAATAATTACGTTTGATTTGCCGGTTTAAGGAATGAAACCTTACGGTACAGGACGGAAAATTGCCTTACCTTGTCTTTTTTGTGATGATGCCTTAGCGTAGCGTGGGAGGCCCTGACCGCTCACGTAATTTTTTCGGAAATCGGGAAAGGTAACGACGAAATGTTGTAAATTATTTCCTGTCTGAACAGACGACGTTTCGGGTTTCGTAGTACTATCAGCTTGCTGCCATTCATGCAATTTTCTCTGATTTTCGCATTTATCTTCTGTCTGGTTTTGCCTGTTCCGCAGGAAAAATTCACGGCCTACTCTGAGCCTGTTCCAGGTACGGAAATAGCCATGGATATGGTGCCCGTTAAGGGTGGCACATTCACCATGGGTGCCAGGGATGGCGAGGCCGGGTCAGAATCCGATGAATTTCCGAAGCATGAAGTGAGAGTGGATGATTTTTGGATGGGCCGGTATGAAGTCACCTGGGAGCAATATGAAGAGTTTGTTTTTCGCCAGGGGGATGAGCATATGCTTGCCAACAAGGACCTTGCAATTGACGGGGTTTCATCGGCGACTTCACCCTATGTGGATATGAGTAACGGTATGGGTAAGTCGGGTTATCCGGCCATAGGAATGACCCAGTATGCGGCCGTGATGTTCTGTAAGTGGCTCAGTGCCAAAACCGGTCATTTTTACCGGCTGCCCACTGAGGCAGAGTGGGAATACGCCTGCCGGGCCGGTTCGGATGCGGCCTACTCTGGCGGCAATGAAGAACAGTTGTCGCAAAATGCGGTGTATGCTGCGAATAGCAATTACGTATACGCCAGGGTGGGAAGCAAAAGCCCGAATGCGTACGGGATTTATGATATGTCCGGAAACGTATCTGAGTGGACAATGGACCAGTATGCGGAAGACTACTACGAGAATTCCGACACGAATAATCCCTGGAATAAACCGCAGACCCTTTATCCACGCGTGGTGCGGGGAGGAAATTACAAGGATGATGCGTCGGAGTGCCGGTGTGCCTCCCGGTCATTCTCAAAGTCTGCCTGGAAAAGGCTGGACCCTCAAATCCCGAAGAGCCGTTGGTGGCATACCAACGCGTTTTATGTGGGCTTCAGGGTCGTGCGCCCGCGCATACAGCCATCCCCGGAAGAAATTGCAACGTATTGGCTGGAACCCATCGAGGACTATGGAGAGTAGCGAACAGGATATATGCCATGTTTTTAGTAAATTGATTCAAACCCAAACCCTTACCTTATGATCAACCACGAACATTCACGCAGAAAATTTGTCAGGGGGACAGCCCTTGTGGCCGGCGGGCTCATTTTATCGCCCTGGGTACACGCACGTGAAGCCGGGAAGAACCCCGTATTAAAACTGGCTTTGGTAGGTTGTGGCGGACGTGGCACCGGGGCAATCAGGCAGGCGCTGAACGCGGATCCTGACACCGAATTAGTAGCCATGGCCGATGCATTCCGCGACCGGCTGGATGATTGTTATAATAACCTGTCACAAATTTTTGATACTAAACGTCTTAAGGTAAAGGAAGGAGATAAACACGTTGGCTTTGACGCCTACAAGGAGGCAATTGACAAAGCGGATGTCGTTATCCTGGCTACCACGCCTGCTTTCCGCCCCTATCATTTCCGTTACGCCATAGAGAAAGGGAAGCATGTGTTTATGGAAAAACCTGTGGCTACTGATGCACCGGGAATACGAAGTGTACTGGAGACCGGCAGGATGGCGCAGGAAAAGAAATTATGTGTGGTAACTGGTTTGCAGCGACATTACCAGACGAAATACCGGAATTTATATGCCCAGGTGCAGGATGGACAGATCGGAAAGATCACGGGTGGTTCGGTCTACTGGAACGGGGGCGGGGTATGGATCCGCGACCGGCAGCCCAGTCAAACCGAGATGGAATACCAGATGCGGAACTGGTACTATTTTAACTGGTTGTGCGGAGATCATATCGTGGAACAGCATGTGCATAATATCGATGTGGCCAACTGGTTTATCGGAGAATATCCCGAATCGGCCCAGGGAATGGGAGGACGTGAAGTGCGAACCGGCAAGGATACCGGACAGATATTTGATCATCATTTTGTGGAATTCAGGTATCCGGGCGGGGCCGTGATTTCCAGTCAGTGCCGCCATCAGCAAGGGTGCTGGAACAGCGTGAATGAAATTCTCCAGGGAACAAATGGATCCGTTAACACAGGCCCCGGGTTGATTCAGGACCTGGACCGGAAGACCACTTTCCGGCATGATGAAGACGAAGACCCGAACCCTTACCAGGTGGAACACGATGAGTTATTCGCGGCCATCCGTAAGGGAGAACAGATTAACAATACTGAATATACGGCCATGTCTACCATGACTTCTATATTGGGCAGAATGGCTACCTATTCCGGCACGCTTATCACCATGGAAGAAGCATTAAGTAACGGCAAATCGATTGTACCTGCCAATTCCTCGCTGACGTTTAATACTGAACCTCCGGTAACCCCCGATTCTTCCGGATATTATCCGGTACCGGTACCTGGCAAATACAATCCATTTACTACCTGAACTATGAAAAGAAGAAATTTTTTACGCACTTCAGCCGTCCTCGGAGGCACCGTAACCACTGGTGTGGTGAATGCAATGTCAACCGGCCGTTTGTCGGCCGAACCAGCATTCACCATGAACTATGCCCCGCACTTCGGGATGTTCCGTCATTCGGCAGGTGAGGACCTCCTTGACCAGCTTCAGTTCATGTCGGATATGGGGTTCCGGTCCATGGAAGATAACGGGATGAAAGGACGCGAACTAAGTATGCAGGAAAAGATTGCTTCAAAGATGTCAAACCTGGGAATGGACATGGGCGTGTTTGTGGCACATACCATTTACTGGAGGGAACCAAACCTTGCCAGTGGAGACACTGAAAAGCGGGAGGAATTTCTCAGAGAGATCAGGGAATCGGTAGAGGTGGCAAAGCGGGTGAATGCCAAATGGATGACCGTGGTGCCTGGTCATGTGGACCTTAGCCAGGATATGGGTTATCAGACAGCAAATGTGATTGAATCGTTAAAGAGGGCTTCAGGGATACTGGAACCACACGGACTGACCATGGTACTCGAACCATTGAATTTCAGGAATCATCCCGGGCTGTTTCTTACTAAATCAGCCCAGGCCTATGAGATTTGCCGGGCAGTGGACAGCCCTTCCTGTAAAATTCTGTTTGATATTTATCACCAGCAAATCCAGGAGGGAAACCTGATCCCGAATATTGAAGCTTCCTGGAACGAGATTGCCTATTTTCAGATTGGCGATAACCCGGGACGCAAGGAACCTACCACTGGAGAGATCAACTACGCCAATGTGTTTGGTTTCATTCATGAGAAGGGCTTCAGGGGGATAATGGGTATGGAACATGGTAATTCCAGAGAAGGCAAGGAAGGAGAAATGGCTGTCATTAATGCCTATCGGCAGGTCGACAGCCAGGTCTGATCACCATTCCCATCCAATAGTGGTCTGCCAAACATAGTCAGACCGGACACCACCTTCTGCCGGCTGGTTATCATAGTTGAGTGTATATCCTGTTTTAATATAGAAATCCAGCGGGAAATCATATTTGAGGTCGATCTTGAAGTCAGTCCGGAAACGATCATCTTCAGACAGGCTTGGATAAATAACGACATTTGTGAGAAGGCTAAGGTCCCCAATGTCATAGAGATTAAATTCTGTTCCCAGCCAGTATTCCTGGCTGCTTCGGTCGCCTTCGACTCCCGAATAATTCTCTTCGTTTTGGGAGACCCCCGTTTGAATTCCCCAATACCATTGGTTGGTACGGAAAATATATTTACCGATACCTGCCTTGAAGTTGGTACGGGCATCCAGCAGCTGTTCCGTGTTAGATAAATAATCGAGCTGGGCAACCAGAAACCATTCGTGAGGAAGCACATACCGGAAGGCCAGGTTTCCATCTATGCGCTCAATGTCTTCCGTTTCGTCCTGTTTGCTGATCAGGGAATTATAGGATGCGTCAATTGACCAGCGTTCAGCCAGGTAACCGCCCCGGCTCCTCAGGGTAAATTGTCTCTGGTTACGGGCCCGTGTCAGGGTAAACCCAAGATCGATACCCGCATACAACCGGTCCCAGAAGCCATTGTCAACGGATTTTACAGAAACAATATCCTGTATACCCAACAGAACAATGCCTCCTCCATCCAGGCTTAATGCAAGGTTATCTCCTGCGGTGTTCAGGATGCCGTATAACCGGCGTCCGTCTGTTGTGGATATCAGTAGCCGTGATTCTGTATAAATTTCCCTGATATCCACCCACTTGATTTTAAAATCAGAATCACTGTAATCGGGTTCAATGGTGAGTACGCCCCGGTCCATGCTTTTAATTTCACCAACTATGACATCGCCATTCTCAAAGATCAGGGAGTCTTTTTGTCCGAATGACTGAATGGATAACCCCATAAAAAACAGGGTGGCTGCTAGTACTGCTTTTTTCATAAATCATCGCGTTTTGGGATAAACATATCTAAAACCACACAATGCGTTCGGGCAATAGCCGCATGCGGGACATTGGATGGAATCTGTATCGACATACCTGGTTTCAGTACCGTGCGCTCACCTTCCAGTTCCATTTCCAGCTCGCCTTCCAGGACAGTGGTCCACTGCTCGTGTACGTGATGGTGTTCCGGCAGAAGGGACCCTTCATCCAGGGTGACCCGGGTCAGGGTAGCTTTATCGGAATGAGATATGCGTGCGCGTATTCCAGGGAATAACTCTTTTTCCGGTAATTCGGAAAAGGCAATTGTCTTGTGCATAAAATGATAAGTTAATCCACACGGGTAACCATGTGGCTGGTCTGCTGATAAATTAATCCTCCTTGTAGAGGTGTACATCCCGTTGCGGGAATGGAATAGAAATTTCATTCGCATCAAATTCCTTCTTCACACGCTCATGGAAGTCAAAAAACAGGCCCCAGTAATCGGAAGCCGCGACCCAGGGGCGTACTTTGAAGTTTACGGAACTATCTGCCAGCTCGGCGACAACTACCTGCGGTGCGGGGTCTTTCAGGATGCGTTCATCTGATTCGACCATCTGGGTAAGCAGGTCTTTGGCTTTCTTGATATCATCGTCATACCCGATTCCGAATACCATGTCCACGCGTCTGATGTCCTCAGCCGAGTAATTCTTAATCGCTTCGTTGGAAATTTTACCATTCGGAATGATCACTCTCACATTATCCGGGGTGTTCAGCACCGTATTGAATATCTGGATTTCCTTTACGGTACCGTTCATTCCGCCGCCTTCAATGTAGTCGCCTACTTTAAAGGGGCGCAGGGTAAGTAAGATTACGCCACCGGCAAAATTTTGTAAGGTGCCCTGCAGGGCCAGACCAATGGCCAGGCCAGCGGCACCCACGATGGCGACGAAGGAGGTCATTGGAATTCCCAGTACGCTTAAAACGCTTAAAATGAGCAGTACGAGGAGAATGTTCTTAAAAAGGCTTTTCAGAAAAGGTTTCAGGGAATCATCCATGTCCCTGTTGTCCATGAATTTTGCAAACCCATTACCAAGGATTCTGATCACCCAGAGACCGATGATAAATACGGCAATTGCACCGGCAAGTGCGAGGGCATATTCAGCCCAGTTAATTTTGGCGAGGTACGCCCATGCGCTGTCGAATTGTTCCATAGAAGTTTTCTGTTTTTTTTAGTAAACAACAAAAACCGCTACCTGTTCAGATACGGATTCAATCCAACCGCTCAATCTTCGCACCCAGTGCCTTAAGCCGGGTATCTATATGCTGATACCCGCGATCAATTTGTTCCACATTTGAGATAACACTTTCTCCTTCGGCCGATAAGGCGGCGATGAGAAGGGATACTCCGGCCCGGATATCAGGCGAAGACATTTTAATGCCGCGCAGGGCCTGCTTCCTGTCGAGTCCGATAACAGTAGCACGGTGGGGATCACACAGGATGATCTGTGCGCCCATATCGATCAGTTTATCGACGAAGAAAAGCCGGCTCTCGAACATCTTTTGGTGAACGAGTACGGTTCCTTTGGCCTGAACGGCTGTAACCAGGACGATGCTGAGCAGGTCCGGGGTAAAGCCCGGCCACGGGGCATCGGCCACCGTCATAATGGACCCGTCGATAAACGTATCAATTTCATAATGTTTCTGAGCCGGGATGATGATATCATCGTTTTGGATGATCATCTGTATTCCCAGTCTCCGGAATACCTCAGGGATCAGGCCGAGATGATTCACACCGGCGCCTTTGATGGTGAGCTCTGACTGGGTCATGGCTGCCAGCCCGATGAAGCTTCCCACTTCAATCATATCGGGAAGCAGGGTATGTTCGGTACCACCCAGGGTATCCACGCCTTCTATGGTAAGCAGGTTTGATCCTACGCCTGAAATGCTGGCGCCCATGCCAATAAGCATCCGGCAAAGCTGCTGGATATAGGGTTCGCAGGCCGCATTATACAGGGTGGTCGTGCCTTTCGCAAGTACCGCCGCCATCAGGATATTCGCCGTTCCGGTCACTGATGCCTCATCAAGATGTATGTAGGTACCCTTCAGGTCGGAGGCATCAATGGCATAAAACCCGTCTTTGCTTGAATAGGTGAATTTTGCGCCCAGGCTTTGGAAACCCAGAAAATGCGTATCAAGTCTGCGGCGACCGATCTTGTCCCCGCCGGGCCTGGGAATTTTGGCCTGACCATAGCGGGCAAGCAACGGTCCGAGAATCATGATGGAACCACGCAGTGAGGCAGCCTTTTGCTTGAATTCTGCTGACTCAAGGTAGTCTACCCGGATTTCGCGTGCCGTGATCCGGTACGACTCATTTCCCAATTGTTCCACTTCCGCGCCAAGGTCACCCACCAGTTCGATAAGCTTGTTGACATCACGGATGTTCGGGATTTTATGAAGGGTTACCGGTTGTGCGGTAAGTAACGTGGCGGAAATAATTTGGAGCGCTTCGTTTTTTGCACCCTGGGGGATTACTTCCCCTTTAAGCTGGTTGCCGCCCTGAATTTTGAATGACCCCATTAATTTCTTCTTCTCCTTCGGTTGCTACTTCCTTTTTTGCCTGACTGACGGTTACTGCTGCTGCTGCTTTTGCTTCGCTGCTTGGTTTTATACAGCTTTTCAAACAGGTTGTCTTCCTTGACCTTGTCCAGGTTGATGTCGAGTTGTCCGCCTGAGATTTGCTTAATATTCTCCAAAATAACCGCATCGTCAATGGATTCATTATTCCAGCTCGCGTAGAAGCTCTTCATTAGTTTACCCATGTAGATAATTGCCTCTTCCCGCTCTTTCGGATCTTCTTTTTTAAGCGCTTCCTTCACCAGCAATTCGATATTTCGGCCGTAGTGACGGTAACGGATACGGTTGCTGATATAGGGCATCTGCTCCGGCTTGCGCGTAAGTACATCCTTTTCGGGGACCGGATACGGAGAATCCACATCCAGTTCGAAATCTGCCATGATAAACAGGTCATCCCAAAGCTTCTGGTTGGTTTCGTTATTGTCCTTCCCTGCTGGGGCAATCTGCTTCATTAGTTCAACAAGGACATGGGCCATTTCGGTCCGCTTTTCCTTGTCGTCAAGCGATTTGAGGTAACGTACTATTTTCTGGATGTTTCTGCCATATTCCTTGAGTATTATCTGGGACTGGCTGGTATTGTACTCCATTGAGGATGTGTTAGTTGTCATGAATTTTCAGTTTAGCAAAACTAAGTAATAATGTTTTTTCTCCAAAGTCGTCAAAGATTACCTTTGCTTTACGATTTGCCCCGCTTTCGTCCATTTCGGTCACTTTGCCGAATCCGAATTTAGGGTGTTCCACCTTCATTCCGGCTTTTAAACCGGCGGTGTCACTGGGTGTAAAGTCTGTAGGAGGGGTATACGATGACTTTTTTGTTACCGGCCTGGATTGCGTGGTTTTTTTTATTCCGCTTACCAGGTTTCGTGCGTATCCGCCCGGCGTACTCCGGTCAGTAGCTGAATCCTGCGAAGGACGGGCAAATTTACGGCTTACGCGGATAAATTCGGGATTAATTTCCTCCACAAACCTGCTGGGTTCGCAATTCTTCAGCCGACCGAAGCGGTATCTCGACAAAGCATAGGAAAGAAACAGTTTTTCCTGTGCCCTGGTAATGGCTACATAAAACAGCCTTCGTTCTTCCTCCAGGTCGGCCCGGCTGCTAAGCATCATTTGCGAAGGGAACAGGTCTTCTTCCATCCCTACGATGTATACATGGCGGAATTCAAGTCCTTTGGCCATGTGGATGGTCATGAGGGTGACTTTTTCTTCGTCATCGTCATTATCCTGGTCCACGCCCGTGAGTAGTGCCACTTCCTGCAGAAATGCACCGAGGCTTTTGTCTTCCTTTTCTTCATCATCCGTGAATTCCTTGACCGCATTCAGCAATTCCATCACGTTTTCGTAGCGGTTTAGTCCTTCTACGGTTTTATCCGCATACAGCTCCCGGAGAATCCCCGATGACTTGGCTATCTGGCTGGTAGCTTCGTAAGCATCCTCCCGGGACAATTCAAGCTGGAAGCGTTTGATCATGGTCACAAATTCCCTTACCGCATTGGCGCTCCGGCCGGGAAGGATGGAATGTGCACTCTCCAGGGCCTGCCATAGCGTGAGGTCATTCTCATTGGCAGCCACGATAAGCTTGTCGACTGATGCATCACCAATACCCCGTTTGGGATAATTAATGATCCGTTTAAAGGATTGCTCGTCATTGGTGTTTATCGTAAACCTGAGGTAGGCCATGAGGTCCTTTATCTCTTTACGCTGATAGAAAGACAACCCGCCGACAATCTTGTATTTGATGTTCATACGCCGCAGCGCTTCTTCAATGGCACGCGACTGGCTGTTTGTCCGGTAAAGGATAGCCACTTCATTATTGTGAATCTGATGCTGCATCTTTTCCTCAAAAATGGAAGAGGCCACGAGCTTGCCTTCTTCATTATCCGAGTTGGCTTTGAGTAATTCGATGAGTTGTCCGTCATCATTCTCCGTCCATACATTCTTCTTCAGCTGGGCTTTGTTTCGGAGAATGACAGAATTGGCCGCATTGACGATCGTTTTGGTGGAACGGTAATTCTGCTCCAGCTTGATCGTCCGCAATTCCGGGTAGTCCTTTTCAAAATTGAGGATATTCTGGATATCCGCACCGCGGAATGCATAGATACTTTGCGCATCGTCGCCTACCACGCATATATTCTGCCTTACCGCTGAAAGCTTCTTGGTGATCAGGTATTGCGATACGTTGGTATCCTGGAACTCATCCACCATTACGTAGTGAAAGCGCTGCTGATATTTATTGAGCACATCGAGGTGCTCCTTGAACAATACATTCGTCTGGAACAGCAGGTCATCAAAATCCATCGCCCCGGCCTTGAAACAGCGCTCGGAGTAAATCTTGTAGATCTTCCCGAGTTCGGGCCGCATGTTGCTCTCGTCGTCAGAACGGAATACCGGATTGGAGAGGTAGGCCTTCCAGGAAACCAGCCGGTTCTTCGCTCCGGAGATCCGGTTGAACACCACATTGGGCTTGTAAATTTTGTCATCCAGTCCCAGTTCCTTCACGATGGATTTAATGAGGGACTTGGAATCATCGGTATCATAGATGGTGAAGTTGCTGGGATAGCCGAGGCGGTCGGCCTCAGTACGCAGGATACGCGCGAAGACCGAATGGAAGGTACCCATCCACAGGTTCCTTGCCTCATTCCCGACGACCGATTCAATCCGGTCGCGCATTTCCCTGGCTGCTTTATTGGTAAAGGTCAGTGCGAGAATGTTAAAAGGATCAATATTCCGGTGGTCCATCAGGTAGGCGATGCGGTAGGTGAGTACGCGCGTTTTGCCGGATCCGGCACCGGCAATAATCATGGTAGGACCTTCTGTATTGACAACCCCCTCGTACTGCGGCTCATTCAGACTCTTAAGATATTCCATGCAAATTGATAACGATTGGCAGCTTACCCCTTGTGCAAAAGTTATGAATTAATCGGTGTTTACCAATTTAATTCTCCATCATAAAACGGGAATAACAAATATACTACCTTTGCACCATGATTGAGCTGGATAATGTGATTTTATCGGATGATATCCGCGAACAATTTTTTGTTTGTGACCTGGAGAAGTGCAAGGGTGCCTGCTGCGTGGAAGGGGACCTGGGTGCGCCGCTGCTGGAGGAGGAGCTTGACATTCTCCAGGAAGCCTACCCCGATATTGCCCCCTTCCTGAATGAGAAGGGCAGGAGGGAGATCGAAAAACAGGGAACGCATATACTGGACCCGGACGGGGAGTACAGTACCCCCACCATTGGAGGAAGGGAATGTGCTTACGCGGTGTATGATGAAAAGGGAATTCTGAAGTGCGGGATCGAACAGGCCTATAATGCGGGGAAAACCGGGTTTAAAAAGCCGATCAGCTGTCACCTGTATCCTATCCGTGTCTCAACGTACGCAGATTACGATGCCCTCAACTACGACCGCTGGCATATTTGCAGTCCGGCGTGCACGCTCGGCCAGTCCCTTTCAGTTCCTGTCTACCGGTTTCTCAAAGAACCGTTGATCCGTAAGTACGGACAGGAATGGTATGACCGGCTGGTCGCCCTTATTGAATCGGGAGAATAAATACCCGGCATTTTAATTTACCCGGGAGAATGACCGTCCGACGGCTATATATCGCTGAGGTCGAAGGTTTCCATGAACTTGGTGGTGAACTGCCCCGATTTGAACCCGGCATCATCCATCAGTTTAAGATGGAACGGGATCGTGGTGGCAATTCCTTCAATAACGAATTCGCTGAGCGCCCGCTTCATTCGGGTGATTACTTCTTCCCTGGACTGGCCGCTGACGATCAGCTTGGCGATCATGGAATCGTAATTCGGAGGGATGGTATACCCTGCATACACATGGCTGTCGACCCGCACTCCGTGCCCTCCCGGGAGGTGCAGGTTGGTAATCTTACCTGGTGACGGACGGAATCCGTTCCTTGGATCTTCCGCATTGATCCTGCACTCCATCGCGTAGAGTTTCGGCGTATAGTTTTTACCGGAGATCTCGATGCCGGCTGCCACCTTAATTTGTTCCTTGATCAGGTCGAAGTCCGTTACCTCCTCGGTGATCGGATGTTCCACCTGGATACGCGTATTCATTTCCATGAAATAGAAATCACCGTGCTTGTCAACGAGGAATTCGACGGTGCCTGCGCCTTCGTATTTAATTGCTTCAGCTCCCAGGATGGCCGCTTCCCCCATTTTTTCACGGAGTTTCGGTGTCATAGCCGGGGAAGGGGTCTCTTCCACGAGTTTCTGATGACGTCGCTGGATGGAGCAATCCCTTTCGGAAAGGTGACACACCCGGCCGTTTTTGTCACCCACAACCTGGATCTCAATATGCCTGGGTTCCTCGACAAATTTTTCAAGGTACAGACCGTCATTGCCAAAGGCAGCACCGGCTTCCTGCCGTGCATCGTCCCAGGCCTTTTTGAAGTCGGCTTCGGTTTTTACAATCCGCATTCCTTTGCCACCTCCACCGGCTGTAGCTTTCAGGATTACCGGGTATTTGATTTTTTTTGCCAGTTTAACCCCTTCTTCCATGGAGGATAAAAGTCCTTCCGAACCGGGAATAGTAGGTACACCTGCCTTTTTCATGGTTGCCTTGGCGGTGGCTTTATCGCCCATGGCATCAATCATATCCGGCGAGGCACCGATAAACTTGATCCCGTATTCTTCACATACGGCGCTGAATTCGGCATTTTCCGCCAGGAACCCATATCCCGGATGGATGGCATCGGCATTAGTAATTTCTGCCGCGGCAATAATATTGGGAATATTCAGATAGGATTCACGGCTGGGAGCACGACCGATACAGACCGCTTCGTCTGCAAACCGTACATGCAGGCTTTCCTTGTCGGCAGTTGAGTAAACTGCTACCGTTCTGATATTCATTTCGCGGCAGGTACGTATGATACGAAGCGCGATTTCTCCACGATTGGCAATGAGGATTTTCTTAAACACGATGTTTTGCAGGTTAGATGACTACAGGATTATGCGGGATCAATCAGGAAGAGAACCTGATCGTATTCCACGGGGGTGGCATTGTCGACCATCACTTTCACGACGGTACCGGCCACTTCAGTTTCAATTTCGTTGAAGAGCTTCATCGCCTCGATGATACAGACTGGCGAGCCCTTGTCAATCTTGTCGCCCACGTGTACGAAGGGGGGTGAATCAGGATTGGCCGACCGGTAGAAGGTACCGATCATGGGTGATTTTATTTCCACGTAATTGTTGGAGCCTCCGCTGGAGGATTCTACCTGTTTTTCTTCGGATGATTCCGGCGCAGACGAGGTTTGCGGGGCCGGTGCGGCGGCCGGGGCTGGCGCAGGAGCTGCAGCCGCAGCCGCAGGGCCTTCCGAGATGGTACGCACCTGGTCTGGTTCCCTTTTCACAGAAAGCTTGAGCTCTTCTGTTTCAATGTTTACCTCATTCAATCCACTTTTGGATATAAAATCGATGAGATCTCTGATTTCTTTGGTTTTCATAGCAATTTTAATTTCAAGGTTGAATGGTTAATCCCTCACCCGCTCTGAATACGAATTGGTTCTGGTATCGACTTTTATTTTGTCTCCTTCGTTGATGAATAATGGCACCTGCACTTCCGCGCCGGTTTCCATGGTGGCCGGTTTCGTGGCATTGGTTGCAGTGTCTCCCTTTAGCCCGGGTTCGGTGTAGGTTACCGTCAGCTCTACAAACGGTGGCAGTTCCACGCCCAGTACCTTTTCCTCTTCGGCATGATAGATCACATCAACTTCCTGTCCGTCCTTAATTAATCCGGCGTTCTCAATGAGGTCTTCCTGGATGGCTACCTGCTCAAATGTGGAGCTGTCCATGAAATGATACCCCATATCATCCTTGTAGAGAAACTGATGAGGGCGTCGTTCAATACGCGCGGTGGTCACCTTATGACCGGCAGAGAATGTGTTTTCAATCACCTTTCCCGTTGTCAGGCTCTTGAGTTTTGTTCTGACAAATGCAGGACCCTTTCCGGGTTTAACATGCTGGAATTCCACGATCGTAAACAGATCGTTATTGTATTCCAGACAAAGCCCATTTTTAAAATCGGCTGTTGTTGCCATATAATTCGCTTTCTTACTAAGTTACTAAATCAATCCAATAAAACCCGGTCAACTGGGATCGTATGCCCATTTTACGTACATGGCTCCCCAGGTGAATCCGCCCCCGAAGGCGGCAAGTATCAGGTTATCACCTTTTTGGAGTGAGCTTTCGTAATCCCACAGAAGAAGGGGTATTGTGCCGCTTGTGGTATTCCCGTAACGCTCGATATTCATCATCACCTTGTCTTCTGTGACTCCCATCCGGTTGGCCGTGGCATCAATGATCCGCTTGTTTGCCTGATGCGCCACGAGCCAGTTCACGTCGTCTGCCGTCAGGTTATTTCTTTCCATGATCTTTGCGGCATAATCTGCCATGTTGGTGACAGCAAATTTGAACACGGTTGCTCCGTCCTGACGGGCGAAATGCTCCCGGGCCATCACCGTTTCCACCGATGCGGGGTACCTGCTGCCTCCTGCCTTCATATTCAGGAATTCGGCCCCGGCACCATCGGCTTTATGGATGAAGTCCCTGATTCCCGTTTCCTCTTCGGTGGGTTCGAGAAGGACCGCCCCGGCACCGTCCCCAAAGATAATGCAGGTGGTTCGGTCGGTATAGTCGATAATGGAAGACATTTTGTCTGCCCCGATCACCAATACTTTTTTGTAGCGGCCTGATTCAATAAATGTGGCTCCGGTAGACAAGGCATAAATAAATCCTGAACAAGCGGCGCCTATGTCGTAGGAGAAGGCATTCACGGCACCGATTTTATCCGAGACGATATTGGCGGTGGCCGGAAATACCATGTCCGGAGTAACGGTGGCACAAATGACCAGGTCGATGTCGGCCGGATCCGTATTGGTTTTCTCCAGCAGTCCTTCGGCGGCCCGGGCGGCCATTACCGAGGTCCCCTGCCCTTCTCCCTTCAGGATGCGACGTTCCTTAATTCCCGTACGCGTGGTAATCCATTCGTCGCTGGTTTCCACCATGGTTTCAAGTTCTTCATTGGTCAGGACATAGTCCGGAACGTATCCCTGTACTCCCGTGATGGCTGCGCGTATTTTACCCATATTCGTCGGTTTTATTCGCTAAAGTTTTCTTTGATTTTCATGTGAATGTTGGTGTCTGCCATCCGATGGGCAAGAGTCACCATGTTTTTGACCGCCATGGGGCTTGAGCGTCCGTGGCCAATGACCACATTTCCATTGATCCCCAGGATGGGACTTCCCCCGATCTCCTCATAATTGAAGCGGTCGAAGTACTCGTCTTTAATGTGACGGTCATTGATCAAGTCAAAAAATGATTCGGCCATTTTAAGAATAACATTCCCGGTAAATCCATCGCAGACAATGACGTCAGCCTTGTCGTTGAAGACATCCCCGCCCTCAATGTTACCGATAAAATTAATCTTTTTTGTGTATTTGAAAAGCTGATGGGCTGCCTGGGTCAGCAGCGTACCTTTCTGTTCCTCTTCACCGAGGTTCATCAGCCCTATTTTGGGATTCTCGATATTCAGGACGTGACGGGCGTAGATGGTACCAATCTCCCCGAACTGAAACAGGACATCCGGTTTGCAATCGGCATTGGCCCCTACGTCAAGAATAACGCCGAACCCTCCGGACTCTTTGGGGATGAATCCGGCAATTCCGGGACGAATGATTCCTTCGATGGCCTTAATGGTAAACATCGCCCCAACGTGCATGGCCCCGGTGTTCCCGGCACTGCAGAAGGCTTCCACAGACCTGCTTTTTAATAACCCGTATCCGACCGGGATACTTGCCCGTGGTTTCTGGGAGAATGCCTTGACGGGGTGTTCACCCATTTCAATGGTTTCCGGGGCATGTACGATTTCTATTTTCGAATCGTTTACCCCGTATTCGAGCATTTTTTCCCGGATGATGGTTTCGTCACCAATCAGGACGACCACATCTTCTTCCGGGATCTCGGCCACGGCCAACCCTGCTCCCTGCACGATGGCATCAGGAGCAAAATCACCGCCCATTGCGTCTATCGCTATTCTCACAAAGACGTTACCTTAAGCCAGAACTTCCTTCTCCATCACCACTTTACCTTTGTAGTAAAGCTTGCCTTCGTGCCAGAAAGCCCGGTGGGGAAGATGGTGTTCGCCGGTAGTCGGACAAACCGCCAGGAGTTTGGCTTCCGCCTTGTAATGTGTACGACGTTTGTCCCTTCTTGTTTTTGATGTTTTTCTCTTAGGATGCGCCATGGCTGTTATTTTTCAAATTAATTAATTCAAATCTTTCAGTTTGGACCAACGCGGATCGATGGCATCATCGTCGCCATCACTTCCTGTGTCCTCCTCTTTTTCCAACGAACTGTAAATCACTTCGTCCTGTTCGGTTTCATCAGGATGATCGGGATGTACTTTCCGCATCGGTATCGCCGTGCATATGTACTCATAAATCAGTTGCGTCAGGTCGATTCGCTGTGTATTCCTGGTGATAACAAACATATCATCATCCAGTTCTTCTTCCTGCTCACCAAACTTATACAGTACCTCCCGGGTCTCGGTCACCTGATGGTCAAAAGGCTTGAGGGTTTTGTCACATTCCAGCGGAAGGTTCACATCCACTGCCACATTGACCACAATCATTCGATCCTGCTTGTCCAGCGAGACCCGGATGACCCCTTTTCCTTCTGTTACAGGTGTGTTTTCAAACTGTTCAAAAAAGGCCTTGCCCACCTCAAAATTATAGGTGTGCTGCCCCTCACGAAGCTTGAAAATGTCGATTTCGTACCTGTTATCCGCTTTCACTACCTTTCCCTCGTCGGAATTAAGGTTGCAAAGTTAATAATATAATTGAGAAATCTAACAACAAAGAGGTTAATAAACAGCGTCCGAATGTCGGAAACAGGGATCAGACATATTCCCTGAAGACCGTGCGTTTCAGCTCGTCGTCATCGATCTGATGAATATTATCTTTCAGGAAGTTCACAACGATCTTTTTGAAGCCCAGTTTGATCGCGATATTGTGGCAGAAAAGAAGTTCACTGTCAAAGATTTTCTTATCCACCATCATCAGGTCGATGCAATTGATCAGGTAGTCATAGCGCTGGTTATCGGAAAGGGCACCGAAAGACCCGATAGGCTCCGGGTCACGGATAAGTTCCTTTACCCCCTCGCGCGGGAAGTTCCGTTTTTCTGCCAGGGCATAGATCATATCTCTTTCCGTATCGGAAAAATGCTTGTCCGCCTGGGCAAGTTGAATAAGAATATTTAACTGTTTGCGGGTAACGATGTCCATTAAAAATTCAATTGGGTCGGGTGATAGTTGGACAATTCAAATGCAACAAAGACAAACGATTGAATATCATCTGGGGTAAATATAAGGTTTTTAATGAAAATTCGAACCAAACGTAATTTCTTTCCTGTTTTTACAGGTTTTCATGCCTGTTTTTAATTATATCCAGTGCTGTAAACAGGGCTGCGCGCATGGATGTTTCGCTGGCTTCGTTTTTTCCGGCCAGGCTGTAGGCGGTGCCATGATCGGGTGAGGTCCTTACTATCGGGAGTCCGGCCGTATAATTGGTTCCCTGCTGAAAGGTCATTGTCTTGAACGGAATGAGCCCCTGGTCGTGGTACATGGCCATAACCGCATCATAGCGTGCGTGATCTCCTTTACCAAAAAAACCGTCCGCAGGGAACGGACCAAAAAGCAGGTTACCTTCGTCTTTGAGTTTTTCCAGGACCGGGCGGATGGTATCCTGTTCCTCGTTACCCAGCAATCCGTTTTCTCCTGCATGCGGGTTTAACCCCAGTACGGCCACACGTGGCTTGGCTATCCCGAAGTCCTGTTTCAGGGAACTGATCATGATCCTCAGCTTATTCTCCAGGGTATCACCAGTCAGTACCTCCCTGATTTTTCCCACGGGAACATGCCCGGTTGCCACTCCGATCTTGAGCGTTTCGCTCACCATAAACATCAGGCTCTCACTCACCCCGAAAGTGGTGGTGAAGAATTCCGTATGCCCGGGAAAATCGAAATCCTTTTGCTGGATATTCTTTTTGTTAATAGGAGCGGTGACCACCCCCTGGATGATGCCATCCTTCAGGAATTCACATGCCTTCTTGAGGGCGAGAAAGGCCGCGCGCCCGCCGTCAGGGGTGACTTCTCCAACATTAATAGGGATCATTTCATCCCAGCAATTGACCACATTTACTTTTTTCGGGGTCAGCTCATTATCATCCCCCTTGAGCTGGGAATAATTGAAATTCTGTTCGTCAAGGGCCTTACGATAAAATGCCAGTACCTTGTTGGATCCGAAGATGACCGGTGTGAACAACTGGAGCATACGCGGGTCGCTGAGCGACTTGATGACCACCTCCGGTCCGATTCCGTTAATGTCTCCCAGCGTTATGCCGATTACTGGTTTATCCCTGGAATTAAGATTGGTGCTCATGTTTAATTTAATAACTTTACCACCGGCCGTACGGCCGTTAATGCGTACGCAATTTACATGATTTTCACGCTTTCAAAAAAACGATGGTCCGTCCGAAGAAACACCTTGGTCAGCACTTCCTCCGTGACAAAAATATTGCCTCGAAGATTACCGGTGCACTGAGCGGGCACGGCGGGTACATCGATGTGCTTGAAGTCGGACCGGGAACCGGGGTGCTGACCGATTTTCTCCTCCCGGAATATGCGGGCCGGCTCACGCTGATCGACCTTGACACCGAGTCAATAGATTATTTGCGTCAGCGGTATTCCGGCCTGACGGGTCGTATTATACATGCTGATTTTCTGAAGACCGATCTTCAGGAACTGATGACCCCTCCGTTTGCGGTGATCGGCAATTTTCCCTACAACATTTCGTCCCAGATTTTTTTCAAAGTACTTGATTGCCGGGATGACATCCCCGAAGTGGTGGGCATGATCCAGAAGGAGGTGGCCGACCGGCTGGTTTCTCCCCCCGGTAACAAGCAGTATGGCATTCTCAGCGTGCTTCTGCAGGCATACTATACACTGGAATACCTTTTTACCGTGGAGCCCGGGGTTTTTCACCCGCCGCCAAAAGTGAGGTCTGCGGTGATCAGGCTGCAGCGTAATGCCGTAAGGCACCTCGGATGTGATGAGGATTTATTCCGGAAGGTGGTAAAACAAGGGTTTCAAAACCGAAGGAAAACATTGCGTAACGCGTTAAAACCGTTAAATTTACCGGCCGCTGATACGTCGGACCCGTTGTTTGATCAGCGGGCCGAACAACTTTCGGTGGAAAATTTTGTCACATTAACAAACATCATCGCATCGTGGAGCAGGTAATGGCATTTGAATTGTCGAGAGAATATTTCGAGCGCCTTCGGCAGGCGGTGGATGAACAGGATGAGGCCTTTATCCGGGAAAGCCTTGAGGGTATCAATTCGGCCGACATCAGCACGCTCCTCCATGAATTTGATACTGAGGAATCGAAATATATCATTGACCTGCTGGCACCCGAAATCCGCGCCGGGGTTATCAATGACCTTGACGAGGATATCCGGGAGAAATTCCTGAGGGAATTCGAGACCTCTGAAATTGCCGAGATAGTCAATCATCTTGATTCTGATGATGCGGTTGACATTCTTAATGAACTTCCCGTCAAGGAGCGGGAGGAGGTCCTGGCTGGTATTGACAATGCCGAAAAGGAAGCGAATATCCTTGACCTGCTGCGGTACGATGAAGATGTGGCCGGCGGCCTCATGGCCAAGGAACTCATCAAGGCGAATGTCAACTGGACCATTGACCGGTGTATTGAAGAAATTCGCCGCCAGGCCGAGAACGTGGAAAAGCTTTACCAGATTTATGTGGTGGACAATGAGGACAAGCTTATTGGCCGGGTTTCCCTGAAGCGGATCATTCTTACCACCAACGAACGGCGCGTGGCCGACATCTATGACCAGGACGTGGTCGCGGTGGAAACCTATATGTCGGAGGAGGAAGTGGCCATGCTCATGCGTAAGTATGACCTGGAGGCGGTTCCGGTAGTGAATGTGCAGGGAAAACTGCTCGGCAGGATCACTATTGATGATGTGGTGGATGTTATCACCGATATTGCAGAGGAGGAGCGCCAGATCATGTCCGGTATCTCCGAAGACGTGGAGGAGGACGATTCCGTCTGGATGCTTACCCGTGCCCGGCTGCCCTGGCTGGTCATCGGCGTCGTAGGCGGGTTCATCTCAGCCAAATTTATCGGGGTCTTTGAGGAGGAGTTGCTCCGGATTACTGCGATCGCCTTTTTTATTCCGCTTATCCAGGCCACGGGAGGTAATGTGGGAATCCAGTCTTCATCCATCGTACTGCAGAGCCTTGCCAATCCGTCGGCATTCTCAGACAGTCTGACCAAAAGACTGATCAAGGTATTTCTGGTCGCGGCCCTGAACGGCCTGATGCTGGCGGTTCTTGTCTACGGATTTAATTTACTCACCGGTGGCGAGCTGAATCTCTCCCTGGTGGTTTCCACGGCCCTGTTCGGGGTGGTGCTCGTCGCCTCGTTCATGGGCACGATCACACCGTTAATCCTGGACCGTTTTGGGTTCAACCCGGCGCTGGCCTCCGGTCCGTTTATCACCACCACCAATGACCTGCTTGGCCTTGGTATTTACTTTTACACCGTACATCTCTTTCTGTCATGAAGTGCCTCATTGCCGATACCATGCATGAAAGCCTCATGCCCATGCTGGAGGAGATCGGGGTGGAGCCTGTCTATGACCCGCGAATCAGCCGCGAAGAAATGAGAGACCGGCTTCCGGAATTTGACGGACTGATCATCCGAAGCAAGACCACAGTGGATGCCGACCTGATCGGGAAGGCCCGAAAGCTGCGTTTTGTGGCAAGGGCAGGGGCGGGGATCGATAAGCTTGACACCGATGAGCTTGAACGCCGCCATATAGCTGTGCTGAATGCCCCGGAAGGCAACCGGAATGCCGTGGCCGAGCATACTCTCGGGATGTTACTGGCACTTCTGCAGCATCTTATGAAGGGCAACCGGGAAATCCGTGAAGGAATCTGGGACAGGGAAGGCAACCGGGGCTTCGAACTCGCGGGCCGGACCGTCGGTATCATCGGATATGGTTTCATGGGACAGGCCTTTGCCCGAAAACTCCGGAGTATGGAATGCCGGGTCCTGGCCTATGATAAGTACAAGACAGACTATGAAGATGATCATTGTACGGCCGTTACGCCGGACAGGATTTTTTCTGAGGCGGAGATTGTGTCGCTGCATATACCCCTCACCCCGGAAAACAAGGGAATGGTGGATGACGACTTCCTCTCACGGTTTACGCATCCGATCATTCTCCTGAATACAGCCAGGGGAGAAATACTCTCCCAGGAGGCCCTTTTGAATGCCTTAAAAGACGGCCGGGTGACGGCCGCCGGGCTTGATGTGCTGGAGAATGAAAAACTCGATACCCTTACACCGGATCAGCGCGAGGTGTTTGCCCAAATTTGCGCACATCCGCGGATTTTGCTCACACCACACGTCGCAGGTTGGACTTTTGAGTCATATGTAAGAATTAACGAGATTTTGTGTCGCAAAATCGCCCTCCTGCTCAAGGAAAAGGCCTGATTATTTTTCATCTTAGAGGAAGGCCGCACCACTTACTTTTTTCAGGCTGCCGGTATACACCTTAATCAGGGTCGGGAACCCGTGAATTTTTTAACATGAACGTGAAGAAGCAGAAGGAGAAACTTCGGGATTACATCAATTCCATCATAGAAAAGCCCATTTTAACCTCGGCTATTGTCCTGGCAATGCTGGCCGTGGTGGTCCTTGGGCTCAGTATGAGCT
Organism: uncultured Roseivirgaceae bacterium; assembly: GCA_964563925.1. Taxonomy (GTDB): domain Bacteria; phylum Bacteroidota; class Bacteroidia; order Cytophagales; family Cyclobacteriaceae; genus JAUILA01. The sequence goes on along the minus strand of CAZLZD010000007.1, from coordinate 73,886 downwards.
ATTATCTGAGGGATTTTGAATCCTTTTTCGGACAGGTTCTGGCCGAAGCACACGGAATGCTTTTTGACATCGCGGTCATTGGAATTCTCATTTTCTGGCTAAATAAAAACGGCGAAAAAAGACAGCGCATACGTACCTATAAGGACGAAATTGACGATTTTCGATTGTGGGAATCCGAAGAAGCCGCTTTTCGTACGGTGGGTAACATCAAACGTCTCAACCGGCACAGCATCTTTACCATAAACCTTGTCAACTGCCACCTGGCCAGGACCAATCTCAATTACGTAAACCTGGAGGGGTCTAATCTTAATTCCGCCAATATTTCCTCCGCTTTTCTGATTGAAACCAACCTGGAAAACACCAGGCTCAACCAGACCAATTTTGGCGGGTCCAATCTCAACCAGGCTATACTGCAGGGGGCCTATGCCAGCGGGGCGAATTTTCAGGATGCCTATCTGATCAAATCACAGCTTGAAAACGCTTTTCTTATTAAGGCAAATTTCAAGAATGCCTTTCTGATGGAAGCCGATCTTCGCAATTGCTACCTGACCGGAGCTGATTTTGAAAATGCCAGTTTGTACAAAGCGGATCTGCGCGGTGCAAAAGGACTCACCGTCGAGCAGCTGTCCAAGGCAAAAACACTATACCTGGCCAAGATTGACGCCGATTTACTGGAAGGAATTCAGCTTCAGTTACCCGAACTTATTGGAAAGTGAATTTTGGCACTATCGCCAGAAAACACTACATTTGCTTAACTTTTCAGAGAATAATTCAACGGCGGTTTCTATCCAGAGGCCGTTATTTGTTTACAGACTTTTAGAACGATTTAAGAACAGAAATTATGGCTAAGGTGGCTTATTATACAAAGGAAGGACTCGATAAACTCAAGTCGGAACTTAGTGAGTTAAAAACCAAAGGAAGAGCCGATATTGCCCGGCAGATCGCAGAGGCCAGGGACAAAGGAGATTTGAGTGAGAATGCGGAATACGATGCTGCCAAGGACGCTCAGGGGCATCTGGAAGCGAAAATTGCGCAACTGGAAGAAGTAGTGGGAAATGCACGTGTAATAGATGAATCCACCATTGATACCAGCAAGGTATCCATTTTGTCGACCGTAAAGATCAAGAATAAAAAGAACGGAGCGGTATTCACTTATACCCTGGTGTCTGAGGAAGAGGCCGATCTCAAGGCCGGAAAAATATCCCTTCAATCACCCATAGGAAAAGGGTTGCTGGGTAAAAAGGCCGGCGATTCGGCAAAAATTCAGACTCCCGGCGGGGAAATGGAATTTGAAATCCTGGAAATCGGATTGTAATGAGCAGTATCTTCACAAGGATCATAAACCGGGAAATCCCGGGCCATATCGTGGCCGAGGACGATCATAATATCGCCTTTCTTGACATTCAGCCATTGGTGATGGGACACACCCTGGTGGTGCCGAAAAAGGAGGTGGATTATATTTTCGACCTTCCCCGGGAGGAGTATACCCAGTTGATGAACTTTGCGAAAAAAGTTGCGGCCGGTGTTGAAAAGGCCATCCCCTGTATACGAATAGGTGTTTCGGTGATCGGACTGGAAGTGCCGCATACCCATGTGCACCTTATTCCGCTGAACCGGATGGACGACATCAATTTCTCCAGGCCTAAATTATCGCCTTCGAACGAGGAACTTGCGGAGGTGGCGGAAAAAATCAGGAAACATCTCGGTTAAAGAAAATCAATATCTACGTTGTACGGATATTTCATAAGGTAATGCAGGGCCTTTTCGGCCGGCAGATCCTCAAAAAGCACATCATGCAGTGTTTCGGTGATCGGAGCCCGCACTTTATAGTAGTTCAGGCATTTCTTCACAATCTGGATGGTATTTACCCCTTCGGCCACCTCTTCCATCGTACTGAGTATTTCCGTTAGTTTTTCTCCCTTGGCAAGACGGTATCCCACCGTATGATTACGGCTAAGGGTACTGCTGCAGGTAGTCACCAGGTCCCCGATGCCGGCCAGGCCAATAAAGGCTTCGATATTTCCGCCAAGGGCCCGCCCCAGGTATATCATTTCGACCAGCCCACGGCTTATCAGCAGGCCCAGGGCATTGTCGCCCATCCCAAGCCCGCTCAGTGCTCCGGAAGCAATCGCAATAATATTCTTTAGGACCCCGGCAAGCTCTATCCCGATCAGGTCGGCATTGCCATATACCTGAAAGCGGTCGGTTCGCAAAAGTTTCTGCCCGATCTCCACCACTTCTTCAAAGCGGCTGGCAACCACGGTAGCGGCCGGCTGACCGTCGGCCATTTCACCGGCAAGGTTCGGTCCGGCAAGGCAGCCCACCCGTACCACCACACTCTCTTCCATGATCACCTCACTCATCGTTTTGATCCGGTTCCGGTTGAGCTGAGTCATATCCGCAAGGCTTTTGCCCGGAGGCAATTGCAGGTCAAGCCCTTTGGTGCCATGAATGAGGATATGATACGGATTAAGGTAGGGAGACAATTGCTGGATCATCTGACGGAAGGCCGACGACGGTACGATGGGAAATATGATGTCACAGGTATTGGCAATGTAGATCAGGTCACCGGTAGGGGTGATATTTTTGTGAAGGGTGTGCCCGCGGTGCTCCCGGGTGGTGGCAATCTTCCTGATCGTATCACTGTCCCGCGAATACAGCAAGACCTCGCTTTTCTCCGCCAGGATATTAGCCACTGACGATCCGAAGCTGCCCGCCCCGATAACTGCAACCGGCTTGTTAAAAATATCTTTCGAGGTCATACCCATGCATTCGGTTATGGTAATAATAGAGCGTATTGAGATCCTGTGTAATGATATTACCCGCCTTGTTTTTCAGCAGCGGACGTTTTGAATGATACATTCCCACATTCTCCAGGCCCAGGCGGATGACTTCATCCAGGTCGGCGTGCAAATATTTTGACGTGTTGACCTGACCCTCTTCCTTCATGGCAAAGACCAGCTTTCTGATTTCGTCCATCTTTTCACGGAAGGAGTCATAGGGAATGACGATATCCTCTTCCGGGAGTCTCAGTAAGTCATAGAGATCCAGCTGGCTGTATTTTTTACGGATCATATTGAAAGCCACAAAAGCAACCAGGTGACTTGAAAAGACACAATTGATCCGGTGGTATTCCCGGATGATCACTTCAGAAAGCTGCCGGGTATATTCCGCTTCACGCTGCGAATCTTTACAGACCTTCCGGTTGGTCATAAAATACTCCTGGGTATTGATAAATCGTCCGTGCTGGTCAATACTCCGGCCTTTTTTATCCACGTAATTCCCCATCAGGTCCATTCCCCGTCCGATGGACACGGAAATATCGGATCCCTTAGTGAAGAATTTCAGAAGGAATTTGATCATTTTATAGGAGGTGGTGAATGCATCATTCTCCACGTAATACTTTTCCTGTCCCTCGCGTTTCAGGAATTCATTGATCAGGCTGGGGGCTTCCAGGACAAAATGGTAATTGAGGGTGACGGGGACAATGAATATTTTACGTGGTTCTCCCTTTGTGCTTTTCTCATATATGCTGCGCTGGGCCTCCATAGCGGTGCCAAGGAGCCCACGCTTAAGGCTGGTCTCAATCCGTCCCGACCTGGAGCGCGTTCCGCCGGGAAAGAACAGGCTGTGCGCCCCTTCTTCAATCGCCAGCTTGCTGTAGGTTTTCAGGTTTTCCAGGTAGATGGGGTTTTTCTTTCTCCGGTCGACCTTGTAGGCCCCCAGGCTATTCATGAAATAGGCCAGGATTTTAATGTTGAACAGGTTAAGACCGGCGCCGTAAATAAAGGCAGGCAATCCCAGTGAATGAATGATCCAGCCGATCAGGATGGAATCCAGGTTGGAAAAATGGGTCGGAACCATCACTACCGTGCCGATCCTCGCCAGCTTCCTGAGCTGCCCGGTTTTCCCGGTGATCTGAATTTTGTCGCGAAGAGTGTATTCATTGCGGAAAAAAGCGCCAAAACGCTTGACCCGGGTGGCATTGAGCAGGCGGGCAAAACCAAATTTTATGATTTCGCGGGCCATCTTGTAGCGGCTCTTTTTGAAATTCCCCGCAATTTCATTGGTATAACGCGCGACAATACGCTCCAGAAGCTCTTTTTCCCTGGCGCCGGATTCTTCGTTGACAGAAATCTCCAGAAGTTCCTGCCGGATACGGTTCCAGAAACGCATTTCATCCGGCGGATCGACTTTCCAGGGATTTTGTTTTATCCGGAGCTTTTCCAGGTATACGGTGGTTTCGAGCAATTCCCGCAGCTGTTCCGGACCCGAATGGATTTCCGTCAGATGCCGGACCGTCTCACCGGCGACCTGCTCAATAAACTGTTTACGGTTCTTGCTGAGCCTGACCACCGGCCAGTCTTTCGTTCCCGGAAGAATGGGTTTATATTTTTTATTCTTGTACTGCTTCTCGGCCATCCGGACACATTTGAATGCCTAAGATAAGGAGATAATTTATTTCTCAAGGAGGAATTCCACCGGAACGGCATTTCCGAGGGTGATCCTAACCGTGTCTCCGCCAGGTTCGGCATGAAAGCGAAGCCTGATCTCACGATGGCCGGTTTGCATTCTCAAGATATGTGAACCAGGGGTGGCGGGAAGCTCCCTTTCATGAAGATAAAGGGCAGTGCCTTCGGGCACTTTCCCCCGGGTCTCCGCTGCGGCAAGCTCTTCGGGAGTCAGGACCAGGTACAGAAATTCATCGTTGGCCTTCAGCTGCCAGGAAACATAGGACACGAAAGACCGCAGCGATGCAGTCACCATGGGGATAAAGGTATCGTAATCCTTGACTGAAGTGAACACCGTAAGGGCCGGTCCGCCCTGAATTCCGTGATAGAACAGAAAAACCCCCGACAGCATGAGCATGAACAGAATCCAGGGTTGCCCGATACCGCCGATCAGGGCAGCTATGGCGAGCGGCGCCATGATGCCGCCGGCAATGACCGGTATCAGATATCTTCGGTTGCGAATGGCAACGGCGCTTATTGAAGAGCGCTCAAAAGAGGTGTTCTTTCCCTTGCGCTTGATAACGAGGGACTCATCGGTAAGGAATACCCGGTTCTTTTCGTCCTCCGGACTTGCCAGGGGACAGAATGCCCGGACCGGTTCGCCTTCCACAAACATATCAATGCCGTTGAATGGCTGCCTGAAAATCGGTGTACATGGAACGGAACCGGGCTGAAACGCCGGACATAAAATCTTCATCCAGCAGCGCGGGCAGATCGGATTCCGGCAGTTCCCATTCCTCCACTTTGAAACTTTGCTCCATTAAACCACTCTCAATTTTAATGATGAATTTCCCATTCCAGTGGAAAAGAGTGATTTTATATTGATTGTGTGGAACTTCTCCGATAACACGCATATTAGTTTGTCGATCTTGAGCGTTCAAAAATAGTATTATATGGGACAGGGCTACAAACTTCCATCGAATATTGTAACTTATTCCCTAAATTTAATGTTCAGTTATTCAATAATTAGCTAGTTTGAGAATTATCAATTCAGGGATGAAATATATGCAGGGTGCCCTTTGTGGTACGCTCCTGCTGCTTTTTCTCATGCTTGGTACCTACCAGGCACACGCCACCCACCTGCGGGCCGGGGAAATTACAGTGGAAAAAGTTGACGGATGCGGAAGTCTGACGGTGTTGATTACCATTACCGTATTTACCGATACCGGTTCCAATATCAATTTTGGGGAAGGGTTACTGTTCTTTGGTGACGGTTCGGACCCGTTTGTGCTGCCCATGATTGAAGAAGAAACACGGCCTGACCTGGGAGAAGAAGTGGGCATTGCCTCCTTTTCCATGGAATATACCTATTCATCCCCGGGTGTCTACAAGATCGGTTACCTCGAACCGAACCGGAATGATGACGTACTGAATGTGGGTAACAGCGTGCAGACCACCTTTTATGTGGAGACGCAAATAATCATCAACCCGTTTATCGGGTGTAATGACAGCCCGGTATTGCTGATCCCGCCCATCGACCGGGCGTGTCCGGGAGTTGCCTTCTTCCATAACCCCGGTGCGTACGATCCGGATGGCGACAGTATTGCTTTCGAACTCGTGGTGCCTAAAAAGGAGCCCGGAACGGATGTGGATAATTACCGGTACCCTGATGAACTCAGTGAAACAAACGAAAATGGAAACGGGCCTCCCGTATTTGAGATTGATCCTGTAACCGGCGACCTGGTCTGGGATGCGGCGGCACTTACCGGAGAATATACCATTGCATTTGTGGTTAAGGAGTACCGTAAAATCCAGGGTGAATATGTCCAGCTGGGATATGTGACCCGGGATATGCAGATTATTGTGGAGGATTGTGATAATGAGCGGCCCGAACTGGAGATCCCGGAGGATATCTGTGTGGAAGCCGGGACCGTCATTGATGCCGAGATTTTGGGATTTGACCCTGACAACGATTCGGTGAAGATTGAAGTGTTCAGTGAGATCATTCCTGATGATGACGTAACGATCATACCTGACCCGGCCGTATTCCAGTCGTCTGTTCCGAATGCCTCCCTTAATTTTCAGTGGGCTACAAACTGTGCTGACGTGCGTGCACAGTCATACCAGGTGGTCTTTAAAATTACCGATAACCCGCCGCCTACCGGCGTACCGCCGACACCACAGCCCAGCCTGGTCAGTTTTGCCACCTGGAATATAACCATTGTGGCGCCAAGTCCTGAGGTGACCGGCGTAACCCAGGATGGTCAGTCGCTGTTGCTGAACTGGGAAAGATATAATGAGACATGCTCGGATAACCTGGGCAACAATATTGCCACATCATTTGAAATATACCGGAGGATTGATTCAAACCCCTATTTGCCGGAAGAATGCGAAACAGGCATCCGGGAAGATGCAGGATACGAACTTATCGGGTCGGCCCCGATAAATGCCACCTCTTTCCGGGATGATGACCTGGTGGCTGCTGCCAAGTATTGCTACCGGATTGTCGCTGTCTTCCCGCAGAACGTTGGTGGACCGAGTAGTATCGTTTCCCAGGAGGTCTGCTTTGAATTCGTGCCGGCCGATGTACCCATAATTACCCATGTATCCGTGGATAAAACCGGGGAAAGTGACGGGGAGATCATTGTCGGATGGCGTGAGCCGCTGCCACAGGACCTTGATCCCGGCGTTTATCCTCATCCGTATAATTACATTATTGAGCGTAACAGTGGTTCAGGAAACACAACCGGCTTTACGGAAGTCGGACAGCTTACGGTTAATTCGGCAACCATTGACAGCCTGGGATTCCGTGACACCGGGCTTAATACACGGGATATGATCTATAACTACCGGATTCGCCTGGAAATACCCGGCGGACCCGGAAGTTCTTCTGATCCGGTGTATTCTGCCATTGCGAGCACTGTGCGCCTGGAGCCAGCCCCGCAATTCCAGCAGATCGGTCTGGACTGGTTTGCCAATGTACCATGGTCTAATGTTATTTCATCACCTCCGGGAAGCGAGCATCTTGTATACAGGGGGCCGGAAGGATCCTCCGAGGAGGACCTGGTACTGATCGCCCGTGTCGATGTGAACGGGAACGGATTCACTTACCTGGATGCAGGTCCGCTTAACGAGGGAACGGAGTACTGCTACAGGGTGATGACAAAGGGTACCTACGGTAACCCGGCCATCAATACACCATTAAGAAACTTTTCACAGATTGTGTGTACGCAACCCAGTGACACAATTCCTCCCTGTGCTCCTGTAGTGACCCTGGAAGGATTCAGCTGTGAGGATTTCCTGGCCAATGCGTCCTGTAACTTTAATAATTTCAGCAATACCCTTCAGTGGGAAACATCCTTCACCGGGCAGTGTCAAAATGATGTGCGTGAATATGAAGTGTGGTACAAGCGCGAGGTTACGGACGAATACCGCATTATAGGAACGACCCGGAACGAGGAGTTTATCCATGAATTTGATGACAACGGCCAGCGATTATCCTCCTTTAAAGGATGTTATAAAATACGACCGGTCGACCGATCAGGGAATCTGGGTGAATTCAGTAATGAAATCTGTGTGGACAATTGCCCGTACTACGAGCTGCCCAATGTATTCACTCCGAATGGCGACGGCTGTAATGACTTTTTCAGTGCCTTCAGCGGACGCGGAAGCGTGGATGAGTCGGGGCAGGGTGGTTGTGGTCCCGTCGACCCAACCCGGTGTGCCCGGTTCGTTCAGAAGGTCGAAGCGACCATCTATAATCGATGGGGAGGTGTGGTGTACACCTACACAGGTACCAGCGGCGGAGGGTCTGACAACTTTGCGAATAATATTTACATCGACTGGAACGGAACAAACAACGATGGGGAGGAGCTTTCGACAGGTGTTTATTACTATAAAGTAGACGTCACATTTGATGTAGTAGACCCTTCCACTGCCCGTCGTACCTTCAAGGGCTGGGTGCATCTGCTACGGTAAATTTTCATTGTGGGCAAATTGACTTAAATTTGCCCACAAAAAAACAAAAACCTCATGACTGCCTACATTTTTCCCGGGCAAGGCGCCCAGTTTCCCGGTATGGGAGAATCACTCTATACAGAAAATCCAAAAGCCACCGAATTATTTGACCAGGGGAACGAGATCCTTGGATTTGATATTACCAAAGTCATGTTTTCCGGAACGGCCGAAGAATTAAAGGAGACGAAGGTTACCCAACCAGCCATTTTTCTGCATTCCGTAATCATGGCACTGACCGCCGATGAATTTTCTCCTGATATGGTCGCCGGCCATTCGCTTGGCGAATTTTCAGCCCTGGTTGCGGCAGGAGCCCTGAATTTTGAGGATGGTCTCAAACTTGTTTCTCAGCGTGCCATGGCTATGCAACGTGCCTGTGAAATGAACCCTTCCACCATGGCGGCCATTCTTGGACTGGAGGATGCCAGGGTGGAGGAAATCTGTGCGTCGGTCGATGATGTCGTGGTGGCAGCTAATTATAATTGTCCGGGACAACTTGTTATCTCAGGAACCAATGAAGGGGTTGCGACAGCCTGTGAACTGATGAAGGAGGCCGGTGCAAAAAGAGCACTTCCGCTTCCGGTTGGAGGCGCTTTTCATTCTCCATTAATGGAACCAGCACGGGAAGAACTTGCTGCGGCGATACAAGCCGTTTCATTTAAATCACCGGTTTGTCCGGTCTATCAAAACGCCACGGCTGCTCCCTCCAGGGATGTGGATGAGATCAGGAAGCAATTAATCGTTCAGCTTACCGCTCCGGTAAAATGGACCCAGTCGGTGCAGGCCATGGTTCATGACGGGGCTACCAAATTTATTGAATGCGGACCAGGAAAAGTGTTACAGGGGCTTGTACGGAAAATAGCCCCGGAGGCGGAAACAGAGAGCCTCTAGCACGTTTTGAGTTTACGCACCGGCAGGGTATCGGGGCAATCCCGTAATAATTCAGCCTGCGTTTTTTTCAGGGACGGATGGATAAAATCCGGGGCAATCTCAGTCATGGGTATTAATGTGAAACGACGTGTGTGCAATCGCGGATGTGGCAGGATCAGCATGTCGGTGGCCATGACCAGGTCATCATAATACAGGATATCAATATCGATCGTCCTTTCGGCATAGCGACCGGCACGTTTCCGGCCCAGTTCCTGTTCGGTTTGCAAACACAGCGCCATCAGTAATGCAGGGTCCAGTTCGGTGGCAATACAGATCACCTGATTGAGGAAATATGGCTGCTGTGTATATCCCCAGGGAGGGGAAAGGTACAGGGAAGACTGTTTGCTGATCAGGACATCGCGGTCTGAAAGCTTCGTCCTTGCCTGCTCAAGGAAGCCTTTTCGATCTCCCAAATTGCTCCCTAAAAGGAGAAATTTTCCGTTAATCATAAATCGAAGGTTTCTTTAGACATAAATTGGCCCTAAGGTGTTAATTTACTGAACATATTTAAAGTTATTGGAATGAACTTCTTGCGAAATTTACTTGCCGCCCTTCTGGCCCTTTTTATTTTCACCGGTTTTGGACTGTTGATCATCGTGTCCCTGCTGTCGGCAGAAACACTGGTTGAAGTCAAGGAAGGTTCGGTAATGCATATCCGCACCAATTTGCCGGTGACCGAACGGGAGGTGGAGAATCCGCTGGAAGGATTGCCCATAAACCCGGGGCCTTCTTCCTCCATTGGGTTGGTGGAATTCAGGGAATCTGTGAACCATGCGGCCACCAATGATGACATTAAGGGGATTTTCCTGGAGCTTGACGATTTGCAGGCCGGGATTTCGAGTGTTGAGGAAATGAGGAAGGTGCTTTCCGACTTCAGGGCATCGGGGAAATTCATTGTAACCTACGCAAAATATTATAGTGAGGGGGCCTATTACCTGGCTTCAGTGGCCGATGCCGTTTACATGCACCCGGAAGGAGACGTGGAGTTTAACGGGCTTGCGGCAAACCTGATGTTTTTCAAAGGGACATTTGACAAACTTGAGATCGAACCGCAGATTTTTCGTGTAGGTGATTTTAAGAGTGCGATAGAGCCCCTGATCAGGGAGGACATGAGTGAGGAGAATGAAAGACAGCTCATGGCGCTGCTTGGTTCGGTGAATAATCACCTGCTGGAGAATATTGCAGAATCCAGGGGTATAGCTAAGGATTCACTTCAGCGTATGAACAGCCAGTACCTGGTGCGTTCTTCGCAGGACGCGGTTACGTACGGTCTTGTCGACAGACTGATGTATAAGGATGCAGTGCTCACAGAGCTTAAGGAGAGATCGGGCCGCGAAGAGTCTGATGAGTTGAACCTGATTAAATATTCAGCGTATCAAAACAGCTTTGTGACAGAATATAAAAGCCTGAACAAAATTGCAATGATCATTGCCTCCGGGGATATTGTTACCGGAAAAGGCGACTTCGCTTCCATTGGCGGAGACAAATTCGCCGAGGAAATCCGCAAGGCCCGCGAAGACAAAAGAGTCAAGGCGATCGTTCTGCGGATCAATTCTCCCGGCGGCAGTTTTATCGCGTCCGATCAAATCTGGAGGGAAGTTTCCCTTGCCGCAGAGGTGAAACCGGTTATCGCTTCCATGGGTGATGCTGCGGCCTCCGGAGGGTATTACATTGCCATGGCCTGTGATACCATCGTGGCCCAGCCAACAACGATTACCGGATCGATCGGCATATTCAGTGTGATTTTTAACCTGAAAGGTTTTCTCAACAATAAGCTGGGAATTACCACGGATGAGGTCAATACCGGTGAATTCTCGAGTATGTACACTGCTGATCGACCGGTTACGGAAAGGGAAAGGGAAATCATCCAGAAGGAAATTGAGGCCAGCTATGATACGTTCATTGCCAAAGCCGCACAGGGAAGAGGGATGTCGGAGGAGGCAATTCGTGAGATTGCTTCAGGAAGGGTATGGAGCGGCATCATGGCGAAAGAGATCGGCCTGGTTGATGTTCTGGGCGACTCGGAGGAAGCTATCCGTCTTGCCGCAGAGGCTGCAGGTGTCGGGGATGATTATCGTGTTTCCTATCAGCCGCCCCAGGAAGATTTTCTAACCATGCTGCTTGGCGATGAACAGGCCCAGGTTCGTGAGAACATGCTCAGGGAGGAAATGGGTACGATGTATCCCTACCTCGAAAAGATTAAAAAGCTCGAGCAGATGCAGGGGATCCAGGCCAGAAGCCTGTATGAACTTGAAATTTATTAGGCAGCGGCTTGGGCAGTAAGGCCATTCCTGCGTATTTTCGGGGCTATGAATAGCCTACGAAACGACTGGACCAGGGAGGAGATCTCTGAAATTTATAATTCTCCGATTCTCGAATTGATCTATCGCGCTGCGACTGTTCACAGGACGCACCACGATCCCTCTGAAGTTCAGGTTTGCACCCTGCTGTCGGTAAAAACCGGAGGGTGTCCGGAAGATTGTGCCTATTGTCCGCAGGCCGCCCGCTATCACACCGATGTGAAAGTGCATAAACTCCTGCCCACCGAAGAAGTATTGAATAAGGCGCTTGAGGCCAAGGAATCGGGGAGTACCCGTTTTTGCATGGGTGCTGCATGGCGCGAGGTGCGTGACAACCGGGATTTTGACCGGGTACTTGACATGGTGAAGGGCGTTAGTTCGCTGGGCATGGAAGTATGCTGTACACTGGGAATGCTTTCCGAGGAGCAGGCAAAGAAGCTTAAGGATGCCGGTTTGTATGCATACAATCATAACCTGGATACCAGTGAAGAGCACTATGATGAGATCATTACTACCCGGACCTATGACGACCGTCTTGATACGCTGGAGAATGTAAGAAAGGCCGATATCTCGGTTTGCTCGGGCGGGATCATCGGCATGGGAGAAAAGGAAAACGACCGGATTGGTATGCTGCATACGCTCGCCACACTTCCCAAACATCCTGAATCGGTTCCGGTCAACGCGCTGGTGCCTGTGGAAGGAACGCCGCTGGCTGAGCAGCCCCGGGTTTCGGTTTGGGAGATGATACGAATGATTGCCACGGCCAGGATACTCATGCCCGAAGCGATGGTCAGGTTATCAGCGGGACGGGTCAGAATGAATATGGAGGAACAGGCTTTATGCTTTTTGGCTGGTGCCAATTCCATTTTCGCCGGAGATAAATTACTCACCACACCAAATCCGGATGTGGTACAGGATAAGGACATGTTCCAGGTACTTAATCTCAGGCCACGTGCCGCGTTTAAGGATACCCCTGCGGTAAAATTCGAGCAGATTCCCGGAGTTTCCCGGGGCTAGCCAAATATATCGGAGCTCAGGTACCGGTCGCCGCGGTCACACACGATAAATACAATTACGCCTTCCTGAAGTTTTTCGGCCACGCGTAGTGAAGCGGCAAGCGCACCCCCACTGCTCATCCCGGATAAAATACCTTCTTCTTTTGCCAGGCGCCTGGCCATTACCGTGGCTTCCTCCTCGCTGACATCCAGGGTCAGGTCGACGCGTGATGCATCGAAAATTTCAGGTAAGAATTCCGGGGACCAGCGCCGGATGCCCGGTATGGAAGACCCTTCGGTAGGTTGTGTGCCGACGATCTGAATACCAGGGTTTTTTTCTTTGAGAAATCGCGATACCCCCATGATGGTCCCGGTTGTTCCCATCGCCGAGACAAAATGGGTTACCTTTTCCCGGGTATCTCTCCAGATTTCCGGTCCGGTTGTCTGGTAATGCATCTTGTAATTGTCAGCATTGGCAAATTGGTTCAGCATAAAATAACCATCTTCCGTGGCCATCTTTTCGGCCAGCTCGCGTGAATATTCAATGGTGCGTTCGGCCTCGGTCAGGATTACTTCGGCCCCATACGCCTTCATTGCCTTGATCCGCTCTTCGGTTGCATTTTCAGGCATAATCAGCGTCATCTTTAACCCCATGACCTGGGCAATCATGGCTAAGGCAATCCCGGTATTCCCACTCGTTGCCTCCACCAGCCGGTCTCCTTTTTTTACTTCCCCCCTGTCAAGGGCGCCCCGGATCATTCCATAGGCGGCACGGTCTTTTACACTCCCGCCCGGGTTTTGCCCTTCCAGCTTCGCATAGATTTGTACACTGTCAGGAATACCGGCGGCTTCAGGAATCGACTGAAGTGCCACAATGGGCGTATTACCAATAAGGTCGAATAAGGTCATGTCACTTAATAATTATATCGTCTGTCTTTCCTTCGCTGGTATGCGTCATACGGGCCTGGTAATAGATTTTAGAATAGGGAGGGACACTGCTGGTCAGCCAGACGTTGCCGCCGATTACCGAGTGATGACCAATTATGGTGTCTCCCCCGAGAATCGTGGCGCCGGCATACAGGACGACATGATCATTGATCGTAGGATGACGTTTTACACTGGCATCTTCTTTTCGTACGCTGAGCGCACCGAGTGTTACACCCTGGTAGATTTTTACATAATTTCCAATGACCGTGGTCTCCCCGATCACCACACCGGTTCCATGGTCTATACAGAAAAAATCACCTATATGTGCGCCCGGATGAATATCAATTCCCGTTACGCTGTGGGCGTATTCGGTGATCATGCGCGGAATATTCTTCACGCCCAACAGATGCAGCTGATGCGCTACGCGGTAGGCCGATATGGCCACAAACCCCGGGTAGGCCCTGATGACCTCCTCGCGGCTTCTTGATGCAGGGTCTCCTTCATGCATGGCCTGCACATCCTGAGACAGTTTTCCGTAAATTTCCGGAAGGGACTTAAAAAAGGATTTTCTCACGACCTCGGCGGGCTCATTGATCAGGTTATTAAAGAGTATATGTTCAAAACTTTCCTCAAGGTCCTTTACGTGCCGGTCAAAATCGTTCCGGTCACGAATAGGTTTGGAAACAAACGAAGGGAACATGAGTCCCATCAGTTCGTTAAAAAAGGTTTTGATAGACAGCAGGGAAGGACATTTCGTGCATTCCTGGTGTTGTGAGAATAAGTGTTCCTTAAAAGCGTCGTCCATGATTCAGGCGGTTCCTGTACATAAACGTAATTGGAGAATAGTAAGTTTTGACTAATCCAGAAGAATGGAGCGCAATACTTCCGGGTCTCCGTCAGTCACTCCGGCCGGAAGGCCGAGAAGCAGCGCGATCAGCGGGTACACATGCACATTCTCAAAGGAGGGCAGACGTACCCCGGGCCGGATATCAGGTCCCATGGCATAGAAAATCGCGTGCATTTCCGGTGTTTGGTAGGGGTCGTAGCCATGGCTTCCGAATGAGGCTTTATGCAGAACGGACTCGAGAAATGAATATCCGGGTTCGGCCTCAATCACAATGTCCCCGATCCTGTAACTGGAATTATAGTGCCATTTATCCGGTGTATTTTCCCTGAGGTATGCACGGTAGTGTGATTCATTCTCCGTTAATTCACGGAACAGTTCGGATCGCAAAGGCTCCTCACAGTACAGGTGTACGTGCGTTTCATTATTGACTATACGCAGTCCCTCCTCCGGGAGCGTCATTATCTTAGCAGGGTCCAGGAATTTGTCTTCCCCGGCTTTCATCGGGTACATACCGTGATCTGATACCACTATAATATTTACCGGCAGGTCAATGGATCGTACCCCGGATATCAATTCCCCAAGCAGTGAGTCGGCGTAATGAAGGGCGTCCACGGACTGACTGGCATCCGGGCCGAAGCGGTGAGTCACGTCATCCACCACGGAAAAGTACAGTGAAATGAACTGCGGACGCATTTCCTCAGGCAGCCGCAGCCACTCCAGTACGGTTTCGATACGTTGCCTGTCCGGAATACCGTCGTCATAGTACCGGTAATAATCAGGATACCTGCCGGCCACCGGAGCTTCTGATCCTACCCAGAAAAAGGAGGCTGATTTCATCCCGTACGTCTGAACAAGCTGCCACAGGGGGGTGCCTCCGTAATAAAAGGAGTCCTGGACCATGTTGCGTTTTTTGATGGCAAAGACCTGGCCGGTGATGGAATCATAAAAGGTGTTATCGACCAGTCCGTGATGACCCGGGTACAAACCCGTGACCAGTGTATAATGGTTAGGAAATGTTTTGCTGGGATAGGATGGGATCATCGAGCTGGCCGCTGCACCCTTTGCCTTCATTTCCTGGAAATGGGGCAATGCTTCGCGGTCTGCATAATCGTAGCGAAAACCGTCAAATGAAACGAGAATCACCGTGGAAGAAGAAGGGGACTGCGCCAGCAATGCACACTGGATCAGGCAAAATAAAACCGTGGCTGAAATTTTAATCACGTCACGGTAAAGTTGCAAAAAAATCTGCGACTATCAGGTTAGCCCTGGATTAAATCATTCCGAATTGGCAATGAATGAGATCATTTTCAGGGCAAGGTATTCCTTGCTGTCTTCCTGGAGAAAATGACCTCCGTCCTGGATCATTTCATGTGGTTGATCACGGGCCCCCGGGATTTTTTCCTGGAAGGTATGAAACCAGCCGAGGGTCAGATGTGCGGATTCACCATATAGCATTAGAAAAGGCTTATTGAACCGTTTGAGCATGACCCAGGCCTCGCGCATGTTCCCCGATTCCGGATCATTTCCGGATACCGGGATGATCAGAGGGAGGGAGCGGGGTGCTGTTTTATATGATTCATCAGGGAAAGGGGCATCATAGGCGGCAATGACTTCTTCCGACAGATTACTTTCACAGCCCCATTGGACCACGGTACCTACAGGGAACGGATCCATATTATGTAACGTCTCCTGCCACCGCAGGAAAGCCTCCCCGGGAATCTGATCCCCCGTAGGAAGGGCTGTATTGGCGGCGATGACCGATTGTACGCGTTCAGGGTGATCCGATACGAGGCGCAATCCGATCAGTCCGCCCATGTCCTGAAGAAAAAAATTGATATTATCAAGCCTGAGGCTGTCAAGGAGGAGTGTTCGGGTCCATTCCACATGCCGGCGAAACGTATGGAACTCGGGCCGTACCGGCTTGTCTGATTTTCCAAAACCGATCAGATCAGGCACCACCACCCGGTAGCCTGCTTCCACCAGTACAGGGATCATGTACCGGAAGGAATAGCTCCAGGTTGGTTCCCCGTGAATCAGGACCGCCACTTTATCGCCATCAGGATTTTCATCCAGGTAATGCATGCGTAATCCTCCTGACACAGTAATGTAGTGCGGTTTGAAAGGGTAATCCGTGAGACTGTCAAATGAGGACTCGGGTGTCCTGACGTATTCTATTTTCAACTGCTCGGGTTCGGGTTCGCCTGATACCGGCCCCGTATATTCCTTTTGTGTGCAACCGATGCACAAAACTCCACTGAGTATAAGCCAACTTCTCCTGATCATCTTTTTTGAACTATTCTGTGAAAATACGTAACCATTTCTCCCTATACGCCTAATCATTGAAGGATGTTACGTATAAAACTACATATTTTCTTTTTTCCCTGATCGGGCAGGATGTCAGCGGCAACCGGCAGTCCGTAATAAAAAAGGTATCCCTGGTCGTATTAGGAGCCTGTAAAACGGGACAATCGTCGTCAGTTTGCTTATTGGATCACATCGCGGGAGGGTATTTCAATGGATTATAATCAATTGACAGTCAATTAATTATCTATTACGGATATCAGATATGCAATAATTGTCAGCCATTTATGGCTTCCGAATCAGCCATAAATATGATATGGGTCATAAATTGACCGCGGTTTGAGGTCTAAGTTTGAACTGTAAATCAAAACGCCATGAAACAGTTAATTAAATTAATCGGAATTTTTACCCTGGTACTGGTACCGGTACTCACCTGGGGACAGTACAAGGTGGATGCCAGTTCATCTGAACTGATGATTGAAGGAACATCTTCCCTGCACGACTGGGAGATTGAAGCGGAAGAGATAAAGGGAACTGCCCGGCTGGACCCGGCGGATCTTGAGAAACTCTCGGACCTGAAATTTTCTGTGGTTGTGAAGGAGCTGAAGAGCGGAAAAGGAGCGATGGACAAGAACACGTATGAAGCGCTCAAGCAGGAAAAGCACCCTGAAGTCACCTATACACTAACAAAAATAAATAAAATCACTCCGGCCGGATCGGGCACTTATAAGCTTTCCACTTCGGGGAACCTTACAATTGCCGGTACGACCAGGCCCGTCAACATGGAAGTGACGGCCAGGACATCGGGTAGCGGGGTTGCTTTCAGCGGAGAATATCCCTTAAAGATGACCACCTATAACGTCGATCCTCCAACGGCCGTGTTCGGCACGATCAAAACCGGAGATGAAGTCACAATTAAATTTAACGTCAATTATAAAAAGTCATGAAAAACTTAGTTAAACATCGGACCATGAGACTCTATGCCGTACCCCTCATGATGGTCATGCTGGCCATGGTAGCCAGCTCTGCGGTCGCGCAATTCAACCGTAGTTTACAGTACTACCGCTACAATGATACGCGGGGACTGAATGTTTACGAACCATCCAAAGAAGATACCGTCGGATGGGACGGTAAAATTAAGGTCCGGGTAGGTGGTGATTTCGCCATGCAGTTCCAGGCGCTGGACCAGGAAAGCAACTCCAATACGCTGAATGAACTGGGATCCAATTTTAACCTGCCCACAGCCAACCTTAACCTGGACGTACAGCTGGCTGACGGTTTGCGTATGCACCTGCGGACCTATCTTTCTGCACGCCACCATGAGGAATCCTGGGTGAAGGGCGGTTATCTGCAAATTGATAAACTTGATTTCATCAAACCGGGTTTTGCCTCAGGGATCATGGAAGTCGCCCGTCTTACTATCGGTCTGGACGAGATCAACTACGGTGACTGGCATTTCCGTCGCACCGACAATGCCCGGGCCATTTACAACCCGTTTGTAGGAAACCTGATCATGGACTCCTTTACCACAGAGGCGTTCGGAGAACTCACCTTGCTGCCCGGCGATTTCATTGCGGTACTCGGTATCTCCAACGGTAAACTGAACCAGAGTGTGCTTGTCAATGACAACACAGATAACAAGGTGTCTTTTTACGGAAAACTCGGATTTGACAAGCAATTCAACGATGACCTTCGTTTCCGTATCACCGGCTCATGGTATACCAACAACGGTGAATCCACAGGTACCTACCTGTACGGTGGCGACCGTGGCGGAGGACGTTACTACGGAGTATATTGGGAAGTTGACGATGGCGGTTCTGATTTCGAGCCCCGCTTTAACCCCCGCTTCCGTCAGATGACTGCCTTCCAGGTGGCACCCTTCCTGCAGGCCGGCGGACTTGAAGTACGGGCCTTGTACGAAAACATAGGTAACAGTGACGATCAGGGTAACGGTTCTTTCGACCAGTTCATGGGCGAGGTACTCTACCGCTTCGGGACCAGTGACCAGCTTTACATAGGTGGTCGGTACAATACAGTATCCGGAGAAAGAAATGAAGGTGACCCTGAAATCAAAATCAACCGTCTCAATATCGGTGGCGGATGGTACCTGACCAAGAACATACTCACCAAAATTGAGTACGTAAATCAGACAAACGAAGGTGCCGGTTTTGCAGGAACCAAATATGATGACGGACAGTTTGACGGAATCGTGATTGAGGCAGTCATCGGTTTCTAAACAATGAAAGTCTGAAATACTGGAAAGGCCGGGTAATATTCCCGGCCTTTCGCGTGTAGCGTAGAATTTACTAATTTATTCCCATGGTACGGTACTGTTTTATCCTTATGAGCCTGGTTTTCCAGTTCTCCCGGGCGCTCAGCCAGGATACAATGCAGGTGCTGGTCCGCCAGGAAAGTACCCTGGAGATCCACGGGAAAACAAACATAAACAACTTTACCTGCCGGCAGACCTATCCTTCTCCCGGATTGAAGGAGGTTGAATTGTATACCGACGGAGACGAGGTGCGTTTTCAGGATGCCGAGTTGGTCATCCCGGTCGCCCGGTTTGACTGCGGCCATAAGATCATGACGAAGGATTTTCAGGAGATACTGGATGCGGAGAATAATCCGGACCTGAAGATAATTCTCCATGCGGTGCATACCACAGGCGCATCAAAAGTAGCGGATGTCACCATCCGGCTGGCGGGGAGCTCACAGCGTTACCGGATTCCGTTCACCATAAAGCGGGACTCGGATTCGATCACCGGGGTCGGTGAAAGGAAGGTCCGGTTCGGGGAGTTTGACCTGGAACCTCCGGTGAAGTTCATGGGTATGGTAAAGGTGAAAGAAGAGCTGAACATACAATTTACACTACGAATCAAGCAAATACGATGACTAATTTCTTCAGACACGCCTTCCATAAGTTATCTGCGGAAGAAGCGGTCAAATACATAGGATCGAACCACCGCGTTTTTATACAGGGAGCGGCAATGACGCCACATGTCCTGGTTGAAAAGATGGTGGAGCGGGCCAACGACCTTCGCAATGTGGAGATCGTACATCTCCACACCGAGGGCGAAGCTCCGTATACGGCAGAGCATTGCCGGAACAGTTTTCGCCTGAACAGCTTTTTCCTGGGCGGAAATGTTCGCCAAGCGGTGGAAGAAGGGTGGGGTGATTATATTCCTATCTTCCTCAGTGAGATCCATCAGCTGTTCAATCGTAAAATACTTCCCATTA
Source organism: uncultured Roseivirgaceae bacterium (assembly GCA_964563925.1). Lineage (GTDB taxonomy): Bacteria > Bacteroidota > Bacteroidia > Cytophagales > Cyclobacteriaceae > JAUILA01. The sequence goes on along the minus strand of CAZLZD010000007.1, from coordinate 53,884 downwards.
ATGTGGCCCTGGTGCAGGTGTCACCTCCGGACAAGCACGGAATGTGTTCGCTGGGTACCTCCGTGGATATCACGCTTCCCGCCATCAAACAGGCAGACCTTGTGATCGCAGAGGTGAATCCGCAGGTACCACGCACCTTCGGGGACAGTATTATTTCGGTCAAACAGATTGACTTTGCGGTCGAAACTGACCATCCGGTGGGTATGTACGAGACCCAGCAAGTGACCGAGCAGGAGCAGCGGATCGGGCGGTATGTTTCCGAGCTGGTTGACGACGGGGCGGCGTTGCAGATGGGCATTGGCGGAATTCCCAATGCAGTGCTGGCGCAGCTCCATGACCGGCGCCGGCTCGGGATTCATACCGAGATGTTTACCAATGGGGTTATACCTCTCATTAAAAAAGGGGTGATTACCGGCGAGAATATGTTTACCAACCCGGGAAAGATTGTGGCTTGCTTCGCCATGGGGGATGCAGAGTTTTACGATTTCGTGGATGACAATCCCATGATCCAGATGAAAACAGCCTCCTACACGAATGATACCGCGGTGATTCGTAAGAACCCCAAGGTTACGGCCATCAACAGTGCCATCGAGGTGGATCTCACGGGCCAGGTGTGTGCGGATTCCATCGGAACCCGGCAGTATTCAGGGGTGGGCGGACAAATGGATTTCATTCGAGGCGCCTCACTTTCTGAAGGGGGCAAGGCGATCATTGCGTTGCCGTCCATTACGCGGAAGAATGTTACCCGGATCGTTCCCTACCTGAAGCCCGGGGCCAGTGTGACAACCACCAGGGCACACGTCCATTATATCGTGACAGAATTTGGTATTGCCAATCTGTATGGCATGAATTTACGGCAGCGGGCCAGGGCTATGATTGAGATTTCCCATCCCTCGGTGAGAGAGGAGCTGGAGAAAGAGGCTTTCGAACGGTTTAAACGTCTTTAGCCGGGGACAGGTTAAGTCCGAGCTCAGTCAACTGCTCCTCTGAAATAAGGCTGGGCGTGTCAATCATTATGTCACGTCCGGCATTATTTTTAGGGAACGCTATGTAGTCACGGATGGAATCCGATCCGCCGAACAGGGCACAGAGCCGGTCAAATCCGAAGGCCACACCTCCGTGGGGAGGAGCCCCGTATTCGAACGCATCCATCAGGAACCCAAATTGTTCCTGCGCCTCATTCTCCGAGAAACCCAGCAGCGTAAACATTTCCTTTTGCAGGGCACGGTCATGAATCCGGATTGAGCCGCCGCCTGCTTCCATTCCGTTGATAACAAGGTCATAGGCATTGGCCCGGGCTGCCCCAGGGTCGGAGACCAGCAGTTCCCGGTCTTCCAGCCGGGGACTGGTGAAAGGGTGGTGCATGGCGTGATAGCGGTTAGTTTCCTCGTCCCATTCCAGCAACGGAAAATCCAGGACCCAGAGAACCTTGAAGGTATTTTTGTCCCGTAAGCCCAGCTCATTTCCCATGTGAAGGCGTAGTTCGTTCATCGCCTTCCTGGTAGGACCGGTTTCACCGCTCAGCACCAGCAGCAGGTCTCCGGGCTGTGCATTCATCTCAGACGCCCAGGCCGCCAGGTCTTCCTGGCTGTAGAATTTGTCTACCGATGATTTGAAGGTGCCATCCTCATTGCATTTGACATACACCAGGCCTTTGGCGCCGATCTGGGGTCGCTTCACATAATCGGTGAGGGCATCCAGCTGCTTGCGCGAATAGTCGGCACATCCCGGGGCGTTGATACCCACCACAAGTTGGGCGGAATCAAAGACATTAAACCCCTTGCCCTGGGCAAGATCATTCAGCTCATGGAATTGCATGCCAAAGCGCAGGTCGGGTTTATCTGACCCGTAAAGCTTCATGGCATCCTGGTAGGACATCCGTGTGACCTCATCGATTTCCACACCGCGAACTTCCCGGAAGAGGTGTTTGATCAGGCCTTCAAACATCTGCAGGACATCTTCCCTTTCCACAAACGACATTTCACAGTCAATCTGGGTAAATTCAGGCTGCCGGTCGGCGCGGAAATCCTCATCTCTGAAACATTTTACAATCTGATAATAACGGTCGATCCCGGCCACCATCAGCAACTGTTTGAACGTCTGGGGTGACTGGGGAAGGGCGTAGAACTGGCCCGGGTTCAGCCGTGAAGGCACGACAAAGTCGCGCGCACCCTCCGGCGTGGATTTGATCAGTACCGGAGTTTCTACTTCGGTAAAATGTTGCCCGTCGAGGTATTTGCGTGTTTCCCGGAGCATACGGTGACGTAGTTCCAGCTTCTCGCGGACCACATTCCTGCGAATATCCAGGTAGCGGTATTTCATTCTCAGGTCTTCACCGCCGTCGGTTTCATCTTCAATGGTGAAGGGAGGGGTCTTGGCAGCATTCAGGATTTCCATCGCAGTGACTTTTATTTCGATGTCACCGGTAGGGATCTTGTCATTTTTACTGTGGCGTTCCAGGACAGTACCCGAGGCCCGGATTACGTATTCCCGGCCCAGTTTGGCGGCCTTTTTCATCAGGCTTTCATCGGTACTCCCTTCTTCAAAGATCAGCTGGGTAATACCGGTGCGGTCACGAAGGTCAACCCAGATCACACTGCCCTTATCACGGACCTTCTGGACCCACCCGGTAAGGGTAACTTCCTGGTCGACATCCGTAATTCGTAATTCTCCGCACGTGTGTGATCTCAGCATGGCATTATTTTTATATTTTTGAGGGGGCAAAGTTAATGGTATTAATTTTGCCTGAAAATGAATGTTGAGAATTTTAGAAATCACCCATGACTAAATTTTTTATAGGTGTACTGCTCGTTTTACTTCCTATGGCGCAGGAGGCAAAATGGAACAAGACAAAGGTCAACGACCAGATCACCCTCGAATTGCCCCGTGACTTTTTTGCCATGACCCCGGAGGATATCGCACAACGCTACCCGTCGGTTCGCAATCCCATCGGAGCCTACACCAATTCCGAAAGGCTGATCGATGTGAGTGTCAAGGAGAGCGCCACCCAGTGGGGGGAAGATGATATTGAACTGGCCAGTTCTTTTTTCAAATCCAGTATCATGAACCTGTACGACCGGGTAAACCTCACCCGTGAATCAATCGAAGAGATTGACGGGAAGCGATTTGCCGTCTTTGAGTTTGATTCCCGAATCGAGGGAGAGACCTATGCGCTGGAGACCCGTGAGTCGATCCGTAAATACAATTATGTCCAGTATGTGATCAGCGGTGGTAAAACCCTGGTGTTTTCAGTTCAGTGTCCGTCGTCCATGAAAGAGACTTGCCAGCCCCTTGCCCGAAGGGTCATGGAGAGTGTCAGGCTCAAATGAATGAATTACTGACCGACGAGTATTTTATGAACGAGGCCATGAAGCTGGCGCACATTGCCTACGAGGAAGGAGAAATCCCGGTGGGGGCCGTGGTGGTGGCTGAAGGAAAGGTGATTGCCCGGGGGTACAACCAGACTGAAAAGCTCAATGATCCCACTGCCCACGCAGAAATGCTTGCCGTAACGGCGGCCACAAATAATCTGGGAACAAAATACCTGACCGAGTGTTCCCTATATGTAACCCTCGAGCCTTGCGCCATGTGTGCAGGAGCCATGTTCTGGGCCCAGCTTAAAAGACTCATATATGCCGCACCGGATGAAAAGAGAGGCTATCGGCATTACAATGAATCACTTGTTCATCCGAGGACCACAGTAGAACAGGGTCCGCTTCGGGGTGAATCCGAGCAGCTGATCAGGGACTTTTTCCTTCGGCTCAGAAAGGGATACTGAGGGTTCATTTATGGGGACGATTTTCGTAACTTAGTCGTCCCGGTACTTAACGGGAAATAATTGTTTAAATAAAACCACAATCAGATTATGGCTTTTGAATTACCTAATCTACCCTATGCACATGATGCATTGGAGCCGCATATTGATGCACGCACCATGGAGATACACCACGGCAAACATCATGCGGGCTATACCAGTAAACTGAATGCCGCCATTGAGGGCACCGACATGGAAGGCAAATCCATTGAAGAATTATTGGCGAATCATACCGATAACAACGCGATCCGGAATAACGGCGGAGGATATTATAACCACGACCTGTTTTGGCAGATCATGTCTCCCAGCGGGGGCGGAGAACCGTCCGGAGAGCTTGGTGAAGCAATAGACAGCGCGTTCGGATCCTTTGAGAATTTCAAAAAGAAGTTTTCGGATGCTGCGGCCGGACAGTTTGGTTCAGGATGGGCATGGCTTTGCGTGCATCCGGGCGGAAAACTGGAAGTATGTAGCACACCCAATCAGGATAATCCGCTGATGCCGAAGGCAGGATGCGGAGGCAAGCCTATCCTTGGCCTGGATGTCTGGGAGCATGCATACTATTTGAATTACCAGAACCGTCGTCCTGATTATATTTCCGCATTCTGGAATGTAGTCAACTGGGATGAGGTGTCCAGCCGCTACGCAAAGAATAAATAAGTTTCCTGCAATAACATAAAGGAAAAAAAGAACCCTGTGGTTAATCCCACAGGGTTTTTTTAACCTAAACTATGAAAGCGCGCGTTCTGGTGACTCTGTTGACCTGGATTTCACCACGCCTGCACATGGGCGTTGTTGTTATTGCTGGTTGTTGTTGTTTCGAGTTTTTCGCTTGAAGTTCCTTTGTATCTTCAATCTATCGTTTGCAAGGGCTATACCATAAATTTAAACTACTGATAATCAATAAGATAGATAAATAAGGTAAAAATAAAGTGTTCATAAACGAACATTTAACGAACGAATATGACCATATTCTCAAGGCATCATAATATCTCAATGGGGTCTTTGTGAAACCCGTCTAATATTCTATTTTTGTGCCAAAATTAAACAAGCATCCATGAGCGTATTAGTTGATAGTAATTCCAAAGTCATTGTCCAGGGGTTCACTGGTTCGGAAGGTTCTTTCCATGCCGGGCAGATGATCGAATACGGGACGAATGTAGTGGGCGGGGTGACTCCCGGTAAAGGAGGGCAAACGCACCTTGACCGTCCGGTATTCAATACCGTAGCCGAGGCTGTGGAAAAGGCAGATGCCAATGTATCCATCATCTTCGTTCCCCCGGCCTTTGCGGCTGATGCAATCATGGAAGCGGCTGATGCCGGTATTAAGGTGATCATTGCGATTACCGAAGGTATTCCGGTTAAGGACATGCTTTACGCCAAGGAATACATCAAGGAGCGGAATGTTACCCTGATCGGGCCAAACTGTCCGGGTGTGATCACTCCCGGTGAGGCCAAGGTTGGCATTATGCCAGGCTTTGTATTTAAGAAAGGCAAGGTAGGGATTGTCTCCAAATCGGGTACGCTCACCTACGAAGCCGCTGACCAGGTCGTGAAAGCAGGGTTAGGCATTTCCACGGCGATTGGTATCGGAGGGGATCCGATCATCGGTACATCCACGAAAGAAGCCGTACAGTTACTGATGGCTGATGACGAAACCGACGGAATTGTAATGATCGGGGAAATTGGAGGTCAGTATGAAGCGGAAGCCGCACGCTGGATACAATCTGAGGGCAATCCGAAGCCGGTTGTAGGATTTATCGCCGGACAAACCGCGCCGAAGGGTAAGAGAATGGGGCACGCCGGCGCTATCATCGGCGGGGAAGATGATACGGCGGAAGCCAAAATGAAGATCATGAAGGAATGCGGACTTCATGTGGTGGATTCTCCTGCTGATATCGGAGAAACCATGGCAAGGGCACTCAAGTAGGAAAGAAATTACACGGGGCATACCCGAACCCTGGCACCATTTTCCGGTGGTAATGATAAACCGCATCAGATTAATGTGGTGAGTGGCAGGAGAATACCTGACGATACCTTACTTTTTGAAATTCACCCTCAGAACAGAATCGAGTGATGCCAGGGGAATGGCGAGCCTGGAAGGCCCTTTCGCATAGGATGCGACCTCATACTGGTTGAAGTAAAACACTATACTGTCCGGAAGAACGCCAAAATTATCTGTAAAGAACTGGCCTTCCTTAAATGAATACCCCTGGTCGGACAATTCTTCCTCAGAATCGAATCCTTTGCGGTCCATAAAGGCCTTTCGTACCTTCTTATTTAGAACCTCCTGATAGGGTCCCTGGAAAATATCCTGCATGGAATAGGTTTGCCCGGTAGCCGGATTTATATTCAGATAGCGCACCAGTGATATGCCATGAGCCCCGCCGGTGTAGACATAGGTATCAGCCTTCAGGGATAGTACAGCGGAGTCGTTCCGCAGAATGGATACATCCCCGTCATATTGCCATCCGAATGCCTCACCGAATTCTTCCTGTAATTCATTGTATTCGTTGATGAACGCGTTGGCAAATGCCTCATAATCACCATAGCTGAGGCTGTCATACAACATGTTGTCCACAAGCAATGATGTGACCTTGTTGTTCACGGTTTGTTCCACGTCGGGATTGAGGGTACCCGAAAAATACGGATAGGTGATGGTGACGGTTGTACACGTACTTGACGTATCGGATTCGCAGTTTCCACTGCTCTTCTCAAAGAATAGTGGCTCACTGAGCAGTTCAATATAAACATCCGAATTACCTGCGGAATCCCGGGTCGTTTCAGATTCCGTTCCGCAGGAGGCGGTTACCCCTGCGGCTAACACCAAAATCAGGCGTTGCGTCCTTGTCATAACAGGTCATTGGCCAGATTGGCAAGTTCACTCCGCTCACCTTTCTCCAGCGTAATATGCGCATACAAGTCATGATCCTTCACGCGGTCAATCAGGTAGGAGAGACCATTACTTTGCGAATCGAGATAGGGGGTGTCAATCTGGTAGATATCTCCTGTGAAGATAATCTTGGTATTGTCCCCGGCACGAGTGATAATAGTCTTGATTTCATGCGGGGTAAGATTCTGTGCTTCATCCACGATGAAACAGATGTTTGACAGGCTCCGTCCGCGGATATAGGCAAGCGGTGTAATTACGAGCTTTTCCTGATTAACCATTTCGGTTAGTTTGGAATATTCACGGTCTGTTTCATGGAATTGATTCTGGATAAATTTCAGGTTATCCCACAGCGGCTCCATGTAGGGGTTCAGCTTGGATTTGATATCTCCCGGCAGGTACCCGATATCCTTATTGCTCAGGGGTACAATCGGCCTGGCAAGGTAAATTTGTTTGAAATCCCGTTTTTGTTCAAGCGCACCTGCCAGTGCAAGCAGTGTTTTACCGGTTCCGGCCACACCCTGAATGGTCACCAGCTTTACATGCGGGTTCATGATAGCGTGAATGGCAAACGTCTGTTCCGCATTTTTGGGTTTAATACCATACACCGGTCGTTTCTCCACATGCTCCACCAGTTCGGTCACCGGATTGTAGTAAGCCAGGATGGACTTTTTGCCACTTTTGAGGATATAATAGCTGTTCTTTTTAGGTTTGGTGGTCCCAACCAGTCCGCGCGGGGAAATCCCCCCTTTTTCGTATAATTCGTTGATCTTGGTCGGTGATGCCTTATCATGGATCTTCATGCCGGTATACAATGAATTTACATTCTGTACCTTACCGGTATTGTAATCTTCTGCCGGCAATCCGAGTGACTTGGCTTTCAGACGGAGGTTGATGTCTTTGGAGACAAGAATTACTTTCTTGTCACGGACTTCCTGCTGAAGTTGCAGGGCTGAATTCAGAATCCGGTGGTCAGCCTTGTCCTCATCGAAAACCTCGCTTGCATCAATCTGGGTCCTGCCCGGCATGAGTACCTTGAATTTGCCTTTGGTCTTTCCGTTAAGCGGATTCCAGTCCTGCAGCATCTTTCCCTGTGCCAGTTTATCGATCAGCCGGGTGAATTCACGGGCTTCAAAATTCTTCGTATCGTTTCCCTTCTTGAATTGATCCAGTTCTTCAAGCACCGTAATCGGGATTCCGATATCATGCTCTTCAAAATTCATGATGGAATTGTGTTCGTAGATGATCACAGAGGTATCGAGTACAAAGACCTTCTTCTCTTTCTTCTCAGTAGTCTTCGCTTTGGTCATAAGGGAAGGAAAAAATTATATGTTGAATGAGTTCAAATTTAGCTAACGATTTTTAACTATGCGGATTACACGGGGGTTTTTTTCAATATTCTCCCATCATGCGGCATGATCTGCCAGCCTGTACTGGTCTCCCCGGTTATCGGGTATAATATCCAGCACATTGGCCAGTGTGAGCAGTACCAGCGTACGTGATGCCCGGTACGGACTAATATCCGCCAGCCTGCTGAAATCTTCCAGTGTGATGCTACCGTTTTTCTCCAGATATTCAAAGAGTTTCTGTTCCTTATCCCCATAATTAAATTTGATATTTTTGGGATTATTCCTTCGCCGGATGATTTCTTTCATCTCACGGCTTGCCTGGATACTCCGGTCACCCGACCGTACAAAGGTGAATCTTTTCTGACCGTCTTCCGGAGAAAGAACGTAGTGAGGTTTCTGTTCTGATTCTGTGACCCTTACCACAACCACCCAGCGATCTTCCGTTACCGTAACTTCCTCAAGGGTATAGGGAAGGGGAGGGTGACAATATTTTTTCATGGCTTCTTCAAGCGCATAAATATTGTCTTCCGGAAACTTAAGCCCGGGAATCGTGCCGTCATCATTGACACCAATAAACAGGTATCCTCCCTTGGTGTTGGCGAATGCAACAAGTTCCTTGATGATTTTTTCGGGATAGGCCACTTTTCGTTTGAATTCGACGGTGGCCGATTCTCCCCCGGAAACCAGGTGCCTTACCTTCTTCAAATCCATAACTAGTATTCGTCGTCAAAGTCTTCATCATCCTCGGGCGGACCCGGCATTGAAAACATACTGCTAAGCAGGTCTTTAAACTGAACTCCCCGTGCCAGCCGGTGTTTGCTCAGCTGGCTGTATTCTGCCAGGCCATGAAGGGCAAACTCCATCAGGAAAAGCTGGTCTTCCTCGCTAAGACCCCGATGTTCCTTTTTAACCAGGGCTTCCAGGCCGGGTACAGCCCGCAGTGCCTTTGCATATTCCTTATGCGGCTGGTCATACAGGATATCCACCGAATGATTATCCCCGAACCAATCGGTGATCTTCTTATAGGGATTGTCATCCTTTTGTTTCCGGATTTTTTCAGGGTCCTTGAAATAATTGGTAAACTGGGTCCGGATGGCCTTGCCTACCAGGTTATGGGCGACAATACCGGGCCCTTCCTGTTCGCCTTCATAGACCAGCTCCACCTTTCCGGTGATTGAGGGAATCACCCCGTACAGGTCGCTTACGCGCACGGTCACCTTACTGCTTCCTGAGTACAGGGCACGGCGTTCTGCTGCTGACATCAGGTTTTCCAGGGCCGAGATGGTAAGCCTTGCCGATACCCCGCTTTTTGTGTCAACATATTCGCTGTCACGAGCCTCGAATGCGATTTGCTCGATCAGGTCCCTGGCCAGGTCGGGGACGTAAATGCTATCCTTCTGTGCGTCCTTGATATATGCCTCCTGTTCGGTGATTTTCCGGCTGGTGACAATGTCTTTCGGATAATGGGTAATGATCTGGCTGTCGATCCTGTCTTTCAGGGGCGTGACAATACTGCCCCGGTTGGTATAGTCTTCCGGGTTGGCGGTGAAGACAAACTGGAGATCCAGCGGAAGGCGCACCTTGAAACCGCGTATTTGTATGTCTCCTTCCTGGAGAATGTTAAACAGGGCTACCTGAATCCTTGCCTGCAGGTCGGGCAGCTCATTAATCACAAAAATTCCCCGGTTGGCTCGGGGGATCAGCCCGAAATGGATGACCCTTTCGTCCGAATAGGGCAGTTTCATGGTCGCCGCTTTGATCGGGTCCACATCACCGATCAGGTCGGCGATGGATACATCCGGCGTTGCCAGTTTCTCGGCATACCGTTCATCCCTGTGAAGCCAGGCAATGGGTGTATCGCCGCCTTTGTCGTCGACCACATCCCGGCCGTAGCGGGAAATAGGATTGTAGGGGTCATCGTTCATCTCAGACCCGCGGATAACCGGGATATACTCGTCAAGCAATGACACCATCATGCGGGCCATTCGCGTTTTTGCCTGGCCCCGGAGCCCCAGCAGGTTAATATCGTGCATGGACAGAATAGCGCGCTCCATATCGGGAACAACGGTATCTTCATAGCCCCAAATGCCTTCAAACACCGGTTTCCCGTCACGCAGGCGCGCGATCAGGTTATCCCGCAGTTCCAGTTTGACCGGCTTGGTGGTATATCCATAGTCTTTTAGTTCGTCCAGCGTTTTAATCCGGAGCAGTTCGTTGTCTTTCATGTGTTTTTCAGAGTTTCTTGCGTCTGTTTCTGCGATAATCTTCGAAAATTAAATCTCCGAGTCCTTTCAGGCTGCTGTAATAGGCGTTACCATTATTCACTTTGGTGAATTCCTTTACGAATTCTTTTAAATAAGGGTCAGAAGCAATCATGAAGGTGGTTACCGGTATTTTCAGTTTTCGGCACTGCCGGGCAAGGGTCAGGGTTTTATTCAGGATCTTACTGTCAAGGCCAAAACTGTTCTTATAGTATTTGATCCCCTGCTTCAGGCAGGTTGGTTTACCGTCGGTGATCATAAATATTTGCTTGTTGGCAGTCTTGCGACGTCGTAAAAGATCCATGGCCAGTTCGAGTCCGGCTACGGTGTTGGTATGATAGGGGCCAACCTGAAGATAGGGGAGGTCCTTTATTTCAATTTGCCAGGCGTCGTTTCCGAATACAATGACATCCAGGTTGTCTTTCGGGTATTTTCTTTTTATCAGCTCGGCGAGGGCCATGGCCACTTTTTTGGCAGGGGTAATCCTGTCTTCCCCGTAGAGGATCATGGAATGGGAGATATCGATCATCAGCACGGTGGAAGTCTGGGTTTTGTATTCATTCTCCCGTACCTCAAGATCGCCCTCGGTCATCATGAAATTATCAAGCCCGTGATTGATCTGCGCATTGCGCAGGGAATCGGTCATGGAAATTTGCTCGAGTGTATCACCAAACCGGTATTTTCGGTGATCCGTGCTGGGTTCATCGCCCAGGCCGCCAAAATTCGTTTTGTGCTCCCCGCGTTTGCCCTTTTTCAGTTTACCGAAAATTTCTTCCAGTGCAGAGGTGCGGATTCGCTGTTCGCTTTTGGCGGTTATTTCAAATTTCCCATCCGGTGTCTTATCCGTGATGTATCCTTTATCTTTCAGGTCATCGATGAAATCTCCCATGCCGTAGCCCTCATTGGTCAGGCCATACTGGCGGTCGAGGTTATTGAGCCAGCTGAGTGCTTCGGATACATCACCCGCCGTAATAACCATCAGCTGAAGGAATATATCCAGCAGTTTATCGAAATCAGACTTTTCCTCGTCCGGATTTGGAATAAATTTCGTGAAACGATGTCCTACCATGCTACTGCTGTTTTCTATTGTAAACCGGGAGCGGGGGGATAGTGTTCCTCATCCTGAATAAACATAAACGGAAATTTTCATTTGTGTGTAAGGAATGCTCCATTTTTGACCGTTATCGGAAATATATTCTCCCCATATTTGAAAATATAATTAACCGGAAACTTAATTTTTTATACTATGAAAAAGTCTGTATTGGTTTTGTTCGCTCTGGCTTTGTTTATTTCTTCATGTGCCAGTTACACGTGTCCGACGTATACCAAAGCTCCGGATCCGGATAAGACTGAGCAGGACTTAAATCACCTATGAAAAAGGTTATGCATTTCATAATGAGATTCAAACTAACCCAATGGATTGGTGACATTTTTTATTACCGGTACAAGAGGTACAATAAAAAAAGTGCTTGAAAAAACCCCGGCTGGTCCGGGGTTTTTTTATGTCAACGCGCCAGCACGTACGATATTTTCCGGGATTCCTTTCCTCCCATGTGACGTTTAAACGCGCAGAGATCCTTGTTTTCAACTCCTTTATCAGAACAGGTCCCCAGGTCGATCAGGCTCATATTCTCATTTACTGCATATTGATACAGACCGGATAAAAGGTATACTACCGGGCTGTGTTGCCGGTATTCAGGCATATCTCCGTGATAGAAATCGTATAAAATCTCATCGTTGATGCGGATACATACCGTGGACGCTATCATTACCTCTCCGTCAAATACGCCAAATAACATAAAATGAGCAGGAAATTGCCGGAATCTCTCCCTGAGTTGCGGCAAATTCATGGTGACAGGATATCCTTTTCGTGTACGTGCGGCTGCAATAAGGGCGTAGGCAGTTGTTAGGTAGTCAGACGGATTCAGTTTTCTGAACGTCCATTCCGCCTTCCGGGCCTTGTTCAGATACCTGTATTCGGATGGCTGGAGGCCATTCCTGAACGATCCGGAGGTGGTCGGAAGGTGCATATTCAGGTCGGTGACCACAGCCCTGAATCCGGCAGAACGCAGGACTTCGTCCTGTTGCGCCCAGGCTTCGGGATCATAGCATTGGGGCATACTCCGGATATGTACTTCCTGGTGCGACCGGACATAAGGCAAATCCAGGAAATTCTGGATGAATTCCGACAAAAGGGCCGTCGGCACTCCTGAATGAGCCAAACCACCAAATGAGCTCTGGCAAAGACTGTAAAGACGTTGTTTTTGGGGGCAAAAAGGTATACGGATCCACTGATCACGGTCAGTCCATTCTGCAATCAAGGATTCAGGCTGATTGAAAACAAATTGTTCTTCCAGGAAGAACCAGGGGGCCGGGCCGGGTAACGGACCTTCTGTCCTCAGCCGAACCTGCATGCTCAGGGCATGGTTCGGAAAATCACGTCCCACAGCGGGGAGGAGACACCGAAAGCTGCATCCTGGCGCTTGTAATGGTGTATTCCGTGGTGCACCCAGAGGATTTTAAATGCGTTTTTGGGAGGGGGATACGCATGTACAATGTAATGCACAAACAAATAACCCGCATAACCGATCAGGAAACCAGGCAGAAATGCAAAGGTGTAATCGCCAATAACCAGTCTCAGGAGAAATAAAAGGGCAGTGGAAATGGTGATACTTGCGATAGGAGGCATGGCCAGGCGATCCTTGTCCTTTGGATATTCGTGATGTATACCATGAAAGTTATACTGAAGGGATTTCCTCAGCTTGGTATCGGTACGCATATGAAACACATACCGGTGCACCATGTACTCCACCAGTGTAAAAATCAATAGCCCTGCGAAGAATAAACCGATCGTAACGCTTGCAGGCAGTGCGGTATTGTACACACTCCAGACCAGCAATCCTGCCGAATACAGGATGAAAAGGGTGATCGGGACAGCAATATGCGTACGTGTCAGTCGTTCGAGAATCTTATTCTCAAAAAGCCGTTTTGTCCCTTTATTACTGGGTTTCGACGAGTTGTCTGACTGTGACATATTCTTTTATCTGATTATTAAGCTATACAAAAATAAGAATACGATCAACAAATTAATATGTTTCACTACTAAATTAAATACTTTGTAGCCTTCAGGGGATTTTGGGGGTGGCGGCTGCATGTTCAAGGATTTCCATATAATATTCCTCGTACATGGGCATGATCCGGGAAATTTCGAATTCTTTTGCACGCGCCAACGCCCGTTCCTTGAACCCTGGAAGGTTGTTTTTATCCAGTATGGTCAGCGCATTGCGTGTCATGTCTTCCACATCGCCCACCTTGCTCATAAAACCGGTCTTACCGTTAATATTCAATTCCGGGAGTCCGCCGGCATTTGTGGAAATTACCGGCACTTCACAGGCCATCGCTTCAAGAGCGGCCAGTCCGAAGCTTTCACTCTCCGACGGCATGATAAACAGGTCGGCAACCGATAATACCTCTTCCACCTGGTCCAGCTTTCCGAGGAACCGGATATCATCGCACGTATTAAGCTCCCGGCACAGGCTTTCAATATTCTTTCGTTCGGGGCCGTCACCCACCAGCAGCAACTTGGCCGGGATTTCCTTGCGGACATTATGAAAAACGCGTACCACGTCATCCACCCGTTTGACCTTGCGGAAATTGGAGGTATGCACAAGCAATGATTCATTATCCGGGCAAATGGCTGTTTTAAAGTGTTCTTTCCGCTGTTTTTTAAACCGGTCAAGGTCGATGAAATTGGGGATTACGCGGATATCCTTGGTGATCTTGAAATGTTCATAGGTATCCTTTTTAAGGTATTCGGACACGGCCGTTACGCCGTCCGACTGGTTTATGCTGAAGGTGACCACCGGTTCGTAGGAGGCGTCCTTGCCGACCAGGGTGATGTCGGTACCGTGCAGTGTCGTCACCACAGGGATATGGATGCCTTCCGTTGCCAGTATCTGCCGGGCCATGTAGGCTGCAGAGGCATGAGGAATGGCATAGTGCACGTGGAGAAGGTCGAGCTTTTCATATTTGACCACATCCACCATTTTACTGGCCAGGGCAAGTTCGTAGGGGGGATATTCAAACAGGGGGTAGGTGCGGATATCCACCTCATGATAAAACAGGTTCTCATTAAAGAAACTCAGTCGCGTGGGTTGCGAATAGGTGATAAAATGTACTTTATGACCGGCCTTCGCGAGCGCGATTCCCAGTTCGGTGGCAACGACCCCGCTGCCACCAAAGGTAGGGTAACAGACGATGCCAATATTCATTAGCTGCTTCATGTTCAGTTGACTTGTGTACTCCGGTACTTCCAGATCGATTCGTAGATCACTTCCTGTATTCTCGAACGTGTATTGGCTTTGAGAAGTTTAGTATTGGAGGCATCGGGATGGATCCGGTTGGACAAAAATACATAAATCAGGTCAAATTCGGGGTCTACCCAGACGGCGGTACCCGTAAAACCGGTATGGCCGAAGGTATCCTTGCTTGCCTGTTCGGCGGTCGGACCGTGCCATTCGCCCTGCTGGGGCTTGTCCCAGCCCACTCCGCGGCGGTTTGAGTCATATTGCTGGGCGGTAAACCGGCTTATTGTTCCTTCCTGGAAATAGCGTAATCCCCCGTAGTCTCCTCCCTGCAGCAGCATCTGCCCGATCTTGGCGATGTCGGTGGCGGTACTGAACAATCCGGCATGACCGGCCACCCCTCCAAATAATGCTGCCCCCTGGTCGTGGACCATGCCGGTAACAAGTGCCTTGCGGAAAATATTATCGTATTCAGTCGGGGCGATCCGCAACGCGGAGAATCGTTCCAGCGGATTAAAACCAGTGGAGCTCATCCCGAGCGGGTCGTAAAAATTTTGCTGCATGAAATCATCCAGTGACTGGTTGGTGCGTGATTCAACCAGTCGTTGCATCATATAATATCCCAGGTCGGAATACTTGTAGTCAAAATGCCGGCCGGGTTCCTTTTTGCGCAGCTTACTGTCGATGACCCATTGCCAGATACTGTCCCTTACCGCCGGTGAGGCAAACAGGTTGTCCCTTACCTTGATGGAGAATTCAGGGTTCCTTGACGTATTATAGTATTCTGGCAGGTAATTATATTTTTTGTCCACCGTCTGGGCCCAGAACGGCACGTATGTCCACAGGCCGGCCTGATGTGTGAGAATGTCCCGCAGGATCATATCTTCCTTGTTGGTGCCTTTCAGTTCCGGCAGATAGGCAGAAATCTTTTTATCCAGGTCGATGATACCACGCTCCTCAAGTACCATGATGGCCTGGGTGGTCGCCAGCACCTTGGTAATGGAGGCCAGGTCATAGATGGTCCGGTCTGTAACCGGTTTGATGCTGTCATAGGTATAATAGCCAAATGATTTGCTGTACACTACCTTGCCGTCTTTAGCCACAAGGACCTGGCAGCCGGGTGCGGCATGGTCGGTGATGGCCTCATTGGCAAGCAGGTCGATTTTTTGAAGCGTACGGCTGTCCATCCCGGCGGCTTCCGGCAGGTGATAGGACAAGCGTTTCAGGGAACTTGTCTGTACACCGGTATTAACCTGAAAACCTCCGGAGACAGTCACGGGCAGCCGGCCACGGGCAGAAATCCCGCCGAACACCACTTCGGCGGCCGCGAGCTGCGCCCGTTCGTCTGTGGCGTAACCGCATACTACGGTCTCAAAATCTTCAAAGGCACTGAGTTCATAAGGACTCGTAAAACTGCAAATGACCAGCCGTGTCTTACTGCCGACTGACCTGAGCAGTTTCATCAAAGCCGGACCGGGAATATGCTCTTTCCCCATTACTCCCACAATCACCAGGTCATAGGTCTCCAGCTGGCTGGAAAGCAGCTCCATGGAGGTAGTCCCGTCAAAGCGTGTTATGCCGGCATATCGCTGGAGATGATTCTCGAAAGGTTCGCCCGGCCCCAGGATCAGGGATGCAATCCGCGTATTATCGAGCACCCTGACCGGCAGGTTATCCACCTGGTCCCTGGCGATGGTTATGGCCTGTTTGTACATCTCAAGCGCGAGCAGGTCGCCATTTGCCGCATTCAGCCGGAGCAGTAAATTATCCAGGTTGATTTTTTGGGACCGGTACAGGCCGAGTTCATACTTGTAGCTCAGAATGCGCTTTACTGATTCCTCCAGTTGCCTTTCCACGGATTTCCTGTCATTCACGGCATCCATGATCATGCCTGCCGCTTCCGGCATATTCTCCGGGAACAGAAGCACGTCGGCCCCGGCGAGAAAAGCCCGGTATTCGGCTTCACCCGGCGCATAATTCTCACTGACTGCTTTCATGTTCAGGGCGTCGGTAAATATGAGGCCGTCGTAATTCAGGTCTTTCCGCAGATAGTCATGGGTAATAGTGCGGGACAGAGAGGCCGGCAGGTTTTCCTCATTTTCCATGGAAGGAACGTAGAGGTGGCCCGTCATGATTCCGCCGATCTGTTTGCTGATGAGTTTTCGGAACGGGACGGTTTCCAGTGTATCAAGCCGTTCCCGTGAATAGGGCAGCACCGGCAGGGCTTTGTGACTGTCGACATTGGTATCACCGTGGCCCGGGAAATGCTTGGCCACAGACAGGACACCCTGGTCCTGGAGCCCTCGGGCATAGGCGGTCGCTTTACGTGCCACCAGGTTTTTATCTTCCCCGAAGGAACGGGTCCCGATTACCGGGTTGTCGGCCCGGTTGTTAACGTCCGCGACAGGTGCGAAATTCACATGGACGCCCATGATTTTCATTTGCCTGGCGATCTCGGCGCCCATGGCATAAATAAGGCTGTCATTGTCCAGGGCACCAAGTACCATTTGCCGGGGAAAGGTAATGGTGCTGTCAAGCCGCATCGGTAAGCCCCATTCCAGGTCCATCCCGATCATGAGCGGTACGGGGGCAGTGGCCTGTAGGGTATTGGTGAGCCGGGCCTGTCGGACGGGACCACCCTGCATGAACAGGATGCCGCCGGGCTGGTAATTCCGGACAAATTGAATGAGGTTCTTTTCCTCCCCGGCCGGGGTATTGCTGTAGGCAGCGATCATGAACAACTGCCCGATCCGCTGTTCGGGGGTGAGTGCCGCATAGACACTATCCACCCACTGCTGCTGATTAATCTTTGCCAGCCGTTCCTGGGCACTGACAGAAGGGGGGGTACAGAGCAAAAAGAAAAAAAATAGTGATATGAAGGCGCTAAAAACTTTTTTGATCATGCAGCCGTTCGTTATTTATACTTAACGTAAAAAGGTATCTTTGTGTATTAAAAAATTGGAATTTACAGAATTCTAAGGTAAAAAATAATTTGCACTTTGTGGCTAAGTTACAATGTGAGATTATTATAATAAATCAAGTGTAATCTATTATGAAATTCCCGTCATTATTCAAGATATCCCGTCATCAGCGCTTTCACATTGAACCGAGATATTATGATCCTGTGAGAGAGGAAATTGATGCCCGGACTTCTCAGATCCGGGCCGAGCTGCGCCAGGAGGAGAATGATCCGGACGGGGACTTTTCTCATTCTTCCTCACGGATTTCCGGCGCCTTTACCCGTCGCGCCTCCCGGCGGTCGGGCATGAATATGATGCAGCTCGTCATTCTGCTTTTACTGATTGGGCTCATTATGGGTTTCTGGTACTTTGGAAATATCGCAGTCTATGTCATTTTAATCCTTTCTTCCCTATTATTGTACCTTAAAGTCAAGCGCATCCTATAAACAGTCCTTATTCCATGCCCGACCTCATCAGACTCCTTCCTGACTCACTCGCCAATCAGATTGCGGCAGGAGAAGTGGTCCAGCGGCCGGCATCTGCCATAAAGGAACTGCTGGAAAACGCCATTGATGCCGGGGCTACCGAAATTAAGGTAATCGTCCGCGACGCCGGCAAGTCCTTCATGAGGGTTGTGGACAATGGCAAGGGCATGAGCGAGACGGATGCGCGCATGAGCCTGGAGCGGCACGCCACCTCCAAAATCAGCTGCTCGGATGACCTGTTCAACATCAAAACCATGGGGTTCCGGGGTGAGGCACTGGCCTCTATTGCTGCCGTCTCACAGATGGAAGTTTCGACCCGGATGACCGGACAGGAAATAGGCACGTACATCTGTGTGGAAGCCTCCGAAGTGAAAAAGCAGGAACCGGTAGCCACGCTGACGGGTACTTCCATAACCATTAAGAACCTGTTTTACAATGTGCCTGCACGGAGAAATTTTCTCAAGTCCAATGCGGTTGAAATGAAGCACATTGTGGAGGAATTCCAGCGCGTTGCCCTGTGTTATCCGGAAATCGGCTTCAGCCTTCATCAGAATGACATGGAGCTGCACCGGCTTTCCTCCGGCAAGCTCAGTCACCGGATTGTCGGGCTGTTTGGAAAAAATTACCAGTCGAGGCTTGCGGCCTGTGAGGAAGAAACGGCCGACATGAAGGTCCACGGATATGTAGGCACTCCGGATGCGGCGCGGAAGACACGTGGCGAACAATTCTTTTTTGTGAACGGGCGTTTCATAAGGAGTCCTTACCTTCATCACGCCGTGGCTAATGCCTACGAAGGGTTGATACCCGAAGGAACCTTCCCTTTTTACGTGCTTTTCATAGATCTTCCGCCCTCCCGGATTGATGTGAACGTACATCCCACCAAAACAGAAATTAAATTCGATGACGAGCGGACGGTCTACGCCATTGTCAAAGCAGCGGTCCGCCAGGCATTGTCAGCCCATAACCTGACCCCCGCCCTGGACTTCGAGGCCGATGTAAACCTCGGGCAGAAACTGATCAGGGAGCGCGAAGCAATCAGGGACAAGCATTACAGCCAGTTCAAAATTGAGAAGGACCCGAACCTGGAGCACTGGGAGAAACTCTTTGAAGAAAATCCGGGAACACCGGTCCAGCCGCGGGACTGGACAGACAAACCGGAGCCACAAATTCCTTCACCCTCTTCGCTCCGTTTTGAGAGCCGGATCAACGAAGAACCGGAACCGGATAAAACAAGGCCTTCCTCCGGGTTGTTCATTCTCCATGACCGCTACATTGTCAGCCAGGTGAAGTCGGGAATGATGCTGATTGACCTGCAGGCCGCACACGAACGGATATTGTTTGAGAAGTACCTGAGGCACATGGAAGGTCGTGGAGGATCCTCGCAACAGACGCTTTTTCCGCAGACAATTTCCTTAAACCCGGGCGACGCTTCACTCGTTAAGGAAATGAGTGAGGAGCTTCAGGCGCTGGGTTTTATGATCGAAGAATTCGGGAAGAATGACTTCCTGATCAAGGGGATCCCGGCTGACCTGGTTACGGGCAATGAACGGGAAATCCTGGAAGGATTGATTGATCAGTACAAGCATTACCAGCATACCCTGAAAATTGATCGGCGGGAGAACCTGGCCCGGTCCCTGGCCCGGCGCACACGCCTGAGAGGGGGTGCTAAACTGTCAACTACTGAAATGGAAGGGCTGGTGGAGCAGCTTTTTGCCTGCGAAAATCCTAATTTTGCTCCGAACGGAAGAAATACCCATGCAATTCTTTCACTTGAAATGATTGCCAACCAATTTACGAGATAAGAGAATATGTTCAGACTTACTCCTGTTGTTAAAAACCTGCTGATCATTAATGTGGTTGTGTTCATACTCCAATGGATTATGGGCGGAATTAACCTCACCGAGATTCTTGCAATGCATAAGCTTAGTGCAGAAGGGTTCAGGCCCTATCAGCTATTCACCTACATGTTTGCACATGGAGGACTTGGACATATATTCTTCAATATGCTGGGCCTGGTTTTTCTTGGCCCCCTGCTTGAGCAGTTCTGGGGTCCGAAGCGATTCCTGATTTTTTATCTGGTGACAGGGATTGGCGCCGGGATGATATATGCCGGTATTGAGTATTACAGGGTGAATCAAATGGAGCAGTATATGAATGTATACCTGGCCGAACCCACTCCGGAGAATTTCACCTCGTTTGTTAATGAGTATCAAAGATATTTTAAGCGTGAAGTGTTTAACCTGGTTGACAGTTTCGGGGAGAACCCGGATAGCCAGGCGCTGAAAGACAGATCAAGGCAGGCCATTGTCGGGCTGTACAGCCAGTTTAAGGAAGGAACCATGGTGGGAGCCTCCGGGGCCATATATGGAATCCTGATGGCCTTTGGGTTGCTATTTCCCAACACCAAGCTGATGCTGCTGTTCCCGCCCATTCCGGTGAAGGCCAAATACCTGGTGCTGGCCCTGGGAGGATATGCGATCTATGCGGGATTTGCACGGAATCCGAATGATCCGGTCGCCCATTTTGCCCACCTGGGGGGCATGGTATTTGCCTTCATCATGATCCAGATCTGGAAAAACCAACGAAATAAGTTTTATTAATCAATACCATGCAGGGAGGAATAGCCGACGATATCAAGAACGCCTTTAACCGGCCAAATAATGCGCATATCCAGCTCATCATTATCAATGTGGTGGTGTTTGTGGTATTCGGGCTCGCACAGCTTATCGTGAGTTTTACCCCGGCACTGCAGGGGACGGATATCCAGCGCGAATGGCTGGCGATCCCGCTGCAATTCGGGGAATTCATAACAAGGCCCTGGACAATAGTCACCTACATGTTTGCCCATGCCGGATTCTTTCATATTGCCTTCAATATGTTGTGGCTTTACTGGTTCGGGAGAATACTTTCGGAGTACCTGGGCGGTGCGAAGGTGATTAACCTGTATGTTCTCGGCGGACTGGTTGGAGGATTTCTTTACCTGACGGTTTTCCCCACCATGTTAAGCCTGCTGACCGGCGGACAGGATGTATCGAATGTGGATTCGGCCATGGTCGGTGCCTCGGCGGGTGTCCTGGCAGTGGTTTTCGGGGCGGCCACCCTCATGCCCAATTATTCGATCTACCTGCTGTTCCTCGGTCCGGTCAAGCTGAAATACATCGCCCTGTTCTCCCTGATCATGGTTCTGCTGAAGCTGGACAGCACCAATGCCGGGGGCGAGCTCGCACACCTGGGTGGTATCCTGGCCGGCTATGTCTATGTCAAGCAATTGCAGAACGGACTGGACCTCGGTAAGTGGATCCAGAGCGTTTTGTCCTTTTTCGGGAGGCTGTTTTCGCCCCGGTCGAATATTAAAGTCAGCTACAAGAAAGAAAAGCAACGTACAACCTCCACGCGTTCCACAGGAACATCGGCCTCAGCTGCTGCAAAACCGTCAAATAAGAGCGATGCAAGCCAGGATGAGATTGATGCGATCCTGGACAAGATATCAGAAAAGGGCTATGAAAGCCTTAGTAAGGAGGAGAAGCAAAAACTTTTCAACGCCAGTAAGCGCTAATTTTTGTTAGCCAGCTGTCCGCATGCCGCATCAATATCCTTGCCCCTGCTGCGGCGTACCTTTGCCGTGATTCCTGCTTTTTCAAGGGTCCTGACGTAACGGTCAAGGGCTTCCGGATCTGCCTGCATAAAGCGGCCTTCCCCGATCGGGTTGTATTCAATCAGGTTGACCTTGCAGGGTACACGCTGGCAAAAATGTACCAGGGCACTTATGTCCCGCGGTGAATCGTTGATCCCCTTCCATACCACATATTCATAGGTGACTTTACGACCCGTCTTGTCGTACCAGTAGCGGAGTGCATCGGCCAGGTCATCCACCTTGTTGGTATCGTTGATTGACATGAAGCTCCCACGCACATCGTCAATCGCACTGTGCAGGGACAGGGCCAGGTTGAATTTCACCTCATCATCGGCCAGTTTCCGAATCATTTTGGCCACGCCTACCGTGGAGAGGGTGATCCTTTTCGGGGACATATTGAGTCCGTCGGGACTTGTGATCCGGTCAATGGCCTCGAGGACATTCTGATAATTCAACAGGGGTTCGCCCATGCCCATAAACACGATGTTGGTCAGGGGCCGCCCGAAAAACTGTTCGCTTTGTTCACGGATCGCCACCACCTGGTCGTAGATCTCGCCTGCGTTGAGGTTACGCATCCTTTTGAGCTGACCGGTGGCACAGAAATCACAATCAAGGCTGCAACCTACCTGGCTGGAAACACAGGCGGTTATTCGTTTCTCTGTGGGGATAAGCACGGATTCCACCACCTTGCCGTCAAACAGTTTCACCGCATTTTTTATCGTCCCGTCACTGCTGCGCTGCATCTGGTCCACCGCAATATGATTGATGGTGAAATCCTTTTTGAGCTGCTCACGCGTGGAAAGAGAAAGGTTGGTCATCTGGTCGAAGTCCTTGGCCCCTTTCTTCCAGAGCCATTCATATACCTGGGTGGCCCGGAAGGGTTTTTCCCCTATACCGGTAAAATATTCCCGGATATCCTCCAGGCTTAGTTTGCGTATGTCCGTCACGGCCGTATTCATCCGGCAAAGATAACTAAATTGTATAGCCTTCGAGTTCCCGTATTTGCTTAATAAATGTTTCCGGGGCTTTGGCCACTTTTTTCTTTTTGTAGTTCACACACACAATTCCGGTCTTGGCCCGTGCTATCTCCTGTCCGTTGTCCTTGTTGCAGACATAATAGAACAAGTCCATACCGTATGCGTTGAAATCATAGGCAGCGAGATGGATCTCCAGCAGGTCTCCGTGAAATGCTTCCGCCTTGTAGACGACCACCGAATCGGCCACCACCAGGCCTGTTTCATTCTCCAGGATTACTTCGCTGACATACCCCAGGGATTTAAAGAACTGGAGACGGGCTTCATGCAGCAGGGTAAGGACAGCGTCATTGCCGAGGTGGCCGCCATAGTTGATGTCGCTCACCCTTACGGTAATCAGGGTATTAAAAATGAATTCGGGAGGAAGGATCAGGGTTACACGGGCCATGTTACGTAAAGATTAAATTCTGTCAAAATATACATCACACGTATATTTACGGTCTAAATTTAACGGCTTGCCATGGATTTATTATTAGATTTGCCGCATTAGCCATGATTAATATGTGGATTCGACTTTTTTGCGTGTTTCTTGTACTGGGTACCGCAGTTTCCGCACAAGCCCAGGTCAACCGGTTCGGTCTCGGTTACCGTCACGGCTACCTGCTTGCACATCACCAGGAGCTGAAGGATGCCTACGGAGGTTTGTATCCGTCGGTGGTGGAGTTTAACTGGCTCAGGACAACTGACGGTGAGAAAGAATGGGAAAGGGTCTGGAACTATCCGGATGTAGGACTTAGTTTCAGCTGGATCAATCCGGGAGACCCTGAGCTCGGGCAGACATTTTACGCGACGGTATTTCTGCAAAAATACATTGGAAACCGGGATAACGACCTGCAGTTCAGCTTTAAGGTTGCCCCCGGGCTGTCCTATACCACCAACCACTATGAGCCGGAAGAGAATGAAAACAACACATTCATTTCCACGCCGGTCAATATGATCATGGAAGGTAATTTTCTTGCCCATTATACCCTGGACCCTGCCTGGAGCCTTTACGGTGGCGTGGTATTCACCCATTATTCCAACGGGGGTGTAAAGTTACCCAACAGCGGATTCAATATTCCCTCGGCGACCCTCGGAATTATCTACCAGCCTGCCTCCGGCCCGCTGACGCGAAATACGGATCCGGTTTCACCTATTTCCAGGCGTTTGCGGGTCAATCTGATGTATGGAGCCTCCCTTAAGTCGGAGGGTGAGGATACCAATGACCTGGGTTTTGCCTGGAACGCTTCTGCGTACGCCTACTGGCGCACCAACCACCGCAGCGCCCTTACCGCCGGTGCCGACCTTTTCTATAACTCAACCATCCCCGTACGGCTTGATGATGAGGATGCCAATCCGTACCGGATCGGGCTGCATGCCGGTCATGACCTGGTTGCCGGGAACACCAGTATCCTTTTCCAGCTGGGATATTATGTGTATCGTCCCGAGGATATCGATAAACCGGTCTACTGGCGGGTCGGGGTCAAACAACATATTACCCCGAAGATTTTCGGTGCCGTACTGCTCAAAGCCCATTTGGGAAGGGCAGACCTTATTGAATGGGGTATAGGCTACCAGCTGTGAGCGGCTGACATTCAGTCAGTAAGCTATCTTGGAATTATTAAATTTAATGTCAGAATGACATAATAAAATTATTGGAATCCAATTTGATGTTCAGAATATGACTATACGAACAGATTATGAATTTCAATAAATATACTATCAAATCACAGGAGGTGATCCAGAAGGCGGCGGATATTGCCTCCGGAAATCAGCAACAGGCCATAGAGCCGGGTCACCTGATGAAGGCGATCCTGATGAGTGATGAGAATGTGATTTCGTTCCTTATCAAGAAGCTGAATGTGAACCGCGGGTTGCTGGAAAGCAAGCTTGACGAGATTATCGGGAGCTATCCCAAAGTAAGCGGCCAGCAGCCGTACCTTTCCAACGATGCCCATGCCTCTCTCCAGGCGGCTGAGGCCTCGTTAAAAGAATTTAAGGATGAATACATTGCCGTGGAGCACCTGCTGCTTGGGCTTTACGCAGGAAAGGACAAAGTTGCCACGCTGCTTAAGGATGCAGGTTTTGAAAAGAAAGCGCTGATCGCGGCGATCAGGGAATTGCGTGGCGGGTCGAAGGTGACCGACCAGAATGCGGAATCCAAGTACCGCTCGCTGGAACGATACAGCAAGAACCTGAATGACCTGGCAAAAAATGGTAAGATTGATCCGGTAATCGGACGGGACGATGAGATACGCAGGGTCCTGCAGATCTTGTCACGGCGTACCAAAAACAATCCTATCCTGCTCGGTGAACCGGGCGTGGGTAAGACCGCCATTGTGGAAGGCATGGCACAGCGGATTGTGGATGGTGATGTGCCGGAAAACCTGAAGGACAAGATCCTGATATCGCTGGATATGGGATTGCTGGTGGCCGGCGCAAAATATAAGGGAGAATTTGAAGAGCGCCTGAAGGCGGTGATCAAGGAAGTGACCGACTCGGACGGACAGATCATTTTGTTCATCGACGAGATACATACGCTCATCGGTGCCGGCGGCGGCGGGGAAGGCGCCATGGATGCGGCCAACCTCCTGAAGCCTGCCCTGGCCCGCGGAGAGCTCCATGCCATCGGTGCCACCACCCTGAAGGAATACCAGAAGTACATGGAGAAGGACAAGGCCCTGGAGCGGCGTTTTCAGTCGGTCATGGTCGATGAACCTTCCCCGGCCGATGCAATCAGTATTCTCCGGGGTATCAAGGACAAGTACGAATTGCACCATGGCGTCCGGATCCAGGACGATGCCGTTATCGCAGCGGTCGAATTGTCGCACCGCTACATTGCCGACCGGTACCTGCCGGATAAAGCTATCGACCTTATGGACGAGGCGGCCTCCAAGCTGAGGCTGGAAATGGACAGTATGCCGGAGGAGCTGGACGAACTGAACCGGAAGATCATGCAGCTCGAGATTGAGCGCGAGGCTATCCGCCGGGAAAAGAACAAGGAAAAGGAATCTGTCCTGAGTAAGGAGATCGCTGATCTGATGGAATCCAGGGATGACCTGAAGGCACGCTGGGAGAATGAAAAGGAAGTGGTCCATGGTATCCAGCACAAGAAGGAGGAAATGGACCGGCTCCGGTTTGAAGCCGAACAGGCCGAAAAATCAGGCGATTTCGGCCGGGTGGCAGAGATCCGCTACGGGAAGATCCTGGAGACTCAGAAAGAGCTGGAGGCCCTTCAGCAGCAAATGAAGGAATTGCAGGGCGAAAGCTCCCTGCTGAAGGAAGAGGTCGACCAGGAGGATATCGCAGAGGTAGTGGCCAAATGGACCGGTATTCCGGTTTCGAAAATGCTGCAGAGCGACCGTGAGAAACTGTTGCACCTCGAGGAGGAGCTCGGAAGGCGTGTAGCCGGACAACAGGAGGCGATACAGGCCCTGTCCGATGCCGTGCGCCGCAGCCGGGCCGGATTACAGGATCCCAAACGCCCGATCGGATCATTCATTTTCCTCGGTACAACCGGCGTGGGTAAAACCGAGCTGTCAAAAGCACTGGCTGAATACCTGTTTAATGATGAAAATGCCATGGTACGCATTGACATGTCGGAATACCAGGAGCGGCATGCGGTCAGCCGGCTGGTGGGCGCACCTCCGGGATACGTGGGGTATGATGAAGGCGGACAGCTAACCGAAGCAGTACGGCGTAAACCGTATTCTGTGATCCTGCTTGACGAGATCGAGAAGGCACACCCGGATGTGTTCAATATTCTCCTCCAGGTGCTGGACGATGGCCGTCTGACAGATAACAAGGGACGCGTGGCCAATTTCAAGAACACGATCATTATAATGACCACTAACATCGGATCGCAGATTATCCAGGCCAATTTTGAAGGGCTTACCGAGGAGAATGAGGAGGAAGTGCTTGAAAAGACCCGGCGTGAAGTATTTGAGATGCTGAAGAAGTCGGTACGCCCGGAATTTCTGAACCGGATCGATGAAACCATCATGTTCAGACCCCTGTCACGGGCAGATATCCGGAAAATCGTGGATATCCAGCTGCGGCTGGTCAGGGACCGGCTGGCAGAGAATGGCGTCAAGCTTGAAGTATCCGAAGGGGTAAGGGATTACCTGGCTATGCGCGGGTTTGACCCTCAGTTCGGTGCACGGCCTCTTAAGCGTGTGCTGCAACGTGAGATTCTCAATGAACTGTCGAAGGAAATCCTGGCGGGACGCATCGCGAAAGACTCCATTATCGGGGTGGATATGAGTGATGACGGCCGGATCGAATTCCTGAATCTTGACGAGGTAAAAATTGACTAAAGGAAAACAACAGGAAATAAATCCCGGGGAGACCCGGGATTTTTTGTTTTCGTACATTGGCACTGGTAAGGATTATTAATAACTTCCGGTAATGAACGACCCTTTACAGACCATCATCAAGCAGGACCGGACCAACTGGCGGGCATTTCCCCTGGTTTTTGCGGTTGTCCTGTTTTTGATGATTTTCCTGGGTGGTCTGTTATCCCTGATCCTTGTGGGTACGTTTTTCCCGTCGTTCGGCCTTTTGAATCAGATGCTGATCCTGTCGCTGGCCGTAGCGGCCGGTTTTTCCTTAGGCAACCGCCTGAAGGCGTTGCATGTCGATCATGCCCACCTCTCCCAGAAAGAGTTGCGGGAGCTGGCAACCAGGGTTATAGAATCGATGGGGTTTTCTTGCGAGCATGCAAATAAGAAGTGTGTTTTCAGGAATACCCGGAAATTTCACCGATGGTTTTCCGACTGGCTGGGAACGGAACAGATCGTGCTTTCCCCCGAAGGCACCGGAATTCTGCTGACAGGACCCGCACGCTATCTTAATGATCTTAACCACAAATTGATTGAGGAGGATCCAACCAGTTAATTCTTTTTTATTGTGAGAAATTCATTGTTGTATGAAGGGGCGAGCCAGCTCGAATATGAGATTCGCCAGATCGCCCGTAAGGCTGAGCAGGTTGCCAAATGCGGGGTCAATGTAGTATGGGAGAATATTGGTGACCCGATACAAAAGCATAATACCCTGCCCGACTGGATGAAAAGGGAGATCACCGAACTCGTCCAGAAGGATTCCAGCTACGGGTACTGCCATTCCAAGGGAGTGCCGGAAACCCGGAAGTTCCTTTCCGACCGGACAAATGCCCTGGGTGGCGTACAGATCACCCCGGAAGACATCCTGTTTTTCAACGGGTTGGGAGATGCGATCTCCAAGCTTTATCAATACCTGCCCTCCACTTCCCGGATCATTGGCCCTTCGCCGGCCTACAGCACGCATTCATCTGCCGAAGCCGCCCATGCCAACAGTGCCCCGGTAACCTATCGGCTTGATCCTGAAAATAACTGGTATCCCGACCTGGAGGAATTAACCAACAAAATAAAGTACAACGAAAATATTTCAGGGATTCTGATCATCAATCCGGATAACCCCACAGGAATGATTTACCCGCCGGAATACCTGGAAAAAATCGTTCGGATTGCCTCAGACTATGACCTGCTGCTGATTGCCGATGAGATTTATTCGGCCATTACGCTTAACCGGGAACATACCTTGCCGCTGGCCGGAATTGTGGGGGACCGTCCTGCGATCTCTATGAAAGGCATCTCCAAGGAACTTCCCTGGCCCGGTGCCCGGTGCGGTTGGATGGAATTTTATAACCGTAAAAAGGACAGCCAGTTCGACTCGTTCTGCCATGCCCTGGAAGATGCCAAAATGGTCGAAGTCTGCTCGACTACCCTTCCCCAGAAAGCCATTCCGGCGATCCTGGGGAACCCGCAGTATGAGGCCTATGTGGGACGGCGCAATGCCTCCATTACCGCCCGGTCTCAAAAGCTGGGGGAAATCCTCTCGGATGTCCCCTGTATCCGGTATATCGAAACCAAAGGGGCCTTTTACAATACGCTTCTTTTCCGTCCGGAAGCCCTGAAGCCCGGACAGCACCTGGTGACACATGATGCCTCGCTGAATTACCTGCTCGACGAATGGATCACGCCCGACCTGGCGCCCGACCGGAGGTTCTGTTATTACCTGCTGGCCTGCCACGGACTGTGTGTGGTGCCGCTTTCATCTTTTCAGTCCTCATTAATGGGAATCCGTGTGACCCTGCTCGAAGAGAATATGAATGTGTTTGAGTCAACCTACCTGACCTTACGGGAAGCACTGCTGGCGTATTGTTCGTCTGTCTGATATTTCCGTGAGGTTGCCGGGAGAAAATTGAACCTGATTTCGGTATGACCGTGACGTACAGTAGCTTGGTTCATGGCTTTTTTGTGGTCCGTGAGGAAGTTTTTTCGCCGTATCCGGCATCATATTATCTTTACCCTTGGCCTTACCCGGCGGGAACAGATCGGTTTGCTGGTAATTTACCCGGTGGCCATCCTCCTGTTGTTCCTGAGTACCTGGTACGATAATTCAGCCTTGCCGGAGAATGCTTCCGCAGCGCTGGAATATGAATTTACCAGGCTGGAAGTTCCGCCCGGGCAGGAAGCTGAAGTCAAAGCCGATCCATTACTCCCTTTCATGGCCGATACGATCAGTGAGGCCGTACTTACAAAATTCGGGATACCTGACCGGGTTGCACGCTCCTGGGTGCGGTACCGTGAGGCGGCAGGACATATCAGTACGCCGGCTCAGCTGCGGAAGTTATACGGAATGAATGACTCCATATTGGAATCTATCCGGCCATTCCTGGTCTGGCCGGACGCCGCGAAAAGCGGCAGGCAGCGGAAACCGGGCGAGGAGCTTGACATGAATCTTGCCGATACGGTGCTCTGGCAGTCATTTCGCGGTATCGGCCCGGTGCTTTCGGCACGTATCGTTGCCTTTCGGGAGGCCCTCGGCGGGTTTGTGTCGCGGGAGCAGCTGAGAGAAGTTTACGGTATTGATTCGCTGGTTTGTCAGCAGATTTTACCACAGGTATACGTGGCCAGCGGATTTGTGCCCAGGCAACTGAACCTTTCAGAAGCAAGCTATGCCGAACTGAGGGCTCATCCCTATATAAGCTCGCGTCAGGCTTCTGCCATTGTGATGTACCGGTCTCAGCACGGGCAGATTGATACCGCTGAACGCCTGCTCAGCATTCATCAGCTTGATACTGCTTTTCTGGAGAAGACTGGTCCCTACCTTGTCCTGAAAGAGATGGAAAACGGGTAGGGAGATAAATCGGACTGACTTAACCTGCCGCTTATTCTTTTTCGCTTATTTTACTACATCGGATTTTATAATCAGATTAATTTCCTAATTTTTGACGTTATAGATGCATCTGCATGCAGGATATTTTACGCGCATATTTAAAAAGGTTAACCAACCTCTCGGGAAACAACCGGTCACTGCTGTTACTGCGGCTGGTGAGCCAGCAGTTTATAGACCTGCATGATTTCGAGTTCATTCGAACGGGCGGCTCCTTCGGGATAATCGAGTCCTTAATATCAGGAAAGGGGGCTGTACTCGGACCTGTCGCTGATGCGCGTGACGAGGAGGCTACCGATGTCAGCCGCAAAATCCGGAAGCTGCAGCGAACCGATAATTTCATTTTTGAAGAACGAGGATCGAAGGACCTGTATGTCGGATGGCCGTTTGTCCGGGGAAAACTATCCGATGGCACACATATCAGGGCACCGTTGTTGTTTTTTCCCGTGGAGATCATGCTCAAAGGGGGAGAATGGATGCTTCAACCAAGAAATGACAGCGGGACGGTATTTAACAAGTCGTTCTTTCTGGCCTATGCCCACTTCAACCAGATTCCGGTATCCGACGAATTTCTGGACCGGACCTTTGAAGATTTTGATATGGACAGTACGGTATTCCGTACCTCGCTTTATCAGTTGCTCAAAGAGAGTCCCGTTGAATTGCATTTCAATCAGGATACATTCCGGGACAAACTGGAGGCTTTTAAGGAATTCAGAAAGGATGAATTTGATAAGGAGTACGGCAATGGTGAATTAAAATTATTCCCGGAGGCGGTCCTGGGAATTTTCCCACAGGCAGGATCCTACCTGGTACCGGATTATATCCAGATGCTGGAACGTGAGAAGGCAGAGGACTTTGACGATTTTTTTGCCCGGCGCAGTTCGGCAGAGCCTGAAACCGGACCGTTGCACGAGGAGCGTATGCTCTCCTCGTTGCCGATGGATGCGCACCAGGAAAAGGCACTCCAGATGATCAAGAATGGAAATTCTGTGGTTATTCAGGGGCCTCCCGGCACGGGGAAATCCCAACTTATCTGCAACCTGATCGCGGACAATATTGCTTCCGGGAAGCGGGTCCTTGTGGTCTGCCAGAAACGGGCTGCCCTGGACATTGTCTATCAAAGGCTACAGAAACAGCAACTTGACCCGTTTCTCGGACTGGTTCATGATTTTCGCAATGACCGTAAGGGGATCTACGAAAAGATAGCCTACCAGATTGATCACCTTGAAGATTATGAGTCCAGGAACAACGGCCTTGATGCCATACAACTGGAGCGGAGGTTTCTTCAGGTAAGCCGTGCCATGGATCAGCTAAAGGAAGAGCTGGAGGATTTCCGTGAAGCCCTGTTCAATGAATCAGAATGCGGGGTTTCGGTGAAGGAGCTCTATATGACCTCAAATATCCGGAAGGATATGATTAACCTGAAGCAGGAATACACCCATTTCAACTTTGAAAAAATAGAGGAATTCCGGCCAAAACTGCGGGACTACAGTGAATATGCGATACGGTTTGAAAAGAAGAACCACCCCTGGGCCGACCGTATGTCTTTTGCCAGGCTTCAGATCAGCGATTTCCGTGAGATGAAAGACCGCCTGGAAGATATTCCAACGTTCAAGAAACAGATTGAGGACCGTGTGGAAAAGATCCTGGGGCACCGGATTACCCTGCAGGACTGCGAGCTGATCCTTTCCCGGCGTGATTTCATTGTCGAAATGCTGGGGGTGCTGAAACGAGAACGCGCCTATCGGTATTTCCGGCATATGATGTCTTTTCCCGACCAGGAAACTGATCACCTCTGGCTGTCCAATACCGAACGTGTGATGATGGAATGTTATACGGGACACGGCCCGGAGAAGACTATTGCGTCCGCCGAACTCGGGCATTTTCAGGAGATCTTCCAGCAAGGACTGGAAGCAAGGTCTAATTTCCTGAAGCGTATACAGTGGTCCTTGTTTTCCAAGGAAAAGAACGTACTCGCCAATGCGTTCCGTGGAAATGACATCCCCATGACTTCAGAAGGATTTGATAAGATGGCTGAGATGATTGACAACCGTCTCAACCTGGAACATAACCTGACGAAACTCAAGGCGAAAAAATGGCTCACTGAGATACCTCCGAATTATGAGAAGCTGCAATTCCAGAACTGGTTTCATGTTCAGAAGCTGAGTGTTAAAGCCAAGTTGATATTTAATTCCCTGCGCAATTTCAAGGAATTCATGAATGTACAGATCCTTTCCTATGAGGAACTGCGCAGTAAATTTGAAGAACTGTTTGATGTCCTGAAAGACATTCCGGTACGTAAGGCGCAATGGCTTGAATACCTGACTCCCAGCCAGCTTGGTAAAATGGTCAGTGCCCCGCAGTTAATTGAGCCGATGAAGAAGTCGCTCGAGAAGGATTTTGAGGGCCTGCAGGAATACGATTCGCTGAAGGCAGGACTGCTCGACGTGGAGCGGGATGTGATCCGCCGGATCCTGGACCTTGAGGGCGCAGGGAATGCCGACGATGTGGCGCGGATTTTCGATAACAGCATCCGGTTGGCCTGGATAGAGCATATTGAGACAAAATATCCCATTCTCCGCTCAGTCAGCTCCCGTACATTTCAAAAAAAGGTGGTTGAGCTGCAACGCCTTGTCGAAGAAAAACAGCAGATCAGTAATGACATGGTCTTGCTCAAGGTACGCGAAAGATTGTATGAACACGTGGAATACAATCGTCTTAACAACCGCGTGACGTACCGTGACCTGTATCACCAGGTGACCAAGAAGCGAAGAATCTGGCCGTTACGGAAAACAATAGCTGAATTTCATCATGAGCTGTTCGACCTGATACCCTGCTGGCTGGCTTCCCCTGAATCAGTGTCGGCGATGTTCCCGCTGGAAGCGCTTTTTGACCTGGTGATCTTTGATGAAGCCTCGCAATGCTTTGTGGAAAAAGGCATACCTGCCATGTACCGGGGCCGCCAGGTCGTGGTGGCCGGGGATGACAAACAGCTTCGTCCCAATGACCTGTACCAGGTACGGTATGAGGAGGATGACAGCGGGGATGAGGCGGCCCTTGAAGTGGACTCGTTGCTTGAGCTGGTCTCCCGGCACTTGGCCGAAATACAGCTTAAGGGGCACTACAGGAGTAAGTCGCTTGACCTGATTGAATTCTCCAACCAGCATTTCTATGATGGCAAACTCGCCCTGCTGCCGGAATACAATGTGGTGAATGCCGGTGAGCCGGCCATTGAATACCGTAAAGTAGAGGGTGTGTGGGAGAATAATGTAAACGAACCAGAGGCAACCGAGGTGGTCGCCCTGGCCCTTGACCTGATCCGGAATTCCCCCGATAAGGAAGTGGGAATTGTAACCTTTAATGCGAGACAGCAGCAGTTTATTCTTGACCGTCTGGATGATGATCTGATGGAATCGGGGTTGCTCTGGCCTGAGGGCTGGTTTGTGAAGAATATTGAAAACGTACAGGGAGATGAAAAGGACATCATCATTTTTTCCGTGGGATATGCACCGGACAAAAAGGGTAAAGTCCAGTTACAGTTTGGCAGCCTGAATGCAGTACACGGGGAAAACCGGCTGAATGTGGCGGTGACGAGGGCTCGTGAGAAAGTAATTCTGGTGAGCAGTATTCTCCCCCAGCAGCTTAAGACGGAAAAGACCCGGAACGAGGGACCGAAACTATTGAAGAAATACCTTGAATATGCCTGGACGGTATCACAGGGAGATTTTCAGCCGGCTTACCCGGTAGATGAGGAAAGGCATGCCGACTGGTACCTTAAGCGGCGTCTTGCCAGCCTGGAGGGAGAGGGGCTGAAGAATATTTCAGTGAAGGAAGAATTGCCTTTTGCCGACCTGACCGTTAAGGAGAAAAACACCTACCTGGGCCTTATCCTGACCGATGACGACCGCTATTTTCGCAGTCCGTCGGTAAAGGAATCGCACGTCTACCTGCCGGCGATCCTTAACGAGAAAAACTGGTATTTTACGACGATTTTCAGCCGGGAATACTGGCAGGACCCAGGCCGTGCCCGTGAGTCGCTGGTGCACTTTATTAATCTGCATAAGAAGCAGGAGAAATAGGAGCCGGAAAAGCCGAAAAAACCGAAAGCGGGAAAATAAAATGCGGTCAAAGGGCAGAAGACGGAGTTGTCAGTAAAATTTGGGAGCCGGAAAAAGCAGAAGAAGTGGAAATAAAGGAGCGGAAAGAAATCAGAGCGCCCCGCCGCAATTAAAACAGAAGGTAGCCCGGTTGCGGTGTCCTTCGGCACCACAATGAGGACACGACCGCGTGTTGTTGTACGCATCGGGATTCTTCTGGGTGTGCGCCATTTCTGCTGAGACAATTCCCGTTGGTACAGCAATGATCCCATAGCCAAGGATCATGATTAAGGTAGCCAGTCCCTGGCCCAGCGGCGTCTGGGGGGCAATATCACCATATCCCACCGTGGTTAGCGTGACCACCGCCCAGTAAATGCTTTTAGGGATCGAGGTAAACCCGTTGCTTTGACCCTCAATCATATACATCAGGGTCCCGAGGATAACCACCATAACGAATACCACCCCGACAAACACAAGGATCTTTATCCTGCTCGCCCGAAGGGCCTGTGAGAGCTGGGAGGCCTCCCCAAGAAACCTTACCATTTTCAGGACCCGGAATACGCGGAGCAGCCGGATGCTCCGGATGATCAGGAATGCCTGGGCCCCGGAAATTATCAGGGCAAGGTAGGCGGGGAGAATGGACAACAGGTCGATCACCCCGAAGAAGCTGGTGGCATACTTCATCGGTTTGTTGACTGACCAGAGCCTGGCAATATATTCCAGGGTAAATAATACGGTGAAAATCCATTCGGCAATAAACAATGCGCGGCCATGGTTCAGGCGGATTTCGGTCACGCTTTCAAGCATCACGGCGACCACACTCAGGATAATGGCAATGAGCAGGACAACGTCGAATACCTTTCCCCAGAACGTGTCGGCCTCAAAAATGACCTCGTGCAGACGATCGCGGAAGGATTCGTTTGAATTATTCATGCCTGTAATTTCTGTCATTGAGCCCGTAATAGCAAATGAATTTCGGGTTGGCAGGAATTGAAATACCGATCAGCTTACATGTTCGTCCATCAGCTTTTCAAGGATTTCCGTCGCTGCTTTGGCTATGACGGTACCCGGACCGAATATCCCGCTGACCCCGGCCTTTTCCAGGAATTCGTAATCTGCCGGGGGTATGACCCCTCCGGCGATGACCATGATGTCCTGTCGGCCGATTGCTTTAAGTTCTTCGATTAGCGCCGGAATAAGGGTCTTGTGTCCGGCAGCCAGGCTGGAAGCCCCAATGACATGTACGTCATTTTCGGCAGCCTGACGGGCCACCTCTTCAGGTGTTTGAAACAGCGGACCAATATCCACATCAAAGCCCAGGTCGGCGAAACTGGTTGCGATGACCTTGGCACCACGGTCGTGCCCGTCCTGTCCCATTTTTGCCACCAGGATACGGGGTCTCCGACCTTCAGATCCGGCAAATTTATCGGAAAGTGCGCGTGCCGTTTTTACTGATTCATCCATTTGCATCTCTGCTAAGTAAATCCCTGAAATTGATTTGACGGTGGCTTTATGACGCCCGAAGACGTCTTCCATGGCCTGGGAAATCTCCCCAAGTGTCGCTCGTTCGCGGGCCGCCGTAACCGCGAGTTCGAGAAGGTTGGCATCTGATTCCGCACCCTTTGAAAGTGCTGAGAGGGCCTCCTTCACTTTTGACTCGTTTCGTTTTTCTTTAAGCTCCGTGATCCTGGCCACCTGCTGATCGCGTACCCTGGTGTTATCCACTTCGAGGATCTCAAAATCAGGGGCCTCATTTGTCCGGAACCGATTAACACCCACAATAATATCGCGGCCGGAATCGATCCGCGCCTGTTTCCTGGCGGCAGCCTCTTCAATACGCATTTTGGGGACACCGCTTTCGATGGCTTTAGCCATTCCGCCCAGGTCTTCAATCTCACGGATATGGTCCCAGGCCCTCTGGATAAGATCGTTTGTAAGGGATTCCACATAGTAGGATCCGCCCCACGGATCCACTGCGCGTGTAACGCCCGTCTCTTTCTGAAGGAAGAGCTGGGTATTCCGGGCAATGCGTGCAGAAAAATCGGTTGGGAGAGCTATCGCTTCATCCAGTGCATTCGTATGCAGCGACTGGGTTCCTCCCATTACAGCCGCCAGTGCCTCGATGCAGGTACGCGTTACATTGTTGTAGGGATCCTGTTCGGTCAGGCTCCAGCCTGATGTCTGACAATGGGTGCGCAATGCCATCGACTTCTCATTCTCCGGCTCAAATTCACTTATGATCTCTGCCCACATAAGCCGTGCGGCACGCATTTTCGCAATTTCCATAAAATGGTTCATGCCGATCCCCCAGAAAAAAGAAAGCCTCGGGGCAAAGTCGTCAATGCTCAGCCCGGCGGCAATTCCCGCCCGCACGTATTCAAGTCCGTCAGCCAGGGTATATGCCAGTTCGATATCGGCTGTCGCACCAGCCTCCTGCATATGATAGCCGCTGATGGAGATGGAGTTGAACCTGGGCATGTGCCGGGAGGTGTAGGCGAAAATATCCGAGATGATGCGCATGGAAGGAGCCGGAGGATATATATACGTATTCCGTACCATGAATTCTTTGAGAATGTCGTTCTGGATGGTGCCGCTCAGGGCTTCAGGTGCAACTCCCTGTTCTTCTGCGGCCACGATATAGAATGCCATAACAGGAATTACGGCGCCGTTCATGGTCATGGAAACCGACATTTTGTCCAGCGGGATCTGGTCAAACAGGACTTTCATGTCTTCCACCGAATCAATGGCCACCCCGGCCTTACCCACGTCTCCGGTGACCCGCGGATGGTCTGAATCGTAACCCCGGTGTGTGGCGAGGTCAAACGCGACCGACAACCCTTTTTGTCCGGCAGCGAGGTTACGCCGGTAAAAGGCATTGGATTCTTCAGCGGTACTGAAGCCGGCATATTGCCTGATCGTCCAGGGTCTGCCGGTATACATGGAAGCATACGGACCGCGCAGAAAGGGAGGAGCCCCGGCACCAAAACCCACATGGGGAAGCTTTTTTACATCACCCAGGGTATAGAAAGGTTTGATATCAATGTTTTCCGCAGCAGTCCACGGCCGGGACGCCGAGGCAGGCATTTGTCCGGGTTCGTACTTGTCAAATGGTATCTGGCTGAAATCTGGTCTCATCAGGCGTTGGCTTTGGTGAAGGAATTCCAGGCGTTCTCCGCCAGGGTCCGGGTCAGGTTTTCAATGTAATATGAGCCTGCAGCAGGATCCGTGACCTTGTCCAGGTGCGACTCCTCACGGAGAATCAGGGATACATTTCTGGCAATGCGTGCATGAAGTTCAGAATCAGGGTCTTCAGGCATCAGGGTAAGATGAGTGCAACCCCCCAGTACCGCCGCCAGGGCGGTGGTGCAGTTTTTCAGCATATTGGCATGAGGCTGGTATGCGTCATTGGTCCACACGGTCGAAATGCCGTGCAGGAAACACTGCTCGGGATGAATATCCCGCAGTCCATAGGCCATAAAAACCTTATAGGTCAGTATTCGCAAGGCCTTGAGCCTGGCAATTTCCTCAAAAAACAGGGGCCCGCAATCAGCTGACAGAACAAGACGCTGCCAGATGTCTTCCAGTGCAATATCCCGGGCCAGGAGTCCGTCGATAAGTCCGGCCAGGTCTTCCAGGTAAGAGGTCAGTTGTCCGCTGAACGCATTTTCCCCCGGCAGGTCGAGGTGCAAAGGAAAGAGGCGTACCTGAGGATATTCACGAAATAACCGCAGGCGGTCTTCCGGGAGAAATTCATCACCATCCTCCGGGGACAGGTATCCCCGTATGGCGCTGTGGGTCGCATCGGAGTGATCAAGCCAGGTCCTGAAACCACCTGCGAAACCGGACGAAACCTTTCTGAAGCAAAGAGAGACGTATTCGGGGAGTATATCGGCAAGCAACTGTTCAGGGTCATGATTGCCCGAATTATCAAACAGGATGCCGTCTGCGCCTTCCATAAGTGCATTTAATGCATGGGCATTGCCGTTGCCAGGCTTGTCTTCATTGATGTAAACCAGGTTGTCCCAGGACCTAACCACCGCAGAATCCATGTTTGAAGTCCCGATGCGGTTGTCAAACCGGGATACCTGGGTTAGCCGGTGCTGTGCAGTGAAGTAAAAGGGGATCTGTGTGTGTTCCCATTCACGGAAGACAGGGCCCGAGAGTTCCTTTTCGGCCTGTTGTTTCCATTCGTCAAAAGTCATTTCATGAAATGAACTGGCTGGTGTCGGCATATACGTGAAGCTGTTTTCAGGTACTTGTAAAGTTAAAGAATTCGCCGGGAAAAAAATTTTATGGATTCACAAATGACAATTGGCAGAAATTCCGCCTGTTTTTTGAAAGTGACAAATTTTTATGCATAATAAGAAGGGACTCTTCCTTTCACTTATGTGAATTTTTTTACAACTTTGTTTCCCTTTTTTCCGGAAAGGTTTACACTGTTATTCTCTGAATTACTAAAAGACATTTAATGGAAGTTGATTGCGGTACGGTATGGAGTGACTGCCTGAAGGTGATCAAGGAGAATGTAGCTGAACAAAGTTTCAATACCTGGTTTCAGCCGATCATTCCCCTCGCCTGCTCAGACGATGTGCTGACGATTCAAGTACCCAGTCAGTTTTTTTACGAATGGCTCGAGGAGCATTACATCAGCGTCCTGAAAAAGGCAATCACCGAAGTGCTCGGCAAGGGAGCCCGCCTGGAATATTCGGTGATCGTTGATCGCGGCAACAGCCGTACTTCTCCGTTATCGGTAAACCTGCCCAACCGGAGCAATGCCAGTAAGCCATCGTCCAAAGAAGATTATATTTCCCCGTTTCAGCTAAAGCATGTGGATCACCTTTACCAGGAATCCCAGCTCAATCCCAACTACACGTTTGATACCTACATTGAAGGTGATTGCAACCGGCTGGCACGGTCTGCCGGGTTCGCGGTGGCCCAGAAACCCGGGATAACCTCGTTCAACCCCCTTATGCTGTACGGTGGGGTAGGACTGGGCAAGACGCACCTGGTACAGGCTATTGGGAACGAGATCAAGAATCAGCTTGCCGACCGTTTCGTACTCTATGTTTCTTCGGAAAAATTCACCAACCAGTTTATTGATGCCCTGAAGAACAACAAGATCCAGGAATTCCAGAACTTTTACATGCAGGTGGATATCCTGATCATTGATGATGTGCAGTTTCTGGCGGGAAAGGAACGGACCCAGGAAATATTCTTTCATATTTTTAATCACCTTCACCAGGCAGGCAAGCAGATCATTATGACCAGTGACTGCCCTCCCCGTGACCTGAAAGGCCTTCAGGAACGTTTACTTTCACGATTTAAGTGGGGGCTCACGGCCGATCTGCAGCAACCGGATTATGAAACGCGGGTGGCGATCATTCAGCGTAAAATGCAGGCCGACGGAATCAATATTCCTGAAAATGTGATCGAGTACCTTGCGTACAGTGTGGATACGAATGTGCGCGAGCTGGAAGGCGTACTGATTTCCCTGATCGCCCATGCCTCCCTGAACCGGGTGGAGCTGGACCTGGAACTGGCCAAGCAGACGCTGAAGAATATCGTCCATGACATCGATACCGAGGTCAGTATTGACTATATACAAAAGACTGTGGCCGAATACTTCAAGGTGGAAGTTGAATCACTCAAGGACAAGATCCGCAAAAAAGAAATTGTGATTGCCAGGCAGGTGGCGATGTATTTCTCCAAGGAATACACCGACCATTCCCTGAAAGCCATCGGGTATCATTTTGGCGGCCGTGACCACAGTACCGTCATCCACGCGGTGCAGTCCGTCAATGACATGATGGATACCAATGCGCACTTCAAATCCTCGGTGGAGGAGCTGAAGAAAAAGCTGAAAATGAAAGCGCTCTGATCAGCGCAGTTCGAACGAGTAATACCCGCGCCTTCCCTGTTTGTTAACCCCCTCGATGATTACCCGTCCACGGATATTCTTAAGGATTTCCACCAGCTCTTCCGGGTTTTTGATGGCATACCGGTTTATTTCGGTAATTATGAAGTCTTCCGAGATACCGATCCTTTTGATCAGTCCGTTCTGAATATTAAACACCTTTACCCCATATTCCAGCTCGAGCAGTTCCCGTTCCACCTTGGGTACAGTCTCAAACTGCGCCCCGAGCGACTCTGACGTATATATTTCCCGGGTGAGGATTCCGGTGGTCCCTTCCCGGTTGGTCAGGGTGACCGTGGCCGACTTCTGGTTTCCATTCTCCAGGTACGTAACATCAATCTTGTCACCGGGAGAATGATAGCTCAGTTCTTCTTCAAACTGGCTGCGCGAATTGGTGGGCTGCCCGTCGATGCTCAGGATGATCGTTCCTTCTTTCAGTCCGGCCCGGGCCGCCGCGCCATCCCGTTGCACGTACCCCAGTAAGACACCCTGTATATTATTCTCATCGGGAAGCCTGATATCGAGTCGCCTGGCGATTTCATCGGTAAAATCGCTCACGTCCCCGCCGAAGAATGCTTTCTGAACCTCCCCGTACCGGATCAGGTCACCGACAATCTTTTTCACAATATCCACCGGCACGGCAAACCCGTATCCTGCGTAGGATCCCGTGCGGGAAAGGATGGCGGTATTGATACCCACCAGCTGACCGTCCTTGTTCACCAGCGCGCCCCCGCTGTTTCCCGGGTTAATGGCCGCATCGGTTTGAATGAATGATTCGATGGGAAATTTGCTCTGCAGGATATTTATTTCCCTTCCCTTGGCACTGACGATCCCGGCTGTGACGGTAGAGGTCAGGTTGAACGGGTTCCCCACGGCGATCACCCATTCGCCTACCTGCAGGTCTTTGGAATTGCCCACCACAATGGAGGGAAGGCCCTTTTCTTCAATTTTGAGAACGGCCAGGTCGGTGGAAGGATCCGTACCCACCAGGTTGGCCTCGTAGGTTTTCTTGTTGTAGGCTACTTCGAGGCGATCTGCATCCTGGACCACATGATTGTTGGTGACGATGTAGCCGTCGGCAGAAAAGATCACGCCCGAACCGCTGCTGATCCTCGTCTGGGTACCCGGGTTCCGGTCAAAAAACCAATCCAGGTAACTCCGGGAATAACTCTGTTCGGAAATATTTTTTATATATACCACGCTTTGTGTACTAAGCCGGGAGGCTGCCACAAAATCATCAGGCATATCGGCGGTATTCAAAGACCGGACCGGGGCTTCGTAGTTTGCCTGGCGTACCACAGGCCGCTCTTCAGGCGTCCTGTAGGCAGACTCCAGGGCCTGATAACACCAGGAACCGGCCACGCCGGCAGTAAATGCAATGAGAATGGTAAGGGAGATCGTTCGGATAGTCATGCTTACAATGGGTTTTTGCAAATGTACTTGCTGGATTAAACGATACAAAATCGATCAAGTTGTGCCGGGGAGTGATCAAAACTTGCTAAACTTGTAATTTATCAGGTGAGGTATAATTATCTATGGGTATTCGATCCGTTTTGAGCAAGCCATTTGCTGCGTTTATCGCCCGGGAAACACGGGCCTGGGCTTCACGACCGGTTGAATCACAGCAAAAGGTTTTCAAAAATATTATCCGGCGGGCTGAACTCACTGAATTTGGCAAGGATCACCGGTTTTCCGATGTGACCACGCCCGGGGAGTTTGCCGAAGCGGTTCCCGTACGTGATTATGAGGGGATACGTCCGTATGTCGAACTCATTCTCAAGGGACATGAAGATATACTCTGGCCTGGCAAACCGGCCTATTTTGCCAAGACTTCAGGCACCACGTCCGGGGTAAAATATATTCCGATTACACGCGACTCGGTCCCCAACCATATAAATTCGGCCAGAAATGCCCTGCTCAGCTATGTGCACGAAACGGGGAATTCAACGTTCCTCGACGGTAAGCTGATCTTCCTGTCGGGAAGCCCGGTCATGACAAAAAAGGGCGGGGTGAATACCGGCCGTCTGTCGGGCATTGTGAACCATCACGTACCCGGGTACCTTCGTACGAATCAGATGCCCAGTTATGCCACCAACTGCATAGAGGACTGGGAGACCAAACTGGAACGGATCATTGACGAAACCCTCGGGGAACGGATGTCCCTGATCTCCGGCATCCCGCCCTGGGTGCAGATGTATTTCGACCGGATTCAGGAGCGCACGGGTAAAAAGATCATGGAGGTGTTTCCAGACTTTTCCCTGTTTGTATACGGAGGGGTGAATTTCGAACCTTACCGGGCCAAACTGTTTGAAAGCATCGGCCGTAAAATTGACAGTATCGAAACCTACCCGGCCTCGGAAGGATTCCTGGCATACCAGGATAGCCAGGAGGAAGACGGGCTGCTCCTGCTGCTCAACAGCGGGATTTTCTTTGAGTTTATCCCGGCCGACGAGTATTTCAATGAAAAGCCGACCCGCCTTACGATCGGGGAAGTAACGACCGGGGTAAATTATGCGGTGGTGATCAACAGCAATGCCGGCTTGTGGGGGTATTCGCTGGGAGATACGGTAAAGTTTGTTT
The DNA here is from genome assembly GCA_964563925.1 of uncultured Roseivirgaceae bacterium. Classification (GTDB taxonomy): domain Bacteria; phylum Bacteroidota; class Bacteroidia; order Cytophagales; family Cyclobacteriaceae; genus JAUILA01. The sequence goes on along the minus strand of CAZLZD010000007.1, from coordinate 11,371 downwards.
CCACCGAACCGTACCGGGTGGTGGTAAGCGGACGAATAAAGCATTTTATTTCCGCCTTCGGGGAGCATGTGATCGGGGAAGAAGTGGAGAAAGCCATGAAGCAGGCCTGTCAAAAGTTTCCGGAAACCGAGCTGGTGGAATTTACAGTGGCACCCCAGGTGACCCCTCCCGAAGAGGGATTGCCGTATCACGAATGGTTTGTGGAATTCGGGCAGGAACCGCACGATTTGAAAGCATTTGAAAAAGCACTAGATTTGGCCCTTTGCGAAATTAATTCCTATTACGATGACCTGCTCACGGGACACATTCTCCAAACCCTTAAGATCAGGCCGCTAAAGAAAAACGCATTTATCGATTACATGAAATCAGAGGGGAAGCTGGGCGGACAAAACAAAGTGCCAAGGCTTTCCAATGACCGGAAGATCGCCGGCCAACTGCTCAAATTCACGATCAACCTATGACAGAGACCGAGAAAAAGAAGATTGCCATCCTGGGTTCGACCGGATCAATCGGCACCCAGGCACTGGAAGTGATTGCGGCGCATTCGGGTCAGTTTGACGTGGAGGTGCTCACAGCGCAGAATAATTGTGAATTGCTGATCGAGCAGGCGCTCGAATTCAAACCCAACACCGTGGTGATCGGGAATGAAGCTCATTATGACAAGGTGCACGAGGCACTCGACCGGGCAGATATAAAAGTGTACTGCGGTGCAAATGCCCTGGCTTCGGTGGTTGAGATGGACCAGGTAGACCTCGTGCTGACCGCACTGGTAGGCTATGCCGGACTGGCCCCGACCATCCGGGCGATTGAATCGGGAAAGACCATCGCCCTGGCCAATAAGGAAACACTGGTGGTGGCTGGCGAACTCATTACCCGGCTGGCGCAGGAGAAGGGGGTATCCATTTACCCGGTAGACTCTGAGCACTCGGCCATTTTTCAGTGCCTGGTGGGAGAATTTCATAATCCGGTGGAAAAAATAGTCCTCACCGCTTCAGGCGGACCGTTTCGGGGCAAGGGCGCCGGGGAACTCGCCCACGTTACGAAAGCCCAGGCCCTGAAACATCCAAACTGGGAAATGGGCGCCAAAATTACCATTGATTCGGCCACACTGATGAACAAGGGACTGGAGGTGATAGAGGCAAAGTGGTTATTCGGACTTACCCCTGAACAGGTTGAGGTAGTGGTGCATCCGCAATCCATTATCCATTCGCTCGTCCAGTTCCGTGATGGGTCGATGAAAGCCCAGATGGGGTTGCCTGACATGAAACTGCCTATTCAGTATGCACTGGGGTATCCATACCGCTTACCGTCTGATTTCCCGCGGTTTAACTTCCTTGATTACCCTTCCCTCACATTTGAGCAGCCGGATACAAAAACATTTCGTAATCTTGCACTGGCTTATGAAGCCATGAGCCAGGGAGGTAATATGCCCTGTGTGCTGAATGCAGCCAACGAAATCGCAGTGGATGCGTTTCTAAAAGATAACATAGGGTTTCTGGAAATGTCATCATTAGTGGAACGATGTCTGGAAAAAATTGATTACATAAAAACACCCTCCTTTGATGATTACGTGGAGACCGACCGGGTTACACGGATCAGGGCAATGGAGTTATTATAATACGTCACATGGAAGGATTAATAATGGCAGCTCAGATTTTGCTGAGCCTTTCGATACTTGTGGGACTGCATGAAATGGGGCACCTTCTGGCCGCCAAATTTTTTGATATGCGGGTTGAGCAATTCTCAATCGGATTTCCCCCAAAGGTTTTTAGTTTTAAATATGGTGAAACAGAGTATGCGCTGAGCGCTATACCCCTGGGCGGGTTTGTGAAAATTTCCGGTATGATCGATGAATCCCTCGATACGGAAGCCATGAAGGAACCACCCAAACCTTACGAATTCAGGGCAAAACCAGCCTGGCAACGCCTCATCGTTATGCTGGGTGGCATTATCGTCAATGTAATCACAGGTGTGATCATATTCATTTTCCTGACCTGGGTTTATGGTGAAACGTATCTCTCCAAGGATGCGGTAAACGAAAATGGGGGGATCATTGCCCTGGAACTCGGCGAAGAGCTTGGCCTGGAAACCGGGGATAAGATTGTCGCTATCAATGGAGAAGAGTTTGATGACTTCCAGCAGGTGTTGAAATCCGAAGTGTTTCTCGGCAGCGATGCCTACTACACGGTCCTGCGGGATGGTGAGCGCATTGAGATACCGATACCGGATGACTTTATCGAGCGAATGAATGATGAAACGGCCATGATGAATTTCATCTTTCCCAGGTACCAGTCGATTGTCGGTGAAGTGCGGGAAGGATCCATTGCCGATAAGATCGGCCTGGAAAAGGGAGACAAGATCGTTCAGATCGGTGATATCCCGGTTAACTACCAGGATGAGCTTTCAGGTATCGTGCGCGGGTACGAGGGCGATTCCATAACGATCAAATACCAGCCAGGGGGAGAAGGGGAGATCAGGACGGTCAAAGAATATTTTGCCAGGGATACGGTAATCGGCTTCACCGCGCTGGATGTACTGGAGCGTGAGAGAATAGAGTTCTCCTTCGCCGAAGCCATTCCCTATGGCACCAGCAAGGCGTTCAATATTGTATTCCTCCAGGTAAAGGCCTTTGGAAAAATGCTGAGCGGGGTGATTAACCCGGCCAAGTCACTCGCAGGTCCTATCCGTATCGCGCAGGCCTATGGCGGCGAATGGATCTGGGAGCGGTTTTGGTTTATGACGGGCCTTCTGTCGATGGTGCTCGCCTTTATGAACCTGTTGCCCATCCCGGCCCTTGACGGCGGACATGTTATGTTCCTGAGCTATGAGATCATTTCTGGCAGGAAGCCTTCCGATAAGTTCCTGGAGAATGCGCAGAAGGTGGGCATGGTGCTGCTGCTTTCCCTGATGGTATTCGTCATATTCAATGATATTTTTTCCACGGATGCAGTGAAAAACCTGTTCGGCATAGAATAATTACAGGATGACAGGGTCAGGGCCCTGTCTTCTTTTTGGATATTAAGATACCGATCGGTATCTTTGCGCCATGCGAAACCCGGAACTGACTCGTGAGACTATCCTGGAAACCGCCGGCGAATTATTCAACACGCGGGGGTACAAGGCAACGTCCATAAGTCATATTACCCAGGCTACCGGGTATACCAAGGGGGCTATCTACAAGCATTTTGTAAGCAAGGATGACCTGGAAAGAGAGACGTTCTCCCACCTGGCCGACAAAGTAAAAAACGAACTCGGGAGGCGCATCCGGCAGGAAGGGAATGCGATGGATAAACTTGATGTCATATTCCGCTTTTTCGAATCACATCTCACCCATCCGCTGGTACAGGGAGGCTGTCCGCTGATGAACCTGGCCATTGAATCCGATGATGCCCACCCTGTACTGAGAAAGGAGGCAAGGAGTATGATGGCAATGCTGCGTGAAACATTGATCCGTATTCTTGAAAACGGCAAACGTTATGGCCAGTTAAAGCCCGGTACAGACGCTGCGCGACTTACCTCCGTCATCCTGGCATCCCTGGAAGGAGGTATCATGATGAGTAAGCTGACGGGTTCACCGGAAGACATGGCTTTCGTCCAGGATCACCTCAGGGAACTGGTGAACGGAATACGCACCTGAAAAAAAAATTTTAATTATGAAGATACCGATTGGTATTTAATATACGTATGCATAAAATTCTGACAACGACGATAGGCACCGGCCTAAATATTTTATCCTACCTGGCGCCGGGAAAAACCGGGGAGATCGGATTTAACCTGTTTTGTTATCCTGTCCGTCCATCGCTGCGGCCCAGGCACCGTGAGTTTCTGAATAAGGCCCGTCATACGGTCTGCCAGGTTGGAGGGGAGCAAATTCAATCTTACCGCTGGGGCCATGGCCCGGTAAAAATTCTCCTGGCACATGGCTGGCAAAGTCATTCATACCGGTGGAAGCCTTATATTGAGGCACTCGCCGGCGACGTATTCACGGTCTATTCGGTGGATGCGCCTGGACACGGACTAAGCAGTGGCCGAGCCATGACCGTCCCGATGTATGCCGAAGCGGTAAGACGGATCTGGGACGAGGCGGGTGAATTCCAGGCGATGGTCGGGCATTCGCTTGGGGGATTTATGTTGCTGAACCTGCTCCATGAAAACCCCGACAGGAACCTGGACCGGCTCGTATTGCTGGCCCCGCCGGAAAACGTGGGACAATTCTTTACCTATTACCAGGACCAGTTGAATTTGTCTGACCGGACCATGGACCTGACCATTAATCAGTTCAGAAACCACCTGAAAAGGCCGCCCGAATATTATTCGGCGGCAGACTTTGCGAAATCGGTCAGGGCTAAAGGCTTACTGATCCACGATGAAACAGACCAGGAAACACCCCTGGATAATTCACTGGCGATCCGGTCGGCCTGGAAGGAGGCCGATCTCGTGGTAACTAAAGGCTATGGGCATAATCTGCGGGCACAGGAGGTGATTGACCGCGTGGTTTCATTTCTTGCCGCCGGACAAACCAGCCCGCCCTTTAACGATCAATAAATTCCACGTCGAAATCCTGCGGAAGCTCAAGCAGCCTGCTGCTCAATTGGTCGGGATCGGTGATGCCGGATTTTACCATATTTCCCCAGGCGCGAAAGAGCTCGGCCATCTTGCCCGGCTTGTACATCAGCAGTAATTCCAGTGTTTCCCCGCCCGTATTCCCATGGGCATGCGGAGTCCCCGACGGAATATGTACGAAAGAACCCGGACTCACCGTAAAGGTTGAGTCCCGGATGGTCATGGTCATTTCGCCCTTCTGCACAAAAAAATACTCATCTGTTTCGTAATGAAGATGGAAGTCGATGGAATGCCCTGTCGGCTGCCGGAACAGGATTACCGCCAGGTCCTCTTCACTGTATGAATTCGGGGACAGGATTGCATATGAAGCTTCGCCGAGTGACGTAAAAGCTACCTCACCACTAATCATGGCTTCGGTGGGAAGGATGGTTACCGTCTGGGAGTAAACCGCTGCCGGAAACAGGAGCAGAAGAAATACTATATTTTTCATAAAGTGGTATTTTGAGTGTATCAAAGATACAGGATTTCACTCTTTTATTTTATTTTGTCCGCCACACTGGTTTTTATATATTTCATCATGAATGAGACCTACGAGAGCACCGTCGCCCTTTCTTCATTCAGGAGACTGTACCGGATTGTGGGAACGGCCCTTTTTTGCGTGGCGATGAATATGCTCCTCATTAAATTGCTCCCGGCCGGGTGGGAGGCAGATATTCTTCAGGACGTCAGCTGGATCAATAGCGTCAGTACCGAATTCTTCCTTTTGTGGGGCGTGCTGATCGCACCTGCCTGGGAAACCATTTTCCAGGCTGTCCCCGCCTATCTGCTCGGTAAGAACCCCTCCAGAGGACGCGTGCTGGTGTACCTGTGTGTCTCTGCCCTGCCGTTTGCGGGGATTCATGCATGGGGATATTCCAACCTGTATGCGGTGCTGCTGTTACCGGTAGCTTTTGTCCTGGCCTATACCTATTATTATTTTTACCGGCGTAATCAGATGGCTTATCTGATGACCGCCATTGTCCATGGACTGATCAATTTATTTTCTTATTTTGTATTGCTTTGGAGCCGGTTTTAAATCCGCCGGTAATGATCGTAAATGCCTGTTTTTGATAAGGTAAATAAAGATTTAAACTACAAACCCCGGTAAATCCGGATCAGTCTTATGCTTTCCCGTTATTCAACCATCGTGGTCATCCTGGTGCTGGGTAAGATCCTGCTCCATTTGTTGGTACTGTTTGTCGAAGGGTATGGTGTTTTCAGGGATGAACTATACTACCTCGCGAATACGGATCATCCCGCATGGGGCTATGTAGATCATCCTCCGCTATCCATCTGGCTTCTGGATGCCTGGATATCTGTTTTCGGGGATTCCTGGAGAATGATACGCGTCCTTAGTGCCTTGCTGGGAGGTGCGGCCATGTGGGCTGTGCTGCGACTTGTCAGAACGATGGGAGGGAATCTCGTAGCGATATGGCTGGCCGGACTCGCATTTCTGTTCGCCCCGATAAACCTTGCCTACAGTTCGTACTACTCCATGAATGTGATCGAATTGGTAATGTGGCCACTCGCCATGGTGCTCGTAATAAATGCCCTGCGTAACCCGGAAGATCTGTGGAAATGGGCAGGAGTGGGGCTGGTAACCGGACTGGGCATGATGAATAAGATCAGCATGGCCTGGCTCGCGATCGGACTGATTGTATTTCTGCTTATCAGCCCGTGCCGAAGCCTGTTCACAAGGAAGGGACCATACCTCGCAGGGATCGTGGCCCTGCTGCTGTTTCTGCCATTTGTTCTGTGGAACCTGTCGCATGAAATGGCCCATCTTGAGTTTGCGGCCAATGCATCACAATATAAGTACGCAGGTATCAGCCGGGCCGACTTTCTTACCGAGCAGTTGCTTATGGAGCACCCGTTCATCGTTATTTTTCTCATCGGCTCACTGATTTACCTGTTAAAACCTTCCATTGGCTGGATTCAGCGGTTCCCTGTTATCGTGTTTTTTGTGACGCTGTCCATTCTCCTGATCAAAGGACAGGTCAAAGCCACCTATATGGCGCCCGCGTATGCAGCCGTTATGGCTTCCGGCGCTGTCTGGCTCAGCGGGGCCACAAAGGGCTGGCAACGTGGCCTACTGATTGTGCTGGCCGGACTTTATGTGGTTAGCGGATTGATTTTACTCCCGTTGGCATCTCCTGTTTTGCCTGAAGAAGATTTCGTCGCCTATAATTCCCGGCTTGGAATCGGGCCCGGTAATCAGGAAAGTAAGGAAGAGGGGCTGCTTCCACAGTTTTTTGCGGATATGCATGGGTGGGAGAATTTTGCCCGATCCATTTCGGAAGCCTATTTGTCTGTTCCTGAGACCGAACGTGAGCATATAGTGGCCTGGGTAAATAATTACGGTGAGGCAGGAGCCATCGATTATTACCGGGACAAATACCCTCTTCCACCTGTGCTGAGCCGGCACAATGCCTACTATCACTGGGGTCTTGAACAACTTGACCAGGCAGAATATTCCGGCATTCTGATCGTGGGCGGGACCCGGGAGGAACATCAGGCCTTTCTGCAGAAAGTGGAGCAGATTGGAATGGTAAGCTGTACCTATTGCATGCCGTATGAAAACAACCTTCCTGTGTACTACGGAAAGGAACCCGTAGCAGACTTTGACCTCATCGAAATTTTCAGGTCAGAGAAAAATTTCAATTAGCCAGGCTATCCGGATAGTCACGTTTCAGTACATGCTCCAGACCGGTTTTGTAGGGAGTGGTTTTCAGCATGAAATGCTCGTCAAACTTACTGCTGTCAAAGACATAGTCCTGTTCGTACTGATACATCATTTCCTTCAATTCACGCATGATCGGCATGAACCATCCCAGGATACTGACCATCCATCGAGGGGTGCCGCGCACCTTCACTTTTTTACCTGTCAGACTCTCCAGGAGTTCGGCCCATTCCATCGCGGTTAGTGGTTCGCCGGCGGTGGGCAAATGCCAGACTTGTCCGTAGGCTTCCGGCGAATTGCCCAAAAGGGCTGTAGCCACGGCGGCATCCGGAGTGTAGGTGAACGAATGCTTTTTGTGCGGTGAACCCAGCCAGTTGGCTGTTTTGCCTTTGATCGCACTGGCAATCAGCGTCTGATCAAGCATGCTGACCGATGAGGCGCCCGGACCATAAAAATCCGCGGCGCGGGCAATGACTGCCTTAACCTGGCCGTTCTCGTGTGCTTTCATAAGATCTGCGGCAATTTTGGCCCTTACCTTGCCTTTTTTGGATCCGGGAGCCACTTTGGTTTTTTCGGTAATAGGTACGGGCAGATCCGGGGTATACATATAGATATTGTCAAAAAAAACCAGGCGGCAATTCTCTGCGGCACAGGCCCGGATAACATTCTCCATTATTACCGGCCAGTCACGTTGCCATACACCGGTATCGTATTTCAATCCTGCAGTAAGGTACGCGATCTTGCTGCCCCTTACGGCGCGGATGACTTCTTCCGGATTAAGCAGATTGGCTGAAAAAAGCTCGTCCCTGTCATTCACTTTCACAGGATTACGGCTTACCAGCCTGACTTTGTCAGTGTATTTGGGTAATACCCTCGCGAGGTGTGTTCCGATTGCCCCACCCGATCCCAGGATTGTTTGCATAAGAATTTTCTTTTAGATAAAGATAACCCTCAGCCTGACTCCAATCAAATGAATTCATTGATATTCAGGACCTGAATCCGGTCAGATAACCGCCAGTACCTCACTGGGGATTATTTGCCTGGCGACATCTAGTAACTGTGCATTGATTTCGAGAAACTTCCAGGAATCGGCCGGTTTTTGAATTGCATATAGCAACCCGGTTTGCTTTACCTCAATGATTCCTTTCGAGATATCCGCCTCGATCTGCGATTCGGGAACCGTATTCCTCACTGATTGCAGGATGAAGTCAAACATGCTGAAATCAGATTCGGGATTCATCGTGATGGTCATATGGAAAGAATAATTGACCGAGGCGTAATTGGTTCCTTTATGGCTCACCGGGCTGGAAATACTGTCAATCTGCCCGTTTGCAACCTGAATCCTGAAGGCAGGGTTCTCAAAGGTTTGCGTTATGGAAGCTTCCAGTTGCGGGCCGGGCACCGAATTTATCAGTTCTTCAGGAAAAAATGCGGCAAAATCCCTGAATTCTCCCTGCTCCTTGAGGGAAAAATAAGTGTTGAATGAGTTTGTAATCTCCAGCTGATGCTGGGCTTGAGACAGGAGGGGCAGGAATAGAAAAAGGATTATCAGCTTATACATTAAGGCCAGCTTGTTTGAAATTTATTGAGACAAATCAATATGCTATAAATGAGGGCTGAAGACAGAAAGTAACCTGATTACCTGCTGATTAATGGATAAAAAAAGCGGACCGGGAAGGTCCGCCTTTTCAGGATGGTTACAGTTTTTCGCGTACTTCGGCCGGAATGATCTGTTCGAGGATCTGACCCAGCTGAGGGTTTTTCTCAACGAACCTCCATTTTCCGTCCGGGTTTTTGATAGCATACATGGTACTTGCCTGGCTTACGCGGATGGTGCCGGCTTCCTCATTGACCGTCATATTTTCCGCACCTACCTGCTGCTCGAAAGATTGGCGAAGAATGCTGAACATCTGTGGTTCTGCGCTTTCGGCCAGGCTGATGGTCATGGTATTGCTGTAATCCATGGTTGCATAATGGACGTCTTCATGAATTACTTCATCAGATATATCGGTCACAGCCCCTTCGTCCATTTGAATGCTGAAGGAAGGGTTATTAAAGGTCTGGTTTATGGCGGCTTCCATCTGGGCCCGGGGCACTACATCGAAGAACTGGCTGGGCAGGTAATCCAGGGATTTGGTGAATTCCCCTTTTTCCATGAACGCAAAATATTCGTTAAAAGCACTGGTAATTTCTTCCTTGTGCTGGGCCTGAAGTGCCATAGGAAGTATGACCAGTAGTGTTGCTAGAATTCTCATTTGATTAATATTAATAGTGATTATGTATTCAGTCTGGTTGCGAATTTACTGGTTATTCCTGCAAATAGAATGCAATTCTCCAATAATTACATGATAAATATATGAACGGGCAGCGAAGTAACCGGGGGCACGGATCAGCCTTTTTTCTGGTTGCGCATTTTCTCAAGTTCATCCCAGAGGCCGGGCGTAATTTCTTCCAGCCCGTTAAATTCTCCGGCACCATGAAGCCATTCTCCCCCGTCTATGGTCACGACCTCCCCGTTGACATACGCCGAATAATCCGACATCAGGTAGGCAGCCAGGTTGGCAAGCTCCTGGTGTTCGCCAAAGCGTTTGAGAGGAATTCGTTTGACCGGATCGATCTTTTCTGCCACGTCGGCCGGAAACAGCCTTTTCCACGCCCCCTCGGTGGGAAACGGGCCCGGGGCAATGGCATTCGTACGGATATCGTATTTGGCCCATTCGGAAGCCAGCGAACGGGTCAGCGCAAGTACCCCGGCCTTGGCACAGGCAGAGGGTACCACGTAACCTGATCCGGTCCAGGCGTACGTGGTGACGATATTGAGAAATGTACCGGGGTGCTTGGATTTAATCCAGTGTTTACCGGCAGCCAGTGTGAAATTGTAGGTGCCCCGCAGGACTATGTCCACCACGATGTCAAACGCACGGTGGGAGAGGCGCTCGGTCGGACTGATAAAATTTCCGGCTGCGTTGTTCAGGACTCCGTCGAGCCGTCCGAACCGGGCAATGCACTGGTTGAGGACATTCTCAATCTGGTCATATTCCCGGATATCGCAGGCGACCGGCAGTACTTTTCCCCCGGTTTGCTCTTCCATTTCCGCGGCAGCTTTTTCGAGGACCTCAAATTTACGGCTGGTGATCAACAGGTTTGCCCCCAGCTCGAGAAAATAGGTGCCCATGGAACGGCCCAGGCCGGTTCCGCCACCGGTGACAATTATTGTTTTGCCCTTCAGGGCATTCTCTTTAAGCATTCCTTCCATGGCAGGATCGTTTTAACTAAGATAAGGATTTGAGGGCGAATGTCAGCCGTTACTCCACGAGGACTTTTCGTATTACCTGTTCGCCTTCATACCAAACCTTCAGCAGGTACATGCCGGGCTGCGGATTGTTAAGGCGTACTTGTCTCTCCCCCGGTCCGTTGGGAGACGGTGCGATGGAAAACCCAACCTGCTGGCCGCGGCTGTTGTAAATTTCCGGTTGCAGGCTGTCGTCACCGGGAAAAGTAAACTGGAATGTCCCGTTGGCGGCAGGATTCGGATACAGGATGAATTCGTCCCCGGCGGTAATGGCTACCCGGATGATATCCGAAATATCGCGGTGCCCGTCAAAGTCCACGCTTTGCAGCTGGTAATAATAAATACCGTCGGTGGCTTCGGTGTCGGTGAATGAATAGTAGTTATACAGATTTCCTGGTGGTGCCTTGGCGGCTTCACCCACCTTGACCAGGTCATCGCCGGAACGGCCACGGTATAATTCGAAGTGGCTGTTGCCTTCTTCTTCCGTGGTGGTCCAGTCGAGCCGCACCCCCTGGTCGGTCACCTCCCCGGTAAAACTCAGCAGGGTGATGGGGAGGAAGTCAGGGTCGTTGGAGAAGAAGACACTGAATTGGGAGCTGACTTGGTAAGTCCCTACACTATTGTACAGGTTGGCTATATATGTCTCACGTCTTGTCCTCCCATTAAATAACCTTAATCCATTGGATTGAAGGTTGTTTTCAAAGGTGAAAGTCGCTGCATCAGCGTTATTCCAATAATAATTGTTGTCAACTTCAGTTATTATAAAATCACCTGTATTAAAACTCCCAGACACAGTG
>CAZLZD010000006.1:67558-113204 GCA_964563925.1 uncultured Roseivirgaceae bacterium | reverse complement strand
CGCTTGGCCTCGTTCTTGACCATCTTGTAGTACTCGCGTGCTTCCTTCTTGTCGCCGTTGCGCATGGCAATATCGCCCAGCGCCAGCAGGGAATAATGATAATACCCCGAATCATCCGCCTCAATCTCCCGGGCAAAAGCGATCGTCCGCTCATAGTACAGCCGGGCCTTTTCATACTCCCTCAGGTTTTCATAGATCTGCCCCAGGAAAAACGCGGCGTATCTTCCGCTCGTGGCTTCGTACCCGGTCATGCCACTGTCAATCCGCGACAGGATCTCCTCGCAGACCGGCCGGGTCCTGGAAAACCGGCCCATCGAATACAGCATCCTCGCATAATACCGGTGGAAATACGGGTTATCAGGGTAGGTCTGGTGTAAATATTCGGCAATATGAAAGGCCCCCGCCTGGTCATTCTCATAACTGTTCAAAATACGCATCAGGAAAACCATGGCCTCGGTCCGCGTATAAAACGCATTATAGGACACCTCCCTCAATTGCTTTATACCAAGCTCCTTGTCCCCTTTCGGAAACAGGGCCACCACCGGCTTGAGCAGAAAATAATTCTCCCCCACCCAGACCGAAAAATAATTGTACAGCCCTTCGCCGAACAGCAATTCCACGCTAAGCTCATCCTTGCCGCGGATTTCCGACATGTACTTCAATGCATTCTTACCCACCACGGCCGCCTTGCGCCAGTTCTTTCGCTCCTCACTGCTGTACAGCCTGCCCTGAAATCCATAGGCAGCGGCCAGGAAAAAGGCGGCCTCCACCTCCCGTTGCGGCACGTCATACATCGCTTCAGACCGCATGATCACCGTGTCCATATACGCCAGGAACTCCTCATCGTGGGAAGTATCCGACAGGTCGGGCATGATCTTCCACCATTCGCTAAGTCCCAGCAGGAAATACGGAAGAGGGTGCCAGGGATACTTGTACCGCAGGTATTCAAACTGCTTTTCCGCCTTGGCAAACTTAAAATTATAAAGGTCGTTCATCGACTGGTTCACATCAATCTGCATCTGCATGTCAGCGATCAGAATGACCTGTCCGTCCGTACCCGTCACCAGAGAATCCTGGGCCCGGAGCATTTGGGCGCTCCCGAGCAGGCATAGCGATAACAGTAATAACCTCATAGCAACAAATCTACATTATTGTCTGTAATCAATACGTAAATCGGATAAAAGGTTCATTGACGTGGGCAGCGCAACCCTTTTCAGTCCGGTCCTCCCTATATTTACATCATGTCATTGCAATCACTTTCACGGGAGGCCCTGACGGTAAACAAATGGCTCCTGTTTATCCTGCTCTGCACAGCCACCTTCCTCCTGCTGATGGTGAAGAAATCATTCCTGGAAAGCGGTACCGCCGCCTTTGAGGTCCTCGAAATGCAGGGCGAGGCCGGTATCCTTAAGCTGATATCCGCCCTTCAGTTTGCCACCATACCCGTGGTCTATTTCTGGAAGTTCATGATTATCTCATTCCTGCTGTGGGTGGGCTGCTTTCTGTTCGGCTACAATATCTCCTACAGCCGTTGCTTTCAGGCGGCCCTCGTCGCGGAATTTATCTTCCTCGTACCTGAAACCCTGAAGATCTTCCATTTCCTGTTCCTCCCTTCTGATTTCACACTCTATGAAATAAATATCTATTACCCCTTCTCAGCCGTGCTCCTGGTGGATGCCCGCGCCACCGACCCGCGCTGGATCTACCCGTTGAAAGCCATTAACCTCTTCGAAATAATTTACTGGGTGGTGCTGGGCTACCTGATGCAGCAAACCCTGGGCAGGAGCAAATGGATCGCTGTGGCCCTGGTCGGCCTGTTCTATGTCCTGCCTTTCCTGGGCTGGCTTCTTTACTATTCGGCGGTCTATAAATAGCGGGAGAATGCTTCCCGACAGATACTAATTTGCTTATCCGGACGTACTAAGGTATTCACCCCGGTTTAACGCAGGTAAGGTGAAATATTTTGTTTATTTTCGCCCTTTATCTGGACAACTAACAAAACGAATGGATTTCAGAAAACTCAATAACATTGCCGGCTGGATCACTTTTGCCATTGCCACCCTGGTCTACCTCATTACCGTGGAGGAAGTAGCCAGTTACTGGGATGCCGGAGAATTTATTGCGGTCTCTTACCGTCTCATGGTGCCGCACCCCCCGGGGGCACCGTTCTATCTCCTGATCGGACGTATATTCTCGTTGCTGTCGTTCGGCGATACCGAACAGGTCGGCTACTGGATAAATATCGTCAGTGTGCTCAGCAGTGGCTTTACCATCCTCTTCCTTTTCTGGACGATCTCCATGCTGGCCCGTAAAATTCTTGGTGTCGTACCGGGGGTCAGGCCTACCGGTTTTCAAACCGTAGCTATCCTGGGCGCCAGTGCCGTCGGTGCACTTGCCTACACCTTCTCGGACTCATTCTGGTTTTCGGCAGTGGAAGCCGAAGTATACGCCATGTCCAGTTTTTTCACGGCAATCGTGGTCTGGGCCATGCTCAAATGGGACCTTATCGAAGATGAATCACGCGCCAACCGCTGGCTTATTCTCATAGCCTACATGATGGGACTGTCCATTGGCGTCCACCTGCTTAACCTGGTGACTATTCCGGCACTCGGACTCATCTATTACTTTAAAAAATATACCGTCAGCGTAAAGGGTATCGTCTGGACCATGCTGATCAGCGGTTTCATCGTAATCCTGATCAACAACCTGATCATCCCGGGTTTGCCCAGCCTGGCCGGCGTGTTCGAAATCTATTTTGTCAATGGCATCGGCCTGCCCTTTGGCTCGGGCGCCATCTTCATTGCCCTGATCATCATCGGTGCAGTGGTCTGGGGAGTCAGAAAGACCCAAAATGACAAACGACCCCTGCTCAACACCGCCCTGCTCAGCCTTGCATTTATCCTGATCGGGTATTCATCGTATTCCATCATTGTGATCCGGTCCAATTATGACCCGCCCATCGATGAAAATAACCCTGAGAACGTGATCACCTTTGTCAAATACCTGAAACGGGAGCAGTACGGCAGCCGGCCGCTCTTGTACGGAAAGTATTACACCGCCGACCTGGTGCGTGACGAAGTCGGAAACCCGGTCACGGAAGAGGGAGAAAAGCTCTATGCGAAGGGAGAAGAAGAATATGAAGTAGTGGATACCCGCGTGGAATACAAATACGACCCGCGCGAATCAACCATTCTTCCGCGTATGTACAGCGAAGCGCCTGCCCACGTTCAGAGATACCGGCAGGTTACCGGCCTGCGGCCCAATGAATCGCCTTCGTTTGCCGATAACATGTACTATATGTTTGCGCACCAGCTGGGTACCATGTATTTCCGATACTTTATGTGGAACTTCACCGGCAGGGAAAGCGACGTGCAGAATGCCGGTGTACTTTATCCGCTTGAAGCCCTGACCGAAGAGGTCCCGGATGAGATCGCCCAGAACAAAGGCCGCAATAATTACTTTATGATACCCTTTTTCCTGGGTATCGTAGGGCTCTTTTTCCAGGCCCGGAAAGACCTGCATGGGTTTGCTTTTGTCGCCATGCTGTTTTTCCTGACAGGTATTGCGCTGATCCTTTACCTGAATTCACCACCCATCGAACCCAGGGAACGGGATTATATCTACGTCGGGTCGTTCTACGCATTTGCCATCTGGATCGGCTTCAGCGTACTCGCCATTGCGGATGGCCTCAGGAAAATGCTTCCGGGTAAAAACGCTTCCATTGCCGCCACCATCCTCTGCCTGGTAGCGCCCGGGATCATGGCACAGCAGAACTGGGATGACCACGACCGTTCAAACCGCTACTTTTCGGTTGATTCGGCCAAGAACTTCCTGACTTCCACCGCTGAAAATGCCATCCTCTTTACCGGCGGTGACAATGACACATTCCCGCTCTGGTATGTCCAGGATGTGGAAGGATTCAGAACCGATGCCCGGGTGGTGGTTTTGTCTTACTTTAATACGGACTGGTACATCGAACAGATGATGCGGCCAGTCTACGAATCCGATCCCTTCCCGTTCACGCTTACGCTGAAAAATTATCAGTCGGGAGGTCCCAACGATTACCTGCCGCTCTACGATAACTTCGGCCTGCGGTCGATCGACCTGCGCCAGTACATCAACCTGCTCAAGCAGAACGACGAACGGCTCCGGGTAAATCCGTCTACCAATGTCCTGCCCAGCGGCACCCTTACCCTTCCCATAGACAAAGAGAAGGTGCGAAGCCTGGGGATAATCCCGGAAGGAATGGACAGCCTGCTCGTTGACCGGATGACCATCAACCTGAAGCGGGGCCAGCGGGGCATCGAGAAAAAAGATCTCGCCATTCTGGATATTCTTGCCACCACCGACTGGTCACGGCCGATTTACCTGAACAATACCTCAAGGGAACAAATCAATATAGACCTTGAGCCTTACCTGGTTCAGGAAGGGAATGCCTATCGCATTCTCCCGATACGCAACCCTCGCCCGGAAATTGACATGGTCGATACCGAAACCATGTTCACCAATCTCATGGAAAATTTCTATTACCGCGAACTGGATAACCCGGAGGTCTATTATACCGAGGATTACCGGAAATTTGTCCTGAACCATCGCAGTACGTTCAATACGCTGGCTGCCTCGCTGATCAGCGAAGGGAAAATGGACAAGGCACGTGAGGCGCTTCTGTTTATGCTGGAGAAAATGCCCGACGAGGCCATCCCTTATGACTACACCTCCAGCAGGACGGTTGCCCTGCTATACATGCTGGAGGAAAATGACCTGGCCAGGAGTATTGCCGAGACCGTCGGGAACCGGGCGATCGAAATGATCAACTATATCCAGGCAACGAATAATGATACAGGTTTTGTTTTGCAGGAGAATATAATCGTGCTTAACGAACTGCAGCGTACCATGCTGATGAACGGGGAAGAAGAACTGGCTGAGAAATTCACGAATGCCTACAATGAGGGCATGCAGCTTTACGAGAATTACAGGAGAATGTAAATTATTTCTTGCGCAGGATGCAGAAGAGGTCCAGCGCATCAGAGGCATCATCCAGGAGGATATAGTCTTCGTGGGTGATGCTTTTTACCAGGCTGTCATCCGTTTCCTTCAGCTTATTCCGGTTGAGGCGGTTCAGCACATCGTACGGGATCCGCAACAGTGCCGCGGGAAGACGATACTGTAAATTGAATACGTCAAAACGCGTGATCCGTTGTACCGCTTCCCGGTTCATCTCGTAATAGTCCATCACCTTCCGGTTGCCTCCGATCCCTTTCATTTCCACTTCATCGAAGACCTCTTTGGCCAGTCCTTCGAGCTGATCCGGTGTGTATTCCCTGATGTGCCAGGGATTACGCGAAAGCGTCTTTTTTATATTGGGGGTGGTGACCAGCGCAACGCCGCCCGGCTTCAGGAGACGGTACAATTCCCGGAGAAACGAACGGTCATCCCGGATATGCTCAATCACCTGGAATGTGACAATAGCATCAAAGGCATTATCCGGGAGCCCGGTTATGGGCGGAATATTGGACTGCAGGAAGGAATGTTCAGGGTACGTTTTTTTTAGTGAATCAATCACTTCCTGGATCTTGTCCAGCCCGGTATACTGGTCGCAGTGGTCCTGCAAGACCGGGATACCCCTGCCTTCCCCACAACCTACTTCCAGCAGGTTGCCCCCGATGTAGGGCCTGGCCAGGTAATAGGCCTGCAGTAACCGCTGGTGGATCGGGTTGTCGGAAGGAATTTTATCAGAAGCTATTTCAGTGGTGTAAACGCCCATGGGAACATTTTATGGCAAAAATAGGAACATTCACCCGATTAACCGCAATCATCCGCGGGATAGACCCGTTCATTCTGGCGCAGAATTTGTTTACCTTAGGCAAACCAAGCCGTTTTCCATGAAAAAGCTTCTTTGTTCACTGCTCCTGCTAACCGGTATGAGTGCCGTATCACCGGCGCAGGAAAAAGTATCTGATATTAATTTTGCCCATCTGTATGATCCGGAAGAGGAATTGTTCCTTCATTACCGTATGGTTCAGAATCCAGGCAACGGACTGCTCCTCGTGCTGGAAATTGAACTCAACAACCGGAGTACGCAACTTTCCGATTATAGCATTGAATTTATCCCGGCAGCGGATTATAACGCCCCGTTGTCGATGAGGGTATCCCCTTCGGATTCAACCTTCCTCGGTCAGCGCGGACAGTCTTTCTTCCTCGGCTACCGGTTTCCAAACTACCCTCCCCTGCTTATTGTAAAAGTGACCAGTTCGCTCAGCGGCCTGTCATTTTTTCAGGATGTCCGCACCACAGACGTCCATTCCTTTATGCTGAAGGATGCAATGGACCGGCCGGTGATCCGCTCCTACATCACCGAAGGCCGCTACGATATCCTGGGGCGGGAGCCGATTGAAGTGACCTACTATGACCATCCTTTTCCGCCGGCCAGGCCGCCTATGGCTACTGATCCGGGGGAAGTGCCCAGGACCATCGAAACCACGGGAACCTTCCGGCTGGATACTGCCTTTGCCCATATCTATGACACGCACGGACTGTATCACGTATCCACCGGAAATGCGGCTTCGGCAGGGGAAAGTTTCAGGGTTCAGGGCCCCTACTATCCCGAATATGTGACGATTCCTGATCTGGTGGACCCCCTCATCTATATTACCACTACGAAGGAACGCCAGAAACTGAGATCAGCCAAAGACGATAAAAAACAATTTGACCAGTTCTGGGTGGAAATGGCCGGAGGCAAGGAGAAAGCAAAATGGATCATTAAAAATTATTACGACCAGGTAGCCTACGCCAACGAACTTTTTACCACCTATAAAGAAGGCTGGAAAACCGACCGGGGTATGCTGTTTGTGGTGTTTGGAACGCCTGATCAGGTGATCCGCGAACAAGACGCCGAAATATGGACCTATCTTCCCGGCAAGCGACTGCCCGGCATGACATTTAAATTAGTAGTTTTGCAAAGCCGTTATGCAGACCGCCAGTATTCACTGCTCAGGAGCAATGAGCTCGCAAACGGCTATATTGCCGCAGCCCGCTACTGGCGCGAAGCACGGCCCATGGACGAACGATAAGCTATGAAACAAACACCTCCAGGCCGGGAAATGATATTCGGGACCCGTGCCATCATGGAAAATATCCTGGCAGGAAATGAGATCGACAAACTGATGGTTCAGAAAGGCCTGAGCAATCCCCTGCTCAAAGAACTTATTCAGACTGCCCGGAAGCACAATGTACCCGTATCACAGGTTCCGCTCGAAAAGCTTAACCGGGTGACCCGGAAAAACCACCAGGGGGCAATTGCCATGATGTCATCTGTTACCTTCGCTTCCCTGGACAATATTATCAATGAAGCCTACGGCAACGCCGAAGAGCCTTTCCTTCTTATTCTCGACCGGATCACGGATGTACGTAATTTCGGTGCGATTGCCCGGACAGCGGAATGTGCAGGCGTTCATGCGATCGTGGTTCCTTCCCGCGGCAGCGCTGCCATTAATTCCGATGCAATGAAAACATCGGCCGGAGCCCTTGGTTATATTCCTGTCTGCCGGGAAGACAACCTGAAAACCACCCTGGAGTACCTGAAGGGCAGCGGTATCAGGATATTTGGCTGTACAGAAAAGACCGGCGACAACATGTTTGAGGCGGATCTGAGCGGACCGATTGCCGTACTGATGGGCTCTGAGGAGGATGGAATTTCACCCGAATACCTGAAAATGTGCGACATACGCGGTAAGATCCCTATGACAGGCCACATTGAATCGCTGAATGTCTCCGTGTCCAGTGCGGTGGCAGTCTATGAGGTGGTGCGGCAGCGTCAGCTGATTCAGAGGTAATTCTTCCCCTTCACCGCCCTTACGTCCGCCATAATATGCCTTAACTGGGATTCATCATCCCGGCGGCAGATAAGCAAAACGTTGTCGGAGAGAGTAACCAGGTAATTATCCAGGCCCTGTACCACAATAAGTGTATCTGACGGTCCTTTGACCAGGGTGTTGGTCGTGCGGTAGAGCATGGTATTGGCCCGGATTCCATTGTGGTTTTCATCCTGGTCGGAGATGGTATGCAGCGCTTCCCACGAGCCGAGGTCCGACCATCCGAAGTTGCCCATCAGCACATACACGTCGGACGATTTTTCGAGCACCCCGTAATCAATGGAAATATTTGTGATATGAGAATAGGCCTGTAATACGGCCCTTCCTTCTTCCGGTGTGCCAAATGAATTCCGGATTTCCAGGAAGGCCTCATTGAGTTCCGGCAAATGCTGGGACAACGCCTTGGCAATAGCACGGACACTCCAGACGAAAATGCCCGAATTCCATACAAAATCCCCGCTTTCCAGGAACTTTCCGGCCAGGCTTTTTTCCGGTTTCTCGGTGAAGGTCTTAACCTTTTTCAACGGGTCCTTTCCGTCATGAAACTGGATGTACCCAAACCCTGTATCCGGACGCGTGGGCTGGAGGCCGATGGTTACCAGCTTTTCTTCCCCCCGGGCTTCCCGGATGGCCTGGTCGAGGGTGTCGGAGAATGATTCCTGGTTGAGAATTACGTGATCGGCCGGGGTAACAATACAGGTAGCCTGCGGGTTGATCCTGCTTATTTTATGGCTCGCATAGGCAATACAGGGAGCCGTATTGCGCCGGAACGGCTCTTCCAGGATATTCTCCTTCAAAACCTCCGGTAACTGTTTCACCACGTGGTTGGTATAGTCCCGGTGGGTAATGACAAAAATGTTGGAACGAGGGCAACAGGATTCAAAGCGCTCATACGTCAGCTGGAGCAGGGACTTTCCCACACCCAGGATGTCCTGAAATTGCTTGGGTTTATCGATCCGGCTGTACGGCCAGAACCGGCTGCCGGTACCCCCCGCCATTATGATCAGGTAATTGTCTTTATGAATCTTCATATGATGCCTTCACGAAGCAGGTCATGCAGGTGCACGATACCACGTGGTTTATTCCCCTCCACCACCACGACCTGGCTGATGCTGTTATCCTGCATAATGTTGAGAGCCTTTACGGCATATTCTCCCACCTCAATACTCTTGGGGCGGGAGCCCATGATAGTACGGGCACCGGTATCCATATTGGCTCCCCGTTCGAATGCGCGGCGCAAATCACCGTCGGTGATGATCCCTTCCAGGTCACCCTGGTCGTCGACCACTACCGCACAACCGAGGCGCTTCGAAGAAATCTCAAGGATTGTATCTTTTAAAACAGAAGTGGCAGAAACCATTGGCAATTCATTCTGGGTGATGATGTCATCCACACGCAGGTACAACTGTTTCCCAAGGGACCCGCCCGGATGATACCGGGCAAAATCCTCACTGGAGAAATCCCGGAGAGCCAGAAGGCAGATAGCCAGCGCATCCCCAAGGGCCATGTGAGCAGTGGTACTGGTGGTGGGCGCCAGGTTATTGGGACAGGCCTCCTCCTCAATCGTGGCGTTGAGTATGAAGTCTGCCTGACGGGCCAGGTAGGAATCCGTATTGCTGACCAGGGCAACCAGCCTTGAGCCGGTCCGCTTCAGCAGCGGCACCAGTACCTTGATCTCCGGCGTATTGCCGCTCTTGGAAAGACAAATGACAATATCATCTTTCTGAACCATCCCAAGGTCTCCATGAATGGCATCGGCCGCGTGCATGAAAAGGGCCGGAGTCCCGGTCGAATTCAGGGTGGCGGTAATCTTATTGGCGACAATGGCACTCTTACCAATTCCGGTGACAACGACACGTCCTTTTCCCTCAAAAATTTCCCGGACACAGGCCTCGAACTGATCGTCCACATACGACTCCAGATTGCGGATCGCATTGGCCTCATTAATCAGTGCATCCTTGGCTATCTTTTGAATATTTTTTACTAACTTCAATGTGATCTGAATCATCCTGTTTGCGCGCAAACAAGCGCGAACAAATATAAATAATTAAAGGTGATTTAAATAAAATGAACTGTTAAGATGCTGGTCGAAGAGAAGAAGGATGCCTTAAAAACAAAGCTAAAAGAGGTTTTTGGTTTCAGCCAATTCCGGGGAAACCAGGAAGCTATAATCCGCAATATTCTCGGGGGTAAAAACACTTTCGTCATCATGCCCACCGGAGCAGGTAAATCACTCTGTTATCAGCTGCCTGCCCTGGTCTCGGACGGACTGGCAGTAGTGATCTCCCCGTTGATCGCCCTGATGAAAAACCAGGTCGACCAGATGCAGGCGTTTGGTATCAATGCCCATTTCCTGAATTCAACCCTTTCTAAATCAGAATCCACCCGGGTTAAGAACGAATGCCGGGAAGGCCTCACCAAATTGCTCTATGTAGCTCCCGAATCGCTGACCAAGCCGGAGAATATAGAATTCCTGACCAGCATAGAAATCTCTTTTGTCGCGGTGGATGAGGCACACTGTATCTCGGAATGGGGCCACGATTTTCGTCCGGAATACCGGCGTATCAAAGATATAATCGGCCACCTGGGAAATATGCCTATCATTGCCCTGACCGCTACGGCCACCCCGAAGGTGCAGATGGACATTCAGAAAAACCTGCAAATGGAAAATGCGGATGTCTTCATTTCCTCCTTCAACCGTACCAACCTGTATTATGAAGTCCAGGAAAAAATCCACGCCAAGAAAAAACTTATTCAGTTTGCCCATCCGCATAAGGGCAAAAGCGGCATCGTGTACTGCCTCTCCCGTAAGAAAGTGGAAGAGATCGCTGAGCTGCTGCGTGTGAACGGTTTTAGTGCAGCACCCTACCACGCGGGCCTTGATTCGTCGGTAAGGGAGAAAAACCAGGATGACTTCCTTAATGAAGAAGTGGATATCATCGTAGCCACCATCGCCTTTGGCATGGGCATCGACAAACCCGATGTGCGGTTTGTCATTCACTATGATGTCCCGAAATCCCTGGAAGGCTATTACCAGGAAACCGGCCGGGCAGGTCGTGACGGACTTGAAGGCCACTGCCTGATGTTCTACAGCCATAATGATATCCTTAAACTGGAGAAATTCAACAAGGACAAGTCGGTCCAGGAACGTGAAAACGGGCGGATTCTTCTGCAGGAAATGGCCTACTACGCAGAATCACCGGTCTGCCGCCGCCGTCAGCTCCTCCACTATTTCGGGGAAGAATACGACCGCGAAAATTGTGGTGGTTGCGATAACTGCGTACACCCGCGCGAGCAATTTGAAGGATCCGATGCCGTCCGCATGGTGATAAACGCCGCACTTGCCGTGGATGAACGATTTGACCTGAAGCATCTTGTCCATCTGATCCGTGGTACCGAGGACCAGTATATTTCTTCTTACGGACATGATAAACTCGATATTTACGGAAAGGGGAAGGATGAATCCAAGGAATACTGGCGTTCAGTGATCCGTCAGTCACTGATGTACGAGTTTCTCAAAAAAGATATTGAGAATGTAGGCGTGCTGAAGGTATCTGACAAAGGCAGGAAATTTATCAAGCATCCGCATTCGGTCATGCTTGCAGGAGATCACACCTATGATACCAATCCTGCAAACGAAGAGGAATCCGATCGGCCACCCGCAAATGCCAAAGCCTACGATTCCGACCTGTTCAACCTGCTGAAAGGCCTTCGGAAAAAAGTGGCGCACCAGAAAGACCTTCCCCCCTATGTGATTTTCCAGGACCCGTCCCTGGAAGAAATGGCGACGACCTATCCGACCACGGAAGCCGAACTGGCACAGATCAATGGTGTGGGCATGGGCAAGGTGCGAAAGTTTGGCAAACCCTTCCTGGAAGCGATCGATAAGTATGTGGAGGAGAATGACATAGTAACCGCCTCGGAGGTGGTTATCAAGTCATCCGTCAACAAATCAAAGATCAAGATCTTCATTATCCAGCAAATCGACCGGAAAGTCGACCTGGATGAAATTGCCGAAGCGCAGAATATCAGCTTCGAACAACTTCTGGATGAGATCGAGAATATTTGTTACTCAGGGACCAAACTGAATATTGACTATTACATAGATGACATCCTGGACCTCGATAAACAGGATGATATCATTGAATACTTCCTGAATTCGGATACCGATAGCATTGAAGCAGCACTGGAAGATGAAGACAATGACGATTATTCCGAAGAGGAACTACGGCTGATGCGGATCAAATTCCTTTCCGAATACGCCAATTAACTGACCAGCATTGTAAATACGAGCCGGCCCGCGCCGGCTTTTTTTGTTTATGGACATGATTTGTCCGCCGCAGGAAAGAATTTTACTCCGCGGCCGACACCATTTTTCATCATAAAAACCCATTGCCATGAACAAACTAACCCCGTACATACTATGCCTGATCGCATCCCTGGCTTTCCAGGGCTGCAAAGATGAAATACCACCCCCCGTACCCCGGTCCGGGCCCGATCTGACAGTCAGTGAACAAACCGGTCTGCAACTTGCCCGGAATATATCCCTGAAGCTCGCCGGCATCGAATATCGCCGACGCCTGAAAGCAAAGCTCCTGGAAAAGTTTGACGGGGACTTTAATGTCCTTTGGTCAGTCCTGGAACCAGGTGATGTTGATCCCCTCCTGCAGCTGGCTATGCCGTCTTTATCCGATCGCACCGCGGCGGACTGGGATATTCACACTGAAATGCCTGTAGTCGTTTACCGTCCTCCGGAAGCAGACCTGGATAAACTGACCTCTCTTCCGGCGTATCGTAACGGGCAACCAATCAACCTCGATATAACCCGTGAACCCGGGATACCAGTACTGGTGATCAGTCACAACGAACGTGTCCTGGTCTCCCTGAAACACCGGAAACCCGCCATCCTTGCCGGGCGTGGATGTCTTATCTCTCCCGTCCTTTCCGATGAAACCTATGATTATTACCTCAAAGAGGATGCCTATGACTGCATCTATTCATGGGCAGGAAATACCGGGGCATCCGAAGGCACGGGGTGTGACCGGGACCAGGCAGACCTGCAGGATCACCTGGTACGTGCCCGGTTTGCCACGATTGACATCATGAGGCAGGCCGAGCATTACCTTGATGGGAATCCTGAGGTTTTCTTTTTTGTGACGCTCGCCTCCAAAAATCCAAGTGGCTTCTCATCATTGCGGAAGTCCTATCCGTCTGCTGACCGCAGCGAGTGGAAGGATTGCGGATTGTTTCGGTGTGACACAGAATGGTATGATAAAAAATTACCTGTGTTCTACTGGGACAGGACCCTGTTTGGTGACCTGGTAAGGTATGACTGGTTTGAAGAGGATTATTCAAAAGCCAAAATCGATCTGACCCTGGGCTTATCAACCAAAATACTCGATGTAAACGTATCGGGCGGGGTGAAGATCACCATCAATGAAAAGGACTTCTTCCTGGACCAGGACTTTGTGGGGTACTGTGATGCCGCCAACGGGCTCGGCACCACCTACAACACCGGGAAATTTCTCTTTACCGTCAATCACCAGTGAAAACCATTGCATTACTCATACTCTGTTCATGCTGGGCGACCATGGGTGTTGCCCAGCAATTTCAGGCCGGACTGGGTGCCGGCTTTCGTGAAATAAACAGCGGAAGATTTACCTGGTCGGGAACAACCCTGGAAATTACCAACCGGAAAGATGAACGATATCTTGTCCCATTTGTGAATTTCAAAAAGCGGCTGAGCCGGCGCTGGTATGTTGAGGTTGGCCTGCAGTACCAGCCGGGTGGGTTAAGTCTGCAGGTCTACGATCAGCCCGGACCCGGTTGTCCGTTGTGCCCGGTAAGGAAGGGGACGCTTGTAGCCTACAGGGAAATCCTCCCTGCTGTATCCGGTGGATTTGTGCTGTATAACGCATCGCCCTGGAGGCTTTCTGTTTCAGCCGGGGTAATGCCTGCCTTTCGTATTGCCATCCGGCAGTCGCCAACGACAGGGCTGAAAAATATAAGTCGGAAGGCACAGGAATTGCTGGCTGCCTCCGGTAACCTTCCAAAGAAACTGTATTGGAATGGAAGGATGGCGGTTGACCTGACCTGGAATCAATGGTCATTGACGTATCAATACGCTTTTCTGCTGGATCAGAGTCTGGTGAACGCATTATCCTGCGATGGACGGGAATTCAGCTTCACGATTACCCAGAATCTGCAAACACTAAGTATCGCCTGGTCCTGGGGACGCTTTTAAGTCCGATCCTTTCACCATTGAAGGCTACTTGCTACCTTTGATAAAAAAACAGCAAGCTATGAACATCCTGGTAATCGGAAGCGGAGGAAGAGAATTTACTTTTGCCTGGAAACTGGCACAAAGTCCAAAGACAGACAAATTATTTATCGCACCGGGAAATGCCGGAACCGAACAGTTTGGCCAGAATGTACCTCTTCCCGTCGATGATTTCGAGGGACTTGCCCGGTTTGTCCGGGAAAACCATGTGGAGCTGGTGGTGGTGGGTCCGGAAGTTCCCCTGGTAAAGGGTATCAGGGATTATTTTGAGTCCCGTGAAGACCTGGCCAGTGTCATGCTGGTAGGACCGGGACGTAAAGGGGCTATGCTGGAAGGAAGCAAGGATTTTTCGAAGGAATTCATGAACCGGCACGGCATACCAACTGCCCGGGCGGCGACGTTCACGCGCGATACCCTGGATGATGGCATGGAGTACCTGGCCGGTTCGGCCTACCCGATCGTTCTCAAAGCCGACGGATTGGCTGCGGGTAAGGGAGTGGTCATAGCAGGTTCCCGGGATGAGGCTGAAACAGCGTTGAAGGAAATGCTGGAGGATGGTAAATTCGGAGAAGCCGGAAGCAAAGTCCTGATTGAAGAATACCTGGAAGGCATCGAGCTTTCTGTTTTCGTCCTCACTGACGGCACCGACTACCTTACCTTTCCGGAAGCAAAAGATTACAAACGGATCGGCGATCATGATAAAGGCCCCAATACGGGTGGCATGGGTGCTGTCTCCCCGGTAGGATTCGCCGATGATACCTTCATGGAACGGGTCAGGCAGGAAGTAATCATCCCTACCATCAACGGATTAAAAGAAGACGAAATCCCCTATGCCGGGTTTATTTTCATCGGATTGATGAAAGTGGGCGACAACCCGTATGTCATCGAATACAATGTGCGCATGGGGGACCCCGAAACCCAGGTGGTAATTCCCAGGATAAAAAATGACCTGGTTGAATTGCTGGCTGCCTCAGCAAGCGGGACCCTCTCGACGCAGAATCTGGAAATAGATGAGAATGCAGCGGCTACCGTCGTTATGGTTGCGGAAGGATACCCAGGAAGCTATAACAAAGGGGCTGAGATCAAAGGCCTTGCCGATGTGACAGAGGCACTCGTTGTTCATGCCGGCACTGCGCGCGATGACTACCGGATCCTCACCAACGGCGGACGGGTACTGAGCGTGACCGGCAGGGGAAAGATTCTGGAAGATGCCATTAATGAGGCCTACGGGGGCGTACGTTATATCCACTGGGAAGGTGTCCAATATCGTTCTGATATTGGCAAGGACGTTCTGGCAGATCATATTGATTAATCTGTCTTAATTCAATCCAATTTAGTAGCTTTAGCAGTTACCAAAATCAGGATGCCGGAGAGTAAAGCATCTTATTTGGCTAAAAATAATAATGTTATGGCAGGATGCAGTAGTTGCAGGACAGCTGATGGAAGTGTGGCCGGATGTCAGAACAACGGCGGTTGCCTGACCGGTGGCTGCAATAAGATGAACGTGTTTGACTGGCTGTCAAATATGGACATGCCGGTCTCAGACCGGTTTGATGTGGTGGAAGTAAGGTTTAAAGGAGGGCGGAAAGAATTCTTCCGCAATTCAAAAGACCTGGATCTGACTACAGGAGATGCCGTGATAGTCGATGTGCCGAACGGACATCACATGGGATACATAAGTCTCCAGGGCGAACTCGTCAGGCTCCAGATGCAAAAGAAAAAGATCAAGAATGACGATGAGATCCGTTCAATCTACCGGATCGCGCACGAAAAGGATATTCAACGGTATGAGGATGTCAGAAAACGTGAAATGCC
Organism: uncultured Roseivirgaceae bacterium; assembly: GCA_964563925.1. GTDB lineage: Bacteria > Bacteroidota > Bacteroidia > Cytophagales > Cyclobacteriaceae > JAUILA01. Next base: position 97,238 of record CAZLZD010000006.1, on the reverse strand, counting down.
CACCTTATACCGTACCCGTCGTATTATCGAGGATATGAAACTGGATATGAAGTTATCCGATGTGGAATACCAGGCTGATAATACGAAGGCCACTTTTTACTATTCGGCAGACGACCGGGTGGATTTCAGGGAATTGATTAAAGTACTTGCTGGTGAGTTCCGAATAAGGGTCGAAATGCGTCAGATATCTCTCCGCCAGGAAGCCGGAAGACTTGGCGGCATCGGTTCTTGCGGAAGGGAATTATGCTGTTCCACATGGCTTTCAGATTTTAAAAGTGTGTCCACAAGCGCGGCAAGGTATCAAAACCTGTCTCTGAACCCAAGCAAGTTATCCGGACAATGCGGCAGATTAAAGTGTTGCCTGAACTATGAACTGGACACCTACCTTGATGCTCTCGAGGACATCCCGGATCTTGATGGCCCGCTACTTACTGAAAAAGGAAAGGCAAAACTGCAAAAGACCGATATATTCCGTAAGGTTATGTGGTTTGGGTATGATGACGAAAACACCTGGATTCCAATAAAAGTAAAGCGCGTAGTGCACATTCTTGACCTGAACAAACAAGGAAAAAAACCAGCCAGCCTGCTTGAAGATGATACCGTCAGCAAGGAAGAGAATTCAAACCTTAACAGCGACCTCGAACGAATGGACAAAAAATACCGCTCCAGAACATCCGGGAAAAGGCGCAGTAATAAATCCAAAAAGAAACGTACGAATAATAAAAAGAAATGAAATACTGGTTTCTCCTAGCCTTCACCCTGCTGATCGCCTGTGATCAGGATAGGGTATATGAGGAAAATATCGAACTTCAGAACGGGTACTGGCTTGCAGACTCTGCAAAACAATTCACCTTTCATATTGATGACACGACCCGTGAATATAACGTGTATTACAATATCAGGAATACGATTTCCTATCCTTTCCAAAATCTATATATTGATTATGTTCTTGCTGACTCCACCGGAAGCCAGATCGAGGGCAACCTGATCAATCAGGATTTATTTCACCCGAAAAGCGGCGAGCCCTATGGTTACGGACTTGGAGATGTCTTTGACCATCAGTTCCTGCTGCTTTCGGATTATCAGTTTCCCGTTAAAGGAGATTATACGGTTTCCATGAAACAATATATGCGTCGGGATAATTTAAAAGATGTACTCGCAGTAGGCATACGGGTGGAAAGTAAGAATGAATCGGATAATTAGAATATGAGAATTGTCATTGCCGGGGCTGGTGACGTAGGTTTTCACCTGGCCAAGCTATTAAGCTACGAAGAACAGGATATCATTCTGATCGACAGGGATTCAGATACCCTTCGGCAGGCGTCCTCTTCCCTTGACGTAAAAACCATCAAGGGAAATTCCACCTCCTACCGCATACTTGAGGAAGCGGATATCTCCAGTGCCGACCTGCTCATTGCAGTGACTTCCTCGGAAGAGACCAATCTTACCACCACGATCATAGGGAAACATCTTGGAGCCAAAAAAACCGTAGCCCGTATTGAGAACCTGGAATACCTGATGGACAAGGAAAAACTGGACCTGAAGGAACTCGGTATCGACGAAATCATTTCACCCGAATCCCTGGCTGCGCGGGAAATCAAACGGCTCCTGAAGGAAATTGCCGTTACTGATACCTTCGATTTTGACGAGGGAAGATTATCAATGGTCGGTGTTACGGTTACTGAGAAAAGTCCGCTCATCAATAAAACCATGATGGACGTGGCCAAGCTGAATCCGGAACAAAACTTTGTGACGGTTGCCATTCTCCGGGAAAACCAGACAATCATTCCGCATGGAGACAACATGTTCAAGGAAGGAGATCATGCCTATTTTGTTGCCGAACCGGAAGGTGTTGATGCAATCCTGAAGCTTGCCGGAAAGGAACGCAGGGAGATCCGAAACGTAATGATCCTGGGAGGATCCAAGGTCGGTTATCATGCTGCCCGCAGGCTGAGCAGAAAATTCAATGTGAAGTTGATCGAGCGTGATAAGGAAAAGTGTTTTGAACTGGCGGATCAGCTGAGGAATGTGATGGTCATTTGTGGAGACGGACGTGATGTGGAGTTACTAGAGGAGGAGAGCATTGACGAAATGGATGCATTCATTGCGGTCACGGGCAACTCAGAAACGAATATCATCTCATGTCTCGTGGCAAAAAATCACGGGGTGCAAAAGACGATTTCCCTGGTTGAGAACATCGATTATATTCACCTTTCACAAAATATCGGGGTGGATACCATGATCAACAAAAAACTGATTGCTGCGAATTTTATTTTCAGATATATCAGGAAGGGTGAAGTCATTTCCCTGACTTCCATCCACGGTGTGGATGCCGAAATCCTTGAATTCATCGTAAAGGAGAAATCCAAGATTACTGAAAAGCCAATAAAAGACCTGAATTTTCCGCCCGGCGCCATCATTGGCGGAGTGGTGAGAAATGGAAACGGGAAAATTACCATGGGGGATTTCCAGTTCAGGCCCAAGGACCGGGCCGTTGTACTTTGCCGTCCCGAATGCATACATCCGGTGGAAGAGTATTTCAAATAATTCAATTTAATGAGATTCAATTTCCGGCTTATTCTCAACCTACTGAGTGTACTGGTTCTCATCAACGGGGGATTCATGTTACTATGTCTTCCTTTCACCCTTTATTACCAGGAATCGGTTATCCCGATTACCATTGCAGCTGCCATTGCGCTGGTTGTGGGTGGCGGGATATTTTTTTATACCAGGCGGAACCTGATTACGGAATTAAAGAAAAAAGACGGGTACCTGGTGGTTACCCTGGGATGGCTGGCCATGTCGCTTGTGGGAACCCTCCCCTATCTGATCTCGGGTACCATTCCTACCTTTACCAACGCCTTCTTTGAAACAATCAGTGGTTTTACGACTACCGGCGCCACCATCCTGGTCGATATTGAAGCCCTTCCCAAGGGGATTTTGTTCTGGCGGAGCCTCACCCAGTGGATTGGGGGAATGGGAATTATTGTACTGGCCGTAGCCATCCTGCCTATCCTGGGCATCGGTGGGATGCAGCTCTTCGTTGCCGAAGCCCCGGGCATTACTCCCGACAAATTAAAACCACGTATAAAAGAAACCGCGAAAAGACTCTGGATAATCTACATCGGACTCACATTTCTTGAAATGCTCCTGCTCATGTTGGGAGGTATGACCTTCTATGATGCCATAAATCACTCTCTCACGACCATGGCCACCGGTGGGTTCAGCACCAAGAATGCAAGCGTTGCCTATTTTAATTCTCCCTTTATCCAGTATGTGATCATCGTGTTCATGTTTCTTGCCGGCACTAATTTCACTATTACCTATTTTGCCCTCAAGGGGAAGTTCCTTCGGACGTGGAGAAACGAAGAGTTCAGAAATTACACCCTGCTCACGCTTTTCGTGACCCTGCTGATATCCATTTTTGTTTTTTCATCTGACTGGGAAGGATTTGAACGATCGTTTCGCGATTCCCTGTTTCAGGTGGTATCAATCATTACCACCACCGGGTATATCACCGCCGATTATACCGCCTGGACTCCATTTGTAACGGTTATATTCTTCCTGCTTATGTTTACCGGAGGTTCTGCCGGTTCGACCGCGGGAGGTATTAAGATTGTACGCCACACCCTGCTTTTCAAAAACAGTCTCCTGGAAATGAAAAGGCAGCTTCATCCTTCAGCGGTAATTCCTGTACGACTGAATAATCAGGCAGTGAGCCGGGATATAACCTACAATGTACTGGCCTTTATCATGATCTACCTTTTCGCCTACGGGGTCGGGATCTTCCTGATTTCATTTACCGGTGTGAGTATGGATACCGCGCTGGGAGCCGTGGCCACCTGCCTAGGAAATATAGGTCCTGGGCTGGGTGAAGTCGGGCCTGTGGATAATTTTTCAGCAATCACCCCATTCGGTAAGTGGATTCTTGCTTTCCTGATGCTCATGGGAAGACTCGAGCTGTTTACTGTGCTGATGCTTTTCAATATGCATTACTGGAAGCGATATTAATAAAAAAAGCCCTTTCCTTGCGGAAAGGGCCTTCTTTCTGGATTAAGTCAGGCTTAAATTGCCTTCTTGCTTTTTGCCAGGTCAATGACGACCGGAGAGGCAATGAATACCGACGAGTAGGTACCCACCAGGATTCCCACCAACAGTGCATAAGAGAAACCGCGCAACACTTCACCTCCGAATACAAACAGGATCAGTACCACGATCAGCGTAGTCACTGAGGTAATCAGTGTACGGTTGAGGGTGCTGTTAATAGCCGAATTGAAGATTTTCACATTATCCGAACTCGTTCCCAGCCCGAGGTATTCACGAATACGGTCGAAAACGATCACCGTATCGTTGATTGAATAACCGATGACTGTGAGTAACGCCGCTACGAAAACCTGGTCTACTTCAAACTTCACTCCGAAGATTCCGGCGATGGCAAATGCTGAAAAAACAACCAGCGTATCATGAATGATCGCAATGATCGCTCCCGTGCTGAACTGCCACTTGCGGAACCTTATCAGGATGTAGAGGAAAATAACAATAATAGCGATAATACCTGCTTCGAACGATGAATTGACAATGTCATCCGCAATGGTGGCGCCTACTTTGGAGGAACCGGAAATTGTGAAATGTTCATTATCAATTTCGGCCGCATCTTCCACATATTCAAGTTCAGTATATGATTCCAGACCGGCGATCAGCGTATTCTTTACCTGGTCATCTGCCGTATCCGACTCATCGTCTACATTGAAAGAAGTGGTCACCTTCACAATGTTGTTGGCACCAAAGTTCTTAACTTCTGTACCCTCTCCCCCAAAGGTTTCGGAAAGGGCAAGTTTCATATTTGTCGCTTCCACCGGGTCGGCAAAATTGACAATATAGGAACGTCCGCCTTTGAAATCGACACCTAAGTTCAGACCCTGTGTACCCAGAAGAATCATTCCAACCAGGATAACCGCTCCTGAGAAGAGGTAGGCCTTCTTTCTTTTTGACATGAAATCGATATTGATACTGCTCAACAGGTTCCTGGAAAGGGGTGTCGCAAACGAGATCTTACTCTGATCACCTTTTGATGTCATCCATTCCACAATTACGCGGGTTATATAGACCGCGGAGAAGAATGAACAGAAAATACCTATCATAAGGGTGATCGCAAATCCTTTGATCGGCCCTTGTCCGAAAATATAGAGGATAGCTGCGGTGAGAAGCGTAGTCAGGTTTGCATCGACAATGGAACTGAATGCCTTCTGATAACCTGTGGTGATCGCCTCCCTCAGTTTCACTCCATTTCGCAATTCTTCCCTGATCCGTTCAAAAATCAGTACGTTGGCATCAATTGACATACCAATGGTTAGTACAATACCCGCAATTCCAGGTAAAGTGAGGGCCGCATTGAACTGGGCCAGAATACCAAGAATGAAAAAGATATTGAATACCAGGGCAATGTTTGCCACAAATCCGCCTTTGGAATAATAAGCAATCATGAAAAGCACAACGATGCCCAGTCCGGCCAGCATGGAAACAATTCCCTGGTTACGGGCAATTTGTCCAAGTGTCGGACCCACAATTGCTTCTTCCACGATCCTGGTCGGGGCAGGCAGAGATCCTGCCTTCAGGATGTTGGCAAGGTCCTTTGCCTCTTCCACGGTAAAATCTCCGGAAATACGTGAGCTCCCGTTGGGAATCTCCCCCTGAACATAGGGTGCCGAATACACATAGTTGTCAAGGACAATGGCAATACGGTCAGGAAGCGTACTTGCTGTTCGCTTAGCAGCCGCCTTTGCCGTCATTTGTCGCCACGTTTTCGTTCCGAACGCATTCATCTGCATATTGACCACAATGTCTCCCGTTTCGTCAATGTCCTGACGGGCATCAGTGATCACCTCACCGGTCAGCTGGGCCTTACCGCCACGGCCCACGCGCATGAAATGAAGCTCAAGCAGCTCTTCGCCAGTCTCTTCATTGATAAATGGTTTAACCGACCACAGAGGCTTGAGAGTTCTTGGCAACATACTTTTGACATCAGGACGGCGAAGGATCTCACCGATCTTGCCGGTATCCTGAAGGTCATAGACCAGTCCGCTGCGTGATCGTAACAGGGAAAACAACGGAGATACCTGCTCATTGGACAGCGAGTCAAGTTGTGAATCAATGGAATCGGCAGCCAGCGTATCGCCTTCACCTTCCAGCTCCCCTTCAGCCGAGGATAGAAGGCTGCCAAGGTCTTCAGCTTGTCCGAGCTCGCCCGGTACCTCACCGATGCTGTCAAGGGACTGATTCTGCTTCATCTCTTCAACAAGCATCGCATCCACGTTCATGAGTGAGGGCACATACTCCCCTGCTTCAGCCACTTCCCAGAATTCGAGTTTTGCCACTCCCTGCAGAAGTTTACGTACACGTTCAGGATTTTCGGCACCCGGAATTTCAATCTGGATTCGACCTGTACCCTGGAGACGCTGAATATTCGGTTGTGATGTACCAAACTGGTCAATACGGGTCCGGAGAATAGTAAACGAACGGTCGATTGCGCTTTCAATCTCCGTATTCACGATTTCCATCACCTCCTCGTTGGTCATATCCACACTGATCCGGCCACGGTTTGCCGCAGTCACAAAGATCGGAGCCAGACGGTCATCATCGGAAACCTCAAGAAATGCCTCGAGAAACAGTTCGGAAAACCGTGCCTGGCTGTTGGCCTGGCGCTCGCGGGCCAGGCGGATTGCCTCCAGAAACGCCTCATTCTGACTGTCGCCACTCAGACCCTTAATGATATCAACCGGAGAAACCTCCAGTGTCACGTGCATGCCTCCCTGGAGGTCAAGACCAAGACTCAATTCATTCTCCTTAACTTCCTTGTAGGTAAATTCTACCCCAAGGATATTATAGACAGGCAGGTTCCAGACAGAATCCAGATAAGCCTGCTTTTTAGACAGGTTGATCACACCATTCGCTTCAGTAGCATACTCGATGGCGTTTTGCTGTACGCTTCTTGACTTGAAAGTAAACGACAAGTAATACACACAAAGCAGGGTAACAACAACTGTCAGTAAGATTACTGCACCTTTATTACGCATTATAATTAAAAATTTTTAGTGAATATTTAGTTGGGTTGCCCGGTGGGCATAGTAATAAAAAAGAAAATCTGCCTATGGGGCGTTTGGCGATATAATCAACCGGAACAGCGTCCGGAACCAGGTATCATACTCCCGTACATCAAAGCCACGGGTGTCCTGATCTTCATGGTCAACAGTATAAATATCTGCAATGAAATGCCACGCATGTTGAATGGTTAGTTGCGAAACAGTGGCAACGAGGTCTTTTGAAGCAGTTAGTTGTGTACTGGATTCGTCACCCCGATCCTGCTCCTGGTCTGCCCGGAGTTCGGTATCCGTCTTACCCTGATGGTTTACAAGGGTGAAGTCGGTCATCAGGATGGCTATTGCCGCCAGGAACCCGAGGATGAGCCCTGCCCTGAATTTGTACCGCACTATGGAAGAATAACCTGTCATTTTTGGGCTACAAATGTAGGTATATTATAGAATAAAACAATATTTTGCCGGATATTGAAAAATCATCACTTCGGAGCAACCTGAGGTGTGATCTTACCGTTACTTTCAGTTCACCCGAAAGAAACCATCCGGCATGATAAATAAACTCAGTGCAGCATTTCGCCTGATCGGACAGGCCATTAAAGGCTCGGAAAAAAACTTTACTTCGGGAAGCATCAACCGCGCGATTGTCCTGCTGGCCATTCCCATGATCCTGGAAATGACCATGGAGTCCCTTTTTGCCGTTGTGGATATATACTTTGTTGGTAAGGTAGGTGTAAATGCCATTGCCACCGTAGCCCTGACCGAGGCGGTGGTCATGATCATTTATGCGTTTTCGATGGGGTTCAGTATGGCGGCCACGGCGCTGGTCGCACGGCGTACAGGCGAGCACAAACCAGAGGCCGCCGCCGAGGCGGCAGGGCAGACCATCTTGCTCACTATGGTAATTTCAACCGTCTGTAGTGTAATTGGCGTGATTTTCCCCAGGGAAATCCTCTCCCTGATGGGTGGAGAAGATGACCTGATCCGTGAAGGATACCAATACACCCAGATCATGCTGGCCGGTAATGCCACCGTAATGCTCCTGTTTATCAATAACTCCATCTTCCGCGGAGCCGGTGATGCCTCAATCGCCATGTACGTCCTGATTATTTCCAATGTCCTTAATATCATCCTGGATCCGTTGTTCATCTTCGGGATAGGACCGTTTCCCGAACTTGGTGTGGCCGGTGCCGCCGTCGCCACCAATATCGGGCGTGGAACTGCCGTCATCATTCAGTTATATGTGCTGTTCGGTAAAAGCAGCCAGGTTAAAATCAGGTGGGAACATTTCAAACCAAACCTGGGACTGATCCGGCATATCGTGAATATTGCACTGGGCGGGATTGGTCAGTACCTGATCGGAACCCTGAGCTGGCTCTTCCTGGTCAGGATCAGCGCTCACTTCGGTTCGCAGGTACTTGCCGGGTATGCGATTGCCTTCAGAATTATCGTGTTTACGATTCTCCCCTCCTGGGGCCTGAGTAATGCGGCGGCTACGCTGGTCGGACAAAACCTTGGTGCCGGGCATGCCGACAGGGCCGAGCAATCGGTCTGGCAATGTGCCTGGTATAACATGCTGTTTCTGGCTTTTATCGGCCTGGTATTTTTCATCTTTGCAGAAGACCTTGTCGCCCTGTTTACCGGGGACAGCGAGGTGATTCATTACGGCTCCATGGCTCTGAGATATATTTGTGCCGGTTATGTCTTTTTTGCCTACGGCATGGTTATCGGACAATCTTTTAACGGAGCAGGTGATACGCGCACCCCTACACTGATCAACCTGTTTTGTTTTTGGTTTTTTGAATTGCCGCTGGCTTATCTGCTGGCAATCACACTTGACTTCGGACCACGGGGAATCTTTATAGCCATAGCAGCCGCGGTGGTATTGCTTGCAGTTGTCAGTGTGATTATTTTCCGTAAGGGAAAATGGAAACTTGTCCAGGTATAATTCAGGAGGATGTATCCAGGCGATAGTGCAGGAATCCCTTAAATACCTCCAGGGCGCGGTTAAAGTGCCTGTGATTGGGAATCACCACATCAGCCTCTGCCTTTGACGGCCTGACGTATTTCTCATACGACGGCATGACATGATTCTCAAAACGATACAGCACATCTTCAAGATCATAGCCCCGCTCTACCTGATCCCTGATGATCCTGCGTTTCAGGGCAAGGTGACTTTTTGTATCAATAAATACCTTTAAATCGATCAGGGGCTGAAGGCGGGGATAATGAAGTACAAATATCCCTTCAATGATGACCAGGGGGGCCGGTGAGAAAAGAAGTTTCTTTGGCTTTTTCTTTGGGTTGTTAAAGGTATATTCCTCCTTTTCAACTTTGTTGCCCTCTCTCAATAGCTTTACATCCCGCACCAGTGCGGCATCGTCTATGGCTTCCGGCGTGTCAAAGTTGATGACTCCATTTTCATCGGCGACTTGTTCGTCCCTGGGATGATAATAGTGGTCCTGTGATACCAGGCAAATTTTCGTGGCGGGAAATTCCTCCACAAGCTTATGTAAAAAAGCGGTTTTCCCGGATCCGCTCACGCCGGTCAGTCCAATAACATAAGGTTTCACACCCTTAGGTTAATGCATTTTCGTGAGATACCAAATAGTTGACCAGTTTTTCAACGGCCTGTCCGCGATGAGAGATGGCATTTTTTTCTTCCGGCAACATTTGGCTGAATGTCCGGTCATGGCCCTTAGGTACAAACACAGGATCATATCCAAACCCACCGTCTCCGGTGATTTCATCCAGGATTCTTCCCTTGACCAGGCCCTCAAACTGTTTGGTTTTCCTGGATGTCACCAGGGTAATCACGGTGCGGAACTGAGCCTGTCGCTCTTCGATTCCTTCCATATTTTGAAGGAGTAAATTAATGTTGTCCTGGCTGTCTGCCGCCTCACCGGCATATCTCGCTGAATAGACTCCCGGCTGTCCGTCCAGGGCAAAAACCTCCAGGCCTGTATCATCCGCAAAACAGGGAATCCCATACTCCTTGAACACATATTCGGCTTTTTGGAGTGAATTACCCTCCAGGGTAGTCTGATCCTCTGCAAGTGTTTCCGTACAGCCCGCCTGGGCAAGAGTTAGTAATGTGAATCGCTCGGGGAGGAGCATTTTCACCTCCTCGAGCTTATGCACATTATTCGTGGCGAAACAAAGGGTCAATTCTGAATCGAAATTAGGGAAATATCAAATTCGAGGCTTGCATCCCCTGGTATGGAAGTTCCGGCCCCTTCAGGTCCGTAGGCAAATGTAGACGGAATAAAAAGCCTGATGCTACCGCCTTCACGTACCTGCTGAAGACCGATCTGCCAGCCCAGGATAAGACCGGAAAGGTTAAATGAACGCCCCTGGCCCTGGTCAAATACGTCACCCGTTTCGATAAGCCTGCCTTCATAATCCACCAGGACCCCGCTGCGCCAGGTAGGAAATGGCCCATCCCCGCCGTCTGTTATTTCATAAAAGATCCCGGAAGGATGCTTCAGTGCTGTAATCTGGTTGTCGTTAAGGTATGACTGGATATAACTGACTTCATTTTTCAATTGAGGATGCTCAAATGAATTCAGCGTTATGTCATATATGAGAATGGCATTCGAAGGAATATCCCCGGCACCCTCCTCACCATAAGCAAGTACACTGGGCACATATAAAATCGTCCGGCCGGCTTCCCGTACGTTCCTGAGTCCGACTCTTAACCCCACGATCAGGTCTTCCCAGTTGACCTCTACATTTTCTGCCACCTCTACCGTATCACCGGATTCCAAAAGAATAGTCTTGTATGTGAGGTTCACACTTTCGGGATCTTCCTGGGTACCGGAATACGGAGCCAGGCCGCTCCCATCCAGCAATTTGGTGTATCGCAGCAGTGAATACGAATCGACAGAAACGTCGCTAATGTTGTTATCCTGGATATATTCATCAATGACCGCAGTCTCTTCCAGAAATCTCTGTTCCAGACCCGGTTGCACATCATCTGTCCCAAAACAGCCTGTCAGGGACACGGCAGCAACAAAAGCTGCTGCATAAATTCCAATTCTCTTCATTTTACTTTTTTACATCTACTAATTCCACATCAAAAAGGAGTACCGTATTTGGCGGAATCATGGGACCCATCGAGTTCGGACCGTAACCCAGCCTGGACGGGATATAAAAGGTGGCCTTGCCTCCCTCATTCAGTAAATCCAGTCCTTCATGCCATCCGCGAATCACCCTGGATCGTCCAAGTACCAGGTCATAGGGGCCATATTCAACCCCCTCCTTGTACATCCCGTTTTCCCTGGCTACCTCCTCGATATTGGAGTCAAATACCTCGCCGTTCATTAAGTACCCTTTGTACAGGACACTGACAGTGTCAGAAGGGTTGGCTTCAGGTCCCGTTCCTTTTTCATGTATAACGTAATGTAAGCCTGATTCCGTTTCCTGAGCCTCAATATTATTCTCCTCCAGATAGGACTCGATGAGGGCAATATCCTTATCAAGCTGTTCCAGTTGAGCCGCCTCAGCCTTCCGCTGTTCCGCATCAATGATCTTCTGCGCCCACTGGTTGTATTCCTGCGTCGTCATTACCGAATCCAAAGAAATGTTGAAAAAGAATTCGGTAGTCGGACTCATATCCGGCGGAACCTGCTGATTCCATGTTTTGGAGAATAGGGTCTCCGCGTCAACCGTAAACACTACAGAATCCCCGGCCCGCATGTCGGCAAAGATCTCATGGATCGCTCCCCCTGAGCGCCAGAGGGAATCCATTTTTTGGATGGCCACCGGTGGGTCTACCGCGGTATCCATCCATACGGAATCTCCTACACCATATTTCATCCCGAAGACAACATATTCCCCGTCTACCGGTATCTGTCCTTCTCCTTCACGAACCAGGGTATAAGTAATACCCGAAGAGGTTTCTTTTTCCGTTGATCCGCAACTCTGCAGCATAAAGGCTGTAAAAACAGCCAGTATGGCAATCCTTCCAATTGTATTCATTAAACGTATGCTTTTAAATTCACTGATAATTCTTCTTTATACTCCTGAAGCAATTCCTCAAACTTTTTTACCGTCTCATCCAGAGACCCGTCTGACTTGCCCCCGGCAGCATTCTTGTGTCCACCGCCATTAAAATGACGGGAGGCAAATTCATTTACTGAAAATTCACCAATCGACCGGAATGACATCTTCACCGCATCCTCCCGCTCTGTGATCAGCGCCGCAAACTTAATCCCTTCAATAGACAGGGCATAGTTTACCAACCCTTCGGTATCCCCGGTTTTGGAATTGAAGCGTTTCAGGTCTGCCCGGCTGATCGCGAAATAGGCGGTATTTAATTCAGGGATCACCTTCAGACGTTCATTCAGGGAAAACCCGATAAATTTTATCCGGTCAATCGAATTGTTGTCATAGATCAGTTTGGCAACTTTTGCCGTATCCGCTCCATGCCGGATCAACTCACCGCATACCCGAAATACATTCTCCGTCGTATTTGGGTGCTTGAAATTCCCCGTATCGGTCATAATCCCTGCGTACAGCGACTCTGCTATCTCCTTGGTGATCTTTGAAAGGTCACCCAGGTCTTCGATCAGTTCATACACCAGCTCAGCTGTAGCCGCAGCCTTATTACTCCAGAATTCAAATCGGGCAAAGTCATCCGGCTCCAGGTGATGGTCGATCAGCACTTTTACCGAACCGGATTTTCCCACCGCATCTCCCAAATCGTCGATTCGGTGTAAGGAAGAAAAATCCAGGCAAAATATTATATCGGCATCATTGACCAACTGGTATGACCTTTCCTGGTTCCCTTCCGAAAACACGATGACATCATCATTTCCTTTCATCCAGGCCAGAAATTCAGGATAGTCGGTCGGCGTGATCACCGTGACCTGGTGACCTCTCGAAGTTAAATAGGCTGATAAGCCGAGGGATGAGCCCAGGGCATCGGCATCCGGTTTATGATGAGTGGTGATAACAACCTTTTTTGGCTCGCTGATCAGCTCCTTGAATGCTTCTATGTCTTGCATTATTCCATTTGTCCCCCTACCAAACCGATGGGTTCTTTCATCAAATAAACGGCAAATTTCAACATAAAATCCATTAAATACAAAAAAGCGGTTAAAGGGAAAAAGAATGAGGATAATCCAGACTTTAAGATGGGTTTCTGATGATTATGCTGTAATTTTGCGCCTCGAAAAAATACTCTAAGCTGAAACTTATGTCAGGAAATAAAACCTTTACGATGATCAAGCCCGACGCGGTAAATGCGGGAAATGCGGGCGCTATTATCAAGATGATTGAAGAAGCCGGTTTTAAGGTCATTGCAATGAAAATGACACGAATGACCCCGGCGGTGGCAGGTAAATTTTATGAAATTCACAAGGAGCGGCCTTTTTACGAAGACCTGAAGAGCTACATGTCTTCAGGACCGATTATTCCTATGATCCTTCAGAAGGAGAATGCCGTGGAGGATTTCAGGACGCTGATCGGCGCAACCAATCCAAAGGAAGCGGCAGAAGGAACGATCCGTGCGTTGTTTGCCACCTCTATTGAAGCCAACGCGATACATGGCTCGGATTCCGATGAAAATGCGGAAATAGAAAGTAATTTCTTTTTCTCTGTTCCAGAGCGTCACGCCTGATCAGAATACAGCGCAAAAAAAAAAGGACGGTCGCCCGTCCTTTTTTTTTATCCGGATATTCTCAGGTTCATGTCTTCAGGGCAGAAAGCGCTTTGAATGCCTGTAGTTCGTCCTGAAGAAGTGTATTGGCCAGGTAGTGCTCGTCCGGGGAATATATGAAAAGACAGGCTCCGTCAGCAATTTTTCTGAATAATTCCTGGTGACCTTCCATGGGCACCGAAGGACATCCGAAACTCCGACCTATTCTCCCGTACTTCCGCCCGAATTCCTGATCCACATAATTGGCTCCGTGCATGACAATGGCTCGCTTCCGGGCATTGTGGTTAAATCCCTTTTCCTGGCCATCAAGCCGAAGGGAAAGTCCGTGTTTACCCACGTATTTTTCTGCAGTCACATAAAACCCGAGGCTGCTCATATTACTGTTGGGTATATTCGAAAATTTTCTCGCAAATTCATTCCCTGAATTTCTTCCATGGGCCACCAGGTTGTGATATACGACCTCATGATTTTCCATATTGATGACCCAGAGCCTTTTCTGGTTGGATGATACACTGAAATCAGCAATTACCAGTAATTCCTTCTTCAGCGCTCCTTTTGACCGCAGGTTCAGATACCCGATAACCGCCTTACGGTATAATTCATACCCCGGCTTTTCAGGGTAATTTATACGTTCATAGGATTGTTTAATACCGGCTGACAGGGCTTCAGATTCAGGGCCGGTCGCCCCGTTCGCACTACCAAAACCAAAAAATAAAAGACCTACAAATACCAGCTTCCCAATTTTTTTCATTCGCACCTCAATTTTTTTCCACGTAATTCCGGTTTGTAACATACCCTCAGCCAAAATAATTCACCTTCACCGTAATCTCTAAACGGGCAATATTTTCCTCGCTCATCCGGGCCTGACGCATGAAATAAGCACAATAAAGGCACTGGCACATTTTTTACACGAATTAGGGTATGCAATCAATCAACTATACATACATATACCTGATAATCGCTGTTCTGCTGGCTGCAGGATGCGACAGGAAAACCAATTCACACGTAAGCAGTGTGGATGTCAGTCAGAATAAAAGTGATACCTTTCCGAACGCACTTCAGGGCGCTGAAGAAATAAACAATTCAGGGGAAGAGCGTGCGGCAGATTATATCCGCCCGTTGCTGGATTCCATCCGGATCGGCCGGTATATTTCTGATACACGCAATGCGGATTCCATATACAGTAATCTGAAAAAGTTCTATTCCCTGAAAAACAATCAGCTTGCCTGGTATTCTGGTGACAGACCGTTTCCGGAGACCGACGAGCTTCTGAAGTCGTTGTTAAAGGCGGGCCGTCACGGACTTGATTCAACGGATTATGACGTTTTTAAATTGGCTAACCTGCAAAATGCAGTGTATGGCAAGGGGGAGGTTCATCCGCTTGAATTAGCCATTCTGGATGTGAGGACTTCCATATCTGCTATAACCTTTGCCTGGCATCTTAAAAACGGAAGGAGAATACCTGCCAGGGACGAAGGTTTATGGCTTAAAAACTGGAAAGAGTCGTCAGTGGCCCAAACCCTGACAGAAACAGATTTTCCCGAGGTAATTGAATCCCTGGTACCCACTGAGCTTTATTATGAGCCGACATTAAAGGCTGTAAAGAAATATAAAGCAATCATCTCCAAAGGAGGATGGCCTACCCTTCCTGAAGATATCCTCCTGCAGGAAGGAGACAGCAGTCAAACTGTCAAGGTACTGAAAAAGCGACTGTTCCTGTCGGGTGACTTTCAGGGAGACACTGCCACCGTTATTTTCAATGAACCACTCAGGCAGGCTGTGGAGCGTTTCCAGCTTCGTCACGCCCTGGATCAGGATGGCATTGTGGGAAATGCAACCCTTGATGCACTCAGGGAACCGGCAGAAATCAAACTCAGGAAACTGCAGACAAACCTGGAAAGGCTGCGTTGGATGCCGGAAGATCTTGGCAAAAAATACATTACCATCAACATCCCGGAGTACAAACTTTCCGTTTTCGAGAATCAACAGGAGATTATGTCTATGGCCGTTATTGTAGGCACCATTGAAAATGAAACCCCCGTCTTCCACGACGAGCTCGAGTACATTGTGTTCAGTCCGACCTGGACAGTCCCCAAGAGCATTGTAACAAAGGAAATGCTGCCGGAAATCCGGAAAAACCCGGACTATCTCACCGAAAGAAATTACCGCGTGTATGACTCATGGTCGGACGAGGCGAAAGAACTTGATCCGGAGGAAGTGGACTGGGAAAAAATGACAGCAGACAGTATTATGATCGTCCAGAACCCGGGTACGACCAATTCCCTGGGCCGGGTGAAGTTTATGATGCCTAACTCTGTCTCCATCTACCTGCACGACACACCTGCCGGTCATTTGTTTGACAAGGACCAGCGCACATTTTCCCATGGATGTATTCGCATTGAACGTCCCGTTGAATTTGCGGATTATCTTTTAGCGGATAATGAAGAGTGGGATATGCGTCGTATTCGCGAAAGCCTGACCCTTGAGGAGCCGGAAACAGTGAGCCTTCAGGCGCACATCCCGGTTTATATCACCTACCGGACTGCCTGGGCCGACAGCGGGGGGATGGTACACTTCCGGGAAGATATCTATGGGCTGGACCTGCGCGAACAGGCAACCTTTGCGTCCCTCTAAATACTTTCCAGTTTATCTTTCATGGCCTCAATAACCAGGGTCTGGCGATGCATGTCGATCAGAAGTTTTTTCTGCGATTCAAGGTTTACCCGGATATCCTGCTCGCTTTCCTGGATTTCCCTTTTGGAGTCGATAATGGACTGGAATAACTTCTCACGATCCTTTTGGAGGCGTTTCCGTGATTTTTCCGTGCTGCTCTCCGCCTTTTTGGCCGCCTTACGTGACTCTTTATCACGTGCCGAGGCGACCAGCGAGCGTTTCTGCACCAGCTCCTGGCTAATCGCCTTCAATTCGATTTCATTCTGATCAATCTCAATATTGGACTGATTGATGGAAATGTTATTATCAGAAATATTCTTATGGCTTTTTTCACTGTCTTTTACGAGCGAACTGAGGGATTTTTCCATATCATCCAGTTTCTTTCGTTCCTCCTGAAGGTCCCGCGTCACTTTATCCCGGTAATATTCCCTGCCCTTCGATTCCAGAAGGTCTTCCATGGCATCAAACAGGGTTTTGTGAGATTCAGGTGTTATCACCGTAGAATCGGTCATCATTGCCATCGTAATTGCCAGGCCGGTACTGTCTTTGTCCAGCCATACCTCCGCATTAAAATAATCTGAAGATACCTCGTCGATCTGGATATCTTCCATATAGAGTGTATTCCCTTCCCGTTCCAGTTTGCCGTCGCCCTCTCTTCGCATAAATCTGCTCAGGTTCCTGTTTACAGTTTCCTGATCTACTTCGGGAATGATCAGCTTTAGTGCAGGTTGTGATCCAAACCTGCTTTCTTTCCTTACCTCGGAAACCACAACCGGCCGTGCACGAAAAACCGGTTTCTGAATTCGGGACAATTCATCAGATATCTCATTACGGTCAAAGATAATAGGCAATTGACTGAGTACCGGGGCCTTCCTGATCTCGAGTGTATCAGACTGTGCCTGACTGGAAAAGGGCAGCGTGAAAAATGCGCCGGCTAGAATGACCGTTCGGAGAATGCTTACAATTTTATACATATGTTTTTAGGTTCTGTGAAAAAACGGAGCGCCTCCCAGCCTCCCTCTCTGCCTACTCCTGATGATTTCATCCCTCCAAAGGGCGTTCTGAGATCACGGAGCAACCAGCAGTTTACCCAGATTATTCCGGCATCCAGGGCATTGGCCACCCGGTGCGCCCTGTTCAACTGACTCGTCCAGATAGTGGCACTTAGTCCGTATTTCGAATTATTGGCCATTTCGATTGCCTCTTCTTCGGAATGAAAAGGGGTAACGGTCACCACCGGTCCGAATATCTCCTCCTGGTTGGTACGGCAATCCATAGACAATCCGGTTATAATGGTCGGCTCATAAAAAAAGCCATTGGAGAATTTCCCTCCCGGGTCAGCACGCCTGCCTCCGAGCAGCACCTTGCCGCCCTCCTCCAGGGCGAGCTTCACATATCCTTCCACTTTTTCGAGGTGATCCTGAGAGATTAGAGCCCCGACCCTGGTGTCAGGATCCGCCGGATCTCCCGGTTTCCAGGTGCTGGATTTTTCTACGAATCTATTTATAAATTCCTCATAAACAGAATCCTCCACCAGAATTCTCGAGCCACACAAACAAATTTCCCCCTGATTGGCGAATGAAGAAGCCACCGTCTGGCTGACGGCTTCCCCGAGGTCACAATCCGCAAAAATCACAGCCGGATTTTTACCTCCCAGTTCGAGAGACAGTTTCTTAAATTTCGGGGCAGCGATTGACGCAATGCGACTACCGGTGGCGGTGCCCCCCGTGAAGGAAATAAGCGGCACCCGCGGATGTGCCACCAGCGGTTCGCCCGCCCGGGCGCCCTGCCCGTGAACAATATTGAGGACACCGGCCGGCAGTCCTGCCTCTGCACAGAGTCCGGCAAAGGCATTGGCAGTAGCCGGCGTCAGTTCGGAAGGCTTGGCCACGACCGTATTCCCGGCAGCCAGCGCCGGGGCAATTTTCCAGGTAAACAAATAAAGGGGCAGGTTCCAGGGGGAAATACAACCCGCCACTCCGACCGGCGTTCTGGTGGTATAATTTAATACTCCAGACCCCGGGTGTGCCTCCGAGGCAAAATGCTCCATCGCCGTGGCATAAAACCGCATATTGGCGGAAGCCCGGGGGATATCCACCCGACCGGCCAGCTTCAGGGGTTTGCCGTTGTCGACAGATTCCATCCTGGCCAGCTTATCGTGGTCACGGTCAATCAGGTCTGCAATGGCCAGTAAATAGCGGTTGCGTTCCGGAACTGACATTCCTGCCCAGGCCTCAAAGGCTTTTCCGGCCGCCTTCACCGCCATGTCCACATCCTCCTGACCGCTGTCAGGTATTTGCTGATACACGCTGCCGGTTGCAGGAGCAATATTATCCAGGTACAAACCATTCAAGGGTTCTTTCCATTCCCCGTCGATATAATTACGAAGTGTTTCCATTACAGGTTAGGTAGCCTTCCCCCGTCAACAGGCAGGTTAATTCCATTTATATATCCCGCCTCCTCCGTACACAGAAATGCCGCGGCCATTGCCACTTCCCGCGGCGATGCAAAGCGCCCGGCAGGAATTTCCTGTTTCATCTGTTCCTCAATGGCAGAGACAGGCAGACCGGAATTATCCGCTTTTTTTTGAATAATACTTTCAAGCCGGCCGGTCAGGGTAGCGCCCGGCAGCACATTGTTGACCGTAATTCCATAGGGGCCAAGCTCAAGTGAAAGTGTCTTGGCCCAGTTCGCCACCGCCCCACGTATGGTATTTGATACGCCCAAACCGGGCAGCGGGGCTTTTACAGACGTTGAAATAATATTTACAATCCGGCCGAATCCTGATTCCTTCATGCCCGGGATCAGGCGACTGGTGATCTCCTGGCCAGCGATCAGGTGCCTCTCAAAGGCAATCCGGTAAGCTTCAGGATCAGCCTCACTGGCCAGTCCGCCCGGAGGCCCCCCACTGTTATTGATGAGAATTTCAGCTCGCCCTCCCTCTCCGATCCATTCATCCAGTACCGCGGCGACCTGTCCGGCTTTGTTAAAATCAGCTACCAGAAAATTATGCTGCTGTCCATCTCCTGAGGCTAACGCCGCGCGTACTTCCCGGAGCCGTTCCTCGTCACGGGCAAATAATGTAACGGAAGCACCCATTTCCGCCAGGACGCCGGCAGCGGCCCGGCCAATGCCCTGCGTACTGCCGCAAACAAGTGCCCTCTTTCCCTGAAGTGTGAAATTCATTTGATCAAGTTTATTCATTAAATTTAAAATAAAAATAACAGGACATGGCAATCAGGCGACCTTTTAACCTCCAAAAATGGATCGATGACAACCGGGATCTGCTCAAGCCCCCGGTAGGAAATAAAAATCTTTACCCGGAAGGGGAAGACTATATCGTAATGATCGTTGGCGGACCCAACGCCCGCAAGGATTATCATTACAATGAGACGGAAGAATTGTTTTACCAGCTCGAGGGGGATATTACCGTCAAAATCCAGGAGGACGGCAAGGCCGTGGAGGTCCCGATCCGGGCCGGAGAAATGTATTTACACCCTCCGAAGGTACCCCATTCCCCCATTCGTCCGGAAGGAAGTGTCGGCCTGGTAATCGAACGGGTCAGAGAACCACAGCATACAGACGGGCTTATGTGGTTTTGCGACAATTGCAACCATAAACTTCATGAGACCTACTTTCCTCTTACCAATATTGAAAAAGATTTCCTGCCCCGCTTCCGGGAGTTCTATGGGTCCGAGGAATTACGGACCTGCGACAACTGCGGGCATGTGATGGAAACGGATCCGCGATTTGTGTAGCGCAGCCACAACGCACTGCTTCTGATAAACAATCCCGTATTCCGATATTTGGTAAGCCCGGGTATGCGGAGCCGTTCATTTTTGGTATTTTTGGCATAATCCAGAATACTATGCAGGAACTACTTACCTACCAGGCTACCCGGGAGTACGCCGAACACATGGACCGGACCGATTCATTGTCCGCCTTCAGGGAGCATTATTTATTTCCTGAAAAGAATGGCAGGCCTGCCATATACTTTACCGGCAATTCACTCGGGCTGCAACCGGTCGGTGCCAGGAAAATCATTGCCAGGGAACTTGACAGGTGGGCCGGGCTCGCCGTGGAAGGACATTTCGAAGGACAGCATCCATGGTTCAATTACCATGAACGTACCAAGAAGGCCCTGGCCGGGGTAACAGGTGCACTCCCTGAAGAGGTGGTGGCGATGAACAACCTCACCTCGAACCTTCATTTTATGATGGTTTCCTTCTACCAGCCCGACCGCGAGCGGTTTAAAATCATCATGGAGGCAGGAGCCTTCCCGTCCGACCAGTATGCCGTGGAGACACAGGTCCGCTTTCACGGGCTTGAGCCGGAGAATGCCATTATTGAAATTAAGCCGCGGGAGGGAGAATATACACTCAGGCATGAAGACATTCTCCGGACTATCGATGAACATGCCGGGCAAACAGCGCTCGTCCTGCTCAGCGGTGTCCAGTATTTTACCGGGCAGCGATTTGACATTCGTGAAATTACGCGGGCGGCGCATGATGCGGGTGCATATGCCGGATGGGACCTTGCCCATGCCATTGGCAATATTCCCCTTTCGTTGCATGAAGACAATGTGGATTTTGCCGTGTGGTGCAGCTATAAATACCTGAATTCCGGTCCGGGCGGTGTGTCCGGCGTATTCGTGCATGAACGACATGCCGATTCCCCGGAGCTTCCCCGATTTGCCGGATGGTGGGGGCATGACCAGGAAGAGCGTTTTCTGATGCAAAAAGGTTTCCGGCCTATGAAAGGTGCTGACGGATGGCAGGTCAGCAATCAGAATATCCTTGGCACAGCCGCACATATACCAGCCCTTGAGCTTTTTGAAAAAGCGGGTATGGAAAACCTGCGCGCCAAAAGCGTCCAGCTCACCGGCTTTCTTGAATTCCTCCTGAATGAATCAGATCCGGGTCATCAGCATTATACGATCTTAACGCCTTCCGTACCCGAACAAAGAGGCTGTCAGTTATCAGTCTTTTTCCCACGTAAAGGGAAGGAAATTTTTGATTTTCTCGCAGCCAAAGGCATTATCACCGACTGGCGGGAAAATCAGTTATCGGAAACCGAACAACATTCGGGCGTGATCCGGGTGGCTCCCACACCTATGTACAACCGGTACCAGGATGTATACGAATTCAGCCGTCAGCTAAATGCCGCGATCGATCATGTCAGCTGATTCAGACAACGGGTTGCCGAATATCGCCGTGGTCGGTGCCGGACTGGTAGGTTCGGTTATGGCCTGTTACCTGGCCAGGCGCGGTTATACGGTGGACCTGTTTGAACGGCGCGAAGACCCCCGCCTGACCCTGGTTGACGCGGGCCGGTCCATTAACCTTGCCCTGAGCAACCGGGGTTGGAGACCCCTGGCCGAACTGGGCCTGGAAGATGAGGTGAAGAAGCTGGTTATCCCCATGAACGGCCGGATGATGCATGACGAGGAAGGGGTTCTGACTTACCAACCGTACGGGCGGGAAGGAGAAGCGATTAACTCGATTTCAAGGGGCGGACTGAATCAATTACTGCTGACCCATGCTGAAAGCCTCGGTATTCGCACCCATTTCGGTGAGACCGTCACTGATGTCCGGTTTGAGGAGGGTATTCTTTACTTCCAGGACAGGGAGCCATTCCAGGCGGGCGTCATTCTCGGCGCAGACGGCGCCTATTCCATGCTTCGCTACCAGATGCAACGTACCGAACGGTTTAATTACTCTCAGTATTTCATTGAATACGGCTACAAGGAACTGACCATACCTGCCGGGCGGGATGGGGCACATTTACTGGAGAATAATGCGCTGCATATATGGCCCCGGAAACATTTCATGCTGATCGCTCTTCCGAACATGGACGGCAGCTTCACCTGCACCTTATTTCTGCCTTTTGAAGGTGAATTGAGTTTCTCCCAGCTGAATACCTCTGAGGACATCCGTCAGTTTTTCAGGGAATATTTTCCGGATGCATTGGAAATCATGCCGGCATTGATTGAGGACTTTGAGGTACACCCGACTTCTTCCCTGGTCACCATACGATGCTATCCGTGGAGCCGGGGCAGGGTCCTGCTCATAGGCGATGCCTCCCATGGTATAGTCCCGTTTTATGGCCAGGGTATGAACAGCGGATTTGAAGATTGCCGCATCCTGAACAAACTGCTGGATGAGCAGCAAGAGAACTGGGATGAAGTCATTCCTGCTTTTGAAAAGGCCCGTAAGCCAGATGCAGAGGCAATAGCTGACCTGGCACTGGGTAATTTCAGGGAAATGAGGGACCTGGTGGCAGACGAGGATTTTCTCCTTCGTAAAAAAATTGAAGCAAGACTATACTCCCTCTATCCTGCCGAATGGATTCCGTTATACTCAATGGTCACATTTCGGGACGACATACCCTATGCCGAAGCCCGAAAACGCGGCGAGTTGCAGAAAGCAGTGATGGATGAAGTCATGAATCAACCGGGAATAACAACCAGCTGGGAGACGGCAGACCTTGGTTGGGTAATTTCCCTGCTCCGGGAGAAAAAAGAATCACTCAGGTAGAAATGGACTGCCGGTATTGTTCGTACCGGTTCAGCACCTGGCGCACGTAATTAACCGGTTCCTGACCCCTGCAGTATCCTGAATTAACGACTTCATCGGTAAAGTATTCGGGTTCACTCTTTTTCAAGAGGTAACCGGAAACATCGTTCCAGTCCAGTGGATTTCCTCCATACTTACGGGTGAGCTCCCTCGCATCCACCACATGACCCAGTCCCACGTTATAGGAAGCAAGTACAAACTTAATCCTTTCCTCCTGGTCGGTAATGGTCTTCTCCCACAGGTCATCCAGGTATTCAAGGTAATTCACCCCGGCTTTAATACTCTCAACCGGGTCAAGTAAATCCTCCGCTCCAAAACGATTGCCCGTTTCAGGGACCATTTGCATCAACCCTACAGCACCAGCCCATGAAACCACTTCCGGATCAAATTTTGATTCCTGATAGATCTGGGATGCAAGCAAACGCCAGTCCCATCCCAGACGTCCGGCCTCCTGTTTGATCATGTCGTCAAAACGGGAGATTTTTGACCCTCCCATGCTTGAGTAATCACTTCGGGATATACGGTTCGAAGTCCTGGTGTTCTTGTAATACTTATTATATATCACGTTGTAAACCGGTGTCTTCTTTATTTCAGAGATCCATTCATTAATGGATTCTCTCAGTTCATCGGCATTTGGCCTT
Source organism: uncultured Roseivirgaceae bacterium (assembly GCA_964563925.1). Classification (GTDB taxonomy): domain Bacteria; phylum Bacteroidota; class Bacteroidia; order Cytophagales; family Cyclobacteriaceae; genus JAUILA01. The sequence goes on along the minus strand of CAZLZD010000006.1, from coordinate 73,597 downwards.
ACCGCCCAGGCGATTTGCTGGGCAAAACTTATCGGTGTGGAAACATCGATTTCCGGATAATAGGATGCATTTACCAGGGCGACCGTTTCATCGGCCACCGTGTAGGGAATCTCGCCACGTGCCACCCTCGCGATCAGCTTTTCCGTTTCCAGGCTGTCACTTACTTCGTTGATAATAATGTCAGCCCCGATTTCATCGGATAAGTTTTGCAGTCGTTCGGCATAGGCACTGTTCCTGCGCACATATATTTCTTTCCCGGCCAGTTCAACCTGGCTTCTGATCAGTTGCTGATTTATCTGATCCCTTGTCAGATCACGCCAGTTTTCAGGTTTTTGTTGTACAAGTACCTGCCTTGTCGTAAAATGGCTGTCCGTGAATGTAACCCGCTTCTTTCTTTCCTTTGTGACGGTAAGGTTATATGCGAGAATATCTCCTCGACCATCATTGAGCATGGTAAACGCGCTGTCAATACTGTTTGTAACGGCAATTTCAAGTGTCACCCCGATAGATTCTGCATAGCGGGCAAGCAGGTCATATTCGTAACCCATTGGCCGTCCTTTATAAATAAAGAAGCCGGTCGAACTGTTTTCAACGATGGCAATCAGGGAACCTCTCTGAAGTATTGCCTTCAGGCCAAAATCAACCGGAGGGTTAAAGGTTTCTTTTTGTTCCTCGGGAGCCGCACTTTCATTTCCTGAACGGCGGCATGAAACCTGTATCATCAAAAGGAAGGATACAATGAACAGGGTACGTATATAGAGAGATTTAATGTGCATAGGCCATTCCGGTTAGTTTAAAATACGCATAAATTCATAATCATAAAAGGACTTATCCCTTTCCATTAGGCATACTCTGACTAACTTTATACCATGATTTTATATAATGTCACCGTCGGGGTGGATCTGGATACCGAAAAAATCTGGTTGAATTGGATGCACACCACTCATATTCCGAGGGTAATGGCCACCGGTTATTTTAAGGAATTCAAAGTTTACAAGGTCCTGGGGCAGGAAGAAGAAAGTACTGTTTCCTATTCGGTTCAATACCTTGCCGATTCACTGGACAATGTGGTGGAGTACCTCAATAAAGCAGCCCCGGCGCTCGCGGAAGAGCACAGATTGAAATTCAAGGACAAGCATGTAGCTTTCCGCACACTCCTGGAGGAAATTAATTTCAGCCGATAAAGACGGTATTTTAACTGGAATTACGAAGGCGGAGCATATCTTCTTCGGAGATCGAACAATTGATCCATTCTCCGTCCAGGGAAGCTCCATATTTTTGTTTGTAAAACTGAATGGCTTCCTCATTCCAGTCCAGGACCTGCCAGACCATTCCGGTGCACCGGTCACTGACACCCTGTTCGATAACTTTGTCAAACAACCCGGCCCCGATGCCCTTCCCCCGATGTGCGGAGGTAACTACAATGTCCTCAAGGTACATTCTTTTACCTTTCCACGTAGAATAGCGGTAGTAATAGAGTGCGAGCCCGACAATGCCGTGATCCGGATCTTCGGCCACAAAGAAGCCATAGAGCGGATTTTCTCCGAAGCCATCCCTTTCCATATCCTCCACCGTCACCGTCACCTCTTCAGCGGCCCGTTCAAATTCAGCCAGCTCCCTGATCAGCTCCAGTGCTGCCGGAACGTCCTTCCTCTCACCTCTTCTTATTACGGCCATGACTGCTCTCGTTTAGCCAGTTGCGGTACCACACCCATATTATACCAAGTGAATGCATAAATGTCTGCCTGCTGTTCAATGGTTTTGGAAATCGGCGTACCCGCACCGTGACCGGCATCCGTTTCAATGCGAATCAGGACCGGGTTATCTCCCTGGTGCTTTTCCTGAAGTGTGGCTGCGAATTTAAAGGAATGCGCAGGCACGACCCGGTCATCATGATCCGCAGTGGTCACCAGCGTTGCCGGGTACGCCACGCCTTCTTCAAGATTGTGCAGGGGTGAGTATCCAAGCAGGTAATTAAACATCTCTTCGGATTCTTCCGAAGTACCATAGTCATACGCCCATCCCGCACCGGCAGTAAAGGTATGATACCTCAGCATATCCAGAACGCCGACAGCAGGCAACGCCACCTTTGCCAGGTCAGGACGCTGTGTCATGGTGGCACCAACCAGCAACCCGCCGTTTGATCCTCCGGCAATGGCCAGGTGGTCGTGATCGGTATATCCGTTTTCAATCAAATATTCACCGGCTGCAATAAAATCATCAAACACATTCTGCTTGTTCATTTTAGTACCGGCCAGGTGCCATTCCTCGCCATACTCACCTCCGCCCCGGAGATTGGGCTGCGCATACACGCCTCCATTCTCCAGCCAGACCAGCCGCGAGACGGAAAAAGAAGGACGAAGGCTGATATTAAACCCGCCGTACCCATACAGGTAGGCCGGGTTGCTGCCATTCAGTTCTATTCCTTTCTTGTGTACAATAAACATAGGCACCCGCGTACCGTCTTTGCTGGTATAGAATACCTGCTTTGTTTCAAACTCATCAGGATTGAAATCAATATCAGGCTTCCTGTACAGTTCAGACTCCCCGGATTCTATGTCATAACTGAAAATAGTACTCGGATAGGTAAAGGAAGTAAAGGTATAGTAAAGCGTTTCATCATCCGGATCGCCGCCAAATCCTCCGGCTGTCCCGATAGCCGGAAGTTCCACGTCACGTACCAACTCGCCTTCCAGTGTATATTGCTTTACTGCAGTTTTTGCATCTTCCAGGTAGCTCGCAAAAATGTAGCCGCCTGCCGTTGAGGCGCTCAGCACATTCTCCGTTTCCGGAATGACATCTACCCAGTTTTCTGGCTGCGGAGCTGCAAGATCCAGCCGAACTACCCGGTTGTTGGGTGCATCCAGGTTGGTGAACACAAGCAATTGTCCGCCTTCATTTCCTATCACTCGGTATTCATTATCAAAGTTGCCCACGATTTCCCGGATCTCTGACCCCTCCTGCGTAAGGTCCTGAATATACAATTGATTACCGGTGGTACTTTCCGAAGCACTTATGACGAGGTAACGCTCATCATCGGTGAGGTACCCGCCAATGTAACGGCGCGGCTGTTCCTCACCGCCGAAAACAAGCCGGTCCCCGGATTGATCCGTGCCCAGGGTGTGGTAGAACAATTTATGATATTGGGTCTTTCCTGATAAGGCTGAACCTTCTTCAGGTTTGTCGTAACTGCTGTAATAGAAACCCTCATTTCCTTTCCATGAAATTCCGCTGAATTTGATATCACGGAGGGTATCTCCTACCTGTTCACCTGTTTCCGCATTCAGGACAATTGCCTTGCGCCAGTCAGATCCGCCTTCAGAGATCAGGAAACCAAACAACGAACCATCCTCGGTAAAGCTGGTACCGGCCAGTGAAATGGTTCCGTCCTCGCTGAAGGAATTTGGGTCAAGAAAAAGCTCCTCTTCACCGTCAAGTCCCTTTTTCCGGTACAGCACACTTTGATTCTGCAGACCGTCGTTCCGAAAATAATAGAAATAGTCCCCATGCTCATCCGGTGCGGAAACCCTTTCGTAATCGTACAATTCTGTCAGCCGATCTTTTATAGCCTCTCTGAAGGGAATAGTATTCAGATAGCCAAAGGTCACATCATTCTGAGCTTTAACCCAGTTTGCCGTTTCCTCAGACCGGTCATCTTCAAGCCACCGGTAGGGATCCGGAACGCGCGTATCAAAGTAAAGGTCTTCCTGATCCGATTTTCTTGTTTCAGGATATTCCATGGATGAAGTTTCCTCGTTTTTCGGCTGACAGGACACCGCCAGAAATCCTGTACACAGTATTATCAATAGGTACTTGCTCATTTTATTCCTCTTGGGTGAAGGTTAAAATTAATCAACTTGCCGCGGATCTCTGAGACAAGGAATGATTTAATAAGCAGGATTTACATGAATGGCGGGAGCTGTGCCGTCACTTTTGAATCATCTCAAACCCGGTGTAGGGTACCAGTACCGATGGTATTCGGATACCTTCAGGAGTCTGGTTATTTTCAAGTACCGCGGCAATAATCCTGGGAAGTGCCAATGCACTGCCGTTCAGCGTATGCAGCAGCTGCGGTTTCTGATCCTGGTTACTGCGATAGCGCAGTTTCAACCGGTTGGTCTGGAAGGTCTTGAAATTGCTGACCGAACTGACCTCCAGCCATTTGTCCTGCGCGGCAGAAAACACCTCCATATCAAAGGTCTGCGCAGAGGTAAAGCCCAGGTCTCCGGCACACAGGTTAAGCACACGGTATGGAAGTTCGAGCTTTTCCAGGAGCCCCTGGACATATCGGCACATTTCCTTCAGTACGCCAGCCGAATCTTCCGGCTTCTCAATCCGGACGATCTCCACCTTGTCAAACTGGTGAAGGCGGTTGAGTCCGCGCACATGTGCGCCCCAGCTGCCCGCCTCACGGCGAAAACAGGGTGTATAACCCACATTCCTCACCGGTAGCTGATCTTCATTCAGGATCAAGTCGCGGTACAAGTTGGTGATCGGTACCTCCGCAGTGGGTATCAGGTAAAAATTTTCTTCATTGATATGGTACATCTGCCCATCCTTGTCGGGCAACTGGCCGGTACCCAGTCCGCTTGCCTCGTTGATTACAATGGGAGGCTGTATTTCCGTATAGCCTGCCCGGCGGGCCTCGTCCAGGAAAAAGTTGATCATCGCCCGTTGCAATCGAGCGCCGGCTCCTTTATAGACCGGAAAACCGGCTCCTGTAATCTTGATCCCAAGATCGAAATCAATGATATCATACTCCTTAATAAGTTCCCAGTGCGGACGGGCATCTGCGGGAAGTGCAGGGGCAGTACCATGCTCGTACACCACTTCATTATCATTCTCCCCGACGCCTTCCGGTACCTCCTGATTCGGAACATTCGGTATCGTGAGCAGCAGGGTGGACAGTTCCTGTTCGATACGTGCCAGCGTATCCCCCAACTCTTTAGTGCGGCCCTTGAGTGCGGTCGTTCGTTCTTTTACCGATTCGGCCTCTTCCCTCCTGCCCTCCTTCATGAGCTGCCCGATCTGACGGGACAACGTATTCATTTCATGCAGGGCTTCATCATTTTCAGCCTGGGCGGAACGACGTTCCTCATCCAGCAAGACTACCTTGGAAATGGTTTTGTCAGCTTCAGGGAAATGCCTCTTCTGAAGGCCACGGATCACCTCTTCCTGATTATCCTTTATATAAGAAAGTAACAGCATGCACTCTGATTCATTATGGTTGCAGGTCTTTCAAACCCGTGATGCAAAATAAGACAGAAAAAGTCGAAATGAGAATTAATTGCCGTGGTTAAGATTATTTCCAATCATTTATTTGATAATTGCCTGTCATTCATCTATAATTGCATTATCAAACAGGCAACGCGTTCCCGCAAGCCTGGATCAGACGCAGATCATATATCTATTTCTTACACCTTTCTTGCAGCAAGCCTTAACGTCTGCAGGGTCCCAAGTCAAAACCTATTTGATCGTTTAGAGTATACAATTTTTCAAAACACCCACAATTTAATTCATGTACACAATTGAAGAACTCAATGTCAGGCTCCTTTCCGAGTTGAAAGAGATCGCCGAAGAGCTTGGTTTAAAAAATTACAAGAAGTTATCCAAACAAGACCTGGTCTACCAGATCCTGGACGAACAGGCAAGAACCCCTGAAGACAAGCTCCCCAAAAAGAAGCCCGCCGAGAATAAATCCCAAGACAACAAAGCTGAGGAGTCAGCAGATGCTAAAGATTCCAAGGATTCAACTAAATCGGGTGACAGTGGTGATTCCAGGCAGGATAACAAGAAAAAATCTTCCGGTCGCCAGAAAAAGGATTCGAAGTCCTCTTCCCGCAAAACCCCCCGCAAGCGTGAAAACGTAACGTCGGGCGGCGATGGAAATGACAACAACAAAGTGCTGGAATCTTTCGGCGTGGAAGTTGAAGGTGACGGTAAAGATTCATCTGATAAGAAAGGCGGTCGCCCTGATAATCGCCGGAATAACGATTCCGGTAAAGGCGGTGATTCAGGAAAGGGCAGCGATTCGGGCAA
>CAZLZD010000006.1:13780-67458 GCA_964563925.1 uncultured Roseivirgaceae bacterium | reverse complement strand
GGCAGCGATTCGGGCAAGGGCAGCGATTCGGCCAAGAGTGACTCAGGCAAAGGAAGCGATTCCGGCGGAAGAGACAATAAGCACGACAACCGGGGCGGAGGCCATAAGAAAAAAGAGGCCACCATTAAGGATTTTGACGGAATCATCGAAAACGAAGGAGTCCTGGAGATTATGTCCGACGGATATGGTTTCCTGCGTTCTTCGGATTACAATTACCTGGCAAGTCCGGATGACATATATGTATCCCCTTCGCAGATCAAATTATTCGGGCTGAAGACCGGTGATACGGTAAAAGGCCAGATTCGTCCACCGAAAGAGGGTGAAAAATATTTTGCCCTGCTCCGCGTGGAAACGGTTAATGGCAAGACCACCGAGCAGATTCGTGACCGGGTTTCTTTTGAATACCTGACACCACTTTTCCCGGAGGAGAAAATTAAACTGAGCGGTAAGCCCGACAATTACAGCACGCGAATCCTTGACTTGTTCTCACCAATCGGAAAAGGACAGCGTGGAATGATCGTGGCCCAGCCTAAAACCGGTAAGACCGTTTTACTGAAGAATGTGGCGAACGCCATTGCCGAAAACCATCCTGAGTGCTACCTGATCATTCTCCTTATTGACGAACGCCCGGAAGAGGTAACCGACATGGCTCGCAGCGTGCGTGCCGAGGTGATATCCTCCACGTTTGACGAACAGGCAGAACGTCATGTGAAGGTATCAAGCATGGTATTGGAGAAAGCCAAACGCATGGTAGAATGCGGCCACGATGTAGTGATCCTGCTTGACAGTATTACCCGACTGGCCCGTGCCTACAACACCGTGGTACCTTCCTCGGGCAAGATTCTCTCAGGGGGTGTGGATGCCAATGCGCTTCACAAACCCAAGCGATTCTTCGGGGCAGCCAGGAATGTGGAAAATGGCGGTTCTCTGACCATTATTGCCACGGCCCTTATTGAGACCGGCTCGAAAATGGATGAGGTTATTTTTGAAGAATTCAAAGGTACCGGTAACATGGAACTTCAGCTCGACCGCAAGCTTTCCAACAAGCGGGTTTACCCGGCGATCGATGTTCCTGCATCAGGTACGCGGCGTGAAGATCTTCTTCTCAGCGAGGAGGAACTGCAGCGTGTATGGATTCTCCGTAAATTTATGTCCGACATGAATTCAAACGAAGCGATGGAATTCCTTCTGTCCCGAATGAAGGGAACAAGGAACAACGAAGAATTCCTGATCTCGATGAACGGATAATACGCCACGGGCGTCAATCATCATTCCCTGTAGCGACCTTCGTGTGGCTACAGGGTTTTTTTTGCCCTTTCCATTTCGCTACCTTTGCAAAAAAGGAAACCAATGGCATTTAATTTCAAGGATTTCAATGCGTGGAAGGCTTACTGTGAGGAACATAACGTCCCCCTCACGGAACCCGTGATTGAATACGAGGCACACGAGAAAGGGCACGACCGCGAGTTCATTTATTCCAAACTCAGGGAAGCCTTCACCGTGATGAAAGAAGCCGTACAGACCGGCCTCAACGAAGAAATGACCAGCCGTTCCGGTATGATCAACAACGGGGCAAAAAAGGTCTTCCAGTCAGAGCACACTGTGCTCTCTTCCGAATTCCAGCAGCTTATTGCCCGGGCACTCGCTGCCAAGGAAGTAAATTCCTGCATGGGCCGGATCGTGGCGGCCCCGACCGCGGGGGCATCCGGCATTCTCCCGGGGACGCTCGTAACCCTCCAGGAAATTCACGGCACCGATGATCAAACGATCATTGACGGGTTACTGGTAGGTGCCGGCATCGCCCTGATTATCGAAAAGCGGGCCTCGCTGGCCGGTGCGGTAGGCGGATGCCAGGCCGAAACCGGCAGCGCAGCAGCGATGGCCTCCGGGGCCATTGTTTTCTGCCTTGGAGGCAGTATAGACCAGGTATTTAACGCCGTGGCAATTACCATTCAGTGCACCCTCGGACTTGTTTGTGATCCGGTAGCCGGGCTCGTGGAAGTCCCCTGTGTTGTCCGCAATGCAAGTGCAGCTGCCATTGCCTACTCCTCGGCCCAGATATCCCTGAGCCAGGTGGATGCGGTCATTCCGGTAGATGAATGCGTGGATGCCATGGGTGAAGTGGGGCAGAGTATGGAAGCAAGGTATAAGGAAACAGCCATGGGCGGTCTTGCCGCCACCCCTACCGGCAAACGTATATCAAGCCAGGTGCTGATAGAAAACATCGAGGTCCTGCCCGATGAGGACCAGCCGGAAGACTGATCAGGTACTTCGCAGGAATTCAGGCAACACCTGATCCCCGAAAACATGAATGATGGTGGAAAAGATCACCGCCCAGAATACTGCACTCAGGAACATTGAAAGCAGGATTTTCCGGCGCGGACTCCCGAAGCTGGTCAGCAGCAGGGTACCACCGATAGGCGTGAAAATCAACGGGGTGAGAAAAGCAACCCCGTTCAGCCCGTATTTCTTCCAGACTTTGATAAACCGCCGGTTCCTGCTGGTGAATTTTTTCCGTCGTACAAACCACCGGTCGAGTACCTTCCTTTTGAACAGGTTTCCCAGAAAAGTAAACAGAAGAACGCTGCACATCATACCCGTAACCGTTATCAGAATGGTCATGAAAAGGGAGAAGCCGCTGGCATACCCCAGAGTGGGACCAGCAATAAACTTCAGCATCGTCAGCAATACGATCGATAAAAATTTCCAGATCATATGGGTTGGGCTACATTACCACCGAATAGGTATAGTACACATATACCAACAACAAAATAGTACCTGAAAGTTTTCCCAATCGTCTTTTATATAACATTAAAGGTAATACCAGCAACGTGATGAAGATCATGGCAATGAGGTCATAATTGATGATTTCACTGCTGACATCGATACGGGTGATCATACTGGTAATTCCAAGTATGGAAAGAATATTAAAAATATTGGAACCAATCAGATTTCCAACGGCCAGGTCGGTCTCCCCTTTCACCGAGGCAACCACCGCTGTAACCAGCTCAGGCAGTGACGTGCCGAGCGCCAGGACCGTAATGCCAATCACGCGTTCGCTCACCCCCAGGTCCAGGGCCAGGTTCCGGGCTGCACCCACAAACCAGTCGGCACCAAAATACAACCCCACACAACCGAGCAGGATATACAGAATATCTTTAACCGGACTGTTGCTGGCCGCCGGGAGGTCCACCTCCTTCATCATCTGGGCCTTTGTCTCCTTCCGGGACTTTCTTACAATAAATATGGTATAGCCTGCCAGAAGGAGAATAAACAGCAGGCCATGCAGCCAGGTCAGGGAAGGGCTTACCGCACGAAGCATAAAATAAAGCAGCAGCGAACTGCCCATCGCTACCGGCCAGTCGATTTTAATGCTGTCTGTATTTACATTAATAGGACCAATTACGGCAGTCAGGCCCAGCACCAGTGCCAGGTTGCAAATATTGGAACCCACCACATTGCCCATCGTCATATCCGGGCTTCCGGCGAGAGCCGCCTTGATGGAGATCAGTAATTCAGGAGCCGAAGTTCCGAAGGCCACAATAGTGAGGCCCACGACCAGGGGAGAAATCTTTGCCTTCAGGGCGATGCTGGTGGATCCGCGTACGAGTAATTCTCCCCCCATTATGAGAATTACCAGACCTACCAACAGCATACCAAGTGTCATTAACATATTTTATAGCTTTATGCCGTAAGAAAGGTCTCCGGCATCACCCAATCCGGGCACAATATAGGCTTGTTTATTAAGTCTGTCATCCAGGGAAGCAATCCACAGTGAGTCATATCCGGGAAAATTATCCTGGATATAACGAATACCTTCCGGTGCCGCCACCACACTTGCCAGATGAAGCACCGACGCCCCTCGTCCACTCAGTTCCCTGAGTGTACTTACCATGGAATTACCTGTGGCAAGCATGGGGTCTACGACGATCACGGTTCGTCCGTTCAGATCAGGAATGGCGTGATAATGCATCATCACTTCCGGCCGGCCGGTGTCCGACTCCGCCCGAAAGGCTCCTATAAACCCGCATTCACTCCCAGAAAATACTTCCTGAAACCCTTCCATAAGTGGTTGTCCGGCTCTCAGTATATTCACGAGCACCGGCGGATCAGCAAGCCTCCTCCCCTTCTTTACACCCAGGGGCGTAACGATCTCCGTTTCGTCGTATTGCAGATGACGTGAGATTTCCATGGCCATCAAAACGCCGATTCTTTTTAGATTATATCTGAACCTTGCTTTCTCCTTTTGAATATCTTTGTGCCTCAATTCATAGAGATACTGATCGAGAATGGAAGGGCGTTGGTCAAGGATGTGGGTCATTAAAAAAGTGCCTTAACAATAAGCGTGTTCTTCTTTTCAATCGGTAAATATAGAAAATAAAGAGAATCGAAAAACAGAAGACCAAAGAAAGTCCAATCGCATGACAAAGCTTTTAAAGGATTTGTGCCGGATTCATGCCCCTTCAGGAAGCGAACAGCCGGTATTCCATTTTCTGCAGCAGTATATCCGGGAGAATGCTTCCCAATGGAAAACCACGCCTGTGGTTTATTCAGGCCCTGAGTTTATGGATTGCCTGGTTCTTGTCTTCGGTAAACCCCGTACGGCCATATTTGCCCACATGGATACCGTTGGCTTCACAGTCAGGTATCAGGATCAGCTGGTTCCGATCGGGGGGCCGGACACCGAAACCGGGTATGTCCTCACCGGTGAAGACCGGCTCGGCCCCATCGAATGTACGCTGAAGACAGACGACGGACAGCTCTCCTATGAATTTGCCCGCGGCATTGAACGGGGCACCACACTTACCTTCAAATGTGACTATCGTGAGACGGCGAGCTACATCACCTCATGCAGCCTGGATAATCGTTTGGGCGTGTACAATGCCCTGAAAGTGGCAGAAACACTGGAAAACGGAATGATCCTTTTCAGCACCTGGGAGGAGCATGGCGGCGGGTCGGTCCCCTTTCTTGCCCGGTTCATGTACGAGGAATTTGCCGTACGCCAGGCCCTGATTTCCGATATCACCTGGATTACGGAAGGCGTACGACCAGGCAAAGGGGCGGCGGTGTCCATGAGAGACCGCAACATCCCGCGACGGAGTTTTATAGACAGGATTATCGGAGAATGTGACTCGGCAGGACTTGATTATCAGCTTGAAGTGGAAGGGTCCGGATCAAGCGACGGACGTGAATTACAACAGTCAGCCTATCCGATTGACTGGTGTTTCATCGGTGCAGCCGAACAAAATGTACATTCTCCGAATGAGAAAGTTCATAAGGCAGATATCGAATCCATGCACGCCCTGTATACCCACCTGATGAAGACGTTGTGATTCATCCCGTTTGAGAAATATCCTTATATTTGCAGGCTGAACCTGACGCTTAATCCGTTCGATGGTCATTCGAGATAAAAAATTTCAAAAATTCCTCACCGATGAGGAAATCCGAAAGGCTGTCAGGCGATTGGGGCGGACGATCAAACGTGATTACAAACACCGTGACCCCCTGGTGGTGGCGGTCCTGAACGGATCGTTTATCTTTGCGGCAGACCTGATCAGGGAATTGGGGCGCAATGTCCGGATCACCTTTATTAAAGTAGCATCTTACCGGGAAATGGAAAGTTCGGGAAATGTGAAGCAACTGATCGGGCTGAATGAAAATATTTTTAACCAGGATATTCTGATCCTGGAGGATATTGTGGACACCGGACAGACGATCACAAAAATGATTGAATTGGTTGAAGACCTGGGAGCAAGCTCGGTTGAGATCGTTTCCCTGCTGCGAAAACCACGTAATCCGGAAATTCAGGACAGGATCAAATACGTCGGTTTCGATATACCTGACGCATTTGTGGTGGGATACGGGCTGGATTATGAAGGCCTGGGCAGAAATTTAAAAGATATCTATCAGCTTAAATGAGCTGTATCACATTGAAAAATTAATCTTCATGTTGAATATCGTATTATTTGGACCTCCCGGTGCGGGCAAAGGAACGCAGTCGGAAAAACTCATTGAAAAATACAACCTTACCCATATCTCAACCGGAGACTTGTTCAGGAAACACCTGAATGAAGGAACCGAACTTGGCAAGCTTGCCCGTCACTACATGGACGAAGGCAACCTGGTTCCTGATCAGGTGGTTATCGGGATGGTCGATGAGAAGATCAAGGAAACTGAAGGGGTCGAAGGCTATATTTTTGACGGATTTCCACGTACGGTTCCTCAGGCGCGGGCTCTGGACGAACTGCTGGAAGGTAAGGGGTCGCCTATTACCGGGATGATCGCACTGGATGTACCGGAAAATGAATTGAAAAAACGCCTGCTATCCCGGGGTAAGGAATCAGGCCGGGCTGACGACCAGAGTGTGGAAAAAATTGAAAACCGTCTCAGGGTTTATTTCGATGAGACCGTACCGGTTATGGAGTTTTACAAAGGACAGGGTAAATACTATCCGGTCCATGGAGTAGGAACGATTGACAGGATTTTTGACCAGCTTTGCGCTGTAATCGAATCTTTTGAGGATCAAAAGGCCTGATTGTGGCTTCCTCAAATTTTATCGATTATGTAAAATTTTGTGCCCGGAGCGGCGCCGGGGGAACAGGGTCTGTCCATTTTCGTCGTGAAAAGCATGTCCCCAAGGGAGGTCCTGACGGAGGAAATGGCGGCAGAGGCGGGCACATCATCCTTCGCGGCAATTCGCAGCTGTGGACGCTCCTCCATCTCAAATACCAGAAGCATGTGATTGCCGGCAACGGCAAATCAGGCGAAGGGGGCCGGCGTTCGGGGGCCGACGGCGAGGATATCATTCTGGAAGTGCCGCTGGGGACGGTGGCCAGGGAGGCGGAATCCGGCAAAAAACTTTTCGAGATTACCGAAGAAGGAGAGGAAAAAATTCTGCTGCCCGGCGGAAGAGGGGGACTGGGCAACGAAAACTTCAAAACCTCCACCAACCAGGCACCCCGGTTTGCTCAGCCCGGGGAAGAAGGACAGGAAGTCTGGATGGTTCTTGAGTTAAAATTACTGGCCGATGTCGGACTGGTTGGATTCCCGAATGCAGGAAAATCCACCTTACTTTCCGTATTAAGTGCCGCCAAACCGGAAATCGCCGATTATCCGTTTACCACCCTGACCCCGAACCTTGGTGTGGTGGCCTACCGGGAATTTAAGTCCTTCGTTGTCGCCGATATTCCCGGAATTATCGAGGGGGCTGCCGAAGGAAAAGGTCTCGGCACGCGGTTTCTCCGGCATATCGAGCGTAATTCGATCCTGCTTTTTCTGGTGCCGGCCGATGCCAGGGATATTGCGGATGAGTACAGCATCCTTCTCAAGGAATTAAAGAAATATAACCCCGAACTCCTGGACAAGCAACGTCTCCTGGCCATCTCCAAATCCGATTTGCTTGATGAAGAACTTCGTGAGGAAGTGAAAAAGGAACTGCCCGGGGGCATTGCGCATGTCTTTATTTCAGCCGTTACCCAGTCCGGACTGACGGAATTGAAGGATACATTGTGGAAAATGCTGACAAAATAATGTCAATTTGACAGGATAGGCGGATTGGCAGAGAAATTGCCGCCCCATTAAGCGGCAGGGCATGGTATGTCCTGCGTGAACAGGAATTTGATTGAATTAGAGATATGAAAGAATCAGATAAGGAAACAAACCAGGCAGAAGAGACCAGGGAACATTCTGACAATGCAGTTGCGGAGAATGAAGAACAGGCAAAAGAATCGCAGGAGAATAAGAGTCCGAAGGAAGACACTGCCGGCGATGAAATAGATAAGCTCTCGATCGAACTTCAGGAGAGCAAGGATAAGTACCTCCGCCTTTATTCGGAATTTGAAAATTTCCGCCGCCGCACAGCCAAGGAAAAACTGGACCTGATCAGTACAGCTAATGAAGACCTTATGTCAGCTTTGCTTCCGGTCCTGGACGATTTTGAACGAGCCAGCAAATCCATCGGGGATGAAGGTGGTGATAGTGGCAGTATTAAAGAAGGACTGGATCTGATCTTTGGCAAGTTTAAAAAGACACTGGAACAAAAAGGGCTTAAACCTATGGATACCGGACAAGGTTCTGACTTTGATCCTGATTTCCACGAGGCGATAACCCAAATCCCCGCTCCTTCCAAGAAATTAAAAGGTAAAGTGGTGGATGTGGTTGAGAAGGGCTACATGCTGAAAGATAAAGTGATCCGCTACGCCAAAGTGGTGATAGGAAGCTAATAAAGAGAACATGGCAAAAAGAGATTATTACGAGATATTAGGAGTAGATAAAAACGCCTCACAGGATGAGATCAAGAAGGCCTATCGCAAGGTAGCCATCAAATTCCACCCTGACAAGAACCCGAACGACCCGGAAGCGGAAGAAAAATTCAAAGAAGCGGCCGAGGCTTACGAGGTTTTGCGCGATCAGGAGAAAAGGCAGCGATATGACCGCTTCGGCCATTCCGGAATGAACGGAGGCGGCTTCGGCGGAGGACAGTCGATGAACATGGAGGATATCTTCAGCCAGTTTGGCGACATCTTCGGTGGACACAGTCCGTTTGACAGCTTCTTTGGGGGTGGCGGCGGCGGCCGCAGAAGACAGCGCCGGGGATCCAATCTGCGTATTAAGCTCAAGCTTAACCTGGAAGAAATCGCTCATGGAGCGGAAAAAAAGATCAAGGTAAACCGTATGGTTGCGGCCGATGGCGTAACCTTTAAAACCTGCCCGACCTGCCAGGGAACCGGTCAGGTGCGCAAAGCAGTAAATACCATGCTTGGTCAGATGGTTTCAACCAGTACCTGCCCTTCCTGCAACGGAAGCGGTAAACTGATTGATAACCGGCCTCCGGGCGTGGACAGCTCAGGGCTTGTACCCAAGGAAGAGGTGATCAGCATCAAGATACCTGCAGGCGTCGCCGACGGCATGCAGTTGTCCATGTCAGGCAAAGGCAATGAAGCCCCGGGTGGTGGCCCTGCCGGCGACCTTCTCATCGTTGTGGAGGAAACCGAACATGACACCCTGAAGCGGGAAGGAAACAATGTGGTGTTTGATTTGTACATAAGCTTTGTCGATGCTGCACTGGGTACTTCCGTGGAGGTGCCTACCATCGATGGAAAGGTCCGGATCAAAATCGATCAGGGCACACAAAGTGGTAAAATCCTGCGGTTGCGGGGCAAAGGAATCAGCGACCTCAACGGATACGGAAAAGGAGACCAGCTCATTCATGTCAATGTCTGGACACCCAAAAAACTGAATGCCGAAGAAAAATCTGCCCTTGAAAGCCTCCGGGACTCCGAAAATTTCCAGCCCAAGCCGGGCAGAAATGAAAAAGGTTTCTTTGAGAAAATGCGGGAATTCTTCTAGCAGACCTCCTTTTGGCCCGGAACACTCCGGGAAAATGTGATTTTTTTTGTAAAATTCTGCAACTTCCATGGTGAAGCACACGTATTTACCACCATGACGAGATGTAGTTTAGCTGTAGTTGCGGTTCTGATTTTCGCTGCCAACCAGGCACAGGCCCAAATCAAGAAGCAGTTTTCAGTGAGTGGAGTAAGCAGAGTGGAGAATGTTGATCTGCATTTTGAGGTGAACAACGGGCAATGTTCGATCAAGGCGGGAGAAAGCGATGAGCTTATCACCGTGTACAGTAACCAGGATTACGACAATTATTCCCACACTTTTAACAAAAATATCGAAGGTACCACCTGCAAGGTGAACCTCGTGCTGGAAGATGACCGTGCCGAAGGGTTTGGTCAGTCAATAAGTACCCGTGTTTTCGGTAATCGTCATGAAGGTCACGACAAAATCTGGCGTGTTTACCTCAACCAGGAACAAGTGTATGACCTGGACCTGAAATACGGCATCGGCCAGGCAGATATCGACCTGTCGGGCATCAGCGTGGAAAACCTTAAGATACATACCGGGAGCGCAGATATTAATATCGGCTACTTCTCCCAGGGCGGAAATAATGTGGAAATGGATACGTTCTACGTGAAGGTGGACATGGGTTCGGTCGCTGTACGGAAACTGGATATGGCCAGAAGTAAGTATGTCAAAGCCGATGTCGGATTCGGGGACCTGCTTCTTGATATCAGCGGAGAGGAAAAAATGTCCGGTAAGGTGATAGGAAGCGTGGGTGCCGGAAATATGTTTGTTATTCTCCCATCCAACACCGCGCCCACCATGATCCAGGTAAAAGACTCCTGGCTGTGTAAAGTACGCCTGCCCTCCACATTCCGGAAAACCGCACCCAATACCTATGTGAATGCTGCTTATGAAGCGAGCAGTACAGACGCGCTTGTATTCCAGCTTGATGTGAGCATGGGAAAGATCATTTTCAAGCAACGTTGATTTCATATCCTTATTCGAAGGTTCAGCCGGATTATTGACCGTTGAGACCTAATCCTTCCACCATTACATGTTTTCGTTGTAGATTCGTTGCATTGAAAACCTAAACACTTGAACTGGTGGAATATACGCTTGAAGCACAACACATTTCAAAGTATTATTCCGGACATGTGGCCCTGGAGGATGTGAGTATTTCCATTCCCAGAAACAGCATATACGGACTGCTTGGTCAAAATGGCGCCGGAAAAACCACACTGATACGAATAATAAATCAGATCATCGATGCCGATAAAGGCAAGGTGCTGATTAACGGACAACCCCTCAATCCCGATCATATTTCGATCATAGGCTATCTGCCCGAAGAACGCGGACTGTATAAAAAAATGAAGGTCGGCGAACAACTGGTGTACCTTGGCAGGCTACGAAACATGTCCCGGGCAGATGCCATAAAGAAAAGCCGGATGTGGGTGGAGCGTCTGGAAATATCGGACTGGTGGAGTAAAAAGATCGAGGACCTTTCCAAAGGTATGGCCCAAAAGATCCAGTTCATTTCCACCGTCCTTAATGAACCCAAGCTTATCATCCTTGATGAACCATTTTCAGGGTTTGATCCCGTAAACGCCAATCTGATCAAGGACGAAATTCTCCGGTTGCGTGAGAACGGCAGTACGGTGATATTCTCAACCCACCGGATGGAATCCGTGGAAGAGCTGTGTGATCACATTGCCCTGATCAACAAATCCCGGAAAATCCTGGAAGGCGCGAAACAGGAGATCAAGAACGAATACCGTTCAAATACATTCATTGTGGAACATCGCGGCCCCTGGTCCAACGGCATGATGGGCTTCAACCTGCTGGATCAGCAGACAATGGACGATAATTACTTCAGGTCTGTAGTGCGTATCGACGAGGATAAAAGTCCGAACGAACTCCTGGCTTCCCTGATCCGTGATACGGAAGTGCATGGATTTGTTGAAAAGATTCCCACCATCAATGAAATATTTATCAGCAAAGTAAAAGAACCCTGAAATGTCGAAGATATTCCTTATCATACAACGTGAATTCCTGAGCCGGGTACAGAAAAAATCGTTCCTGTTGACCACCCTGCTCGTGCCCCTGATCTTCCCTGCCCTGTTTGGCACCATAATTTATTTTATGGAGCGTGAACAGGATAACGTCCAGGTACGTGACTTGCTGGTCCTTGATGAATCGGGTTCATTCAACCTGACAGAAGACGAGGATTTTTCATATACCCATATGGAAGGATCACTTGATCAGGCAAAAACCGCCTTTAAGGAAGGCAGTGCTTACGGACTGCTGTATATTCCGGATTATGACCTTGAAAACCCAACTGGCATCTCCCTGTATACCCGGTCGGCTCCCAGCATGAATACGGTTTCATCTATTGACGATGCGGTAGAGGAAATAATAAGACAGCGTAAACTCGAGGTTTATGCGATAGATCAGGAGCTCCTGGATAAACTTGACACCAATATCAGCCTGACCACCTATGACATGAGTGAAGGAGAGGAAAAGGAAAGTAACCAGGGCGTCACGTTTGTGGTGGGCTATCTGACCGGCTTCCTGATCTATATTTTCATGTTTGCCTATGGCGGCCAGGTCATGCAGGGAGTCATTGAAGAAAAAAGCAACAAAATCGTTGAAGTAATTATTTCAACAGTTAAGCCTTTTCAGCTGATGCTTGGCAAAATCCTTGGAGTGGCATCGGTCGGATTGTTCCAGGTACTTATCTGGGTCGTGCTGATGGGCGGTTTGTTTACCCTGGTGATGGCCCTGTTTGGAGTGGACATGACCGAAAATATGCGTGCCACCCAACAACTTTCCAACGAGGAAGCCCAGGAGATGATGTCCTATATCAATCAGATTCCCTTCACCCGGGTAATCCTGACCTTTATCTTCTATTTCCTCGGTGGTTATCTTCTTTACGGTGCACTGTTTGCTGCCGTCGGCTCGGCCGTGGACACCCCGGCAGAGGCCCAGCAATTCATGATCCCTATTATGATTCCGCTGATTGCCGGTATCATAGGAATGAACAGCGTGATCCAGAATCCCGATGGTCCGCTGAGCTTCTGGCTGTCCGTCATACCCTTTACCTCCCCTATCATTATGATGGGCAGGATTGCGTACGGAGTGCCGGCCTGGGAACTGGCACTTTCCATGGTGCTTCTGATTCTTGGATTTCTGGCAACCACCTGGATTGCAGGCAGAATATACCGTATCGGCATCCTCATGCATGGCACCAAGGTGAATTATAAAGTGATCGCCAAATGGATCCGTATGAAATGATCCGGGCTATCCGCTGACATGAAATGCCGGAAAAAACCTATATTGGTGTTCCGGCATTTTTGTTTTTACCCTGCCGGTTCAGGTATCTATGGCGCAATCTTCCTTTCAGTCCGGACTCGATTTTTCCCAGGATAAATCCAACCTGAAATGGTTTGTGCTTATCTTCTCCATTGTCATCAGTGTGGGCTCAATCCTGTACACCAATATCCTGATCGATCAGCTTAAGGAACGCGAGGAGCGCCAGATTCGCCTGTTTGCCAAGGCACTCGAATATACGGTGAGGGAAAACCTGGACAAAGACCTCTATTTCATCACGGATGAAATCCTTTTCCAGAACAATTCCATCCCCACCATCCTGGTCAGCGAAAACGGCAGTATCCAGGATTACCGAAACATAAGTGTCGATTCAGCCCTGTCCCAGAAACGTAAAAACCAACTGATCTATGAGGAACTGGAAAAAATGGAAGAAGCCTACGAGCCGATCGAGGTGTCTTTGCGGGATCCGGGTACCAATGAGATAATCAGCATTAGCTACGTCTATTATCGTAATTCCTTTCTTCTGACCCAGTTAACCTATTACCCGTATATCCAGTTGTCAGTGATCGCTATCTTTGGATTTATCGCCTATATGGCGTTCAATTATTCAAAGGCCGCCGAACAAAACCGGGTTTGGGTCGGGCTTGCCAAGGAAACCGCCCACCAGCTGGGAACTCCCATTTCCTCCCTGATGGCCTGGGTGGAATATTTCAGGGAACAGGCTTCCATCAAGGACAAGGAGCTGATCTCTGAGCTTGACAAGGATATCCAGAAGTTACAGGTGATTACCGAACGGTTTTCCAACATCGGCTCCGCCCCGGTACTCAAGGAAGTTGAAATTGAAAACCTGATCAATACCGTTATTGATTACCTCCGCTCCCGGATCTCACCGAAGGTGCGGATCGAAGTCGAAGCCCTGACCCGCGGCATAACCGCACAGGTTAACCCCCCCTTGTTTGAATGGGTGATTGAAAACCTTTGTAAAAATGCCGTGGATGCCATGAACGGGGCCGGTAAAATCCATATTTTCATTCTCAAAGGAAATGAAGGCAAGGTATTCATCGATATATCAGACACCGGAAAAGGTATACCTAAATCCAGGATCAAGCAGGTGTTCAACCCTGGTTTTACCACTAAAAAAAGGGGATGGGGCCTGGGACTGACCCTGGCCAAACGAATCATCGAAAGATACCACCAGGGCAAGATTTTTGTCAAATCCTCCGAAGAAAACCAGGGGACCACGTTCCGCATTTCACTCTGGGCCTGAGGTCATAAAAATCACCAAGCTGTGTTGGGTATGTAAATTTTAAGACGTAGTTTTGCAGACTGAAATCCCAGCATAGTGGGTTCATTTCATACTCTTATAACAAAAAATAAACAATGGCGAATATTGGTAAAATTACCCAGGTAATCGGACCCGTTGTGGACGTGAGCTTTGATGCCGAAGGGGCGAAACTGCCGAACATCCTGGATTCACTGGAAGTAACAAAAGAAAATGGTCAGAAAGTAGTACTCGAGTGCCAGCAGCACCTTGGCGAAGATCGGGTAAGGACCATCGCAATGGAAAGTACGGAGGGACTGGTACGTGGCATGGATGTGCTGGATACCGGAAACCCGATTGAAATGCCCATTGGGGATAACATCAAGGGTCGTCTGTTCAATGTTGTAGGAGAAGCCATTGATGGCATCAAACAGCCTGACACCAAAAAGGGGCTGCCTATTCACCGCCAGGCGCCTAAATTTGAGGACCTGTCCACTTCCCAGGAAGTTCTTTACACAGGTATCAAGGTAATCGATCTTATTGAGCCTTATTCAAAAGGGGGTAAGATCGGCTTGTTTGGTGGTGCCGGTGTGGGAAAGACGGTTCTTATCCAGGAATTGATCAACAATATCGCCAAAGCCTATTCAGGCCTTTCGGTATTTGCCGGTGTGGGAGAACGTACCCGTGAAGGGAATGACCTGCTTCGCGAAATGCTGGAGTCCGGAATCGTTAATTATGGAGAAGCTTTCCATAAATCGATGGAAGAAGGCAAGTGGGATTTGTCCAATGTTGACTTTGAGGCATTGAAAGAATCCAAGGCTACCTTTGTATTCGGACAGATGAACGAACCTCCCGGAGCCCGCGCAAGGGTTGCCTTGTCCGGTCTTACCATTGCGGAATATTTCCGTGACGGAGATGGCGAAGGACAGGGAAAAGATATTCTGTTTTTCATTGACAATATTTTCCGTTTCACGCAGGCGGGTTCTGAGGTTTCAGCCCTGCTGGGCCGTATGCCTTCTGCGGTGGGGTATCAGCCCACACTGGCCACAGAAATGGGTGCCATGCAGGAACGTATTACGTCGACCAAAAAGGGATCCATTACATCGGTTCAGGCTGTATATGTACCTGCCGATGACTTGACTGACCCTGCTCCTGCCACCACTTTTGCCCACCTGGATGCCACAACGGTATTGTCCCGTAAGATTTCCGAGCTGGGAATTTACCCGGCGGTGGATCCGCTGGATTCCACGTCAAGGATCCTGAGTGCTGAAGTGCTGGGCGACGAGCACTACGACTGTGCGCAGCGTGTCAAGGAGATTCTCCAGCGGTACAAGGAACTTCAGGATATTATTGCAATCCTTGGAATGGACGAACTGTCTGACGAAGATAAAATGGTGGTTCACCGTGCCCGTCGTGTACAGCGATTCCTTTCTCAGCCCTTCCACGTGGCCGAGCAGTTTACCGGAATCCCCGGTACGCTGGTAGACATCAAGGAAACCATCAAGGGATTCAACATGATTATGGATGGCGAACTGGATCATCTTCCTGAAATGGCCTTCAACCTGGTAGGTAGCATAGAAGATGCTGTGGCCAAAGGCGAGAAGATGATGGCAGATGCCAAAAAATAACTGATAGTATGTATTTAGAAATAGTCACTCCGGCAGCCAAGGTATTTGAAGGGGAAACGCATATTGTTACGTTTCCCGGAACTGACGGATCATTTCAGGTGATGAACGATCATGCGCCGATGGTGAGTACACTTACCAATGGACGCGTGGTGTACAAGGACCAGAAGGGGACACACACTGTGGAGATTACGGGCGGTATTGTTGAGGTCCTTCATAACAAAGTCACATTGCTTGCTGACGGACTGAAAACAACCGAAGAAGAGGCCTGATCTGACACATATATAATTAAGGAAACCCTGCAATAATGCAGGGTTTTTTTTATACCTGTTCAGAAGCGGGAGAATGTGACGGTTTACACCGGATCGTTATTTCCTGCCCAGCATTCTCCGAAACATTCTTTTCTCAAATGCCCAGAAAAAGCTGAACTGGCCAAACAGAAAACCGTAAGCCAGCAATACGACATTATAAACAGGCAGAATCAGGAGGTAATAAAGAATGGAATGCCAGATGGTACGTTCTTCTTCCGGTCCGAATAAGGAGAGTACCGGACCCTTGATAAACAGGACGGTAAAACCGGTGCAGGCAAATACGATCAGAATGATCACTGCCTGAAACGCAGTCACCTTCCATTTTTCCTGCAGTTTTTTAAACCATCCTGCCATCAGATCCCACGAAAAAGCTGCCAGACCTGGTCATCAGGCAGTCCGGCGGTGATCCGAACCGGCTCCTTACGTACGGGATGTACAAATTCCACCCCACGCGCGTGCAGGTAAATACGCCCGTCTGGTGCGGGCTTGTCACTGCCATACTTTACATCCCCGGCAATCGGACACCCAATTTTTGCCAGCTGAACCCGTATCTGATGCGGGCGGCCTGTTTCAGGTTTGACCTCGAGTAAATAGTAGTCAGCGATGCGTCCGGCAAGCCGGTAGGACATCACGGCTTTTTGTCCGCCTTTCCCCGCAGAATTGGAGGCCATCGCCTTGTTAATCTTAGTATTCTTCCGGATATAATGAGTCAGGGTCGTTTCTTCTACCTGCGGCGGCCGGTGCTTCACCAGTGCCCAGTATGTTTTTTTAATCTCTCTATCCTGAAAAATTTTGTTCATTCGCTCCAGCCCTTTGGAGGTCCGGGCAAGGATCACTGCACCGCTGACCGGCCGGTCTATACGGTGAACCACCCCCAGGAAGACATCCCCCGGTTTTTTGTATTTGACCCGGATGTATTCCATTGCGGCATCTGCCAGGGTTTCGTCGCCGGTTCTGTCGGCCTGCACGAGCAAACCGGCAGGCTTGTTTACCACCAGCAGGTGGTTATCTTCAAAGAGTATTTCCTTCTGCGTGAGCTTCATGATCAAAATTCTGATGTGAAATGGAAATCGATATCCGGGAAATTATCCTGGACCATGGTGAGCCAAGCTCTTGACTCAGCCATAAACACAAGCTTACCGTCCTTGTCCCGGGCTATGTGACGATATTTGGAATCCACAAATTCCCGCAGTTTCTTCGGGTCCTTGCTCGAAATCCAGCAGGCTTTGTACAGGTTCATTGACATAAAATCGCAAGAGGCCCCATATTCATTTTTCAGACGATGCTGGATCACCTCAAACTGCAGGGCCCCTACTGTACCCACGACCTTCTTTGAACCCAATTCGTACGTAAACAACTGGGCCACCCCTTCTTCCATCAGCTGATTGAGCCCCTTGTCAAGCTGCTTGGTCTTCATCGCATCCTTATTGATCACCTCCTTGAAGATCTCCGGCGAAAAACTCGGAATGCCTTTGTACATTCCTTTTTCCCCTTCCGACAGGGTATCCCCGATCTTCATGGTTCCGGTATCGTAAAGGCCAATGATATCACCCGGAAATGCCTCTTCCACATTCTCTTTTTCCTGCGCCATAAATGCCGTCGCGTTGGAGATCCTGAATTTCTTATCCAGTCGTACGTGGTAATAATTCTTCCCGCGTTCAAATTTACCAGAGCAAACACGGACAAACGCAATGCGGTTTCGGTGATTCGGGTCCATGTTGGCATGGATTTTAAATATAAACCCTGAGAAATCCTTTTCATCAGGTTGTACAACCCGTTCCTCCGTTTCACGGGGTTTCGGAGTGGGTGCAAAATCGATAAAACAATCCAGCAATTCCTTAACGCCAAAGTTATTCACCGCCGACCCGAAAAATACCGGGGCCACTTCCCCGCGCAGGTACGCATCGACATCAAATTCAGGATACACCCCTTCGATCAGTTCCACGTCTTCCCGCAATTGGGCGGCATCCCGCTCTCCGATATGCTTCTCGAGTTCGGGATCAGACAAGTCAGTAAACCGGATTCCTGATCCTTCCACCTTGTTTCGGCTTGGCTGAAACAAGAGAAGTGATTTATTGTACAGGCTGTAAACGCCTTTAAACGTCTTGCCCATATTGATCGGCCAGGAAAGTGGGCGAACACGAATATTCAGTTTCTCCTCGATCTCGTCAAGTAACTCGTAGGGGTCCCGGCCTTCGCGGTCCATCTTATTAATAAAGCAAATGACCGGCGTATTCCGCATCCGGCAAACCTCCATCAGCTTTTCGGTCTGGATTTCCACACCCTTCACACAGTCAATCACCATGATCACACTGTCTACGGCCGTGAGGGTGCGATAGGTATCTTCAGCAAAGTCCTGGTGTCCGGGTGTATCGAGTAAATTGATCTTCACATCGCGGTAATTAAACCCCATCACCGAGGTGGCCACGGAAATTCCCCGCTGCTTCTCAATCTCCATCCAGTCAGATCGCGCATGCATCTTGATCTTGTTTGATTTCACCGCACCGGCTGTTTGAATAGCCCCGCCAAACAGCAGTAACTTCTCTGTCAGGGTGGTTTTCCCTGCATCCGGGTGACTGATGATACCAAAAGTGCGCCGCCTGGCTATTTCCTTCTTTATCTCCATATTCTAGTAATAGGCTGCAAAGGTACTGTCTTTCCGTCGAATTCCTCATAGTATATCCTAAAATGGCAAGGAAACTATGACATTATGTCACAAATACCTGCTTGGCACAGGCATTGATGAAAGTAAAGTGACATTGAATTATCTGAATTAAAACATACATATTTATCATGGGAAAAATTATTGGAATTGACTTAGGAACGACCAACTCGTGCGTTGCCGTGATGGAAGGTAACGAGCCGGTGGTAATTCCTAACAGCGAAGGGAGAAGAACCACGCCTTCTATCGTCGCTTTCCTGGACGGAGGAAAGGGCGAGCGAAAGGTTGGGGATCCGGCAAAGCGCCAGGCGATCACCAATCCGAAGCACACCGTTAGCTCTGTAAAGCGTTTTATGGGTAAGAAATTTACGGAGGTTAGTGAAGAGCGTAAAACGGTTTCTTATGATCTCGAAAAAGGAAGTAATGATACGGTTCGTGTAAAAATCGGGGACCGCAATTATACGCCGCAGGAAATCTCGGCAATGATCCTTCAAAAAATGAAATCAACAGCTGAAGATTATCTGGGCACAGAAATCAAGGAAGCTGTTGTCACCGTACCTGCCTATTTTAACGATGCAGAACGTCAGGCAACCAAGGAAGCCGGACAAATTGCAGGACTTGAGGTGAAACGTATTATCAATGAGCCTACGGCCGCTGCACTGGCTTATGGCCTTGACAAAAAGAATCAGGACATGAAAATCGCCGTGTATGACCTGGGCGGCGGTACATTTGATATATCCATCCTCGAACTGGGTGACGGGGTATTCGAAGTAAAGTCAACCAATGGTGATGTACACCTGGGGGGTGATGATTTTGACCAGGTAATCATTAACTGGCTTGCTGAAGAATTTCAGAAAGATGAGAATGTGGATCTCCGCAAAGATCCTATGGCATTGCAGCGTCTTAAGGAAGCCGCAGAAAAAGCAAAGATCGAACTGTCTAGTTCGACCGAAACAGAAATCAACCTGCCCTATATCATGCCGGTGGATGGTGTTCCCAAGCACCTGGTGAGGAAGCTTTCCCGCTCCAAATTCGAGCAGCTTGCCGATGACCTGATCCGCAGGTCTATGGAGCCATGTAAGCTCGCGCTGAAAGATGCGGGAATGAGCGCATCGGAAGTAGACGAAGTTATATTAGTGGGTGGTTCCACACGTATTCCTAAAATTCAGGAAGAAGTGGAGAAGTTCTTCGGTAAAAAACCTTCCAAGGGAGTAAATCCCGATGAGGTGGTTGCTATCGGAGCTGCCATCCAGGGTGGTGTACTTACCGGTGAAGTGAAAGACGTCCTCCTGCTGGATGTTACCCCGCTTTCGCTGGGTATCGAAACCATGGGCGGCGTATTTACGAAACTGATCGAGTCAAATACCACGATCCCGACCAAGAAATCGGAGACATTCTCGACAGCGGCAGATAACCAGCCGTCGGTGGAAATTCATGTGCTGCAGGGTGAACGCCCCATGGCCAGGGATAACCGTACTATCGGACGATTCCACCTTGACGGAATTCCGCCCGCACCACGCGGAGTACCGCAGATCGAGGTTACCTTTGACATTGATGCCAATGGTATACTGAATGTATCTGCAAAGGATAAAGGAACAGGAAAAGAGCAGAAAATCCGTATTGAAGCTTCTTCCGGGCTGACCGACGATGAAATCGAAAAGATGAAGCAGGAAGCCCAGGCGAATGCCGAAGCCGACAAAGAGGCCAAGGAGCGCGCTGAAAAAGTGAATACGGCTGACTCACTGATCTTCCAGACCGAAAAGCAGTTGAAAGAATATGGCGATAAGCTCTCGGATGACAATAAAGCCAAGATCAACAGTGCCCTGGAAGAACTGAAATCAGCACACAAATCAGGAGACCTCGCTGCCATAGACACGGCCGTGGAGGGTATGAATAAAGCCTGGGAGGGTGCTGCTCAGGAAATGTATGCAGCCTCTGGCGGTGCCGAAGCAGGTGCCGGCGGCGCGCAGGCAGGTGGTCCTGACCAATCAGGCGCAGGTGCAGAATCCGGTACAGACGGTGATGTATCTGATGTCGAGTACGAAGAAGTGGATGACTCTAAAAAGTAATTGCATCTGATAGTCAGAACTTTTTAAAGTAAACACTGTATAATACACATATAAAACAGCGGAGTATGGACTCCGCTGTTTTTTTATGTCATATTTCTAATAATACCATTCAACGATTCTAAACGCATTTCGTCTTATTGCCCAAATCAATTCCGGCGTCCCGGGCGTTACTTAGTGAGAAGACAGGCAATCAAACCAAATGTTGAATTAATAGAATAACTATGAAAATATTAAAAATAATAACCATTCTGACAATCGCCTCATTGGGATTCTTCGCATGCGATGATGATACCAGTGATCCGAAAGGCAGGATAGAACTTTCCATAACCGATGCACCTATATATGACGAGGATATTGTGGGAGTACATATCAAAGTTCTCGGCGTGGAAATCAGGGACGGTGATGGAACGTGGCTTGAAATGAATGAATTTGACGAGCCCGTATCCATTAATCTTCTGGACTACCAGAACGGGGAGGTTTATTTCTTAACGGAAGACGAACTGAACGCCGGAGATTATGACGAAATACGATTAATCCTGGATATGCCTGAGATGGGCGGCGGACCTAAAGCCAATCCGGGAACTTACCTGGAGTACGAAGATGGATCTGTACAGCCTTTGTTTGTACCCAGTGGAGCAACTTCAGGTTATAAAGCCAAGGGTGAATTCTCGGTACCCGCAGGAGGTGTAACCAGTGTAACCATTGATTTTAACGTGCGTAAATCCGTTGTAAAAGCAGGAAATTCAGGTAAATATATCCTTAAGCCGGTGCTTCGACTGGTGGAGAACGACAATGTCGGCCTTATCAATGGGGAAGTTATCCCATTAGAGGAGCAGGCTGAGATGGTCGTTTACGCCTACGACGACGGAATCTTCACAGAGGATGAAATTTTTGATCCGGAAAATGACGATGTTGATTTTCCCAATGCTGTAACAAGCGGCAGGGTTCGTGCTGATGGTACGTTTACCCTTGCATTCATGGAACCGGGAATCTATGACCTGTACGCGGTAGCGTACGATGAAAACGGCGAATTTGTGGCGATCCTGGTAGAATGGCAGGACGTGGAACTCGCTGCCGGAGAAATCGAAGAAGTGATCCTTGAGGAAATTGAGGAAGAAAACGAAGGATAACCCTTCAGCAGCTTCATTTCAGACCGTTCTCACGTAAGTGGGAACGGTTTTTTTTTGCTAATTCCTCTCCCTGATTCCTGTGTATCAGCAGAATTGGTAAATTTGCGGTCCTATGATTGTTTATAAATTTGGTGGCACCTCGGTAGGCAGCCCGGAACGAATGCAGAAAGTGGCTTCCCTGATCACAAGGGACAAAGAGGAGAAGATCGTGGTATTATCAGCCGTGAGCGGTACAACCAATCAGCTGGTATCCATCGGTCAGCATCTGATTCATCACAAACAGGACGAGGCCCGTAAGGAAATCAGTGAACTGCGTGCAAGATATGATGCATTTGTAGAAACACTGTACAGCTCTGACGAAGGATTGGAAAAGGGCCGTGCGATCATAGGGCGATTCTTTCATGACCTTGAAACCCTTGCGGAGATTCCCGATTTCAATGAAGGAAACGAGAAGACAGTGCTTGCGTTGGGCGAACTTATATCCACCCACCTTTTTCAGGCGTACCTTGAAGACAGGAATATCCCTTCACAACTGTTACCGGCCCTCGATTTCATGCGAATTGATGCGCACGGGGAACCGGATATCACGCTGATATCGGAAAAACTGAAGGAACTGCTGAGTAAGCATACCGGGGAGCCGTTGTTCATTACCCAGGGTTATATCTGCCGAAATGAAAAAGGTCAGACCGACAACCTGCAGCGCGGAGGCAGTGACTATACAGCTTCCCTGATTGGTGCGGCCATCCAGGCCAAGGAAGTCCAGATCTGGACGGATATAGATGGAATGCACAACAATGATCCGAGGGTAGTAAGCAAGACATTCCCGGTGGCTTCGCTGACTTTCGACGAAGCGGCTGAGCTGGCTTATTTCGGGGCGAAAATCCTCCACCCGGCCTCCATACAACCCGCCCAGCGATTCAATATTCCGGTTTGGCTGAAAAGCACAATGGACGAAAACGCCTACGGTACCCTGATCGGGGAATCAGAGGAACACGGAGAAATAAAGGCGGTCGCTGCAAAAGACAATATTACGGCCATTAAGATCAAATCCACACGCATGCTGCTTGCCTATGGATTCCTGCGCCGGGTTTTTGAAGTGTTTGAAAAGCACGCCACCCCCATAGACATGATCACAACCTCGGAGGTGGCTGTTTCGCTGACCATTGACAATGACCAGTACCTTACCCCTATTGTGCGGGACCTGGAACATTTCGGTTCGGTTGAAGTGGACCACGACATGACTATTATTTGCATCGTCGGCAGCAGGATCCTCGATTCCAATGGCATGGCTCAGCGGATCATTAATGCGCTGGAGAATATTCCGATTCGAATGGTGTCACTGGGTGGAAGCAAAAATAATGTGTCCGTGTTGCTGGATACCCGCTACAAAAATCAGGCACTCAAACAATTAAATAAAGGAGTATTCTCCATTTCTGAATAGTCTCAGGAAGCAAATGCGAAGAAAATCAGCCACGTAATTATCAGGAGCGGTAAGAGGAAGGGAATGGAAAAGCGGATGATATAGCCAAAAAACGAAGGCATCTTAATTCCTATCTGTTCGGCAATGGATTTAACCATAAAATTCGGTCCGTTTCCGATATACGTAAAGGCCCCGAAAAATACCGCGGCAATCGAAATAGCCTTCAGGTCCAGAACTGAATCAGGATATGCCCCGTTGGCAAAAGCCAGTACATCGGCAAGCTTTCCGATATCCGCATCCTGGGAGGCCATGGCCGCAGTTAGAAAATTAATGTAGGTAGGTGCATTATCAAGAAAGCCTGACAGCATTCCTGTACCCCAATAAAGCGTATTGTGATTGATGAGGGGTGCGCCTTCAGGGCTCGCGGCAAAATTACCCACCAGCTCCAGGGCAGGCATCATGGTACCAAAGATACCGATGAATATAAAGGCCACCTCCCGAATAGGTTCAAAGCTGAATTCATTGCCTTTAAGGGCATCATTTCTCGCATACCGGTAACTCAGATAGGCAACTGAGAACATGATTATTTCCCGGATAAACGAAAATTTCATTCCGTCATATTCGATGCCCGGCACCCAGTCAAACACGTTGGGATCCAAAAAGACCGATCCGATGACGATCGCCAGCCAGGCAAAATTGCGCCAGCCTATCAGGCTGATCTGGCCGGTATAATCCGTATCATCCGAATCATCGGCATCCGGACGGTTCCGGATATCCAGCAGGTAGAATATGACAAGCAAAATAGCTACGCCGGCTATCCATGGCAGTATGTTATGGGTAAGCGTCCAGAAAAAAGGCACACCCCTCAGGAAACCAAGAAACAGCGGGGGATCTCCGATCGGGGTCAGGGAACCACCGACATTACTAACGATAAAGATGAAAAAAATGATATGATAAGCCCTGATACGGGTCTTATTCAGCCTTACAAAAGGACGGATCAACAACATCGAAGCTCCGGTAGTACCAATAAGGTTGGCAATTACAGCCCCGGCACATAACAAAATTACATTTGCCAGCGGAGTCGCCTTCTTATCAATATTTATCATTATGCCCCCGGAGGCTATGTACAGGGATGCGAGAAGGGCGATGAACTGAACATACTCAGCCAGGGCGTGGACAGGACTGTGGGTATTATGAAGAAAAAATATATAATAGGAAACAACCAGTAGCGCCAGTGCAACGGCTATTTTCGGATAGTTCTTGTGCCAGAAATGTTCATAAAACAGCGGACCCGTGGCAATCATCAGAAGCAGCAGCACAAAGGGTATTACCGTCCAGCCGGGAGGTCCGTGGTGCCCCTCTTCCTGCATTTCTTCCGGCGGGACAACCTGGTTAACAGAAAGGGAAGAAGCTGAAATTTCGGTCTTATCGGAAACTGTTGAATCCGCCGCCATCGTTGTTGAAACGCCAAATTGAAGCGGCAGTAACAGCACTAAATAAAAGACAGCTTTTCTCACAGACTGTTGGCGTTTTTTTGCTAAAATAACCCAAATCTAAAGATTTTCACAATCCCCCGGATTGAATCCGTTCCGACCTGTTACAATAACTGGTTCAGTGCAATCTCAAAGGACTTCTGGGCAATCCCCGTTTTCCCGGGGTTCTTTTTAAACGTATTTTCCAGGGCCTGGCGGATACGTCCTGACGTATCCGAAAAGATAGACTCGTCATCCATAGGCACTTCATTCTCCATGAGATAAGCGAACACCCTGGCCATACCACAGTTGGCAATAAAATCAGGAATGACGGAAAAGTTTGCGTCGGCATATACACCGGTCGGCCCAAAGAATATCTCAGGGTCCTTGAACGGTACGTTGGCCCCGCAGGAAAATAACTCCAGCCTGGAGTCAATCATACGCTGAACCTGTTCACGTGTGATCAGGCGGGAAGAGGCGGCCGGAATAAATATTTCAAAATCGAGGTCCCATATTTTCTCATTGATCTCCTCAAAAGGAATCATGTCGGGAACATTCAGCTGGTTGCTTTTTCTGGTCAGAAAGAAATTCCGTATTTCTTCCCGGGTGAACCCTTCCTGTTTCATTACACCACCTGCCCGGTCGATGATACCGACCACACTGACACCCATTTGCGAGAGGTAATACCCGGCCGAGCCGGCCACATTGCCCCAGCCCTGGATCACGGCACGTTTTACATTCAGGTTGCCGCCCCACAAATCATAATAATGCCTGACGGCCTCAGCCACGCCGTAACCGGTAATCATGTCGGCCACGGTATACTTGCGACTTGTATCCGGAGAATAACGCGGGTCTTCCAGGACCTTGATCACCCCATGCCGCAGCTGACCAATCCGGTTTATCATCTGAGCCTCCCTTGGCTGAAAATGACCATTAAATACCCCTTCCTGCGGATGCCAGACACCTACGTCTTCGGTGACCGGGATCACTTCAAGAATTTCATCCACATTGAGATCACCACCGGTACCATAATAATATTTAAGAAGTGGTTTGACAACGGCAAACCAACGCTCCAGCACCCCCTGCTTCCTCGGATCATTCGGGTCGAAATTGATGCCGGATTTGGCTCCCCCGATTGGCGGGCCCGACACGGTAAATTTCACCTCCATGGTTTTGGCCAGGGATTCCACTTCATGCTTATCGAGCCCGGCACGCATGCGCGTGCCGCCACCTGCCGCACCTCCCCGAAGGGAATTGATGACCACCCACCCTTCTGCTTCGGTTTCACTGTCTTTCCATTCAAAAACGATTTCCGGACGTTTATTCTCAAATTTTTCAAGCAGTGCTCTCATGGCTCCATAATCTTAGTGCGGCGGCAAATCTACAAATTCCCGTCGATCTCGCCGAATAAGATTCCGGATGATGAATCACGCACCGCGCCAGTCACCGAAGCCCATACATTAATTTCTCCGCGAATGCGCAGCACACCGAGAAAGGCAAACACCAGCGCTTCCTTGTAGGAAACAATCTGCGGATCCGGAACAACCAGGCGAGCCTCGTCTCCCAGCAGTTCCTGCATCCTTTTGATAAGGAATGAATTGAATGCTCCTCCACCTGTGATCAGGACTTCCGGTGTGGTTGTATTTATCTGACGGACCGCGCGCGAAATCATTTGAGCGGTATGCTCCACCGACGTTCGTAACAGGTCCCTGGCGTTGCCTTTTTCCAATACGGGAAGGACATCGGATTCTATGTATTCCTGGCCAAGCGACTTGGGAGGAGGCGAAGAATAATATGCCAGGGCATTCAGCTGGTCCAATCGTTCAGTTAATACCTCCCCGCCGGCGGCCAGTATTCCGTCTTCGTCATAGATCCTGCCCTCACGCTTTGCCAGGCGGTTCAATATCATATTACACGGACAAATATCATATGCAATCCGGTTTCCGCCTTGCTCGTAGGAAATATTGGCAATACCCCCGAGATTCAGACAAGCGTCATATTCTCCGAATAAATAACGGTCACCTACCGGAACAAGCGGCGCACCATGGCCGCCAAGAGCCAGATCGAGGGTCCGGAAATCACAAACAACGGGGACCCCGCTGGCAGCATAAATCTCAGTTCCTGCACCTATCTGAAGGGTCAGCCTGTGCCCGGGCTGGTGAAATACCGTATGACCATGGGAGGCGACCAGGTCTGGTTGAAATGAATTTTTGTCCATGAATTCTGTCACCTTCGTGCCAAAGTAAGCACCCAGATCCACATGCAATCTGCTCAAATCTTCCCCCGAAAGAGACATGCATTCACCAAGACGCCTTGTCCATTCGTCCGAATAGGTAATGGTTTCTGCCTGAAGCAACTCCCAGGCCCAGTTACCGCCTGAATCCCTGAAGGTGACGGCGGCAATATCCAGGCCGTCCAGGGAAGTTCCTGACATTAGTCCGATGACTTTATATTCTTTGCCATTTTTCATATTTTTGTGGTTTACTCCTGTCCAATTTTCAGTCGTGCGGGCAATTTACCGATCTTAATTGAGAACATGAACCTGGTCATCGATTTTGGCAATACCGTCGTGAAGGGGGCACTCTTCCGGGGGGAACAGATGGAGCAAATTTTTCATCCGCTTGATCTGCCGGGTATCAGAAAAATCATTGACCGTCATCATCCGTCCCGTATCCTGGTAAGTTCGGTGAGCACGGCGCAGTCAGAATTGAGGACAATACTCCCGGATGGTACGCTGTTTCTGGACCATACAACGCCTCTTCCCTTCGTCAATGACTACGCCACCCCGGAAACCCTGGGACTCGACCGGCTGGCTGCGGTGGCCGGGGCGGGGCAACTGTTTCCGGAAACAAATTGCCTGGTCATCGACCTGGGTACCTGTATCACGTATGAGTTACTGACTGCTGAGGGCCGTTATGAGGGAGGGGCTATTTCTCCCGGGCTGATGATGCGATTTAAAGCCATTCACCAGTTTACCGCTCGGCTGCCTCTTGTTGAAATTAACCCGGCGCCCCAACTTATTGGCCGGTCAACAGTGTCATGTATTCAAAGCGGGGTGGTCAACGGTCTCCGGGCAGAAATAAACGGCATCATTTCAGAATATGAATCAAAATATGACCGTTTACAGATTATTATGTGCGGGGGAGATATGAAATACTTTGAAAACACAGTGAAAGGGCCCATATTTGCAGCCCCTGAATTGGTTTTACGCGGACTGAACAGGATTTTACTACATAATGCATAATTACATCATCAAAAGAATTTTTATCACCTGTCTGCTGTGCAGTACTGTGCTCATGGGGTACGGACAGGCAAGCAATTCTCCGTTCAGCCGCCTTGGCGTTGGCGATCTCGTCGACCCCAGCCTGGTCTACAACCAGGGGATGGGAGGTGTTGGCATCAGCAACGGGTCATACTGGTACCTGAATAATAAAAACCCGGCACTTCTTCCCTATAATCGTCTTACGGTTTTTGCAGCGGGATATGTGGGAGAATACAAGCAAATCGAGGATTCGGTCAGGAGTGAAACGACCGGGGCGGGAAACCTGAACTACCTGATCCTTGCCTTTCCGATGAAGCCTGGTATCTGGACTACCTCTGTCGGACTGATGCCGTTCAGTTATATTGATTTCGAGCAATCCTCCCTGGAAACTGTCAATAATTCACAGGATACCGCACTGGTCAGGGAAGAAGGATTCGGGGGAATCAATGAATTCTATTTCAGCAACGGGTTCAGGATCAATAAAAATTTTAACGTCGGACTGAAAATAGCCTACCTTTTCGGTTCGGTCAATGCTGAATTCTCCAACACGGTCCTTACCTCGGATAATGTGGTGAATTACACGCCAACCATATCCACGGAAATAGCGGTGCGTGACTTTAGGTTCGGACTGGGATTAGCTTACCGGAAAGACTCGGTTTTCAATGATATAGATCTGTCGCTCGGGGCTACGTATGATTTCGGCTCGGACCTGAACGCTGAGCGGCTGCAGTTTTATGAAAGAAGGTTTCAGGGACAGCCTACCAGCCGGGACACCCTGGATAACAGCACCAACGGAAGCATTGGCATACCACAGTCCCTGGGGCTTGGAGTTTCTCTGTCAAAAGGCACAAAATGGGTTGCCGGAGTGGACGTAACCATGCAGAAATGGGCTGATTTCACGAATTATGAGGGGCAGAATCCCGGGTTTCAAAATACTTTTGAGATACACCTGGGGGGAGAGTTTACACCGGATGCCTCCTCAGTGAACAATTACCTTAAACGAGTGTCTTATAGAATAGGGTTTAACTACGAAACTTTGCCCTATGTGCCCAGAAGCGCCACCGGAGAGCAAGTTAAAGACTTTGGCATCAATTTTGGGTGGTCATTACCGGTAAGCCGCTGGTCAAGTATCGACATGGCTTTTAAAATCGGTCAGCGTGGAAATGTGGACGATAATTACCTGAAAGAGAGTTATTACAGGGTTTATTTAGGCTTCACATTCAACGATCAGTGGTTTGAGAGAAGAAAGTATTACTAGTTATTTATATTAAATGAAGACGATAGTTATGAAGCGTATTTTACTTATCGCAACGATGTTGCTGCCGACGCTCTACGCACAGGCGCAGTGCAATGGCTGGAACTGGCCGGAAGATCCCGCAACGCGCACTTCTGCTGAAGAAAAAAATGTGCTCTATACCGATGCACTGCGTAATGACAATTTCAAGGCCGCTCAAAAGCCCCACATGTGGCTTTTACAGAATACCCCGGACCTGAATACATCAATTTACATTAACGGAGCCAAGATATACAATGGACTGATTGAAGCGACGGAAGACGAAGCAAAGAAAAAGGTATACATTGACTCCCTCATGATGATGTACGACATGAGGCGTGAACATTGCAATGAGGCGAATGAAGTGGTGGCCCGAAAGGCGTACGATGCCTACCGTCACACCATACGGGATACCGACAAACTCGAAGAAAACCTCGAATTATTTGACGAGGCATTTGAGATGAACGAATCGGACCTGCCCTACTATATGGTTCTGCCTTACATGAATGTGATCCGCTACAATGTAAAGATGAAAAAGAACCTTTCTGAACTGCAGATTCTTGAAAGGTATGAGCGTATCATTCAGAATATTGAGAAGCTGATCGATGCTGAATCAGATCCTGCAAAAAAAGAGAAGCTTGTGGAAATCCAGAGTACGGTAGACGGCATGCTGGCTGATATTGTGACCCTCGATTGCGACTTCGTAAAAAAGAACCTGGAACCTAAATTCCGTGAGGATCCCAAAAACCTGAAACTTGCCAAGCAGATCTTTGGATTTATGCTTCAGGGCAAATGTACGGACGATCCGTTGTGGCTGGAAGCCGGTGAAGTAATTGCAGAACAGGAGCCCAACTTCGGTCTGTACAAAAACCTGGCGATCAAAGCGATGTCCAGCGGGGATATGGAGCGTGCGGAGAACCTGTTTAACAAGGCACTTGAATTTGCCAATGATCCTTCTGACAAAGCTGAAGTATACGTTCGTCTCGGGTCCATTCGTGCCGAGCAAGGCCGGAAGGCAGATGCGCGCAGTATGTACTACAAGGCGCTGGAAGCGGATCCTTCCAACAAGGACCCTTATAATGCGATCGGATACCTGTATTACGGAAGTTTCGATCAGTGTGCCGGTAAGCAGGATGTGGTAAAAGACCGCGCCGTATTCCTGGCCGCTTACGACATGTTCATGAAAGGTGGAAACACCAGCATGGCAGGTAAGGCGAAGGAACAGTTCCCTTCCAAGGAGGAGATCTTTACCTTCAACTACGAAACCGGTAACAGTGTAAGTACCGGGTGCTGGATAGGTGAAACCACCACCATTCGTTCCAGAGATTAATTGAAAACCCCTGACGGAAACCCTGTGGTGGAAAGACCACAGGGTTTTTTTATGCTTTCCATTATGTATCTTAGCTGGAGAATGAATCGGATACTATTCATCGTATTGCTGCTGAGCGTGTTTTCCTGTACGGATTCTGAAGGGCCGCAGGAGATCCTGGAATATGACGGCCCGCTTCAGGAGGCGGAAAACATCGAAATGCTCTACAGCGAAACGGCGGAGGTAAAGGTAAAACTCCAGGCTCCCAGGTTGCTGGAATTTGAAAACGGGGACCGGGATTTTCCGGACGGGATTTACATGGAGTTTTTCGACGAGACCGGAGCAATCAGCAGTACGCTGAAGGCAGACCAGGCCTACTACTGGAAGGATAAAGACCTGTGGCGCGGCCGCGGCAATGTGGTGGTCCGGAGTTATACGGATAACGAACAACTGGACACCGAAGAACTTTTCTGGGATCCGGGTATTCAGGAAATTTACACCGACAAGGTCGTCATTATGACCCAGCCGCCGGATATCATGCGCGGAAAAGGAATGCGTGCTGCCCAGGACTTTAGCTGGTATGCCTGGGGCGATCCTGACGGAGTAATCAGTATTCAGGAATGAAGCGTTTTTGGCTTATCATGATTTTCTCCCTGGCGGTGGCCTTGTTTATCATCGGTGTTCACCAGGTTATGACGGTGGGAATTTTAAATGCCTACTGGATTTTCATGTTATGCCTCGGACTTCTATTTTTATACAAGTTATTGAAAGGACAGGGAAATAATCCGCTCTCATGATCGATCTTGCCTTATTGCCCCCCATTATCATTTCGCTTGTCTTCTCGGCATTTTTTTCCGGAATTGAAATCGCGTTTGTTTCGGCTGACAAACTTCACATAGAACTACGCGGCAAGAAAGGAGATACGGCAGCCGGCATCCTGAGTACGTTTGTAAAAAATCCCGGTCAGTTTATCGCTACCACACTGGTCGGGAATACGATCGCCCTGGTGATATACGGGGTTTTTATGGCACGTCTCCTCGACCCTATCATCCAGGATATGCTGCCCGACATCCTGAACAATGATGCGTCCCTGCTGATTATTCAAACCATCCTGGCTACCCTGGTGGTACTGATCACGGCAGAATTTCTTCCGAAAAGCATCTTTATGATCAATCCAAACTGGATGCTTACGATTCTTTCCTTTCCAATGCTGCTCATCTATTGGGTGATGTACCCGGTGGTCTGGCTGGTAGTGTATATTTCAAGACTCCTGATCGTGCATGTCTTTAACCTGGAATATTCGGAAGATAAACCGGCATTCAGGCTGACCGACCTGGATAATTATATTAAAAACACCCTGCTGTCGGATGAAGAAAGCAAGGTGGAACTGGACACGAAGATTTTTAACAATGCCCTGGAATTTAAAACTATCAGGGTCCGGGAATGCATGAATCCCCGTACGGAGATTGTGGCAGTGGATATCGATGACCCTATCGACGAACTACGCGAAGCATTTGTGGAAAGCGGTCATTCTAAAATCATTATTTACCGGGAGTCAATCGATGATGTCATCGGATACTGCCACTCGCTCGAACTGTTCAAAAAACCAAAATCCATCAGTGACATCCTGACGCCTATCATGATCGTACCTGAGACCATGCTGGCCAATGAACTGATGATCCAGTTCATCGCTGAACGCAAGAGTATATCACTCGTGGTGGACGAATATGGCGGAACTTCCGGAATCGTAACCATTGAAGATATTATCGAGGAGATTTTCGGGGAAATCCAGGACGAGCATGATGACGAGGACCTTGAAGAACAAAAACTTGATGAACACATCTTCCAACTGAGTGCCCGTCATGAAATAGATTACCTCAATGAGAAATATGGCTGGGACCTCCCGATAGGTGATTACGAAACCCTGAATGGTCTTATTCTGTCTGAAACAGGCGATTTACCCAAGGAGGGCGAGACCGTCGAACTGGGTCCTTTTCTCTTTACTATTATGTCGGTGGAAGATATCCGGATCGACCAGGTCAAACTTATCATCCGCGATGTGCAAGATTAATCAGTAAAGCCGCCTTTCTTTGTTTGTTTTTACTTTTGTAAACCTTAAATTTGTGCCTCTTTTTGAGACTACTCGTAACGAAATTTTAACATGGCATTAATAAATACTTTGAGAAATAAGATGGGTAAAGTAGTGGTGGCGCTGATCGCCTTCGCTATCCTGTCTTTCGTGCTGGCCGATCTGATGGGACCAAATTCACAGTTGTTCGGCTCTGACACTACGGTCGGGGAAATCAGCGGTGAAACCATTGACATACAGGAATTTCAGGAGGCTGCCCAGCAGCAGGAAAACGACTATGCGTTGTATAGCGGGCGACAGCCATCCGAGAATGAACGGCCGCTGATCCGCGATCAGGCCTGGGAATTTCTCATTGCTCAGTATGCCTACAATGAAGAATATGAAGCCCTGGGAATCGAGGTTCCTGAGGAAGAGCGTATCGATATGATCAGCGGAAGGAATATTGATCCAACTGTGCGTGCTTTTTTCAGTAATCAGCAGACGGGCCAGTTTGAGCGTGAATCACTGATCAGCTTTCTTCGTAACCTGAATCAGCAGCCGCCTATTTACCAGCAATACTGGAACACCATCAAGCGGAACCTCACACCGGCAAGGCTCCGTCTTAAATACGAGAACATGCTGATCAAATCGGCTTATGCGACAACAGCGGAAGCCATGCGTTCGTATCATGCGCAAAACGATGTGGCAGAAGTAAAGTACCTGTACATTCCTTATTATTCAGTGAGTGATTCTGCGGTATCGGTCACAGATGCAGAACTCAGGGAGTACCTGAACAGTCACCAGGACCAATATGAAACTGAGGCGGCCCGCAGTATTAAGTATGTGACTTTTCCGATCGTTCCTTCAGCTGCCGACAGCATGATGGTACGGGAAGAGCTTGAAACAGTAATGGCCAACATGTCTACCTCGAGGGATGACTCACTGTTTGCCTCGGTCGAAACGGATGGTAACGCACCCTATCGCACCTATCTGACCGACCAGCTGCCACCCATGCTTAAGGCAAATGCTGATTCGTTGCAGACAGGACAGATTTTCGGTCCATATCTTGATCTGAACGGGTATACGGTATATAAAATCAGCCAGATTCCAAATGATACTACGTTCAAGGTAGCTACGGTGATCAGGGAAATTTATGCATCGGATGAAACACGCGATGTTGCAGCCCGCCAGGCTGACCTGTTCGCGGCAGAAAGCACTGACCTGGAAAGTTTTGAAGCTAACGCCGAAAAGCAGGGGCTTACGGTATTGCAGGCTGAAGGACTGCTGCAGAACGCGCGGCGTTTCGGCAGCCTCTCTAATGCACGGGAAGTTGTGCAGTGGGCATTCCGGGATGCTGAGATCGGAGAAGTATCCGAAGATCTCGAAATTGACGAACAATATGTGGTCGCTGTTCTGACCGATATAACTGAGAAAGGAACACAAAAACTGGCCAATGTTCGTACTGAAATCACTGCACAGGTGAAAGAAAAGAAGAAAGCGGATATTATTTTGAATAAACTTAGCGGGGTAACCGGCACATTGGAGGAAATGGCTGCCGTGTACGGAGACGGCGCCGAAGTATATTCAGCCAGTGACCTGAAATTAAGTGCCAACATTCTTCCGAATGTTGGCTATGACCCCGCTGCAGTAGGAATTGCATTCTCCCTTGATAACGGGGAGGTATCCGCACCGTACCAGGGCGAAGACGGAATCCTGATCATTGAAATGGAAAACAAAACCGAATCTCCTGAAATTGCGGATTATACAGCATTCAAAGAGCAGGTGAAACAAGGTGAAGCGGTCCGGACCACCCAGCAAATTGCGGAAGCCATTAAGGATCATGCGAATGTCAAAGACATGCGCTATAAATTTTACTAGCCTTTCAAACCCCGATAATTATCGGGGTTTTTTATTTTGTTGAACCCAACATGTACCTTTGGGACATTGACCTATGAGCCACAAAGAGTCCATTGAATCATTCCGTGAAAAACTCGAAAACGAGTACGAATGGCCTGCCTTGTATACCTTCAAGTTTATTGTTCCGAGGCAGGAAGTGGAAAAGGTGCGCAACCTCTTTACCAATCACGAAGTATCGGAAAAGGCTTCTTCCAAAGGGAACTACGTGAGCGTAACCAGCAAGATAATGTCTGAATCAAGCCAGCATATTATTGATATTTACATAGAAGCCAATAAGATTGAAGGTTTGATTGCCCTTTAATATGCGTCGTGTATCACTTTTCTTTCTCGTTCTGCTGCTGACAGCCTCCTGTCAGCCTTCGGGAGACACTGCCAATAATGACCGGTTTGAAAAATTTGAAAGTGACACCACCAGGCTCACTGATTCAGAGGATAATGAGACGCCGGGGGTAAACCCGGAGGAGGAAGACCGCAGTGAATGGCAGAATCCGGCCCTGGTCATTGAAAAGCTGGGTAATCTCAAAGGTAAAACCGTCGCGGATATCGGTGCAGGTACGGGATATTTCAGCTTTCGGCTTGCCCGTCAGGGTGCACAGGTTATTGCCATAGATATTGAACAGGAATACCTGGAGTACATCGATAAGCGTCAACAGGAATCCATGGTCTCACCCGGAGACTACCCGGTGGAAACGCGGCTTTCCGAGCCCGACGATCCGCTCTTAGTAAACGGTGAAGCGGATATCGTCCTGCTGGTTAACACCTACACATATCTGAGTGATCGCATTTCCTATCTGGAGAAAGTGAAAAACGGGATGTCTGACGAAGGATTAATAACCATTGTAGATTATACATCGGCCTCCAATCCGGTAATTAATGATGCAGTGACCATTATGGATCCTGAGGAAATACGCAGGGAACTTGAACAAGCCGGTTTTACTGATGTTGTGATTGATAGAGAAAGTTTACAGTATCAATTTATCATCACAGCAAAAAAATAACACATTATGAGCTGGAAAGAAGAGAATAATACCCTGAATAAAACCTTTGAATTCAAAGATTTTACCGAAGCATTTGGTTTCATGTCGAAGGTGGCCATCGTGGCGGAAAAGATGAATCATCATCCAAACTGGCACAATGTTTACAACAAGGTGTCCTTTCAACTTAATACGCATGATGCAGGAGATGTGGTGACGGATAAAGACCATAAACTGGCCGAAGCCATAGATGCACTTGCATGAGTGAGACCTCGCTTTACCTCGTACCGACACCCATTGGTAATCTTGAGGATATCACCCTCAGGGCG
This sequence comes from uncultured Roseivirgaceae bacterium, assembly GCA_964563925.1. GTDB lineage: Bacteria > Bacteroidota > Bacteroidia > Cytophagales > Cyclobacteriaceae > JAUILA01. The sequence continues at coordinate 31,701 of CAZLZD010000006.1, read as the reverse complement.
TTGCGTGTGCTGAAGGAGGTGGATTTAATTCTGGCCGAGGATACCAGAACGTCGGGCAAACTATTGACGCGTTATGAGATCAGTACACCGAGGCAAAGCTATCATATTTTTAACGAGCACAAGGTGCTCTCTTCGATCATTGAGCGTCTGCAGGGCGGTACCCGCATGGCCCTCATAACAGATGCAGGAACACCAGGTATCTCTGATCCGGGGTTTCTGCTGGTCAGGGAATGCCTTCAGCAAAACCTCACCGTGGAATGCCTCCCCGGCGCTACCGCCTTCGTGCCTGCCCTGGTCAAATCAGGTTTTGCTTCCGACCGTTTCGTTTTTGAGGGATTCCTTCCTCATAAGAAAGGCAGGCAAACCAGGCTCAGGGAGCTGTCTGAAGAAATCCGCACCCTGGTATTCTATGAATCGCCCCACCGCCTGGTCAGGACCCTGGGGCAACTGCAGGAATACTTTGGGGACAGGGAGGCCTCTGTTTCCCGTGAACTCACGAAAATGCACGAGGAAACGCGAAATGGGTTACTCAGCGAATTGGAAAAGCACTATTCGGAAGCCGGTGTGAAAGGAGAAATTGTTCTTGTAGTGCATGGAAAAAAATAACGAAGCACTGATACTGTCGTTTTTGAGCGTCGTCTTTATGGTGGCAGGACATGTATGGCCGGAGTGGCCCTTCCTGATCGCATTGTCCATAGCTCCCCTGTTCCGGCAGCATATCATTTTCAAGGGAGCAGATGCCCCCTTTAAAAAATATTTCGCCTTTATCCTGGTGCCGCTATCCCTTGCCTTCCTGATCATTAGCCTGATCAACCCTTCCCTTCAATGGTTTCACGGTCTTTTCTACGGACTTCTTATGGCCCTTTCCTTTTTTATCTTCTGGCTGACAGACCGTCATACCCAGAACCGGCTTGGCTTCTTTACCGTGCTTATCTATTGGCTGGCAATGGAATATACCGCCATTAAAATCATTCCTGAATTCGCTCACCTCTTGCTGGGCAGCACCTTCAGAATGTACGAAGATATAATAGCCTGGAACACACAGACCGGCATAATGGGTGTATCTGCCTGGATATTGCTTGGAAATATTCTTTGCTACTATGTGTTCTTTAAAGACCCGGGAATTCTGCGAAAAACATTCCGCCCCCTGACGCTATTGTACTCCCTGATAGTGCTGTCTGTTCCGGCAGTAATCTCCTGGTGGTTATACGCACCCGAACTCGTTGTCACACCCGAATTCGCTGTACAGGCTTACAGCAATCCGTCAGAATTACCCTCGGGTCTGCACAAGTACGCAATCACCGGCGAAGTATTTGGCAGGACATGCGCATGGGTCAGCGTACTGATGATACTTTACAGCCTTGTCAAACGAAAAGTAACAAAATGATGAAATCCCCTGAGAAGATAATGGAAGAGCTCCGGACACTCATTCTGGACACCGGCCGCTTTATTCAGGAATCCGCCCTATCGTTCAGTCGTGAGCAGGTGGAATTGAAAGGGTTTAATGACCTGGTTTCCTATGTGGATAAGGAGGCCGAAAAGAAAATCGTCAGTGGTTGCAGGGAGATTCTTCCTGAAAGCGGATTTATTACGGAGGAGGGAACTGCGGAAAAGGCCTCAGGAGAGACTTTTGTCTGGATAATTGATCCACTGGATGGTACCACCAATTTTGTACATGGACTCCCCGCTTATTGCGTAAGCATCGCGCTGCTCAGGGATGGGGAATTGTTCCTGGGTGCCGTATATGAACCTAATCGGGACGAACTGTTTCATGCTATTCGGGGGAAAGGAGCCTATTGCAACGATAAGACGATCAACGTGAGTACCAGGGACCGTCTGCAAGACAGTTTACTGGCAACTGGCTTTCCTTATTACGATTTCGGCCAGATGAATACCTACCTGGAAATCCTGAACGATTTTATGCAGAATACGCATGGTTTGCGGCGCATAGGCAGCGCTGCCATAGACCTGGCCTATACCGCCTGCGGGCGTTTTGAAGGGTTTTTTGAATACAATCTGAATGCCTGGGATGTCGCCGCCGGTGCGCTGATTGTGCAGGAAGCAGGCGGACTGGTCAGTGACTTCCACGGAGGCGATGACTTTCTTTTCGGACGTGAACTGATTGCCGCCTCACCAGGTGTACATGAGGGTATGCTCGAAATCATCAGGAAGCGTTGGCACGCGCCGAACTAATTCATTAATTTTACAGTTCACAAAGAGACATGCTGCAGGAAATTCTACTAATAGCTCTGTTTATAGCCGCCCTGGTCTACCTGGGGTTTACGCTTCGTCGTTCTTTCCGTACCGATAAAGGGTGCGCGAAAAATTGCGGGTGCGATTCCGGTCAGCCGGGCCGGGCCATCAAATCTTCCTAAGCCCAGGTCGACATACCTTCTGTGCAATTACGGCACATTTCAATTTTATCCCTTCCCGTGAGAACGCTTTCCCGAAACGTCCGGTAGGCGTCGCTCTTCCATAACTGCCTGAATGATGAGCTGGTCACCGAACCTATTGTATGATGGGCATCTTTATCAAAACAACATGGGACTATTTTTCCATCCCAGGTAATTACACATCCCTGCCACATTTTCCAGCATTCATTTTTAAGGGGATTCTTTATCCTGTATTTCCCGTTTTCCTGCTTTTCATACCTGGAATATTCTGGCGTTTCAGGGATAAGCGGTGATCCGTTTTCATAGTCGTAAATCTGGGCAGTCTTGATGACCACCTCATCCACCCCGGTTTCACGGGCCAGCCGGTAAACTTCCTCCACCTGGTGCTCATTTGGTCTCACTACCAGAAACTGAAAAATAAGATGAGGGGTAACGCTGCCTGATTCGCGCTTCGCCCGTACCATGTTACCCGCACCTTCAAGGACCTTGTCCAGTTGTCCGCCGACCCGGTAGGATTCATAGGTTTCCTGGCTTGTCCCGTCTATTGATATAATCAATCGATCGAGACCGGAATGCACCGTAGCCCGTGCTTTCTCCATGTCAAGGAAATGGGCATTGGTTGACGTAGCTGTATAAATCCCGTTTTTATGAGCGTAGGCCACATAGTCCAGGAAACGGGGATGCAGGTAAGGCTCTCCCTGGAAGTAGAAGTTTAGGTAAAACAATTCACGTTTCACCTGGTCGATTACCGAATAAAATATGTCATCGGTGAGCATACCGGTAGGACGACTGAATGATCTCAGTCCGCTGGGGCATTCCGGACACCTCAAATTGCAGGAGGTCGTTGGTTCCAGCGAAATGCTGACGGGCATACCGTAATGAACTGCCCGGTGGGTGATCCTGGACCAGTGATAACTGAAAAATATACGAAGGGCATTAACCAGTCTGGCGGCCGTGAGCTTGCGCGCCATGTTCAGGGAATCATTAATGGAGAATGCCATGCAGTAAAGATGCACAGGCCAATACAAATAATAAAAGAACAAGGTATTTATTAGACCGGTATGGGTTGAAATGTATGAATCCTTGTATCTTCACGGCATGAGGAATGTCCTGATCATTCTCCTGTTCATTACAGGATTCACGGTCCAGTCAAACGCCCAATTCCAACTAACCGACCAGGCGGAAATACACATCCTCACCTGCGGCCCTTACCAGCCGGAATTGTATTCGGCATTCGGGCACAGTGCCATCAGGGTGTATGATCCGCAGCTCGGCATTGACCTGCTCTACAACTATGGAATATTTGATTTTGACCAGCCCAATTTCTATCTGAATTTTGCAAGGGGGTACCTCAATTATAAACTGGGGGTGACCTATTATGAGCGTTTCCGGGACTTCTATGTGATGGAAAACCGGTATATCCATGAGCAGGTACTTAACCTGACACTCAGCCAAAAACAGGAACTGCTGGACTTTCTGCAATGGAACTCACTTCCTGAAAACCAGTATTATTACTACGATTACTTTTATGATAACTGTGCCACCCGGGTTCGTGATGCACTCAGGAAAGTATATGGGGAGGACATCCGTTTTGACGGAAGTTATATTATCGAAGAACGAACCATCCGGGACCTGACGGATTTATATCTTCAGGAACAACCATGGGGAGATCTCGGTATTGACCTGTGCCTGGGTTTGCCAATGGATGTGACGGCTACGCCGGATATGTACATGTTCCTGCCGGATTACATCGAACAGGCCTTCGATCATGCCTATATCATGCAGGGGGGCAAAGAAGTACCCCTGGTGAAGGAAACACTGATTACTTACGAATCCACCCCCGAACCTGATACCTCCAGTTTCATCAAACCGATGGGGGCATTTCTCCTGTTGCTGGCGGCGGGGCTGGTTCTTACGTTTATTGAGATCAGGCAGAAAAAATATTTCCGCATTTTTGATGCAGTGCTTTTCACCTGCATCGGCCTTGTCGGCTGGTTGCTGCTAGCCCTCTGGCTGGTTACCGATCACGACGCGGCAAGCAGGAATATGAACCTGTTGTGGGCTGTGCCCTTCTATGTTCCGGTCGTATACTGGCTGTACAAGCACCAAATACCGGCATGGGTCAAAACCTTTTTTCTAATCACCTCCCTTATCGGACTGGTTACACTTATCACCTGGGTCATTCTCCCGCAGGACCTGCATGAATCTTTGATCCCCGTCACCCTGCTGACGGTTGTCAGGGGCCTGATGATAGGTCGTTTTAGTCAGGAACGTTCCGGCTGACGGCAATTACTACCATTTATTGCTTAAATCTTCAGTTAGCAGATTGTCTCAAAATAATCTGATTCCGCAACGTTATACTTGTGAAGATTACAACCAAAAACCACTACAAGGTAATGGAGAATGTCGTTCTAACCCCCCGTAAAAAAATAAGAATCCGACGAGCGCTTATCCTCGGAAATTTTTATAACCGGGCGGTAGAGATCGTACAAGCCGGAACTATGGGAGAGGAATCATTTGTAGAAACAATCATTGGGATTACATCGGATTCACTTCTGACCAGGGAAGGTCGCAGGATTAAACTGACCTCAATTCAAACGATCTATCAATTATAGGCATAATTAAGTTGACCGGAGAAGTCATCCGCCATTGGCGGATGGCTTTATTTTTTTCTGGACAAGCGAAACAACTGCCCCGCTTTTCCTGCCCCTTCACTTGCGATAAACAACGTGCCGTCAGGGGCAAAAGCAATACCTTCAGGCTGGCGATACATGGAAGAAAAAAGAGGAATAACTTCCTTCAGCTCTCCGGATGAGGAGAATATTGCCACGATCATATCGGCGGATAACAGGTATATGGTATCATCAATCGGATTAACCGCCACCGCAGACGGATCAAAATCGGTTATATCAAGATCAGGGTGCCTTTTTTGAATAATTTCTTCCAGGTCATCTTCATCCACCTCAATCACGAGATCCAGGAGATCGCCGGTGTCCGGGTCCATTGAATACACTCCTTTCCCGGACGCATTAAAATCACCTGCATCCCCACTCCCCTTGCACGCTACAAGCAATGTGCCCTGCCAGATACCCAATCCTTCCGAATCATTACCTCCCTTGATCTTTGTGCCTTCAGATCGTGCCTGATCGGTATCATCAGCCGGAAATTGCGTCAGGTCACCATCACTGTCCATTACATAATACTTCCCTTCCCAGAATTCTATACCCTCATAGTCTTCATTCTCCCCGAATTCAATTTCGCGTACAATTTCCCCTTCCGTACTTATGATATAAACGATCCCATGTTCATCTTCCACCGCAGCCAGTTCATTCTCCGAAACATAGGTCAGGGCACTGATCTCCCGAAGACGGTCAGCGAGCTGGTAGGCCGTATCCGGATCATAGAATGCATAAGGAACGAGTACATGATCGTAGGACAAATAGATGGAATCCATCGACTGCACCTCGGGTCGTTCAGTGGTATTGCAATACATAAACAACCGGCAGGCTGCCAGGCTAAACAACAGGGTGTACAGAAGTACGGGGCGCTGACGCATAGTGAAAATTACACAGCCTCCTGCCAAAAACCGAGAATTCAAATGAAAGATTTTTAAATCCTTTCGCTGACCGTATCTTTGCCTATGCCTATAAAAAATGATCTGCTGCTGCGCACGCTGGCGGGCAGCAAGACCGAACGAACCCCGGTATGGCTGATGCGTCAGGCCGGCAGAATACTGCCTGATTACCGGAAGGTCCGCAATTCACTGAGCGGATTCAAGGAATTGGTGGAGACTCCCGACCTCGCGGCTGAGGTGACCATTCAGCCCGTGGATATTCTTGGCGTCGATGCTGCGATCATTTTCTCCGATATCCTGGTCATTCCGGAAGCCATGGGGCTGTCCTACGAGATGGTAGAAAAACGGGGGCCAAGTTTTCCAGAAACCGTGAAGAATGCACGGGACCTGAAAAAGCTGCATGTGGCGGAAGCTGACGGGATCCGATATACCCTGGATGCTATCCGGGAGACAAAAAAACGACTGGACGGCCGGGTCCCCCTGATCGGGTTTGCCGGAGCGCCCTGGACCATCTTTGCCTATATGGTGGAAGGCGGAGGCAGTAAAACATTTTCCGCTCCCCGGGGAATGTTGTATAAAGACCCGGCGCTGGCTCATGAACTTCTCCGGATGATTACCGATTCCACGATAAATTATTTAAAGGGCCAGGTCCAGGCTGGTGCCGATCTCCTCCAGGTTTTTGATTCGTGGGCAGGGGTATTGACGCCGGAGAATTACCGGAAATTCAGCATTCCTTACCTGAAACAAATTTGTGAGGCCATTCCGGAGGTTCCCATTACCTTGTTTGCCAAGGATGCGTGGTTCGCCCGGCCTATGCTGGCTGCACTGGATTGCCGTACGATCGGACTGGACTGGTGCATGGACCCGGCTGAATCACGTCAGATAATCGGGAACGAAAAGGTATTGCAGGGTAACCTCGATCCGGCAGTCCTGTATGGCACCGAAGAAGTAATCAGGGAGGAAACCCGCCGTATGCTGGATGCCTTCGGGCCCAACAGGCATATTGCCAACCTCGGACATGGGGTATACCCCGATATTGATCCGGAAAAGGTGAAAATTTTTATTGATGAGGTAAAATCCTACAGCAAGTCAATGCGCTGATCACAATGATCAGTTTTTAAGCATCCCCAGTAGTGAGGTTAGCCTTGACTTCAGGTTTCTTCGATCAACGATGAAATCAAGAAAGCCGTGTTCCAGTACGAACTCAGCACTCTGAAAGCCTTTGGGAAGGTCTTTCCCAATGGTTTCACGGATCACGCGCGGACCGGCAAAACCTATTAATGCACCGGGTTCTGCAATATTGAAATCGCCAAGCATTGCATAAGAAGCTGTCACTCCCCCGGTAGTCGGATCGGTCAGTAACGACACATAGGGCAATCCGGCTTCACTCAGCAGGGCCAGCTTGGCAGAGGTTTTACCCATTTGCATCAGGGAAAGGCCAGCTTCCATCATACGGGCACCGCCCGACTTTGAGATCATCAGGAATGGTGTTTTGTGCTCAAGGGCATGATCAATAGCCCTTGAAATTTTCTCACCCACGACAGAACCCATGGAACCACCAATGAAGCTGAAATCCATACACGCGATGGTAATCTCCAGGCCATTCATTTTCCCGTATGCTGTACGACAGGCATCCTTAAGCCCGGTCTTGTCCTGGGATGCCCTGATCCTTTCCGGATAGCGTTTTGAGTCGGTAAACTTGAGGGGATCGGCCGATTGCATCGATGGGTCAAGCTCGGTAAACTTATTGTTGTCAAAGAGAATCTCGAAATATTCCTTTGAACCGATTCGTACGTGGTAGCCATCTTCCGGACTGACATAGGAATTGTTCCTGAGTTCGCGGGTATGAATGATTTTCCCGCTCGGGGTCTTGAACCACAACCCGTCCGGGGCCTCCTTCTTGGCTTCGGTCGGCGTCTGAATTCCTTTGTCTTTCCTTTTAAACCAGCTCATATAATTTCATCTGTCCCGCCGGTAACGGGAGTTGGTATCACGTGCAAATATCCTAAGTATCCGGCAGCTTTCAAAAATAAGCTTTAACAATGTCACGGCCCCCGTGAATTGGTTATATTTACACTGGATACAATGAACGTAAGAATATAATACCCAAGACTATGTCAATAACAGCAGTAGATTTTAAAAGAGGCGTACTCACAGGTGATGATGTCCAGCGCATGTTTCAGTTTGCCAAAAACGAACGGTTTGCCCTGCCCGCGGTAAATGTTGTGGGCACCAATTCAGTAAATGCAGTGCTGGAAACGGCAGCCAGCACAAAGAGCCCGGCTATGGTCCAGTTTTCCAACGGTGGCTCGGTATTTTATGCCGGAAAAGGCCTGGACAATTCCGATCAGAAAGCAGCAATTGCCGGTGGAGTTTCCGGAGCCCGGCACGTACATGAAATGGCCGCCCGATACGGTGCTACCATCATTCTGCATACCGATCACTGTGCCAAGAAACTCCTTCCCTGGATAGACGGACTGCTTGATGCAGGCGAAGAGTTTTACAAAGCCCATGGCCATTCCTTATACAGTTCGCATATGATTGACCTTTCGGAAGAACCCCTGGAGGAGAATATCGAGATTTGCAAGCGCTACCTTGACCGCATGAGCAAGCTGGATATGACCCTGGAGATCGAACTTGGCGTAACCGGGGGCGAGGAAGACGGGGTGGACAATACAGATGTGGACAGTTCAAAACTTTACACCCAGCCTGAAGAAGTAGCGTATGCGTATGAAGAACTCCGAAAAGTGAGTGACCGTTTTACCATTGCTGCAGCCTTTGGAAATGTCCACGGAGTCTATAAACCGGGCAATGTTAAACTGACACCGGTAATCCTGAAGAACTCCCAGGAACATATTCAGGAAAAGTATGGCACTGATGCACTTCCGGTAGACTTTGTGTTCCATGGCGGATCCGGGTCGACCGTGGAAGAAATCAGGGAAGCCATTTCCTACGGTGCCATCAAAATGAATATTGACACCGACCTGCAATGGGCGTTCTGGGAAGGTGTTAAAGACTATTACCAGGCCAATGAAGGCTACCTTCAAACCCAGATCGGTAACCCTGAATCGGAGGATTCTCCAAATAAGAAATACTACGATCCGCGCGTGTGGCTTCGTAAGGGAGAAGATACCTTCCGCACACGCCTGAAAAAAGCTATGGAGGACCTGAATGCCCTGGGTAAACTGGGATAAGCCATTGAGATACCCACATAAAAAAACCCTGCAGATAACCTGCAGGGTTTTTTATTTCCTTAAACGGCAGAGCCGGATTAAAGCTTCTCTTTGATACGAGCCGCTTTACCCTGACGACCTCTCAGGTAATAAAGACGTGCACGACGCACTTTACCCCTTCTGATCAACTCAATCTTGTCAATATTAGGTGACAAGAGGGGAAAAATTCTTTCAATACCTATTCCGTTCGAAACTTTTCTGACGGTAAATGTTTCACCGCTCGTGTTCGGGTGGCGACGCTGAATCACCGTTCCCTGAAACTGCTGAATTCTTTCTTTGTTCCCTTCCTTGATCTTTACGTGCACGTTTACCGTATCTCCTGCTTTAAAGTCAGGATGATTGGTGGCCGCCGCACGATTTTCTTCTTCCAGGGCTTTGATAATATTGTTCATGACGTATTGCGGATAATGTTCTTCTCTCAAAAACGGACTGCAAATATAATAAAATCTTTTAAGATAGAATTGAATTGTGTAAAAATAATAGCAGACACAAGGTAAATGAACCGGAATGCCTGCACGTGGTTATTCGAGCAGATCCGGACGGCGTTTACGTGTCCGTTGCTGGGCCTGTTCAAACCTCCAGTCCTCAATATTCTTTTCATGACCTGATAACAGGACTTCAGGCACCTTCCATCCTTCAAATTCAGCCGGACGGGTGTATACGGGAGGGGCAAGCAATCCATCCTGAAAAGAATCGGTCAGGGCCGACGTTTCGTCTGACAGCACCCCGGGAAGCAGGCGGATCACCGCATCAGCGACCACCGCTGCGGCCAGTTCGCCCCCTGACAGCACATAATCCCCGATACTGATCTCACGGGTGATAAAGTGCTGCCTGACCCGTTCGTCAACCCCTTTGTAATGACCGCAAAGGATCAGGATATTCCCCTTCAAAGCCAATTCATTCGCCACACCCTGGGTAAACCGTTCGCCGTCGGGAGACATATAAAGTATCTCATCATAGTCCCGTTCCTCCCGGAGGCTTCGTATGCAACGGGCAATGGGCTCTATCATCATGACCATTCCGGCGCCTCCGCCATAGGCATAATCATCGATACGCTGATGTTTATCGGTTGCATACCGGCGCAGATCATGAACCTCCACCGTTACCAGTCCCTTCTGCTGCGCCCGCTTAAGGATTGAGTCGGAAAACGGACTCTCCAGCAGTTTTGGTAAACAGGTTATAATATCAATCCGCATTATGGCTTCAGGTAAATATCCAGTAATCCGTCAGGCAAATCCACATGAAGGGCTTTTTGTTCCCGGTCAACCCGGCTGATAATCTCGTCAATCACCGGGATAAGAATTTCGGTACCCTGGTGGTCTACCGCCAGCAGGTCCTGTTTGCCGGACGCATACACATTGGTCACTTCCCCCACTATACCTGACTGGCCATCCACTACTTTGTAACCGATAATTTCGTGATAGTAGAACTGATCATCCCCCATTTCAGGCAATGCCTCATCCGGCAAGTACAACGCACAGCCTTTAAGAGCCTCCGCGCCGGCAAAATCCTTTATGCCTTCAAACTGAACGATCGCCCTGTTCTCCTTCAGCGAAAGGGCTGAAATAAAAAATGGAATCAGGCGCTGGTCGATCTCCAGGAACACTGATTCCATTTCCGTATATGCTTCGGGGATGTCGGTATCCAAGAGAACGGACACCTCCCCTTTCAATCCATGCGGCTTGATGACATACCCCAATAGGAAACAGTCATCCTTACGCATGGCCTTATTACTTGTCCTTCTTTTCTTCAGAAGAATCGTCGCTCTTCGCCTCAGCGTCTGCCTCCGCAGCAGGAGCTTCGTCTTTCTCCTCTTTAGCAGGAGCTTCTTCCTTAGCTTCAGCCGCAGGAGCTTCTTCCTCTTTGGCCGCAGCTTCCTCTTCTTTAGCTTCAGCCGCAGGAGCTTCTTCCTCTTTGGCCGCAGCTTTCTCTTCTTTAGCCTCAGCCGCAGGAGCTTCTTCCTCTTTGGCCGCAGCTTTCTCTTCTTTAGCCTCAGCCGCAGGAGCTTCTTCCTCTTTGGCCGCAGCTTCCTCTTCTTTAGCCTCAGCCGCAGGAGCTTCTTCCTCTTTGGCAGCAGCTTCCTCTTCTTTAGCTTCAGCCGCAGGAGCTTCTTCCTCTTTGGCAGCAGCTTCCTCTTCCTGGGCCTCAGCTGCAGGAGCATCCTCCTGAACTTCCGCCGCCGGTGCCTCAGCACCATCAGCCGCAGCTTCCTGGGTCTCTTCTGCTTCTTCAGCAGGCTCTTCCACCTTGTTCTTTTCTGCAAGTGCAGCCGCTCTGGCCTCTTTCACCTTTTGCTCAGCTTCACGCCGGGCTTGTGCACTTTGTTCTGCAGCCTTTGCCAGGCCTTCCTTCTTCTTCTCGATCTTCGCAAGCTTCTCATCGAGCCACTTCTGGAATTTCTTGTCTGCTTCCTCCTGGGTAATTGCACCCTTATTAACACCAATCTGAAGGTGTTTCTTCAGGAGAATGCCACGATAACTGAGTATGGCACGTACCGTATCGGTAGGTTGTGCACCTTTCATTACCCAGTCAAATGCCTTGTCATCATCCAGTTCAATTGTCGCAGGGTCGGTATTTGGATTATACCTTCCAATCCTTTCAATAAAGCGTCCATCTCGTGGAGCACGGGCGTCTGCTACGACCACGTCGTAAATCGCCATCTTTTTGCGGCCTCTGCGGGCCAGTCTTAGTTTTACTGCCATTGTGTTTGTTAACGTTTAAACCATGCGGAACACGTCCGCGGTATCCTAAAAGGAGTGCAAAGATAATCCTTTTTATGAAAAAACGATATATATCACAGGAATTTAAACAGCTACACGCCTCTGCCTGTTTTGATATAGAAAGCATCTGAAAATGAGGCTTATTTGTATAACCGAATATACAATTTTATTAATCTTCAGATTATGGCTACCTTTGGCACTCAATATCAATTGGCAAACTCCTGATGGATAATTATTCCTACATTTCCAATGCACACGGCCAGTATTTCGACGCGCTGTATGCAGATTACAAAAAAGATCCAGAATCCGTAGATCCTTCCTGGCAGAAATTTTTTGAAGGTTTTGAGTTTTCGCAATCCGCTTTCGCGGAAAATGGTCAGGCGGCCATCGCCACCCTCACCCCCAAGGAAACAGCGGTCCGAAATCTGATCCATGCATATCGTTCACGGGCCCACCTTAAATCAGACACCAACCCGGTACGTCAGCGGCGTGACCACAATGTTTCCCTTGACCCGGCAAACTTTGGCCTGGGTGAAGAGGATATGGATACTGAATTTTCCATCGGGGAAATCGTCGGACTGGGGAAGGCAAGCCTGAAGGACATTATACAGCGTCTTGATGATGTGTATTTGCGCCATATTGGCTTTGAATACATGCACATCCGGGATAATGATATCCTGGAGTGGTTTAAGGAAAAGTGTGAAAAGGAGGCTGCCGATATAAACCTGCCCGTGGAACAGAAGCGGAGGATTCTTCAAAAGCTCAATGAGGCGGTGGTTTTTGAGAATTTCCTTCACACCAAATTTCTCGGGCAAAAGCGATTTTCGCTGGAAGGTGGGGAGAATACTATTCCTGCCCTGGATACCATCATCAGCAAATCTGCTGAATTCGACGTAAAGGAAGTCATCATCGGCATGGCACACCGGGGCAGGCTCAATGTACTGGCCAACATCATGGGCAAGACCTATGAGGAAATTTTCAGTGAATTTGAAGGCAACATAGATCCGGACCTTACCATGGGAGACGGTGATGTGAAATACCACCTCGGATACAGTTCGCATATCGATGCCGGGTCAGGCAAAAAAGTATATGTCAAACTTACCCCGAACCCGTCTCACCTTGAGGCAGTGGATCCGGTGGTATTGGGTTATACCCGCGGACAAATCGATGAGGAATACAAAGGGGACCCTACCAAGGCCATTTCGGTCCTGATCCACGGGGATGCCGCGATAGCCGGACAAGGCATAGTATATGAGATTGTACAGATGTCGCAGCTGCCCGGTTATAATACCGGCGGTACCATCCATTTTGTGATCAATAACCAGGTAGGATTCACCACTGATTATGACGATGCGCGGTCAAGTATATATTGTACAGACCTGGCTAAAATCATTGATGCCCCTGTATTGCACATCAACGGGGACGATCCTGAGGCGGTGGTCTTCGGAGCCCAGCTGGCCATAGAATATAACCAGAAGTTTAAAAAAGATATTTTCATTGACTTGTTGTGTTACCGTCGTCATGGTCATAATGAAAGCGACGAACCTAAGTTCACACAGCCTATCCTGTACAGCAAGATCGCCAAACATCCTAACCCGCGTGAAATTTATGTTAAAACGCTAATCGAACGGGGTGATATTGACGAAAAACGGGCTGAAGACCTTGACAAGGAGTTCAGGGAACTGTTGCAGGACCGCCTTAATGAAGTAAAGCAAAAGCCCCTGCCCTACAAACCTCAGAAAGTGGAAGAGGAATGGCAGCAGTTGAAAAAGCCCAAAAAAGAAGAATTTGATTCGTCTCCGGATACCAGTATATCCAGGGATACCATTGATAAAGTAGGTAAAGCACTGACCACCCTGCCCAAAGGATTTAAACCGCTTAAGCAAATCGACAAACTCATTAAAGAGCGTAAAGCTGACTTTTACGAGCGGGAAGAATTAAGCTGGGCCGATGCCGAGCTCCTTGCCTATGGCTCGTTGTTACTGGAAAACAAGATTGTCCGGATGTCCGGTCAGGACGTCAAGCGCGGCACATTCTCCCACCGCCATGCCTACATATTTGATGCGAACACCAACGAACCTTACTGCAATCTCGATCATATTGCAGAAGGACAGGAAAAATTCAGAATTTATAACTCACTTCTCTCAGAATTCGGTGTTCTCGGATTTGAATACGGCTATGCCATGGCTTCTCCCCACGCACTGACCATCTGGGAGGCCCAGTTCGGGGACTTCGCAAACGGAGCTCAGGTGATGATCGATCAGTTTATCACCAGCGCCGAATCGAAATGGCAGCGTATGAACGGACTCGTAATGCTGCTGCCCCACGGATACGAAGGACAGGGACCGGAACACAGTAATGCACGTCCCGAACGGTTCCTGCAACTGGCAGCAGAGGAAAACCTGATAGCGGCCAACATTACCACCGCGTCAAACTTTTTCCATCTCCTGCGCAGGCAAATGGCATGGAATTTCAGGAAACCCTGCGTGGTATTCTCCCCTAAATCATTACTTCGAAATCCGAAAGTGGCATCACCGATCAAGGAATTTACCGAAGGATCTTTTATCGAGGTCATTGACGACCGGTATGCCACCAAAAAATCAGTGAAACGAATTGTACTGTGTTCGGGTAAATTATTCTATGACCTTCAGGAAGAACAGGAAAAACAGGAGATCAAAAACGTGGCTGTGATAAGGCTCGAACAGCTCTACCCGTTCCCGGAAAAACAGCTGCGTTCAATACTCAAGAAATACCCTGATCCGGAAATCTACTGGGTTCAGGAAGAGCCGTCAAATATGGGATACTGGAGCTTTATTCTCCGCTTTATCTCAGATCTTAATCCGACCCTGATCTCCCGAAAGGCAAGTGCATCACCTGCCACGGGCTATGCCAAAGTGCATAAGGAAGAACAGGAAACCATCATTAACAAAGCCTTAACCCTAAATAACCAGAATTCATGAGCCTTAAAATAAATGTGCCTGAGGTCGGGGAATCCATCACGGAAGTGACCATTGCCTCCTGGCTGAAAAGCGACGGTGATTACGTGGAACAGGATGAGATCATCGCCGAACTTGAATCAGACAAAGCGACCTTTGAACTGCCGGCCGAAGCTGCCGGAGTACTCCATATCAAGGCCGATGAAGGTGAAACCCTCGAAGTGGGAGCCCTGATTTGTGAAATTGATACGGAGGGAGGAGACAAGGATAAAGACAAGGACAAGGATAAAGACAAGGATAAGGACAAAGACAAAGACAAGGATACCGGGAAGGAGGCCAAAAGTGAGAGTGAGGACGAAAAAGAGAGTAAGAGCGAAGACGGGAGTTCGGACGATTCAGGGGGGAAGAAAACCGGTGAGGTAAAAGAAATGGTGGTCCCGTCAGTGGGGGAATCCATTACTGAGGTGACCATATCCAGCTGGCTGAAGGAGAGCGGGGATCATGTGGAACTTGACGAGATCATCGCCGAAGTGGAATCCGATAAGGCTACCTTTGAGCTACCGGCAGAGGCTTCCGGAATTCTGGAAATTGTCGCCGAAGAAGGGGAAACACTGGAAATCGGGTCGCTTATCTGTAAAATAGAAGTGATGGAAGGAGGAGCTCCCTCTAAGGATTCCGGCAAAAAGCAGGAATCCAAATCCGGTTCGGAGACCAAAAAAGAAGACGGTGAAAAGACCTATGCCACCGGACATGCTTCTCCGGCTGCTGAAAAAATCCTGAATGAAAAGGGTATTGATCCTTCCCAGGTAAAAGGTACCGGAGTGGATGGCAGAATTACCAAGGAAGATGCGCTGAAGGCTGAGGAGAGGAAAGACAAGGATAAAGATAAAGACAAAGAGGCAGGTTCGGCAAAAGGCCAGGCTGACCGGGTTATTGAAGAATCCAGAACTTCCACAGGAGAGCGCGGGGAGCGCAGGGAAAAAATGAGCAACCTGCGGAAGACCATCTCCAGGCGACTGGTTTCTGTGAAGAATGAAACGGCTATGCTCACCACCTTTAACGAGGTAAACATGCAGCCGGTGATGGATATCCGCAAGAAATACAAAGAGTCATTCAAGGAAAAATATGGCGTAGGACTCGGGTTCATGTCGTTTTTCACCAAGGCTGTTTGCCAGGCCCTGAAAGAATGGCCGGCGGTCAACGCTTCTATTGACGGGGAAGAAATAGTGTACCATGATTATTGCGATGTTTCCATCGCCGTGAGTACGCCTAAAGGCCTGGTGGTTCCCGTGATCAGAAATGCGGAACACATGAGTTTCGAAGAAATCGAGAAGGAGATTATCCGCCTCGCCGGAAAAGCCCGGGACGGAAAACTTTCGATCGAGGAAATGACCGGGGGAACCTTTACCATCACCAACGGGGGAATTTTTGGATCCATGTTATCAACCCCTATTATAAACGCTCCCCAATCTGCGATCCTGGGTATGCACAACATTGTCGAGCGCCCGGTCGTGGAGAACGGCGAGATCGTTGTACGTCCGATCATGTACGTAGCCCTGTCCTATGATCACCGCCTGGTTGACGGCAGGGAATCTGTAAGCTTCTTATATCGTGTAAAAGAATTACTTGAAGATCCGGCCCGCCTGATGATAGGTGTCTGATCATTTTTTACTACTCAACACAACATTATGCAATACGACGTAACGATTATTGGTTCGGGTCCCGGCGGCTACGTGGCCGCTATACGGTGTGCCCAGCTGGGGTTTAAAACAGCCCTTATTGAGAAATACGACACCCTGGGCGGGACATGTCTCAATGTAGGATGTATTCCTTCGAAGGCCATGCTGGACTCGACCGAGCATTTCCACAATGCCAAGGAACACTTTGGCGAACACGGAATCAAGATAAACCAGCCCAAGGCCGACCTCAAACAAATGATCAAGCGGAAGTCGGACGTGGTCAAACAGACCTGCGACGGGGTGGAATACCTGATGAAAAAGAATAAGATCGATGTATTCCACGGGGTTGGGTCTTTCGTTGACGCCCATACCATCAAAGTCTCCGGCAAGGAAGAAAAGGAAATCACCTCGGAACATGTGATCATCGCCACCGGCTCGAAGCCGGCCGATCTGCCGTTTGCCAAAATTGACAAAAAGCGAATCATTTCAAGTACAGAAGCCCTCGAGCTCAAGGAAATTCCGAAACACCTGGTGGTTATAGGTGGAGGGGTTATCGGAATGGAGCTGGGCAGCGTATACGCACGCATCGGCGCCAAAGTCACGGTGGTCGAATACATGGACCGGATAATTCCCACCATGGACAGCACCATGAGCAAGGAACTGATGAAAGCAACGAAAAAACTCGGGATTGATTTCAAAGTCAGCCATAAGGTGACTTCCGTCGAAAATAAAGGCAAGGAGGTCATTGTTAAAGCCGAGAATAAGAAAGGTGAATCGGTGGAGCTTAATGCCGATTATTGCCTGGTTGCCATCGGTCGGAAGCCGTATACACAAGGGCTGGGCCTGGAGAATACAGGGGTGAAGACCAATGACCGGGGCCAGGTGGAAGTAAATGATAAGTTGCAGACCAGCGAATCCAATATCTACGCCATCGGGGACGTGGTGCGTGGTGCAATGCTTGCCCACAAAGCCGAAGAGGAAGGAATTCTTGTAGCTGAACAACTGGCCGGTCAAAAACCGCACATTCACTACAAGCTGATACCCGGGGTTGTGTATACCTGGCCCGAAGTAGCAAGTGTGGGATATACCGAGGAAGAACTTAAAGAAGATAACCGGGAATATAAATCAGGATCATTTCCTTTCAAGGCGCTGGGCAGGGCGCGGGCAAGCATGGACACCGACGGGGTGGTGAAGGTCCTGGCCGATAAGGAAACCGACGAAATCCTGGGGATGCACATCATCGGACCCCGGGCAGCCGACATGATTGCGGCCGGTGTCACAGCCATGGAATACCGTGCCTCCGCCGAGGATGTATCCAGGATGTCGCACGCTCACCCAACCTATATGGAGGCCGTTAAGGAAGCCTGCCTGGCCGCCACGGAAAAC
>CAZLZD010000006.1:3513-13680 GCA_964563925.1 uncultured Roseivirgaceae bacterium | reverse complement strand
CTGATCAAGCACAAGGATCACCAGTATTATAATGCCCTTGGCGCATCCGGGGGTGTATCAGCCGTTTTGTTCAGTTTCGTGATCTTCTACCCCCTGGAGGAATTGTGCCTATACGGATTGCTTTGTTTGCCAGGAATCATTTGGGCTGTCCTGTATATGATCTACTCGTTTTACATGGGCAAAAAAGGCGCGGACCATATCAACCATGATGCTCACCTTGCCGGAGCCATATTTGGAATTGTATTTACCATACTTGCGGTACCAGGTACCCTGGCGGCATTCTTCGCCCAGTTGAAGGACCTGTCGCTTTTCTGAGCGCAGTCAAACCTATTCGCTGCCCATTGGTTTGAACCAACGGTCATTTTCACGCGCCGGCAGAACTTATCCAACCGTAGACATCATCAACTCCTGAAGTGAGTAGCTGTAGCGGGTCTTGATCAGGTTGTCCGGTGATGATTTAAAAAACTCCAGGACACAGGCCTCTTCCTCGTTCACGGGCTGGTATCCTTCAAAGGGGATTTCTACCCCCTGGACCGTCCGGTAATCAAAGGGTTCAGCCTGCCTGACCAGGACGTTCTTGATGGCGAGGGCCTCTTTCCGGCGGCTCAGCGTGTTGGATACTCCCACGAGAACTTTCGGGTTGGTCTCGAATCCGATATTGAAGATAAAGCTCTCCTTTTCGTTCCAGTCAAGGTTTTCGCAGTCAATATACAGGGCTCCGTCCCGCACAGCGATATGAATACTCCGGTACTCATGCCCGATGGTCTTGGTTTCCACCACGGGCTGCCCGTTAAAGCTGGTGCGGATCATGAAAGGCGTCTTAACTACGGAGGCACTTCCATCCGTCTTCTGGTAATATCGGAAATAACTTCCGGTGTAATACTTTCGCAGCACATTCAGCGAATGGTCTGAGTTCTCCTCAAAAGCCACTTCGCGCACTTCGTGATTCTTCCACTCTTCCCATTCTTCCACGGGAATAGCGAGAAACGTCAACAGCACATTCAGCTTCTTATCCTTTGCATTACCGCCATTCCAGTAGGAGTGCAACGTCTTCCCGCTGATCCAGTGATAGGGCTTGTAGGTGTTAAGGGACTTCAGGTCATCCAGAAACTCTTCCAGCGTATGGAATTTATTCCTGAAAAAAACGGTATCCAGTTCGTCCTGCCCAACAATCAGATTGTCTGAAATTAGCAAGGGGTTGGAAATCGCCCGGTGAGTTACCTTTTGATTGATCTTTCTGGCAATTGACTCAAATACTGTCCGCGGGTAGGATGTCCAGTCTCCCCCGTATCGAGCGACATTTATCGCAGACCGCACCAGCTCGTGACGCTCGATCTCTTCCCGAATCCTTTTACTGACCATAATGACGTTGTTATCTGATAATTAGCAGAAAATTAACAAAAGTTACTTTAATCTGACCATGATTTGACTATATAAATGTTATTAACCTGATTATCAGATAATTAAATACTTTAACTCGTCATTTTTTTCTGACAGTTTTTCTCCATTGAATGACATGATTAACTAGTGTGACCATATTAGTTAACCAAAAAATGCTTATGAAGAGATTTTTTACATTCTGGATTATCTGCTGGCTAGTCTGTGCCAGTGTGGCAACGTTTGCCCAGTCACGGACCGTTTCCGGCAGAGTGACAGATGCCTCGGGTAGTGCTATGCCCGGCGTTTCTGTTGTTATCGATCAAACAAATCAGGGCACGGTAACGGGTGCAAACGGGGAATATTCCCTGGACGTACCGGTCGGTTCTGAAACACTGGTATTCTCCTTTATAGGGTATACCACGCAACGAATAAACATTGGCAATCAAACCACCATCAATGTTACACTTGAAGAAGACGTTACCCAGCTTCAGGAAGTTGTGGTCACCGCTTTTGGCGTCGAACAGCAGCGAAGGTCGCTGGGCTATTCGGTGCAGACAGTGGAGGGGGACGAACTGGTCAAAACCCAGCAACCAAACCTGGTCAATGCGCTGCAGGGACAGGTAGCCGGTGTGCAGATCACCAATTCCGGGGGAGCACCTGGGATGAGTTCACGAATTATTATTCGGGGAATTACCTCTCTTAACCCGAGTGGAGATAACCAGCCGCTTTTTGTGGTGGACGGTATCCAGATTGACAACTCCACCTTTGAGTCGAGCGGCACCCCAAGGGGATTATCCAACCGCGTAGCTGACCTCAACCCAAATGACATTGAGTCGATCAACGTACTCAAGGGTGCGGCAGCAACGGCTCTGTACGGTGTCCGGGCTGCCAACGGGGCCATCATTATTACTACCAAAAAAGGACAGGCCGGCAGGGTGAAGGTAAACTTTAAAACATCTTACGGACTGGAAGAAGTCAATAATCACCCTGATTATCAGCAGCGGTACGGCCAGGGATTCTCCGGTGAGTACCAGCCTACAAGCTTCTGGCCCAGCTGGGGTGCGCCGGTAGAGGCAGTCCAGGAGATCAACCCGGATTACCGCATGTATGAAACCACCAAGGAGGTGATGCAGACCGGTAAAGTATCAGATAATTACCTGAGCGTATCCGGAGGCGGTGAAAACTCAACGATCTTTGCGTCACTGGCCTACTTCGATCAGGAAGGTGTTATTCCTTTCAGTGACTGGCAGCGTGTGTCGGCAAAAATTTCCGGGACCATTGACTTTAACAATAAATTCAGTGCATCAGGAAGCATGACCTACACCAACTCAGGTGGCATGCGTGTTCCGCATGACCGGATCATGGAAACCCTGCAGTACTGGTCGTACAGCCAGGATCCCAATGATTACATCAATCCGGATGGGTCACAGCGAACCTATGGAAACTCAAACCCGCTTTATACCGCGCGTTTCTGGACGTATGAGGATAACGTAGACCGGATCATCGGAAACATCAACTTAAAGTACAATGTCACCGACTGGTTCAGTCTGAATTACCGGATCGGACTTGATACTTACAGCGATCAGCGGGAAGAGATACTTCCCGGTCCGTTGGGCGTAGCCAATGAAGCGCCATTGAGCAGCACCGGATTTATTGAGGAGACCCGGATCAACAGCCGGAACATCACCTCAACGTTTATCGCCACGTTTAACCGTGATATAACCGACCGGCTCAACGCCACTTTCAGGATAGGTAATGACATATTTGACATTCGCCGGAATTCCATTGTGGCCAGAGGAAATGAATTCGTGGTACCGAAGTTTTACCATTTAAGCAATGTGACGGAGCAGCTAACCGGTCAGAATATATACGAGCGCCGACTAATCGGACTCTACGGGGACCTTACCCTGAACTACGACGATTTTCTGTTCCTGAATATTACAGGCAGAAATGACTGGTCATCGACACTGCCTAAAGACAACCGGTCGTTCTTCTATTCCTCATTCAACCTCGGGTTTGTTTTCAGTGAGGTTCTTGAGTTACCCAGCTGGGTAAATTATGGTAAGTTCCGTGCCAGTTATGCGGAGGTAGGGAAAGACACAGATCCCTATCAGACTCAGCTGGTTTATACCACAACCGATCCGCTTAACGGCCAGGTTGGATTTACGAGGAGCAATGTATTGGGCAGTAACGAACTCAAGCCGGAGAGAACATCTTCCGTGGAATTCGGACTGGAAGCCAATATGTTTGACAACCGATTGGGGCTGGACTTCACCTGGTATCAGCAAAATTCAGCCGATCAGATTCTTCTGGTACCTGTATCCAATGCTACCGGCTTTACCCGCCTGATATTGAATGCAGGTGAACTGGAGAATAAAGGGGTCGAACTCGTACTTCGTGGTACGCCGGTACGCACTCCGGATTTCAGCTGGGATGTTTCCCTCAACTTTACCCGTAACAGGAACACGGTTGTGGATATCCGGGACGGAATCGAGAGTATCTTCATCGGAAGCCAGTTTGGCTATGCCGGAAGCTCTGTTTCCATGCAGCTGATTGAAGGTGACCCTTACGGGAACCTGTACGGCACCAGCTACCAGCGTTATTATCCGAACGGGGCACCTGAAAACCTGACTAACCTGGATCGCGACCGGGCCATAGTAATCGGATCGGATGGATTCCCGGTACGTAATGGAAATCCGCTGATCATCGGCAACGCCCAGCCTGACTGGCTCGCCGGTATTCAGAATACCCTCAATTACAAAGATTTTACCCTGTCATTCCTGATTGATACACGTTATGGAGTAGATCAGTACAGTCAGTATGATAACTTCTATGCCGCATTCGGACAGCTTGATTACAGCCTTGACCGGAATGCCGTGGTGGTATTTGATGGTGTACAATCTGATGGTTCCCCCAATGATATCCCCGTTTGGCTGGGACAGGGCCTGGGACCTGATGGCGAAAATTACGGTGCCAGCTTCTACCGAAATGATTTCCGGGGTGTGTCGGAGAATTTTGTGAAGGATGCATCCTTTGTGAAACTCCGGAACATCAGTCTCCAGTACAACCTGGGACAAAACCTGATAAGCCGGACCCCGTTCCAGAGTGCGAGCCTGTCTGTGTCAGCGAATAACATTATTCTCTGGACACCCTGGCAGAGCTTCGACCCTGAATCATTCAGTGCAGGCGCAGGCGGCAACGCCACAGCTTTCACCGGACTGGGATACCCTGGCGTAAGAAGCTATTTCCTGACGCTTAATCTCTCACTCTAAACTACTCAGTGATGAAAATATTGAATAAACTAACACTTATACTAGCATCATTTCTGATAATCACGGGGTGCGATGATTACCTGGATATCAATGATGACCCGAATAATCCGACAAACGCTCCACTGAGCGGATTGATGACACGGACTTCGTTTGAAACGGGCGACAATGTCCAGAATGTGAGTTCGGTTACCTCGTTTTATGTACAATACCTGGCATCGCCAAATCCGGCAGCATCCACCGATACCATGGAACCGGTCCCTTACGACCAGACATGGTTTGAGCTTTATGATGTCATGACTGACATCAGCGATATGGAAGAGCTGGCTGAGGCCGAAGATGCCTCACACTACCTGGGTATCGCGAAGGTACTTAAGGCGATTAACCTTGGTCTGACCGTAGACATGTGGGGCAGCATCCCTTATTCGGAGGCTTTCTTCGCCCAGACGATCACACCTGCCTATGACGACGACCAGGCCCTGTACGGCACGATCATGTCCCTTCTTAATGAAGGCATCGCTTTGCTGTCAGCCCCGAATACCAATGAGTCATTCGAACCAGGTTCTGACGACTTCATTTACCAGGGTGATACGGACCTTTGGGTGAAAGCAGCCAATGCCCTCAGGGCCCGGTTCATGCTCCACCTGAGTGAAACATCTTCCTACGATCCGGCCGCCATATTGA
Source organism: uncultured Roseivirgaceae bacterium (assembly GCA_964563925.1). Classification (GTDB taxonomy): domain Bacteria; phylum Bacteroidota; class Bacteroidia; order Cytophagales; family Cyclobacteriaceae; genus JAUILA01. The sequence goes on along the minus strand of CAZLZD010000006.1, from coordinate 8,347 downwards.
CTGCCGTAGATGCAGGATTTGACGGGTCTGAGGAGAATGCCACCGTGGAATATTTTGATGTTCAGATTAACCCGTGGTCAGCAGTGGCCATAAACAATGAAGCCCTTCTTCTGGGAGGCTGGATATCCGAGCAACTGGTGGAAGCCATGGACGGCACCACCTACGGATACGTCGATCCAAGAATGCCTTACATGTTTGGAGCCACCGACGAAGGAGAATTTGTCGGAACCGAGAACGGTGCAGGGCGCGGTGATGCGGCCGAGCAGGGCGAACGATCCTACCTGGTGGAAGGCGGATACTATACTTCCCGCACTTCTTCGCTGGAAGTTATCACGTATACGGAACAGAAGTTCATCGAGGCAGAGGCAGCCCTCGCGGCAAATAATGCCACCCGGGCCTATGATGCCTATCTCGAAGGAATCGAATCCCATATGCAAACCATCGGGGTGCCACAGGTTGAGATCGATGTATATCTTGCACTGCCCGCAGTGGCTGTAGGAGCCGGATCACTGACCAGGGACCTGATTCTCAAGGAGAAATACATTGCCCTGTTCCTTAATCCGGAAACGTACAACGATGCACGCAGGTATGACTTCCAGTATGAAGACATGACTGTGGCTGCAAACCTGAACCCGGAATTGGGCGGTACATTTGCCACCCGTGTGATATACCCCGAATCAGAAACACAGCGTAATTCATCTAATGTACCAAGTGTAACTATGCTGGATAATATCTGGTGGGATCAATAATCAATAAGAGAAAAAGACCATGAAGAATCATATAAAAATCCTTTTAAGCCTGTTGATACTGATTCCTTTTATCAGCAGTTGTGACGAGAATGACCCTACCCCTGACTATGATATTGTGGGGAGGAGTTACGTGACCATCGCCAATGTGTCGGTTTCCAACGACGAACCGGCGGCGGGTGAGAATGTTACGGTTACCTTATATTACGTGAATTACAGCGAGGATCCGGCCCAGTCGGTAACCCTGATCGCAGACCGCGACGGCAGCCAGACCACACTGGAAACATTTAATGAATCCAGTGCCTCAACCGGTGAGCGCACCCTGACTTACACGTATACCGTGCCCGGAGATGCAGCCGGAGAATCCATCACATTTATCGGTGAATTCCGTTCAAACCTGGAATATCCCCAGGTGGAGACGGCAGGTATCGATGTACAATAATTCATAGGGGAAGCTGGCCGAAAGGCCAGCCCCCTTTATTCGTAAATTCAGATGGGGAAAAGATTTACGGCAATCCTTTTGCTAATGGGAACCTTATGCTCTATAAGTTCTGCCCAGACCAGTTCCGGAACAACTGACCTGCTGGAAAACCTGATGAAACAGGAACCGGCAAGTTTCAGGAAGATCCTGAAAAAGAAGGACCGGTATGAGGTACAGATCATATATACGCAGATTGACCGGGATGAGGCCAACCAGCCTTCATTTACCTCCCACTATTATAACGTGGACAGCAACAGGTATTTCTATCCGGCCAGCACGGTAAAAATGCCGGTAGCCTTCCTGGCCCTGGAACGGCTGAATGAGCTTGGCCTCGCCAGGCAATTGTTTATGCTGACCGACAGCGCTTACTCCGGTCAGACTTCCGTCAGCCGGGACCCGACTTCTGACTCGGGAATGCCTTCTGTAGCTCATTATATCCGCAAAATTTTTGTGGTGAGTGATAATGATGCCTACAACCGGTTGTATGAATTCCTGGGACAGGATTACATTCTCCGAAAATTAAAGGAAAAGGGATATACCGATACCCGTATTATTCACAGGCTGTCAATCCCGCTCAGTGAGGAGGAAAACCGTCATACCAACCCGGTACGCTTTGAAGATGGCACCGGTAAGGTTCTTTTCGACCAGCCCATGCAATATTATACCGGCGACCTGAATCTGAAAGGACGTGTACAACGGGGTAAGGGATACATCCGGGACGGGGACCTGGTAAAGGAGCCGATGGACTTTTCCGGTAAGAATTTCTTCCCCCTGGACGAGATGCAGCGCATGCTTCGCGCCGTGTTGTTCCCCGAATATACGGGTGAGAAATCCCGCTTTTCGCTGACGCCTGAGCAATTGGATTTCCTCTACCAGTACATGTCTCAACTGCCCGGGGAGACGGCATACCCTGACTATCCGGGCCCTGAATATTACGATGCCTACGGTAAATTTCTGATGTATGGAAGTGAGAAAGGGGTGACCATACCGGATCACATCAGGATTTACAATAAAATCGGCCTTGCCTATGGTTTTGCCATCGACAATGCCTACATCATTGACCTGGAGAATAATGTGGAGTTTCTCCTGAGTGCCGTGATTCATACCAATAAGAACCGGATATACAATGACGGGGAGTATGAATACGAAGAAACAGCTTTCCCGTTTCTTAAAAACCTGGGGAGGCTGGTTTACCAGTACGAGTTACAAAGAACGCGGGGAAACAGTCCGGATTTATCCCGGTTTGAGGTAGAATATGACAAGAAAAAGTAGCAAAGAACATTGAAATAAGATATGACAATATCATATACAGAGATGCAGGGGCTTAAAGGTAGTGCCTGTATCATCACCGGAGACCTGTTGGAAACGGTGCATGCCAAAACCGCCCACGGACTGATTCGTGATTCTTCACGGTTCAGGATCATGGGTGTAATTGATACGAAAGCAGCCGGAAAGGATGCCGGAGAAGTATTGCACGGCGTACATAAGAATATTCCCGTGATGGCAACCTTCTCAGAACTGAAGGAAGCAATCGGGACGCCGGATTATGCCATCATCGGTATGGCTACCAAGGGGGGAATCCTGCCGGAAAGCCTGTACCCGACCATCGAGGAAGTACTGAAGGCAGGGATGAACGTAATTAACGGTCTCCATCAGCCGCTGTCCGAAATCCCGGCTTTCCAGGAGATAATGGAACAGTCCGGTTCAAAAATCTATGACATACGGAAATCCAAGCCGTTCAATCAGCTTCACTTCTGGAAAGGGAAGATTGACGAGGTGAAAGCACTCAAAATAGGTGTATTGGGTACGGATTGCGGGCTCGGCAAACGTACCACGGCCAAATTACTGATGAACGCACTGCAGGAAGCAGGTGTCAATGCGGCGATGATTTATACCGGACAGACCGGGTGGCTACAGGGCATCAACCATGGGTTCATTTTTGATGCCACCCCGAATGACTTCATTCCGGGAGAACTCGAACATGCCATTTACAGTTGTTGGGAAGACCTTAAGCCGGATGTGATCCTGATCGAAGGGCAGGCCAGCTTACGAAATCCCGGCGGGCCTTGCGGCAGTGAATTCATTATATCGGGTAAACTTGACGGGGTCATTCTCCAGCATCACCCGCTACGCACCAAATTCCTGCATCTCGAATACTACCCGGCCAATATCCCGGATCCCGCCGATGAAATTCACCTTATTGGTCTGCTGGGTGCCCCGACCTGGGCGATCACGTTGAATTCGTCGGGCGTAGACCGCGACCTTCTGCCGGTCATCCGCAAATCACTTCACGTATCATCGGGTCTGCCGGTGGTGTACCCGATCGAAGACGGCATGGAAGAATTAGTAAAAATTGTAAAGGAAAAGTTGATCCCGAGTACACATGAAAATTAAGAAAATATCTACCTGGAAGAAAGACCTTGGAAACAAGCGCCCCTACACCATTGCCTTTAAAACAGTCAGTGACGTGGCAGCGGTTTTCGTACACCTCGAACTGGAGGAAGGCCTCTATGGCATCGGCGCAGGAAACCCCAGTCAGCAGGTTGTGGGAGAATCCATTGAAGACACTGAGAATGCTGTATCGGGATCTAAGCTCGATTTTCTGCTGGGCCGGGATATCAGGGAATTCCATACCTTACTCAAGGAGGTTCAGAAGAACATGCCGAAAACACCGGCGGCGAGGGCGGCCGTAGACATTGCCCTGCATGATGCATTCACCAAATATCTTAGGGTTCCGTTAGTACGTTTTCTTGGCCAGTCAATACAAACCCTGCCTACTTCCGTCACCATAGGCATCAAGGGAGTGGAGGAAACACTGGATGATGTCCGTGAATATGTCGGACTTGGATTTAATGTAATGAAGGTTAAAACAGGTCATTCCGTGGAAGTCGACGTAGAACGAATCGCGAGACTTCACGAAGAATTTGGTGACCGTATCCTGGTACGGGTGGATGCCAACCAGGGGTACGACCGGGCCGGCCTGGAAAAATTCTATAAGGAAACCAGCCATATGAAGGTGGAGCTCATTGAACAGCCGGTACCGGCCGATGAAGTCAGTTTACTTAAATCATTGCCTGAAGAAATTAAGCGAATCATTGCGGCAGACGAAAGTGTGAAGTCTCCCTATGACGCATTCCGCCTGGCCGATGCACCGGCCGCCTGTGGCATTTTCAATATTAAGCTGATGAAATCGGGAGGGGTGTATCCCGGACTTGAAATAGCCACTGTGGCTCAGTATTCCGCCACGGAATTAATGTGGGGATGCAACGATGAAAGCGCGGTGAGCATCACAGCCGCACTACACGCATCCTTATCGTCCCCAATGACCAAATATCTTGACCTGGATGGAAGCCTCGACCTGGAAACCGACTGTGTAAGTGGTGGCTTTACAATCGACAATGGCTATATGAAGGTAACTGATTCGCCGGGACTGGGTGTCTCACTAATTGAAGAAAATATCCAGGATGTAAAAAGCACGTAATTATGCCGCCTCTAATCCTTCAGAATGTAAATGTTTAGGTTGAATAGTGGTACCCGGCGAAAGTGGTTTTTCGCCGGGTTTTTTTATAAGTGATCCGGCTCGCAGAAAAAACACGCCCTCCAGGAA
>CAZLZD010000006.1:0-3413 GCA_964563925.1 uncultured Roseivirgaceae bacterium | reverse complement strand
TCCTTAGCTAACTGTTCCACGGGCCGGCTTCAGGAATACGTTACAACGTCCAGGAATTCCTTTAAATCCGTTTCGTCCGAATAGTAATTCTCCGCTTTATCCCTCAGGTTATACCTGGAACTCAGAACGGTCCCGTACGCCCCGGTAGACCATATTCGCAGGATATCTCCCCGGCGAACACGGTGCATGGAAATATTACCAAAGCTGTCTGTACTTTCACAAATCGGGCCGACAACTTCGTAAACCTCCAGGGGAAGGGATGAGGTGAGATTCTCAATGTGATGAACCGAGGAATAAAGTGCTGGGCGCATGAAATCGCTCATTCCGGCATCCACGATAGCAAATTTTTTCCCCGGGGTGTCTTTAACGAACAACACCCTGGTCAAGAGTGATCCGCATTGACCGACTATTGATCTCCCAAGTTCGAAGTGCACCTGCTGGCCTTCAGGGAGCTCAAGATGCTCTTTAAATACCCCGAAGTAGCTTTCAAAATCAGGGATTGGGTTTGATGCAGGGTTTTCGTAATCAATGCCAAGTCCGCCCCCCACATTCAGGTTTGCAGGGGTATATCCCTTCTCCTGCAGCTTGCGCTGAAGGGAATTTATCTCATGGCACAACTCCACGAATGGTTCCATGTCACGGATTTGGGAACCAATATGAAAATGCAGCCCGTTGAAATCCACGTGCGGATAATTCTCCAATTCTTCCAGGGCCCTCCATAAATCTCCTGCCGGTATTCCGAATTTATTGATCGACTTGCCCGTAGTGATGTGCGGGTGGGTTCGGGCATCAATATTCGGGTTCAGTCGAAAGGAGACCCGGGTCTTCATCCCAAGTTCACCGGCAATCGCATTGATGACCGGTAATTCTTCAATGGATTCACAATTTATATTGTAGACATTATGGGATACGGCGGTCCTGATTTCCTTATCAGTTTTACCCACCCCGGCAAACACAATTCTCTCAGCCGGAATGCCACTATCGAGGGCCAGGGAGATTTCGTTTCCACTTACGCAATCAACTCCGAATCCGTAGGTATTTATGATTTTCAGTAGTTTTTTTTCTGCATTTGCCTTCATGGCATAATGGACATGAAACGGGTGGCCTGCGATGCATGAAGATATCCTCTCAAGGGTAGCTTCCAGAAGTGATGTATCGTAATAGTAAAACGGTGTTTCCACTTAGTTTGATTTATATCCTGGTCCTTTAACAAATTTTCCCGGTGTCTTTCCCGTATGTTCTCCTCCGAAAAGCACAAAAACGCCATTCACGAGTACATAATCCACGCCGGATGCATACTGATGCGGGTCCTCAAAGGTAGCATTGTCCGAAATATTCTCCGGATTAAAGAGAACAACATCGGCGTAATAACCCTCCTGTAATTTTCCCCGATCCGTAAGGCTGAATCTTTCTGCGGGCATTGAGGTGAGTTTACGTACCGCTTCAGGAAGTGTAATCACCCCTTCCTCCCTCACGTACTTGCCCAGTAGCCGGGAGAAGTTACCATAGGTGCGCGGGTGTGTGGAAGACTGTAATATGCTGCCTTCCGCCGCCACTGACCGGGCATCCGAACAAAATGTCATGTACGGTAATTGCAGCTGTTTTCTCACATTTTCTTCTGACATCAGAAAATAGACTGCACCAATATTCCCTTCATTGGCAATGACAAGATCCACCAGTGCGTCAGCAGGCGGCACCTGCCAAGCAGCGGCTATGTCAGCAAGGGACTTGCCAATAAACCTGCGCAGCTCCGGTTTATCAAAATCGAGGACAACGATATTCGCCGGATCACCAGCGGCCGCGTAGAAATTTTCCCATTCATTTTCTCCGGAAGTGATTTCACGAATAACGCGCGAACGAACTGAATCATCCTTCAGCCTTTTTACCCAGTCTGCATCGGTTCCTTCCTGTACCCAGGGAGGAAAACATGCGCCCAGTCCGGTGGAGGCACCGGTATAGGTATACATGTTTGCTGTAACCTGAAGGCCTGCTTGCTGAGCAGAATCAATTTTATCAATTACCTGGTCCAGCTTGTACCAATTGTCCGGTCCGGCTGCCTTAAGGTGATAGATCTCTGCAGGAACGCCTGCCTCCCTGGCAATCGTCATTAATTCGTCCACAGCCTCCAACAGTCCGAAACTTTCGCTTCGCATATGACTGATGTACATACCCCCGTATTCGCCTGCGGCAGATGCCAGCGCGATCAACTCCCCGGTCCCGGCAAAATACCCCGGAGGATAAATCAATGAGGATCCCACACCCAGTGCTCCCTCCTCCATGGATTGGCGCACCAGTTGTTTCATCCTGGCCAGTTCACCTACTGAAGCTTCCACATCGTCATTCCCCAGCACATGCTGGCGTATGGTTGTGGCGCCGACAAAGGAAGCCACATTGGTGGATACCCCCCGTCGTTCCAGGTGCTGCATATAATCTCCGAAGGTTGAAAGCTTGCGGCCGTACCTGCGTGAAGGTTCCGCAAACGGACCGAGTGATGATCCTTCTCCGAAAACCTCCATGGTCACTCCTTGTTTTAAATCACTCATGGAACGGCCATCCGCGAAAAGTGATCTTCCCGCCCAGCTTAGTGTGTTGATAAAACCCGGGGCCACCGCATAGCCCGTTGCGTCTATCTCTTTCCGGCCCTTCTCCTCTTCCAGGTTCCCAATTGTTTTGATCCGCTCTTTCTTAATCCCCACATCAGCCACATAGGGGCTGTCGCCTGACCCGTCGTAGATCGTCCCGTTACGAATGATGACATCATATGAACTGCAACCACCACATAAACCGAGTACAGAAACCAGGATAACAACCCATAATTTCGTCCGGATTGCCGTCCGCCTTACTAAAGATTCCCGGAATTCAGGGAGGGAGAATTCGGAACAGCCAGTAAATAATTTCAATATCTTCATTAACGTATGATTAATCCCTGTCCTTTTGATGATTCCTCCTCAAGGTTGATCAGGAAACCGTTGATCACGGCATAAGCCAGTTCGCCGTTCCTCTCAAGAAAGAAGGCAGGATTTGCTCCGGGCCTGATCTCCGTTTCGGGCCTGGCATTTTCGGCCAGGATATTAAAAAGAAAGGGTGAAGGCTCATCGTCAGGCAAATGCCGAACCCGCACATAGCCGTAGCCGTTCCTGAGCAGTCCGAACGAATCAATGGAACGTACTTCCTCCAAATTTTCCATCAGCTTAGGATAAATTTTCGCCTGTACAATTTTCATCCCGGAGGCGTCAAGGTGATTATATCCGTAGTAGGTGGACAGATCGCCGAGGTCTTCCAGGTCAGCCTTATAATAAAAACCGGTTAGGGTTGAATCGCCCTCAAGTGAATGGATAAATCCTATATCAATGACAAATTCAGCATCCTCCCTGGTATGTGTCACAGATTCTATCTTAAGGGCTAGTAACTGG
>CAZLZD010000005.1:0-121606 GCA_964563925.1 uncultured Roseivirgaceae bacterium | reverse complement strand
GGCGTAACCAATGCGATCACGATCAAGCAACGGGTCGAAGTTCAGGACATCAAGAACAAAGGATAATTCATTAGATTTAAGGAATTATATAATAAAAAGGGACGGTTAACATTAACCGTCCCTTTTTTTATGTTCTCCCGGCAGTTATTCACTGACCTAGTATAAAATCCTGAATTTAATGGTGTGCTCAATCTTTTTAAGCGCTTTGATCACGTCACGATCATATTCTTTGTCAATATCGGTGATCACATAACCTACGATTTCATTGGTCTTCAGGTACTGGCCCACGATATTGATGTCATGCTCGGCAAGTACCTGGTTGATCCGGGCCAGGATTCCGGGCATATTCCGGTGTATATGAATCAGCCTGTGCGCCTGGCGGAAGGCGGGAAGCACAAGGTTCGGGAAGTTTACACTGTTTGACGTCCCGCCGGTATTGATATAATCCATAATCTTTCCCGGAACAAAGGAGGCAATATTTTCCTGTGCTTCCAGTGTACTTCCTCCGATATGCGGAGTCAGGATAACATTGGGAAGTCCGCATAGCGGAGACTCAAACGGGTCGCTGTTGCTTTTGGGCTCTTCAGGATATACATCCACCGCGGCCCCGTTGACTTTACCATTCTTCAGGCTTTCCACCAGTGCATCGATATCCACCACGTGTCCACGGCTCAGGTTGAGAAATACCACTCCGTCCTTCATTTTATCGAATTGTTCCCGGCCAATCATGTTCTTATTCTCCGGCCTTCCATCTACATGCAGCGTAATCGCATCACTCTGGGACAAAAGCTCATCCATGGAGTCACATTTGGTGGCATTTCCCAGGGCCAGCTTTTCCTCCACGTCATAGTAAAAGACTTTCATTCCCATGGATTCGGCCAGTACAGAAAGCTGGGCACCAATATTTCCGTAGCCAATTATACCCAGTTTCTTACCGCGGATCTCAAAGCTACCCCGGGCCGATTTCTCCCAGCGGCCCTCGTGCATGGCTGACGATCGCTCATAAAGCTTGCGCATCAGGGAAATGATTTCCGAAATGGCCATTTCCACCACCGAACGCGTATTGCTGAAGGGCGCATTAAATACCGCCACGCCTTTTTCCAGGCAGGCGTCCAGGTCTATCTGGTTGGTTCCAATGCAAAAGGCACCCACCGCAATAAGACGGTTGGCCGATTCGAGCACACGACTCGTCACCTGGGTCTTGGACCGGATGCCCAGCACCGATACATCCTTGATCTTCTCACACAGCTCATCCTCATCGAGTCCGGCCGGATACATGGACACATTATAGCCTTCTTCTTTCATAAGGTCCACCGCGTGCTGGTGGATATTCTCAAGCAACAGCACATTGATCCTGTTCTTAGGGTAGGAAATTGCAGTATTCATTTTATTGAGGTAAAGGAATTCATCGAGACTTGGAGCTACGTGGTCGGCCTTTTCTGTCACCGTGGCCCGTTCCACATTCTCCGTGAATGCATAAAATTTATTGGCCAGTCCGGCCGCCTTGATCTCATAGTCGGTATACCCGTCGCCGATCACGTACACATCGCCCTTGAGCTGCAGCTGGCGCAATTGTTCCACTTTTCCGTTATTGCTGGCAAGCAGACTTTCCTGGTCATAACCGGTTATCTTTCCGCTTTGGTCAAAGGTGAACGCATTGGCATAAACATTTTCGGGCAGCACCTCGTACTCCTGAACGATGGGAATAATGAAATCCTTAAAGCCGTTGGAGATAATATAGATATTACCGGCATTTTTCGCAAAAAACTCACGGTTGCGCTTAAATGATGCCGACACCTTATCTTTAAGGGTATCCACCAGCATCGGCAGGTGTTTACGGTGGGCGTCAAGCAGATCAAGACGACGCTCAATGGATTCCTTCAGGGTGAGTTTCCCCTCCATGCCCTCATCGGTAACCCGCTGAATTTCGCTGATCTTTTGCTCCCGCTCGGGATCATCTTCCAGGGCAATTTCGGCCAGCACATCAAGTGCCTCAACCTGGGTAAACGTACTGTCAAAATCAATGATAAAGAATTTTTCTGCGGCCACGCTGATCTTATTTTTTTGGTTAAAGGTTGCCTTCCCGGTCTCAAAAGCGAAACTACACAAAATATACATAGGCTGGAAGCCTCAATTTCTTTCAAACGTTTGCAACTTTAAAAATGCCTAATTTTATCGTAATCGCCGTTCCGGAGACCGTTCCTGTAAAAAAGGGTGGAATATTCCGGATTTATCGGTAAACCTCTAATCTTTGTGTCCGTTAATTAAGCAACACGCACATCCTATGAGAAAACCGCTGCTTTTTATTACCTGCTGGATCATGGCCATTTCAGGTCTCGCCCAGCCTGCACAACAGCCGGATGCATCCGAAATCCTGGTGAAGCTCCATAAGCTCAACTTCCTCGGATCGGTGCTGTATGTGGCGGCACACCCCGACGATGAAAACACCCGCCTGATTGCCTACCTGGAGAATGACCGTTATGCCCGGGTCGCCTACCTTTCCCTGACACGTGGCGACGGCGGACAAAACCTGATCGGTCCGGAAATAAGGGAAGCCCTCGGGGTCATCCGTACCCAGGAGCTGCTCGGCGCACGCCGCATAGATGGGGGAGAACAGTTTTTTAGCCGTGCCAATGACTTCGGCTATTCCAAAAATGCCGGGGAGACGCTTGAGATATGGGACAGGGACCAGGTGCTTTCCGATGTGGTGCGTACGTACCGGAAATTCCGGCCCGATGTGATCATTACCCGGTTTCCTCCTGACGAGCGTGCCGGCCACGGCCATCATACCTCGTCGGCAATTATGGCCGAAGCAGCCTTCGAGGTTTCCGGCAGCAAAGATGCGTATCCGGAACAGCTTTCCACCTATGAGGTCTGGCAACCCAAACGGCTATTCACAAACACGGGAAGGTGGTGGAATCCTGAGATGACTGGTGATGAGCCCGGCGTGGTGGCCCTGGACGTAGGCACCTATAACCCTCTGCTGGGAGAATCCATGACCGAAATTGCGGCAAGAAGCAGAAGCCAGCATAAAAGCCAGGGTTTCGGTGCAACCGGATCACGTGGAGAAGCACTCGAATTCCTTGAAAACGCAAAAGGAGCCACGGCGGATGACGATATTTTTGAAGGGGTGGAAACCTCCTGGAAACGTGTGAAGGGCGGCAAAGAAATCGGTTCCGCCATTGATGAGGTGATCCGTACCTTCAGGCCGGCTGATCCCGCTTCCAGCATCCCTGCGTTGTTACGGATCAGGGATCGCATTGCCGGTCTTGAGGATGATTTCTGGAGAAAGACCAAGCTGGAAGAAGCAGATGTAATCATTCGCGATGTCCTCGGTCTGTATCTTGAAGCCAGGGCTGCGGACTGGAGGGTTTACCCCGGTCAGGAACTTGAAGTGGAGTTGGAAGCAGTGAACAGGAGCAGCAGCCCGGTGACACTTACATCGGTAAAGGTCGATGGCCAGGAGCTTTCCCCGGAGGCAAACCTGGAAAATAATACCGTATGGGAAGGAAAGGTGACCATGACCGTACCCGCTGACATGGCATATTCACAACCCTACTGGCTCAGGAACCCGGGAAGCCTTGGCATGTATAAGGTCATGGACGAAGACCTGATCGGACTTCCGCAGAATCCTCCGGCGCTTACCGCACAGGTAAAGCTTTCGGTTTCCGGAAAACCCCTTGAATATACAATCCCGGTGGTCTATAAATGGAATGATCCGGTAAAAGGAGAACTGCAGCGTCCGCTGGTAATCGCTCCTCCTGCCGTTGTTTCGATTCCCACCCCGGTTTACCTTTTCTCTTCCGGGGAAACCAAGCCGGTTGATGTGGTTGTTTCGTCTTACCTGGAGAATGAGCCACTGGAGGTAAGTCTCAGGGCAGGGGACGGATGGGAAATTAATCCGCCGGCACATTCCATCAGTGACCTGAGGGCAGGCGAGGAGCGTGTACTCACCTTCGAGGTGACTCCTCCGGCCACAGAAAACACTTCGGTACTGAACGCATTTGTCCGGACCGGAGGCAGGGAATACGGACTATCTGAACTTACGATCGCCTATGATCACTTTCCGGTCCAGACCATTTTACCGGAAGCCACCTCGAAACTTGTAAACATACCTATCAGAAAATACGGAAATACTGTGGGATATATTCAGGGGGCTGGTGATGCCATTCCCGAGACCCTTCGGGAAATTGGTTACGAAGTGAGAATATTGACAGAAGAAAATATATCGCCTGCAGCGCTTGAAACGCTGGATGCAGTGATTCTTGGTGTACGCGCATTGAACACCAATGAGGGACTGCCCAATTACATGGACGACCTGCTCAGCTACACAGAGCGGGGAGGAACGCTCATCCTGCAGTACAATACGAATTTCAGGCTGCAAACTGAAAAATTCTCTCCCTATCCGCTCACCCTATCCAGGATACGCGTGGCCGACGAGAAGGCGCCAGTGACTATCCTGGCACCCGATCATCCGGTGGTAAACGAACCTAATGTAATCCTGCCTGAGGACTTTGACAACTGGGTGCAGGAACGCGGTCTTTACTTCCCCGAGGAATGGGATGAGGCATTTACCCCGGTGTTGTCAAGTCATGATCCGGGTGAACCGGCGCGGGACGGAGGTCTTCTGGTGGCGAAATATGGTAAAGGCTATTATATTTACACGGGCTATTCCTGGTTCAGGGAACTTCCCGCCGGTGTGACCGGAGCAATTAAATTATTTACCAACCTGGTATCCCTCGGTAACGGGGATTCTGCCACCGGTCAGAATGACAAGTAAAAACAAAGAAAATATCATTCAGTCCGAAGAGCGCAAGCCACCGGTGTTCAGCCGTTGGCGCGGCTGGTATCTCCTCGTGTTGGGGGCCCTTGTTACCTACATAATCCTGTTGTACGCATTCTCCAACCTATACTGATGAATATCATAGACTGGCTCGTACTGGGAGGTACGCTTTTGTTCATTGTTTCCTACGGCGTATATAAGAGTCGCGGCAGCCGGGACATGGAAGATTTTCTGAAAGGAAACAAATCGATACGCTGGTGGACCATCGGATTGTCGATCATGGCTACGCAGGCAAGCGCCATCACCTTTCTTTCCACACCTGGCCAGGCGTATGAAGACGGGATGCGTTTCATTCAAATCTATTTTGGTCAGCCAATCGCCCTGGTCATTCTGGCCATCACCTTTGTTCCTATCTTTTATAAACTAAAAGTCTATACGGCATACGAATTCCTGGAGTCCCGCTTTGATATCAAAACCAGGTCTCTCGCCTCCATACTCTTCCTGATTCAACGCGGGCTGGCCGCAGGTATCACCATATATGCCCCGTCCATCATCCTGTCAACGATTCTTGACCTGAACCTGACCATGACCATTTTCATAATAGGTTCGCTTGTAATCATCTATACCGTTTCCGGCGGCACCACGGCGGTCAGTGTCACCCAAAAACAGCAAATGGCGGTGATGATGGGAGGGATGATCCTGGCGGGGATCTTCGTGGTAAAATTGCTGCCGGACAATGTTGGCTTTGGCGATGCCGTAAACGTGGCCGGCCATATGGGGAGACTCGAGGCGGTGGATATTTCCTTCAATTTGTCGGACCGTTACAATATATGGTCAGGACTGATAGGAGGACTTTTTATCGGGCTTTCCTATTTCGGTACAGACCAGTCACAGGTTCAGCGCTACATCTCTGGAAACAGTATTCGTGACAGCCGACTTGGGCTTATTTTCAATGGGCTGCTGAAGATCCCCATGCAATTCATTATCCTCTTCATTGGTGCCATGGTATTTGTTTTTTACCAGTTCAATGCCCCGCCGATGATCTTTAACAAGGCCGCGGTTCAGGATGTATATGCATCGGAATATGCGGCGGATATGGAGGCGCTGGATGCGCAGTATGCCGAAATCGTTGCGGAAAAAAAGGAAGCCATGGATCAGCTGGTGGTAACCTCCCGGACCGGAGACGAAACAGCTACGTCAGGGGTACGTGAACGCATTGCAGGCTATGAAGCCCGGGAAGAGCAAATCCGGGATGAGGCAAAGGGGTTGATAAACAAGGTAAATCCGGATGCAGAGACTAATGATACCGACTATGTATTCATCACGTTTGTCACCACCCATCTGCCGCACGGAATGATTGGTTTGTTGCTGGCAGTGATTTTCTCTGCCGCGATGTCGTCGAGTGCATCCGAACTCAATGCACTTGCTTCAACGACCACTGTGGATATCTACAAACGATCAATCCATAAAACAGGCAGCAAGGCTCATTATCTTCTTTATTCCAGGCTCTTCACATTGATGTGGGGATTACTGGCCATCACCTTTGCCTCGTACGCAACACTGCTGGAAAACCTCATAGAGCTCATTAATATTGTGGGCTCACTTTTCTATGGAAGTATCCTGGGCATTTTTCTGGCGGCATTCTACATTAAGTGGATTAAAGCCAATGCCATTTTCATAGGAACCATCATTTCCCAAACCATCGTCTTAATCCTTTTTTATACCACATCGATCGGGTATCTCTGGTTTAATCCGATCGGAGTGGGTGCCACCATCGGGTTCGGTATTATTATTCAATTGATACTAAATCAACGTAAATAAAAAACCCCGGTACGTACACACCAGGGCTTTCTGAATAAATCTGTCAATTCACTGATTATTTGATTTCAGCGATCAGGTCCTCGTTCAGTTTCACATAACCAAAATCGCTGGGAGCGGCCTTTGCCTTGGCCATGGATTGTTCTGCGGTTTTAATCGCTTCCTCTTTGTTGCCCATTTTAGCCAGAATTTTCGCCTTCAGATGGATATTCCAGAATGCATCAGGATTCGCCTCAATGCCCTGGTTGATCCATGCCAGTGCCTGCTCCAGATCCCGGTCAGTGGTGAAGTAGTAATTGGCGGCCTGGATGAGGTTATTGGGATTTACTTGTGTTTTGGCCTGGATATCTTTCATTACCGCCTCATCAAAATTCACTGTGATGGGCACTTTAATGCTGGTATTTGCCCATTCAAGCTGAATATTTGCCCCTGTGTTTTCATCATTGATATCCGAAATCGTATAGGTGAGGGTTTCTACCGGCTGGTTCAGTGTAACCGGGTTTACCGATGTCCGGAGAACCTCATTGGCCTTGTCGTACGCCGCCACGTTTCCGCCGATCGACAGATCCTTGTACAACATGAATTCCCACGAATCCTTACCGGGAATGGTGAATATCAGGTATTTGCCCGCAGGAACTTTTGTGCCGGCTATGGTTACATCCGTGCCCAGGGTAAGTACGCTTCCGGAGTTCGCGCCTGAACGCCAGAGCTGACCGTACGGCTGGAGATAATCTCCGCCCTCTCCAAATATTTTACGACCCTTCACTTTCGGGCGGAAATAATCGATAGTCACATCGGTCAATCCGACCGTACTGCTCACCGAACCGGCCGGACTGGCCTGAGGCATATTAATCTGTGCCCGCAGATCTGTAAATGCCGCCAGACAGATAATGACTAATGCGTAAATAAGTATGGTTTTTTTCATGGTTGGGTTTTAATGGTTTATGTTTATGAAAACGAAAATTACACAAAATGGTTGATAGTGAAAAGCTGCCTCTTTCCTTCTATCAACAGGATGACGTTACCTTGCTGGCCAGAAACCTGTTAGGCAAATACCTGTGGACCAGGATTGGAGATACGGTCACTGCCGGTATGATCGTGGAAACAGAGGCTTATTCTTACCTGGAGAAGGCGTGTCACGCCCATCTTAACCGGCGTACAAAACGGACGGAAACACTTTTCGCACCTGGTGGCACGGCCTACATCTACCTCTGTTATGGCATTCATCACCTTTTTAATATTGTCACCAACCACGAGGATATAGCCGAAGCGGTTCTCATCCGGGCCGTGGACCCTGTATACGGAACTGACCACATGCGAGAACGCAGGGGCCATAAATTCTCAGGGTGTCAGCTTACATCCGGGCCGGGCAAGCTGTCTGAGGCCATGGGAATCACTACAGACCGAAACGGAACGTTTCTTACGGGAGATGAAATTTGGTTAACCTCAGGCAATGCGATTCCTTCTGAGGACATCATACAGGATGTGAGAATCGGGGTGGATTATGCAGGAGAGGATGCCAACCTGCCCTGGCGCTACCTGGTAAAGGACAATTCCTGTGTAAGTGTGAAGCCACGCCGTACTATTCATTGAATTCGACCGTTTTAAGATGTCTTCCGTCGGTATATTTTTGAAGAGATTGCCGGAAGAATGTATGTTTGTACTTACCACGCTCAAATTAGTATTATGAAGATTTTTATCACCCTCCTGGTAACGGTTCTGGCCACTGGCCAGCTGGCATCCCAGGATATTTTTTCAGCCGTAAATTCATCCGCAGACGAACAGCTGCCGGTGCTGTCTCCCGATCAGCGTACCTTGTATTTTACCCGTTCCAATCACCCGCAAAATACGGGGGGTGAACGTGATCCCGGTGATATATGGTACAGTGAAATGGATGCAGACGGAAAGTGGTCGGCTCCAAAAAATGCCAGGGAATTAAATAATGAAAGCTTCAACGCCGTGCTGGGTTTTTCAGTGGACAACCGCGTGATCTACCTGCACAATCATTACAACCGGGACAATGCGGCGGCATCCACCCAGGGTATATCCCGTGCTACCAGCAGGGGAAACAGCTGGAGCCGTCCGGAAAACATTACCATTCCTTATTTCCTGAATCGTTCCAAACAGCAAAGCGGGTATATTTCACCCGACGGAAAGGTTCTGGTCCTGTCCATTGAAGGTTACAGCACCCGCGGCGGAGAAGACCTGTATGTATGCTTTAATGAAGGCAGCCGCTGGAGTGATCCGGTAAACCTGGGAGGAATCATCAACACGAGCGCCCAGGAGTTCACCCCGTTTCTTTCTGCAGATAAAAATATCCTGTACTTTTCTTCCAATGGTCATGGCGGAGCAGGGAGCAGCGACGTGTTCATGACCCGCCGGCTGGACGATACCTGGAAAAACTGGAGCGCTCCCGAACCGGTAACAGCCGTTAATACCCAGGGCCGGGACCTTGGCTACCGGGCCTATGAGGGATTTGCTGTTTATTCCTCGACCATGAACAGTGACGGATACAGCGACATCCAGTTTTATTCCGAAAATTCCAGCCAGGATATTGACCCCGTCGCGGTGGCGGCGGCTCCGGAAGAACCGGTGCCCGGCATTACGGAACGTTCGGTCCTGTTCGGCACGGTGAAGAGCGCAGCCGACCGGTCTCCCGTTCCCGGTGCCTCCATATCCATAATTGCCCAGGACCGCAGTATCCCCGTGCCTGTGGAATCAGGCGGTGTGTACCAGTTTGATTACCAGGTGCCTGCCGAATACCGGGTTGAAATTACTGCTCCCGGCTTTATCAGTATTGCTGAGTCCGTGGAGATCACTGAGGGTACCACTGGCGGGGTGGAAAAGAATTTCCTGCTGCAGCCCGTTTCTGTCGGCACAACCGTCCAGCTTCAGAGCGTATTATTTAAGAGGTCCACTCCGGATATTCTGCCGGAATCCTTTCAGGAACTGGACATGGTTGTGGATTTCATGAAAGCCAACCCTTCCATTAAAATCCGGCTTGAAGGACATACCGACAATACGGGGGTACCAAAGCATAACCTGCGGCTCTCCCGTGCACGTGTGGAATCAGTCAAGGAGTACCTGGTAAGCAAGGGAGTAAGTGCCCGCCGTATCTCCGGCAAAGGATATGGAGGCTCACAGCCGATAGCCGATAACTCAAATGAGGAAACCCGTAAACTGAACCGGCGCGTGGAATTTACCATTCTGAAGGAGTAAACAGGAATATTCCTTATTTTAGTCACAAAACGACTAAACTATGAATGTCCTGTTACGTACACTGTTTCTGCTGATCAGCACCACGCTGGTCGCTCAAAATCCGTATTACCCGCCCCGAGATGGCTGGGAGGAGCGGACCGCCCGCGGATTTGACGCCGGCAGATTGCAACAGGCGGTAGATTTCGCTGTCCGGAATGAATATGAAGGATCACGCGACCTGCGTATAGCAATCCTGGAAGCGTTTGCCCGGGAGCCGTTCCATGAAATTAAAGGTCCGGTCAGAAGCCGGGGTGGCGCTTCCGGCCTTATCCTCAAGGATGGATACATTGTGGCATCATGGGGTGAACCCGACCGGGTTGACATGACATTTTCTGTTACGAAAAGTTATTTATCCACGGTCGCCGGTGTCGCCTGGCAGGATGGACTGATCACTGACCTCAATAGCCCGGTAAGCCGGTGGGTATGGGACGGTACGTTTGATGGAGCCCATAATGCAAAAATTACCTGGCATCATTTGCTGACACAGTCTTCTGACTGGAGCGGAAGCCTGTTCGGGATGTCGGACTGGTCAGACAGGCCGCCGAATACCGGAGGTCTTGATGACTGGAAATTCCGAAAACTGAATGAGCCCGGTTCGGTATTTGAGTACAATGATGTCAGGGTTAATTTATTGGCTTATAGCTTATTGCATGTTTTACGTGAACCATTACCTCAAGTGCTGAAGCGGGAGATAATGGACCCGATCGGTGCTTCATCCACCTGGCGGTGGTATGGTTATGAGCATGCCTGGGTTACCCTCGATGGCGTACAAATGCAATCGGTAACCGGCGGAGGCCATTCGGGAGGCGGCGTATTTATCAATAGTTACGACCAGGCCCGGTTTGGTTTGTTGTTTGCACGAAACGGCCGGTGGCTGGAAAACAGTTTGATTGCACCGGAATGGATTGAAATGGCACGGACACCCTCGGAAGCACAGGATAACTACGGCTACATGTGGTGGCTGCTGCCTGGAGACCTTCCCGATGTGCCGGGTGATATATTTTATGCGGCCGGATTCGGCGGGAATTTCATAATCGTAGACCAGGAGAATGATATAGTCATTGTAACCCGCTGGCTTTCACCCCCCAGGCTTAATGATTTTGTGACCCGCGTGTATGCTGCCCTTCTCTAGACTTTAATTATTATTCCTCGTTTATCCAGCCATTTGGTAGATAACCAGACCACGAACATCACGGAAAGGGCAAAGAGCAGGGACCCGATCTTGTCACCAATGGGTTCATATAAACCCCGGTATATCACCCCATAAAGTGATTTCCCATCCACCTGGATAAAGAACAAGGCTATTACAAGGTATTGAGATAATAAGTAGGAGAATAAAGGGTTTTTACCAAAAGTCCGGAAAAAACCCATTTTAAGGGGCGGAGATTTAATATCCAGCCAGAAAATAAGCAAGCCCAGCATCAGAAGGTCGAGTCCGGTGGTCAGGACAACGAACGAGCTGGTCCAAATCTTCTTATTGACCGGAAATACAAAGTGCCATAAATAGCTTACCGCCAGCAGGCCTGCACCCCAGGCCATGATCATGAATAACTTTTTATAATCCACCCCGTCACGGACGTAAATACCCAAGAGGAAGCCTGCCAGGACATTGACAATACTCGGCAGGGTGCTCAGCAGGCCTTCCGGATCAAACGGGATACCGTCCCCTCCATAGAGATGTTCCGGTCCGAATAACCAAAGGTCCAGTGTACGAATGGCATTATTCTCCAGGGAATAATCTCCGTAGGCATAAAGTATCAGCCAGTAGGCAAGGAGTATGACAACTGACGTGATGGCTATGCCCCGGGGGCGCATAAAGTAGATCAGGATAGCTGCGAAGAAATAAGCCAGTGCAATGCGTTGCAGTACGCCCATGATCCGGGAATCTGCAAGGGATACCAGCTCAAAGCCGTCAGCAGTACGCTCAAAAAAAGGAATCAGGTACATTGTATACCCCAGGAGGAATATGATCAGTGACCTGACAAAGATCTTTTTGAACACAGGTCCGAAATCGGATTGTTCCCATCGCCGGGAAACAAATGCCAGGGCGTTCCCCACGGCAAACAGGAAACTCGGGAAGACAAGATCCGTCGGGGTGAAGCCATGCCAGTCGGCGTGAAGCAGGAGGGAGAATGTATTATTCCAGTCTCCGGGCGTATTAACAATAATCATAAATGCGATGGTGAGTCCGCGAAAGACATCCAGCGCCTCAAAGCGTTTTTTATCGAGGGTCATAGGACATGGTTAAAGGAATCATAATTTAGCACCATTTAGTCATCCCATGCAAGCCGTTCATGTATAAGAAAGATTTTTTAGCGGGTATACCGGAAATAGGAGGAGAGCCCCCCGGTTAGATTGTAACACTTTCCCTTAAAGCCTGCTTTTCGTAACCGGCTGATCGCCTCGAGTGACCTTCGGCCTGTCTGACAGGTAACCACCAATTCCCCCGCAGAGACAAGCTCGTTCACCCTTTGCTCAATTTCTGCCAGGGGAATGTGCAAGCCCCCCGCATTCTCCCGTTTATACTCTTCTCCCGTGCGGACATCCAGCAAGGTAATTGGCGTATTCTCCCTCAACTCAGAAAATTTCTCCGGGGCCAATTCCTCGTATTCCACGACCTCCATGGCCCGCCGGATGGATTCCTCCTTCCGGCTGAATCGGATCGTCCGGTACGTGTGTGACAGCAGGTCTACCGTCAGTAGCCTGCCAGACAGGACATCGCCCGTACCTGTAATCATCTTAATGGCTTCAAGGGCCTGAAGCATGCCTATGGTACCGGGTACCACCCCCACAACTCCTTCCTGGTCGCAGGAAAGTACGAGGTCTCCGGGCGGTTCGGGATACAGGCAGCGGTAGGTGGGACCGGATAAATAATTAAACACCGACACATGCCCTTCCCAGCGAAATATGGCTCCATACACGAGGGGTTTTCCCAAACGAACACAGGCATCATTAATCTGGTAGCGGGCCGGAATATTATCTGTAGTGTCTATAACAAGGTCATAGGAGCTTATTAATCCGGCAACATTCTCCTGGTGCACCTGGAAAGGATAGGTGGCAATATCTGTTTCCGGATTCAGATCCCTGAGGCGCCTTGCCGCCGATAAGGCCTTATTTTCACCGATATCCTTCACTGTAAACAATACCTGACGCTGAAGATTTGACAAGTCAACCGTGTCGGGATCGGCAATACCGATCCGGCCGACACCGGCCGCAGAAAGGTATTGGAGAACAGGACATCCGAGTCCGCCGGCCCCCACAACAAGCACCTTTCCATTCTTCAATTTTTGCTGCGCCTCTTCTCCAAAATCCTTAAGTCGGAAATGACGGCTGTAACGTACTGATTCATCCGGACTGAACATAAGGGAAAGTTAGCCCGGATTGGAGTAAAAAAAAAGCCCTCACCGAAGTGAGGGCTCCCCTTAACCAACAATCAACCAACAATCATCTTACTGCAACGATGGCGGCAAGATGAGAGTATCTATAATGTGTACAACACCATTTTCCGCTTTAATGTCTGCTTTCAAAACAGTCGCGTTATTAATCTTTACCTTGGGACCTACCATAATCTTAACGTCACTTCCTTCTACTGTTTTTGCCATGGATCCGTCCTTCAAATCACCTGACATCACTTTTCCTCCTACCACATGATACGTAAGAACAGAGATCAGCATTTGTTTGTTTTCCGGTTTTAATAAATTTTCGAGTGCTCCGTCGGGCAATGCCTCAAACGCCTCGTTTGTGGGTGCAAATACAGTAAACGGACCTTTACCGGAGAGTGTCTCTTCCAGTCCTGCCGCTTCAATAGCCGCATTCAGCGTAGAAAGCTGTTCGGTATTTTCTGCCAGCTCAGTGATCGTCTGCGCCTGTACCGACAAACTCATCACTGACAAAAGCATGGTTGCTACTAAATATATCTTTACATTTTTCATAATATTCTATTCTTTTAAATTCAATACTATAGCAAACAATGCAGGTATTTTGTTTAACATTTATTAAAAAAAGTTAAACATTCTTACAGGAACGGTGGGGCAGATCTACTGGGGAGGTAAGCCGGACCAGGAAAAATTCCGGCAGACCCAGGCCCAGTACATGAGGAGGGGATGTATTACTATAAGGCGGACCCAGGCCACCCATTCGGGAACGCACAAAGATTCGAGGCATCCGTTCTCTGTGATCATCCAGATATGCGCAGGCAGGAAAGCGAGTAACATAGCCAGGATTCCGTAAACGGCCATTCTGCGTGTAGACGCGAAAAGTAAGCCTGCGGCAGCAATAATTTCTGCCAGACCGCTTAAAGTATTCACCACCCCGGCCCATGGGATGTACGGAGGAATCAGCGGCAGATAGAATTCCGGGTTGGCGAAGTGGTTAATCCCTGCAAACAGGTAAAAGACCACAAGCAGGACGAAACCGGTCCGGTGCAGGTATTTTTTCATTGATTGAAGAGTTTATAACCGACACCAATCTTTATTCTTCCCAATTGATACGAATAACTTTGCTTTTCACCGAAGCCGAGCAGCCGGACATCCAGCGAATAATTTGAGAATGCATAAATCCGGTTCCAGTTATATCCCAGGGCGGCGTATGCGTTAATTTGCACGACGGCACCGGAAACGTGATCATCTTCACCGGTTGCATACCATTTTCGCCCCCACCAGGCACCTATCCCCGAGGTTAATATGGCCGCACCATACAGATTTTCTGTCAGCCGCTGAAACTGTGCATACCCAAAGAGCACACCGGCCGAGCGGTTATTGAAACGCTCAAACTGCACCTCGTTGTTAAACCGGCTTTCCGGATTGTCCGGGACAAGGCTTGAATCGCCCCGTACCTGGTGACGTTCCAGAAATCCCCCGACCAGCGGGGATCCGATCGATTTTTTTTGAAATTGCAGCCCCGTTTGTGACCCCATGAAGGAGGTTTTTTTTACATTGGGGAAATACAGGTAATCCAGGGTTATGGTAAGGGTGCGGATATCATCCCGGAACGGGTTGAAGAAATTATCGGTGGATTCTTCAAACCCTTTGTAATAAAGGAATCCCAGGTCAATGAGATGTGGCCCCAGGAGTGCTGAGGTACGAAAATCAAAGCGTTCGGAATCACGGGCTGTATTGGAATTAATACGAATTCCCAGGTCTACCACCCAGGTTTTGTAGGAAAACCCGAATCCGGCAGCCAGCGGGTCTACCGGACGATATTTGAGCCTTGCCTCCTCACTCTTGAATCTCAGGTTTTCGTATTTATAGGTGCCAATCAACCTGACCGTCCAGTCATAATCAGTCTTTCCAACGAAACTGGAATCCACTTGTTCCGTCGGGAGGAAGTCCTGTGCCATCAGGCCTCGTCCGGCTGCGAAAACCGACAATAAGATCAGATATTTCAATGCATTGGGCACCATTGCGATGATAACAATAAAAATCAGAAGATGGATAATGATGCATGATTATCATCCATACTGTTATATTCTTGCACTAAACCTTTGTATATTGGTCTGTATGATTGACAAGCACATTATCTGGTGTGTAAGCCTGGTAGCCGTATTTACCGTGGCTTGCTCCGGATCAGAGGAAAAGCAGGATAATCAAACCCCGGAGTCTGTACAAACCGATCCGGGATCAGCCCCTCCGGGCATGGTCTGGATCGAGGGGGGAAGTTATGCGCAGGGAAGTGAATCGAGTGGTGCCTATCCGGCAGAAGGACCGGTACACCAGGTGCGTGTGGACGGGTTCTGGATGGACAAGACGGAAGTCACCAATGCGCAGTTCAGAAAATTCGTCGAGGAAACAGGTTATGTGACGATGGCGGAACGCCCGGTAGACTGGGAGGTGTTGAAACGCACCGTACCGCCTGGAACGCCAAAGCCTGCCGACAGCTTGTTAAGGCCGGCTTCCATGGTATTTAATCCTCCGGACGGCCCTGTTCCACTGGACAATATGTATCGTTGGTGGGCCTGGGTTTACGGCGCTGACTGGAAGCACCCGTACGGTCCGGAGAGCTCCATTGAAGGCAAAGACAACCACCCAGTGGTCCACGTCACGTATGAAGATGCACTGGCTTATGCAGACTGGGCAGGAAAGCGATTGCCCACTGAGGCCGAATGGGAGTATGCAGCCCGTGGCGGTAAGGACGGCCGTTCTTTTGCCTGGGGAGATGAATTACTGCCGGACGGAAAATACCTGGCCAACTTCTACCAGGGTAATTTTCCGTACGACCGGAATGATCAGGACGGATTCATATCTTCTGCACCGGTGATGAGTTATCCTCCGAACGGATACGGACTGTATGATATGATTGGCAATGTATGGGAATGGACCTCCGACTGGTTCAGGCCAGACACCTATGAGATGTATGCCTCGGTGACTATTTGTGAGAATCCTACAGGGCCTGAAAAATCCTTTGATCCGGATGAGCCATTTGCTCCCAAACGGGTCATTAAGGGAGGGTCCTATTTGTGCAGCGATCAATACTGTTCCAATTACCGTCCGAGTGCACGTATGCCATCTGAAATTTATACCGGCCAGGAACATGTGGGATTCCGGTGTGTAATGGACATAAAATAAATTAAAAGTGAAGCCAGTTTATTTCCTTTTACTAATGTTGGTTATTGGTGCAGGATGTACCCCGGTAAGAGTTATTTCTTCGGAGGAAAATCCGGATGCGGATTTTTCCAGGTATCAAACCTTTTCCTTTTACGGAGAACCTGAGGAGGCCGGGCCATATCTGAGCCAGATAAAGGAGGCTATTTCACTTGAGCTCGAAGCACGCGGGATTACCCCCGCCGACAATGCAGATCTGATGGTGAATATCGCCGTGGATGTACGCGATGTGGTGCAGACCAGGGAGACTGACCTGAGGGACGCACCCAGGTATACCGGAACCCGTAATTATCACTGGGAATCGGAAGAAATTGTGGTCAACGAATATGAAGAAGGGACAGTCATCATTGATATAGTGGATTCGGAATTGAATCGAATGGTCTGGCAGGGGATGGTAGCGGGCACGATCACGGAGAACCCGGATAAGATGAAATCGCGGATTTTTACTGGCATCGATAAGTTATTCTCCAAATTCCCCTTAAGCGAAAAAACATGAATGAATCAGGCCCCATCCGATTACTCGTTGCCGATGACCATCCCCTGATACTCGACGGACTGATGGCTTCCCTTTCATCGGAACCGTCAATCCACATTGTCGCAGAAGTCACCGACGGTACTGAAGTGTTGCAAACCCTGAAAAAGGAGGAAGTAGACGTCATTCTGCTCGATATAAATATGCCGGGCATGGATGGCTTCGAAACGCTGAATCGTCTAACCCCGGATTTTCCGGATGTCCGTATCATCATTCTGTCGATGTATGACAAGCCGGAGTTTATCCACCAGCTTGTGGAAAGCGGAGCCAGCGGTTACCTGCTTAAGAATACGGACCGGGACGAAATGATATATGCCATTCAGAAAGTACATCATGGTAACATTTACTTCAGCGAAGAGGTACGCAGAATTCTCCGGAAAGAAAAAGAGGCAGCTACGCACCATGAAAATCTTACTAAGAGGGAAAAGGAAATCCTGCGATTGATCTCTGAAGGAAAGACTACTTCCGACATCGCAGAAATGCTGTTTATCAGTACCCATACCGTGGATACTCACCGGAAAAACCTATTGGCCAAACTGGATGTTAAAAACGTTGCGGGGCTCGTAAAATATGCCATTGAATATGGTATAACCAGGGAATTTTAATTAAACTCCAAATGCCATTATTGTTATTCTACCTGTTACTGGCTTTACTTGTGTCATTCCTGTGTTCCATTCTGGAGGCTGTACTTTTATCAATAACCCCTTCGTATATCGGATCCCTGAAAAATGAAGGGAAGGAGGAATTAAGCCTGCAGCTGGCCGGCCTGAAGGATGATATTGATAAGCCCCTGTCTGCAATCCTGTCATTTAACACGATCGCCCATACCGTTGGTGCCGCAGGGGTGGGCGCACAGGCTGCCGTGGTATTCGGTAACGAATTCCTGGTCGCTACTTCGGTGGTACTGACCCTGCTGATCCTGGTATTCTCAGAGATAATCCCAAAGACGATCGGAGCCACATACTGGCGATCACTTACCGGTTTCACGGCATCTACCCTGAAAATCCTGGTCATTTTAATGTACCCGCTGGTCAAGCTTTCCCAGCTGATCACTAAAATCCTTTCCAACAAATCAAACGAATCATCGATAAGCCGGGCGGAGGTTTCTGCCATGGCGGATATTGGTCATAAAGAAGGCATTTTCCGGGAGGGAGAATCAAAAATGCTCAAAAACATGATTATGTTCCGCAACATCAGGGCAGAGGATATAATGACCCCCCGTACGGTGATGGTGATGGTGCGTGAGGAATTGAGTGTGAATGCCCTTTACCAGCATGCCGAGTTCTCAAAATTTTCCCGCTTTCCCGTGTTTCATGAAAACCGCGACGATATCACCGGTTACGTACACAAAAACGATGTCCTGACTCAACTCGCCGAGGACACGCCAAACAAGACACTGAAAGAAATTAAACGTAAGATTCTTATGGTGCCTGCCGAAACCAGGCTTCCTGAACTTCTGGATAAATTTTTGGAATCCAAGGAACACATTGCCCTTGCCACAGACAGGTACGGAGGGGTATCCGGACTGGTCACCATGGAGGATATTATGGAAACAGTTCTGGGTGAGGAGATCATGGATGAATATGACAGTGAAAAGGACATGCAGGCCTATGCCCGAAAGAGATGGAAATCCCGGGCGATGGAACTGGGTATCATTTCAGAAAAGGATGTCAAAAAAGATCCGGTCAGGGACCATGTGGCAAGGTTTGGAATTACCGGCGGACAACCACCGTCCGAGGAGGAAGAAAGCCAGGATGCCCCGTCAGAATAATCCACCAATCACCTGATAAACTGAAATCAGCCAGAGAATACTCCATGTCCCGGTGCGATACCAGTTGACTGCCACCAGCCGGGCAACTCTTTCTTTGTGACCATCCGTTTCTCCCAGGGCATTGTGGAGGGGCACAGCCAGGAAAAAGGTAATTCCCCAAACCAACAGTACGAGTAAAAGCGAAACCCAATCTGTCCAGCTCCCCCGGCTGAATAGCTGGGACATGGTTAGTCCTGCCTGAAGTAACATGAGGGGTGCGACCACAAAAGTGACCAGTTGCATATACCGCCGGTGCCAACCCGGGAAGTGGGACATCTCATAGAAGGCAAAGCCCGGATAGATGATCAGCTGAACCAACCATATCAGTACGACAAGACCGAAGTCGGTCATCAGACGCAATATATCCAGTGACATGAGGTAGATTTTATTCACAGCATTAACTATTTGTACAGCAGAATGTTTTCTAATTCATGCTTCATTATGAAATTGTAGAAGGACCGGGGGATGCTCCCTGGATTGTTTTTGTTCATGGAGCAGGGGGCAGTATGAAGACATGGGCTTACCAGCAACCGGCATGGGAGGGGAAGTTTAATCTCTTGCTGATCGATTTGCGTGATCATGGAAACAGCAAATTGCCAGGGGAGGCGGGCACTTATTCTTTCGAACTGATCGCCCGGGATATTTTTGAGGTGCTTGACAAACTGCAGATTGAAAGGGCCATCTTTATGTCGCTGTCTTTCGGCAGTGTTTTACTTCAGGACCTGTCACTGCGGCGTCCCGGTCTTGTCATGGGTGCCATCATGGCGGGCGGAATATTCAGGGCAAACCTGCTGATCAGGATTTACGTACATTTTGCGAGATTCCTGAACCTGTTCCTGTCGTATCCGCGGATGTACAGGCTGTTTTCCTGGCTGCTCATGCCCGGAAGAAACCACCAGCTCAGCAGGAGAATCTACCAGCATCAGGCCCGCAAGCTATCCGGACAAGCATATATGCGGTGGATTGGTTTATATAGTGAGTTTTTCAGCCTTCTGAATCGTTTTTCCAGACAATCGGTGACCTTTCCGACGCTGGTGGTTATGGGCAGTCAGGATCATATTTTTCTATCCTCGGCGCGGGCATTCGTCAAAAAACAACAGGAGCATGTACAACTCGCCGTTATTACCGGCGCAGGTCATATCTGTACCATCGACGAACCGGAGAAATTCAACCGGCTGGCCGATCAGTTTATCAGTGACGAGATTTTGCTTTCCGAAGCAAGCTGCTGATCCAGCGTCCGAAGCCCGACCAGAAAATCGCCTGCATACGTGTCCAGATTCGGGATATCCAGGGTTTTACGAGGCTGTCAACCTGCATCGTAACTTCACTGGCTCCGTCTCCGGACTGTCTGACCCATACCTGCAATCGTTCCGGCCTGATCCACCGTATCGACAAAAAGTAGCTGCCGTAATAATACCGGAGTTCCCGGTAGGAGGGCGCTTTAATTTCGCCCATGGCACCGGTAAATGACATCCACGGGCCATGATGTGTATTCTCTTCACCTGGCTCCATATAGGTTGCGTTTGACGGCCCGGCAAATTCTACGCGGTATGGCCAAACCTGGTGGTCGGTAAACGTGTCCTTTCGCAGCAGGACTTCCCACACCTCCTCTGGGTTGAAGTTAATTTGAAACGTGCGCCGGTAGGAATGCAGGACAAATCCGGGAACGACCGATTGTGTATACTCCATGGATGATTCGTTACAATAAGGTGTCAGGAATGGTATGCGAAATGACTTCCTGCCTTCGGCTCCGGAAGACCCGGATCAGAATCCAGGCAAAAGGAATCCACCAGATAAAATCATTGGTGATGAGCACATATAAAAATCCGGCCGGCACGTCACCTGCCAAATAATTGAACAGAAACCCGAGCGGACCAAAGACTTTTCCCAGGAACCCCACGGCAACAATGGGCCAGTGACGTAAAGGATCATTCGCCGCCCACCAGTAGCCGAGTCCGTAGACCCCCACAACCATTCCCATTCCCTGCCACACCATCGGATGATTGACAGGGTCCATACCGGCCCAGTTGAAATAAGCCTGCGGCAAAAGGATCACAAACATTCCCCAAAGAATATTATATATGGCTGCAAGCCTGAGTATCCTGCGCATATATTTCTCCGATTTTTCCATGTCTAGATAAACCGGTAAAAAACGCGAATGTTTATCCCCAGAGAAATTCCAGGGTATAGGGGCTGCCGTCTGCCGTCCAGATTGATCCGTCGATAAACCGGTACTTCCGGTCAATCTGATTGATGCGTTTCATTGCAGTATCGGAAAGATTAATTGTTGCAGCTTCCAGGTTTTCCTGCAGCCTGGATTTGTTTACCGACTTGGGTATGACACATATGCCACGCTGAACGTCCCAGGCCAGAATTACCTGGGCCACCGTACAGTTATGTTCTTCAGCTATTTCAGAAAGCACCGGATCTTTCAGTAATTCAGGTTCGTCTTCACCCTTCATGCGGCTGTTCCTGTCTGATGACCCCAAGGGCGAATAGGCGGTCACCAGAATGGAGTGATCCCGGCAGAAAGCGATCAGTTCCTGCTGGTTAAGGTATGGATGGGATTCCACCTGGTTCATTTCAGGCACAGCCGTTCCTTCCCTGATCAGCGTGCTGAGATTGGTGATATTAAAATTGGACACGCCCACGTGACGGGTCATTTCTTCCTCCCTGCAGGAAACCATCTCCCTCCAGGTCTCAGTCAGCGGGATCTCAGTGGTAGCGATGAAGTCATCGGGTTGGAAGGGGAAAGAAGCACCTTTCCTGAGGCTTACCGGCCAGTGTATAAGATACAAATCCAGGTAATCCAGCTGAAGATCGTCGAGTGTCTGCTGTAATGCAGGCCGCACATCCTCGGCCCGGTGATGGGTATTCCACAACTTGGAGGTGATGAAGAGCTCCTCCCGGGCAACATCCCCGGTTTTTATGGCATCGTGGAATGCCTCCCCGATCTCACGTTCATTCCCGTACACATGGGCACAGTCAATATGCCGGTAACCCTGCCGGATGGCAGTGCGAACGGCCGTATATACTTCACCAACCTCTGATTTCCAGGTTCCTAACCCAAGCCGGGGGATTTGATCTCCGTTTTTAAATGTTAACTTATGCATGCATTAAAGATATGATTCAGCCTGATATTCTCCGGGACATTCACCAATTATCTCAGGTAAGGGGCCGGATGATTCTGAGCTGCTTGATTAAACATTACTATTCATTAACACCCAACACCATGAAAAAAGTTATACTCCCCTTGGCATCTGTCCTGCTTACAACCAGTCTTTTTCTGTCATTGGCCTTCACTTCCCACCAGGAAACCCCCGGCATAATTCAAACAACCATGCCCATGTGGAAGATGGCAAAGACCCATACCCTGGAAGTTCTCGATGCAATGCCGGAAGAGAAATTTACCTACCAGCCTGTCCGTGAAAGTAAGACCTTTGCCTCCCAGATGGTTCATATTGCCTATACGCTGCATTTCTTTAACGAGCGCATGATCAAAGGCAAACCAATGCAATACGCCGAACCGGATGCAGCATCCCTTTCAAAGGCAGAGATCCGAAGTATGATGGAAGCCAATTTCGACGAAATCATGAACGCCATCAGTGAGCTTACAGAAGAGCAACTCGCCGA
Source organism: uncultured Roseivirgaceae bacterium (assembly GCA_964563925.1). GTDB lineage: Bacteria > Bacteroidota > Bacteroidia > Cytophagales > Cyclobacteriaceae > JAUILA01. Next base: position 99,173 of record CAZLZD010000005.1, on the reverse strand, counting down.
AACCAGGCCTTTTGGGCCCGACAATCCCATTACCGTGGCCCAGGTAATTCTTTTTGCCCACGATCATACGACCAACCACAGGGCAAAGGCTAACCTTTACCTGCGCATGAACGATATCGTTCCTCCCAATTACAAATTCCTGTGATTGACAGAGGCTGATCGGGTAAACCCGATGAAAATTAAATTATACTGGTTAACTTCATGGTTGATTTTTGGCTGGAGAATATGAAACAGATAATCAGTATCGCCGTGTTGGTATCCATCCTCGCGGCTTGTGACTTTCGCAACGGAAACCAGGATTCACCGGCCGACTCGGTCGTGGCAAAGGTCGACACCTTAGGAGTAATTGACTCTGTTCAGGCAGAAAACGAACGCTTTTTTCTGAATGAACACGAACACCGGATTTATACCGACCCCGAACAACCCGCGACCTTCCCGGGTGGCATGGAAGAAATGCAGGCCTTTTTCGAGGAAGAGGTTGTGTTCCCTTCGTCGGGCTCGGGAACGGTAGTGGTCTCCTTTGTCATCGATGAGGACGGAAATGTCGACAATGTACAGCTCATCAGCCCGCTGGAAGACAAATTACTGAATACAGAAGCGATGCGGGCTATCAGAAATATGCCACAATGGAGTCCGGCTGAAGACCAGGGCAAACCGGTAAAGAGCCAGTATATTCTGCCGGTCTCGTTTGACAATGCATCATGAACCCGGTAGAGGAACTCATCAGCCGGATGAATGCAGCGCATGCCTGGGAAGGAAACCTGACCCTTTCCAGAAATGAATACCTGGTTAGGGAAGGACGCCGTGAAATGCGTCTTTTTCTGGTGGAATCAGGCAGTACGCTCGTATTTATGACCGACGGACTCAACGAACACAGCATCCGTTTCGGGTACCCGGGATCCCTGATGGCTGCCCTGGACAGTTTCATCTCCTCCGGGCCTACCAGGCTAAACATCCGGGCGATCAGGAAGGCTGAACTGAAATGGATAACCAAAGAATCCTACCTTCGATTTATTCAGTCGTCGCCACATCATATAACCCTGTGGAATGAACTCCTGATGAATCTGGTAGCGCAGCAAATGGAACGGGAAGAAGACCTGCTCACATCCTCACCCCAGGAAAGATACCTGCGTGTACTCCGCCGGAGCCCCAGGGTATTCCAGGAAATACCCCATAAGTATATCGCCTCCTACCTGCGGATGACCCCTGAAACGCTCTCCCGGATAAAAAGTCTTGATCTGGATCAAGGCAGCTGACTTCTTAAACGTGCAATTTTGCTGAAAAAAAAATCATGAACCAGCCGCTTCTTACCGACCTTGAAAACCGTACCCGGACGATCATCTCCAAATTGGAGGAATTTAATTCGCTGCCCGAAGAACTCCTTGGGCAAAAGGAAAACCCTGAAACCTGGAGTGTCCTTGAATGCATCGAACACCTGAAGTATTACAGCGATTATTATATTCCCGAAATCCGTAAAACCCTCAGTAAGGCCACTCCCTACCGGGCTCCCTTCCGGACAGGCTGGCTGGGAAATTATTTCGCAAAAATGATGAAGCCGGGAACCAAGAAGATTTCTACCTTCAAATCAATGAACCCAAATGGCAAAATACTTACCAGGGAGGTCATAAGTGAATTCCTCGCCCAGCAACAGGAAATGTGTGAACTTCTTGCACGGGCAGATTCGGCCGACCTCACCGCTAACCGGGCTTCGGTAAGTATCGCTCCGTGGCTTCGCCTTCGTCTCGGCGATATCCTCCGGGTTGTTATTTATCATAATGAACGGCACATTCTTCAAGCTGAAAATGTACTTAGGCGACAAAAGGAAATAAAACTTTCCTGAACTTCTTCCTTCCCTCCGGGTCAACTTTTTTCAGAAAATATATTTCCTGACGCAACCATTTGTTGTAACATGCATGTATTGACTGGTAAGAAGCCATTATACGACCCTTGAATCCTGACGATCCACAGATCAACACCATTCTCCGTGGCTGCCGCAAAAATCGCCGTAGCGCTCAAAAGGAGCTTTATAAACTGTATTACAGTTACGGAATGAGTATATGCCTGCGGTACGCGGAAAACAGGCAGGATGCGGTGGAGGTTTTGAATGACGGATACATGCGGGTATTTCAATATATCAGGAAATTCAGGCTTGACAAGCCTTTTAAACCATGGTTCCGCCAGATCCTGATCCATTGTGCCATCGATCATTTCCGTAAATCAGCCAGGCAGGTCGAGACTACGCAAATCGAAGAAGGCAGCAGCACGGTATCTGATGAAATTCTCGAAGGACGGATTTCCTACCAGGAGATGATCGGCATAGTACAAAAACTGCCGCTGGCGTACCGTACAGTTTTTAACCTGATTGCCATTGAAGGATACAAGCATGAGGAGGTGGCTGAATTGATGAATATCTCGGTGGGTACTTCCAAAAGTAACTACCATCGGGCAAGACAAAAGCTGCAGGCATATATGAAAGCATATTTCATGGAATAATGAAGGAGGAAAAAAGCGATATCGAACAGTTTTTCAGCGCCGGACTTACCGGCGGGGATATCCCTTTCGAAGAGTCGGACTGGAAAGCTATGGAGGAGAAACTGAATGATTTCGATGCCCTGGCCGCTACCAGCCGTCCTGATTGGGCGCGGTGGATTGCGGGGACCGGGATCGCCGTGCTGTTGTTTACAGCCGGCTGGTTCTCCCATCAATGGATTATTGATGACCAGGAAACCCTGAACGCTGAACGATTGGAAAACATTGCCGGCAGTAATCCGGCTGTGACAAATCCTGATTCCGGCAATGAGGATCCTGTCACCGGGCAGTCAGGTGGCACATCGGATCACGGGCCCGGCCAGGAAGCGGCCATGGCATCCGACGGACAGTCAGGTAGTACATCAGATTCTGAAACCAGTGAGGAAGCCGCGATTGCATCCGCGGAAATTTTATCTTCAGATCCCATCCTCCGGGAAGGTGTAGCACGCGCTGAAAGCAATGAGGACAGGGCGGGGTCAGGTGACAATTCCCCGGCGGCGCCAACGTTGGATGAGCATGGGAATAGCACACCATCATCCGGCCAGCCTGAAATCCAAGGCGAAGAATCAGGGAATTTAACGACGGCACCCGTCCCGGTCTCAGAGGAAGTTGTCCGTGAGAGGACCGGAAACAGCCGGAATGCTGAACAAATTCCCACCGAAAGGTCCACAACCGATGCCGGTCTTGCCACGACCCGCGGAAACCACGGGATCGTGGAGACTGACCTCGGTCAAATACAGCGCCTGGGGCCGGAATGGACGTTCGATCTTCCTTTTGCATTTATCGAAGGCCGCGAAACTGAGGTTCATCCGGCCACGTCCCCGGTGCCGGCCTGGGAGATCGGCCTTACCGTTGCGCCAGACCTGAACGGGGTAGGGGCCATCGAAAATTACAAACTTGCCTGGGAAGCCGGTGTATCAGTCTATTACAACGTGACCCGTCACTGGCGGCTGTCATCAGGAATTTATTACGCTAAAAAATCCTACCTGGCCAGTGGTACTGATTATTCACCGCCGGAAGGATACTGGGACTATCACACCAATGGAATCATCCCCGAAGAAGTGGACGCCAGGTGCGGCATCCTGGACATTCCTCTGAACCTGACCTATATCTGGAATCCCCGGCAGAAGTTCAGGATTACCACGACCCTGGGACTAAGTAATTACCTTATCCTCAATGAGGATTATCAATACTCATTCGGCTACAATAAACCATATTCCGGATATGACCACTGGAGCACCGAAGAAAATTCTGCCGCATTCTTTGGCATGCTTAACGCGGGAATCGGGGCTGAATGGAGGATCAGGCCCGGACTGCTTATGGCGGTGGAACCTTATGTGAAAGTTCCACTGAAGGAAGTTGGCTTCGGAAATGTGCCGCTGACCGGTACAGGAATCTATTTTACCATACGTAAACAAATAAGTAAATGACCAGGAACACCTACATACCCCTGCTATTATTCAGTTTTATGAGTATACTCTTTCTGGCCTGCCAGTCTGAATCGGATGATCCACAGATTGATTGTTCGGCAAGCAGCCTGGCTATAACGCTGGGCACCGTCACCAATGCGGAGTGCGACCTGAGCAATGGTGCTGTTTCAGTATCCGCCACAGGAGGATCCGGCGATTACACATTTTCCATCAGTGGAGGCGGACAAAATTCAACCGGCAACTTTACTGACCTGAGTGCCGGCACGTATACCATCACCGTCAGGGATGACAATTGTTCCCGACAGGTAAGTGCCACTGTAGCCAATGAGGACGGGGTAATCATCACCAGTGTCAGCCAGACGGATTCGGGCTGCGGGGAAACGAACGGGTCGATCACGGTCGAGGCCACCGACGGAGTGCCTCCCTATGAATATGCCCTCAACGGAGGCAGCTTTCAATCCGGGAATGTATTCAACGGACTTGCCCAGGGTACGTATACCGTACGGGTTAACGACAGCAATGATTGTGAATTTACCCAGGAAGCAGACGTATTAAGCGGTATTTCATGGGAGAATGAAGTGAAATCAATCATTGATAGCAACTGCGCCCTTCCGGCGTGTCACGGAGGTACTCAAAGCCCGGATTTCAGAGAATTTACCAATGTCCAGAATAACGCCGAAAACATAAAAACGCGGACACAAAACGGATCCATGCCACCTACCGGGGCATTACCGGCAGCACAGGTACAGGCCATTGCCTGCTGGGTGGATGACGGCGCACAAAATAACTAACGAAAATGAAGTTACTGACTAAACTGATAATTGTTATGCTGTTGGCAGGAGGTGCTGTTTACTTCTTTGTCAGTGAAATGAATAAACCTACTTCTTCCGTTGCAGACAGAGAAGCTGACGTTGTGGTGTCAGCTTCTCTTCTCGCTGCCGAGTATGCTGAAAATGAAGAAACAGGAAATGAAAAATATTTAGGGAAAATACTACAGGTGAGCGGGGAGATCTATGAGATCGAAGGCGGCACCCCGCTTACCGTAGTATTGAACGGGTCCGATATGACCCAGGTAAGGGTGGAGTTTGAAAACGCCCCGGACCAGCTGCCTGCCAAAGGTGAGGATGTCACAATCATCGGAAGGTGTTCCGGGATGCTTCTTGATGTAGTCCTGAACAACGCAGCACTCACCACTCCGGAAAAATGAGGCTGTTTACTTTGACCATATTGATCCTGGTTAACGGCTTCGCGCATGCGCAGCGATTGGTGGAGCGATCCGGGCAAGCCGTGTTTTACTCAGAAGCCCCCGTGGAAAATATCAGGGCGGTCAATGAGCAGGTACTTGCCGTTGTAAACACGGAGAATGGCGAAGTGGCTGTGAGTATGCTCATGAAAGGGTTTCAGTTCAAAAAGTCGCTGATGCAGGAGCATTTCAATGAATCCTACGTCGAGTCTGACAAATATCCTAAAGCTACCTTCAAAGGTAAAATTGAGAACTATGACCCGGATATGTGGGAGAATGAGCGAACGGTTACCGTGACGGGAGAATTAACCATTCACGGGGTCACCCGGTCACTGACCGCGGAGGTTCAGCTGACACCTGCCGGAGAACTTGTTCGTGCTGAAACTAAATTTCCCGTCCGTGTAGCCGATCATAAAATCAAGATTCCGAACCTGGTTATTGATAACATTGCCGAGGTGGTGGATGTAACCGTTACCCTCGAACTTAAGAAGTCTCAAACATGATCAAACGATTACGACCATTCGGCCTGACGGCCGTTTTTTTGTGCCTTTTATTTCCTCTCCTGGCCCAGGACGACCTTCTGAGTGAGCTGGAAGAGGAAACCTTCCCCCGAACCACCCTGGTGGAGTCCACCTTTAAGGGAACCCGACTGATCAACGGGCATTCTGTGGAAACCCGTAAAAAAGGCATCCTTGAATTTGTAATCTCGCACCGGTTTGGGGACATCAACAGTGGTTCCTATAATTTCTTCGGACTGGACCAGTCAAATATCAGGCTGGCCCTTGAATACGGGATCAGCGACAGGCTGTATGTGGGAATCGGGAGAAGCTCATTTGAAAAAACCTTTGACGGATTCGCAAAATACCGGTTGCTCAGGCAGGCTACAGGGGAGAAGGCCGTGCCTGTTTCGGTCACCGGCTTCGCATCCATGACGATCAAAACATTACGTCAGGAAGGTGTCTCACGGGATTTTGCAGATAAACTGGCATATTCATACCAGCTCCTTATCGCAAGGAAAATGGGGGAGAGGTTCTCTTTCCAGCTTATGCCATCCTATGTGCACTTCAATACCATTTCTGAAAGTGAACTTACCAATGGCCTTTTTGCTCTGGGAGCCGGGGGGAGAATGAAACTTACCGCTCATGTGGCACTTAATGTGGAATATTATTACCAGTTCGATGAATTCCGGACAGACACCTACAATTCAATTGCCATTGGATTCGATATCGAAACCGGCGGACATGTGTTCCAGCTTCACTTTACCAATAGCCGCTCCATGATCGAAAAAGGGTTTATTGCCGAGACAACCGGGGATTTCTTTGACGGTGATATCCGGTTTGGATTCAACATTACCCGTGCGTTTCAACTGAAAAAGTAGGTACCGGTCGCTGTAATCCGGGGTTTTGTCGTTTGGGCGTTTTTCGTTGACCGTTTTATTGAATAACTTTAATAGCGTGTAACCCTCCATGCATGAGCGATCAGCCAATTAAAGTCACTACTGACGCAATTATATTTCGCAAAGTACCCGGTTCTGCCAAACGGGAATTGTTGTTAATACAGCGTAAAAACCCACCTTTTCAGGGTTCATGGGCTTTTCCTGGCGGATTTGTGGAAGAAGATGAAGATTTACCGACCGCTGCAGCCAGGGAACTTAAAGAAGAAACAGGGCTTTCCGATGTTACACTCAGGCAGGTGGGAGCGTTTGGAAAGCCAGGACGCGATCCTCGCGGGCCCACAGTAACAGTTGCCTACGCAGGATGGGCATCCTATAATTCCGAAGTTAAAGGGGCGGATGACGCGGCCCGGGCTGGCTGGTTTGACCTGGCCGACCTACCCGGACTGGCGTTTGATCATCAGGAGATTCTCCAGGAAGCACTAAATAAGAATTTTGTTTAATGTTCAGGCATACCTGGCAAACAAAAATCAAACATAGCAGGTTGTTATTAATATTATGAAGAAAATCTCGGCATACGGACATTTAACGATCACTTCGGATGAAACAGATATCCGTTTGTGTGCCGGCAGGAGTCGAATGATTCTCGAGGTTACCCATCAGGGAAGCCGGATGCCCATCCGGACTTTCCGCAGGGCCCTGGCGTACAGGGAATTTCTCACCGTTCTGGACATGCCGGTCATTGTCTATGTAAACCGGGTAAAGATTGTTAAATTAAATGGAAAGAAATACAGGGTTTACCGTCCGTTAAGAATGATGGGATGGTTTATCCGCGATTTATTCTCCTTTTAATTTATAACGTATGAAAACGCTCACCCGCCGTGATTTTATTGCCGCCGGCGCCGGTCTCGGAACAGCTGCCTCACTCTTTCCTGCCATTCTGGTGCCCGGTCAAGAAAGAAAACTGGGAGTTGCACTTGTCGGGCTTGGCTATTACAGCACTGATCTTTTAGCCCCGGCCCTTCAGATGACCCGGCATTGCTACCTTGCCGGTATCGTCACCGGGAGCCCGCACAAGATTGAACCCTGGCAAAAGAATTACAACATCCCGGATAAGAACGTGTACAATTATGACAACATGCACACGATAGCTGATAATCCGGATATCGATGTGGTCTATATTGTGTTGCCAACCGGTCTTCACGCAAAATACAGCATACTTGCTGCCAATGCCGGTAAGCATGTTTGGTGTGAAAAACCGATGGCCCGGACAGCTGCGGAGTGTGATTCAATGATTTCGGCCTGTGAGAAGAACGGGGTAAAGCTCAGTATCGGGTACCGGATGCAGCACGAGCCTAACACCCGAACGATCATCAACTGGGCGAAGACCAGGCCGTACGGTGCAATAAACCTCGTGGAAGCGGCAGCAGGGTACGTCGATAGTCGCAAAGACCACTGGAAAATGAAGAAAGCAATGGGAGGGGGGGCGATGTACGACATGGGGGTATATCCGCTGAATGCCTGCCGCTACGCGACGGGTCTTGAGCCACTTTCAGTAACTGCCCGGCATGAAATCACGCGGCCCGAAATTTTCAATGAAGTAGATGAAACCACCTATTTTACCCTCGAATTTCCACAGGGAATAAGGGCCGAAGGCATAACCAGTCTGGGAAAATCCATGAACCGCCTGCATGTAGATTGCGAGAACGGGTGGTATGAGCTGGAGCCCTTCCAGGCTTATAGCGGAATCCGGGGACGCACCAGTGACGGAAAAACCCTGGACAAAACCATACCGAACCAGCAGGCGGCACAAATGGATGATGATGCACTTGCGATCATTAACAAGAAGCCGGTACTGGTCCCGGGTGAAGAGGGCAGGCGTGATATACATATTGTTGAAGCGATTTACAAGGCAGCTGCTTCCGGCAACAGGGTCACGCTCTGATACCCATCCGGTGACCACGCTGTAAAACGCTTGATTATTTGCCGTATTTTCACTACATTCCTTATTCCTCCAACACAATAATTCTATGGTTAAAAGTTATCGAGGTGTAGCTCAGGCACCGCCTAAAAAAGAAGTTCAACTCGTTCGTGTGCAGGATTACATGACGCGACGGCTCATCACATTTCGTCCTGATCAGACGATGGATCAGGTCATTGAGATTCTCACGACCAAGAAAATCTCAGGAGGTCCTGTAGTGGATGAAAGTCAGAAACTTGTGGGAATCATATCCGAGGGTGATTGTCTGAAAGAAGTTGTCCGCGGAAAATACACGAATACCCCTTCCTTGTCGGGCAAAGTAAGTGAGCATATGACCCGTGACGTAAAAACGGTGGATCCGGAAATGAATATTTTTGACCTGGCCAAACTGTTTCTCGAGGCTAAATTACGTCGGTTCCCTGTGATCCGGGATGGAAAGCTTCTTGGTCAGATTAGTCAGCGCGACGTAATGCGTGCCTGTAAAAACCTGAAAAACAGTACCTGGTAGGCCTTGTTTGCCTGAAAATAAAAAATGCTTTTATCTGACAGGATTGTCCCATAGATTTGTTCTTATGAGAATCCTGTTAATTTTTTTATTGGTTTTGCCATTCACCAGCATCCTGGCCCAGGATTACTTCGACACAAACGGAATTCCCAATACGCCTTCGTTACGAAACGGAACCCCTGAAGAAGTAGGGATCACATCACCTGATTCGCTGTACCTGGGCATAGAAGCGATCATTCGCGAAGCGATTGACTCCGCAGCTTTTCCCGGTTGTCAGATTTTGCTCGCCAAGGATGGTATAATCTTTTACGAAAAATCTTTTGGCTATCACACCTATGACAGTGCGAAGGAGGTGTCCCTGGATGACATATATGACCTGGCATCGGTTACAAAAACCACAGCCGCCACCCTGGCACTGATGAACCTTTATGAGGAAGGTATATTCAGTCCGGATCAGACCTTTGGCGAGATATTTCCGGAATTCAGGCACAGCAATAAAGCAGACTTATCCATGCGGTCTGTTCTTGCCCACCAGGCAGGACTGGAAGCCTGGATTCCCTATTGGTCCAGGTCTCAAAGGAAAAACGGGACGTTCAGATGGAATACTGTTTCCGGTGATTCTTCTGCCCGGTTCCCGTACCGGCTTTCTGATTCAAACTTATTTTTGCACCGCCGGTACAGGGAAAAGAAGATTTACCCGATGATCCGGAAGTCAAAAGTAAGTGATGAAAAAAATTATCTTTATTCGGGACTGACATTTTACCTCATTCCGGATTACGTCCGGCGTATGTCAACCTGGTCTTTCGATCAATACCTTCGCATCCATTTTTATGATCCCCTGGGAGCTGAGACGCTCGTATTTAATCCGTCGGAGAAATTTTCACTGGACCGTATTGTTCCCACCGAGGTAGATACCTTTTTCCGCATGGATACCCTGCATGGGATTGTCCATGATGAAGGCGCCGCCATGATGTTGGGAATTTCCGGGAATGCCGGTTTGTTTTCCACGGCAAGAGACCTGGCAAAGGTATACCAGATGTTGCTGAACGGAGGAATATATCACCACCGGCGCTTTTTGTCGGAGGCTACCGTCCATGAATTTACAAAATGCCAGTTTTGCGATACCGGCAACAAGCGCGGGCTTGGATTTGACAAGCCCCTCATCGAATATGATGAAGCACGAAGCAGCGTGGCCAGGGAGGCCAGTCCGGCCAGCTTTGGCCATACCGGCTACACCGGTACTCTGGTATGGGCAGATCCGCAAAATGACCTGCTTTTTGTATTCATGTCGAACCGGGTGCATCCAACTCGGAACAACCCGCTCATTTACCGGCTGAATGTGCGTCCCAGGATTCACAACCTGGTATATGACCTTCTCGGGCAGTCAAAGAAGACCTCAAGCCTGTAACATGTCCGGCCAGTGTTCCTCCGGAAAGCGATGCTTTGACAGTGTGACACTGGCAAAGGAATCATTGATTCACATCCGGACGAGGTTTCCGGCAGGTGAGGGCCCGCAGGGTATCTATCAATGTGACCTTTGCGGATGCTACCATCTGACTTCAGATTCCGGTGCGGATTTCGGGTTGGATGATAAAGACCGGCATCGCATCGACCGGGAGCGGGAAGCCAGGCACTGGGAAGACAAATTCCGTAAAAAATAAAAATAACATCGGCCTGCCGGGATTGTTTTATACCATATGGAAAATGCGGATGTGGTGATCATTGGTGCGGGGGTAGCCGGACTGATTGCAGCTATTGAACTCGAACGGGCGGGTGTACACCCGGTAATTCTGGAAGCCTCCGATGTACCTGGCGGTCGTTTAAAGACCGATCTTATTGACGGCTATCTCATGGATCACGGGTTCCAGGTGCTCCTGACTGCCTACCGTGAAGCACAGCACTACCTGGATTACGCAAGCCTGGGACTGAAAAATTTTGATCCCGGGGCAACCATCTACACAGGAGAGAAAACATATGAATTGAGCGACCCGCTTCGCCAGCCAGGCCAGTTAATTCCAATGCTGTTTTCCGGTGTTGGGTCGTTATCAGATAAACTGAAGGTTGCTCAATTGGCGCGAACACTGAAAAAGCAAAATCCGGCCGAGTTGTTTGCCCGCCAGGAGGGGGTTTCCACATTTGAATATCTCAAGCAGGAAGGCTTCTCAGATAAGTTTATTAATCATTTTTTCCGGCCTTTTTTCTCAGGAATATTCCTGGAATCGGACCTCAGTACATCCTCCAGCATGTTCAGGTTTGTATTTAAAATGTTTGCTGAAGGGAATGCGGCCCTCCCGGAAGGAGGAATTCAGGCAATTCCCAAACAGCTGATTCGAATGCTTTCCCACACCGAAATCAGGTTTAATGAAAAGGTCACCCGGCTCGGAACCGGGTCTGTATTTACTTCTGGCGGAGAGATTAAGGCAGGCGATATACTTATTGCCACTACGCCTCATGATTTGCTCCCCGGACTTAAGGAGCAAAGACAACCTTTTCATAATGTCCTGAATCTTTATTTCAGCACAGAGGAACGGGTCATCCGTCCCCCGCAGATCGGCTTATCTGCCAGGTCATCTTCATTAATAAATAATTTTTGCTATCCTTCCGCGGTGCATTCTTCCCATGCCCCTCCCGGCAAGGAGCTGCTCTCGGTCAGTGTGGTGGATGTACCGGACCAACACCTGGACGAAATCGTTGAGCTGGTCAAAAAAGAATGGAAAGAGCTAACCGGCCAGTCCTACGGTTCTATCGAATTTCTGCGTGCCTATTCCATTCCCAACGCATTGCCGGTAATGGACCACCTGGCGTTTTCCATGCAATCAACCGCAGCCAAAGTGCAGGACCACATTTTCCTTGCCGGTGATTATTTATTGTATGGCTCGCTCAATGCAGCAATGACCTCAGGACGTACAGGCGCACAGGCACTCCTGACAAACCGCCGCTAGATACCGATTTTGCTTCTGCGGCTCCATATTTCATAAATAGGGTCTCCACGGCTGCTGAGGCCTGAATGATGCCAGTCTCCGTCATCAAGGCTATAGTCAAAATCAAGGCTTGCGCCTACCCGACTGTTGTCACGGGAGAAAAATTGGATATGTTCGGTGTATTTGCCGTTCTCGGTGGTGTAGGTCCCGCCGCCAGTGCCCATAAAATCACCGGTTTCGCTGTTGTAGGCGATCCACTGAAAACGGGTGCCCGACAATATCTTCATGGTTTTACGGGCTCCGGGCGTCATTCTCCTCATGTCCTCACCCTGCTTCCGTCCGGTAATTACCCAGGCCCCGGCCAGATCACCCGGACCACCGTTGTCCAGTCGCGCCCAGGTGTGATCAGCACCCGTCAGTTCATCACCTGATACGGATGCCAGGTAGTTAGCTGATGAACCCACCTGGTCCTTATCGATCGTATTGAACTCCCATGTTATACGGATGGAGTCATCAGAAACGCGTTCCCATTTGCCACCCCGGGTTCCGTAAAACTCGTTGGGATCCAGGGTAAAGGTTGTTAGGGAAAAGTGATTGTCACTTACGATCAGCATGGCCAACTTTCCGTCCTGTGTGGTCGTTTGCCAGGCTCCTTTCATGGCATCCTGTCCGAATACCGCTGCCGGCATTATCCAACCTATGACACTTACTAAAATGACGATTCTCTTCATGATTTGTGGTAGTTGCTTAACATAATTTAATTCCAATTATTTTAGTACCCAAATCACAGTACAGGCTTTATGTAAGCGGTAATCCGGCTCAGCGGTATCCTGCTGCCTGCAGGGAGAATAATTCAGCGTAGAGGCCATTGGCTTCAAGTAATTCTGTATGTGTACCGATCTCATGGAGCCTGCCACCCCTGAGTACAAGAATCCGGTCGGCCATGCGTACGGTACTGAAGCGATGGGAAATAATGATGCTCGTCTTGTTCTCGGTAAGTCCCATAAATCGTTCAAATACGTCATACTCGGCCCTGGCATCAAGCGCCGCGGTGGGTTCGTCCAGAATCAATACCTCCGCATCCTTCATATATGCCCTGGCCAGGGCTACCTTCTGCCACTGGCCGCCGGAAAGTTCTTTTCCTTCGGCAAACCGTCTTCCAAGCTGTTGCTCATAGCCGAGCAGAAGTTCGTCTGCCACCTCACTGGCAAGGCTTTGCTCCGCAGCTTTCCTTATCCGGGACATATTCTCCAGGTTTTCGATATTTCCAACCGCTATATTTTCCTTCATGGTGAATTCATACTTGAAGAAGTCCTGGAAGATAACGCCGAACATTTTCTGATAATCTGACTTATCGAACTGTCGTATATTGATGTCGTCTAGCAGGATCTCACCCTGGTCAGGTTCATAGAAGCGGAGAAACAATTTTATTAGTGTGGTCTTGCCCGCCCCGTTCTGTCCGACAAATGCCATCTTTTCACCTGGCTTAATGGTAAAACTGATATTCTCCAGAACCTTCTTATCACTGCCCGGATAGGCAAAGCTCAGGTTCCTGACCTCAAAGCCTTTCCGGATTGTTTCAGGAACCGGGAGCAGGTTGCCTGACGGCACTTCTACCTTCAGGTCGATGAAGTCGAAATAATCGCGCAGGTAAAGGGCACGTTCGCCAATCCGCGTAAAGCGGAGAAAGAAACCCTGGAGATTCCCGCGTAACCGGTTAAAGGATCCGGAAAGAAAGGTGAGGTCCCCGAGGGTAATGGCACCTGAAAGGACACGCAGGATAATCAACACGTACGCCCCGTAATAGCTCAGGATTCCCAGGAAATTAAAGAGCGCACCAAACCCCGTCTGCCGCAAAGTAAGCGCTTTGTTGAGGGCATAATATTCATCCGAAACCCGTCGGAAACGATCGGCAATAAAGTCTGCCAGTCCGAAGAGTTTCACCTCCCGTGCTGTTTGATCATTGGCCCCGATGAACCGCAGGTAATCCAGTTCCCTGCGCTCTGCCGTCCAGGATCGGGCCAGTGAGTATCTCCTTGAACTGAACTTGATCTCATTGATGAACAGCGGGATAATACTCAGTACCAGCAACACGATAAGCCAGGGTTCAAAATATATGAGTCCGGCCATAAGAGAAATTACCGAAATTAAGTTCTCCCCCTGGGCAAGAGACTCCGACATAAGGCTCACCCGGCTGGTGGTCTGGGTACGGGCCCTTTCCAGTTTATCGTAAAAATCAGGATCTTCCAGCTGGCTTATAGTGATATCACTCGTCTTTCGAATAATGCGTATCGAGGATGCGTTGGCATACAGGTCACCCAGCAGCCCGTCGGTGAGCCCGATCCCCCTTCCCAGCAGATCGGAAACAAGGGCCAGGACCAATTCCGTACCGACGTACCACCACAACGTCTCGTAGGGGGCGCCTTCTGTGTTGGTGAGATAGATGATCTCGTCCACGATCAGCTTGCCTATCCACAGCATTACCACCGGAATCAGGGCATTGATCAGCCTGCAGGCCACATTGGCTGCAAATAACCATGGCTGGGTAGCGCTTATTTCCGAAAAGAAGCGCGGAATATAGCGTAGCGCCCGGAAAGATCCCTTGAGGTCCGGGTCCTGTGAACGAATGGACTTGGGTGGTGACATGGAAATGAAATTGGAAAATTATCTAAGTGACCAGTCCTAAATTAGGTTTTTAAATCAAATCAGGCCTATAATTGTTATAACAATTAAAAAGACCGTATTCTAACATGATCGCAATTATTTCACCGGCCAAAACGCTGGATTTTGAACATCAGGTGGAGATGGAAGAAACCAAACCAAGGTTCCGTACAGAAGCCAACAAACTGGTAAAGGAACTGAGGAAACTGGACAGCGGGGACCTGCAGGGGCTGATGTCGATCAGCGAAAATCTCGCTGACCTGAATGCAGACCGCTTTGAAAATTTTTCAATGACCAAATTACCTGCCTACGCCAAGCAGGCTGTGTATGCGTTTAAAGGGGATGTGTATCGCGGGCTCAACGTTGAATCCCTGAATGCAAGTCAGGTAAATTACCTGCAGGATCACCTTCGAATCCTATCAGGTCTGTATGGGGTGCTGAGGCCTTTTGATGTCATACAGCCATACCGCCTGGAAATGGGTACTTCACTGCGAATTAACGGGTACGATTCACTGTATGCCTTCTGGGGGGACAAAATTGCCAGGGCCCTGAACAAGGACCTTAAAGCACACGATGACAATGTACTTATCAATCTTGCTTCCCAGGAATACTTCAAAGCGGCCGACCGTAAAAGCCTGAAGGGCCAGGTGGTGGATATCCAGTTCAAAGATTTTAATAACGGCAGCTACAAGATTATTGCTGTATATGCCAAGGTGGCCAGGGGCCTGATGGTCCGGTATATGGCCGAACACCATGTTACGCAGGCTGACCAGTTGAAAGGATTCGATTACGAGGGGTACTCCTATGACGAAAAGGATGCCTCTGCCGATGTTTTTGTTTTCAAACGGGGATAGACAATTTCCCGGCCGGCTCGCTGTTGCTTTCCAATATTTTTAGGTAATTTTCGCTGTTGATAACAGCAGAATGATACAGATGCGTTTGATGTTGGCAAGCTTGTTCCTGGTGTGCTATCCGGCATTCTCCCAGAACCCCTTTACAGAAATTCCTGAAGACGAGGTGCTTAATCTCAACCGTGCCTGGGGGCTCGCCGCAGGAGATTACGATAATGACGGGGATGATGACCTGTTCATCCCCGCCGAGCCTTCCCGTTTGCTCATCAATCAGGGAAACGGAACGTTTTCTGCTGACCCTGTCCAGTTTACAGATTTAGATGCGAAGGTGGCCGTATGGGTCGATATCAACGACGACGGCTGGCTTGATCTTGTAGTGTCTTCCTGGACTTCATCGGGTATTTACATCAATCAGAAAGACGGCACCTTTGCCCTGACAGGGCGTCTTCCGATACGACGGAGGCAGGCTATCCTGGCGGGAGACCTGAATGGAGACCAGTGGGTTGACTTGTATACCTCAAATTTTCGTCAGCCGAATGAACTGCTGCTGAACGATGGTAAAGGACATTTTACCGATATGGCGGAAGAATACGGGGTTGACTCCAATCAGCAGGGCATGGGAGGCATACTGATTGATTTTGAGCAGGACGGGGACCTTGACATCTACCTTGTCTTCGATGGCAATGAGCCAAATCATTTATTGCTCAACGACGGGCAGGGACAATTCACTGAAGCGGCTTCCCTGTACGGACTGGATACCCAGACACAGGGCATGGGCACGGATTATGCCGATTTCAACGGCGATGGCAGGTATGACTATTATATTACCAACCTGTTCCATAATTATTTCATGTTAAGCCAGCCCGATGGTACCTACAGCAACCTCGCACCTGACCTTGGCATGGATGACAATGGCATGGCCTGGGGCCTGGTGGTGTCAGATTTTGACAATGACGGAGATGCTGATATTTACGTGAATAATAAATATGGCTTCTCTACATACCCCAATCAGTATTTTCGAAATGAAGGGGGACTGACGTTTACCAATATCGCACCGGGTACGGACCTGGAAAATAAAATGGCCGGCTTCGGCTGCGGCGCTGCCGACCTTGACAATGACGGAAAACAGGACCTGATCGTAATCAATGAGGACACTATCCGCAGTGTTCGCATTTTCCGGAATACTTCCACCGCACAAGGCAACTGGATCCAGCTGTCACTGGTTGGAAAAACGGTCAATAAGTTTGCGGCGGGAAGCCAGGTGACACTGTACGCGGGCGGGCGTGCATGGCGCAGGGAGGTAACGCTCGGATCAGGTTATTCCACACAGAATTCCTACCGGATTCATCTGGCTTCCGATCAAGCCGGTAACGCGGATTCGCTCATCATCCGGTGGCCCGACGGAAGTATTGACAAACATGTGGATGTGGCGTCTAACCAGAGGTATCTCGCGGTGCAGGGTGATCTCTTAAAACCTTTTACGGCAGCGGCATATCGCACGGCGCTCACCACCGAATCCCAACTTGGACCGGTTACCGGGGTCCGAAGCGTGGAAGTATTCCAGGGAGATCATTCAATTGCCCGCATCTGGAATGAGGCCTTATTATATGCCATACGAAATGACCTGGCCAGACCTACCGTGCATGCACGTAACCTGTTTCATTCGTCGGTGCTTATGTATGACCTCTGGACCGTTTTTTCAAACTCAGGGGGTACAACCCTCTTCCTGGGAAAGAACTTTCAGGGCTTTTCCTGTCCTTTTAACGGGATTGACCTTCCGGATGATCTGGAAGCAGCGCAGGCAGAAGCCATCAGCTTTGCGATGTACCGCCTGTTAACACACAGGTTTCAAAACTCACCGGGAAGTTCGTCCATCATGCGTTATATCGAACTGCTGATGGACAACATGGGGTATGACTACACCTTTACCTCGCAGGATTACAGGAACGGAGATCCCGCAGCCCTGGGATTGTACATGGCCTCGCGCATGATTGAATTCGGGCAGCAGGACGGTTCCAATGAGCAAAACAATTATGGTAATTTATTTTACCAGCCGGTCAATGACCCGCTCGACCCGACTATTCCGGGGAACCCGGAGATTACCAATCCCAACCGCTGGCAACCGTTGTCCATTGATAATTTCGTGGATCAAAGCGGGATACCGGTTGGCATTGTTCCTCCTTTCCTTGGACCGGAATGGGGCTCGGTAAAACCATTCGCGCTACGCAGTAAGGATTTGACATTAAAGGAACGGGACGGTCACACATACTGGGTGTATCACGATCCCGGTCCGCCGCCGTCCATCACCGAAACGGACGGACTGACGGACGATTACAAATGGAACCACACCATGGTGGCGGTATGGAGCGGTCACCTGGATCCCGCCAACGAAATCATGATTGATATTTCTCCGGCGTCCAACGGTAATAATCAGTCCTATCCGACCGACCCGGCAGCATTCAGGACATTTTATGACTACATTGAAGGAGGAGATCGGGGAGAAGGGTATTCATTGAACCCGGTGACCGGTCAGCCCTATGCGCCGCAGGTGGTACCCCTGGGCGATTATGCCCGCGTTCTTGCCGAATTCTGGGCCGACGGACCGGATTCTGAAACCCCTCCCGGGCACTGGTTCACCATCCTTAATTATGTAAACGAGCACCCAGACCTGGTACGGCGCTTCGAAGGGTCGGGACCGGAATTGTCACAGCTGGAATGGGACATAAAGTCCTATTTGCTGATGGGCGGGGCCATGCACGATGTGGCGGTTACGGCCTGGGGTATCAAAGGTTTTTATGATTATATACGGCCTGTTTCTGCTATCAGGTATATGGCGGACAAAGGGCAATCTTCCGACCCGGCTGCCCCTTTTTACAATCCGCATGGCTTGCCATTGATTCCCGGGCATATAGAGCAGGTGAAATCCGGTGATCCCCTGGCAGGCCCGAGTAACCAGCATCTTAATAAAATCAAGGTACTGGCGTGGAAAGGACCCGACTACATCCAGGACCCTGCAACGGATAAAGCGGGCACCGGATGGATTCTGGCTGAAAACTGGTGGCCCTATCAGCGTCCATCTTTTGTTACGCCGCCATTTGCGGGATATATCTCGGGACATTCCACGTTTTCCAGTGCCGGTGCTGAAATCCTTACACTGATGACCGGGAGTGAATATTTTCCGGGCGGACTTGGAGAATTTTATGCCCCGAAAGATGAATTCCTGGTCTTCGAGGAAGGTCCGAGTATGGATATTCATCTTCAGTGGGCACGATACCGCGATGCCTCGGATCATTCCAGTATTTCCAGGATTTGGGGGGGCATTCATCCCCCGGCCGATGATCTTCCCGGCAGGAATATCGGTATAGTTATCGGGAGGGATGCCTTCGAAAAAGCAGTGGCCTATTTTACAAACACTGTCACTTCAGTACCTGGGGGCGAACTTGCCACCAGGCGCATTGTCTATCCCAATCCGGTTACTTCAGGAGGCCTGCTTCATTTAGGCCAGGGTGAACTTCCGGCTGGAGGCTATCTGACTGACCTGACCGGGCGGCGAATCCTGGAGATAACAGGAGAGTCATTACGCACAGGAGACATCAGGCTTCCGGCATTAACTACCGGTATCTACCTCCTGCGCCTGGATTTTGGTGATCGCCAGGAAACGCTGAAAGTAGCAGTGCGTTAATCATCAGAACATCCGGAAGGCCCGGGTGTTAATTTCCTATGAAAATCCATCTGAACAGCACCGTACCAGGTGCCATGCCTGAGGTATTCGCATCTTTTGATGAATCCCTGTTCAGGTATCTTTTGCCACCCGGCTCGCAACTGCTCCGCTTTGACGGTTCGTCTTCCGGGGATATCGTGCACCTGCGCCTGTTCTCAAAAACAGAATGGATCAGTGAAATCACTGAGTCTTCTGAAACCAGTGATCATTGTTACTTTGTTGATCGCGGCATGACTATTCCCCGGCCTCTTGTCTACTGGCGTCACATTCATCACGTATGGCCCCACGGTCCCGAAAACAGTCGCATCGAGGATGAAATGGAATACAGAACTTCCAATAAAATTCTGGACCTGATCATTTTTCCTTTCCTTTATTTTGCATTTTTACCCAGGGTATGGCAATACAGGAAATATTTCAACACCTTAAAGAAGGATAAGCAATCGATTCATTCACACAAATAGTCCTGGGGGCAGCGGTCGGAGAGGCGGTGGCCGGTAAGAAAGCGGGGTGGCGTGCTCCGCTTTGGGGAGCGATATGCGGAACCATCCCTGACCTCGATGTTATCTCCGGAAGCTTTATGAACGTGGTGGAGAGCAATGCCTTTCACCGTACCATCACGCATTCCCTGCTGTTCTTTCTGGTGATGTCACCTCTCCTGGGTTATCTCATAAAACGGATTCATCCGGACGGACCGGCAACGAGGCGGGACTGGACGCTCCTGGCCTTCCTGGCGTTATTTACACATGCGCTCCTGGACTGTTTTACTACGTGGGGTACCGCATTATTCTGGCCCTGGTCCTACAAAGTGGCTTTTCAGAGTATCTTCGTCATTGACCCCTTGTATACGCTTCCGTTGTTATTCTTTTTAATTCTGGCCATTCGTTTGCCCAGGACCGCAACGAAACGGCTCACCTATACATGGACTGGCCTGGCGGTAAGTTCTGCCTACCTGCTCTTAAGCCTCGTGTGCAAATTTGCCGCGACGGAACGATTCGTTGCCGCCCTGGAACACCAGGGAATCCAATATGAAAGGATGGAAACCCGGCCGGCACCATTAAATATAATCCTGTGGGGAGTAACCGCCGAGGTCGGTGACGGATATTATACGGCCTACTATTCATTACTGGAGAATAAAAACAAGATCAACTTTACGTATTATCCCAAACAGCATGACCAGCTCGATCCCTACGTCGAATCCGAAAATGTGCGTACGCTGATAGACCTGACCAGTGGCTGGTATACCATTGTGCCTGCCGGTGAGGACGGGGGCGTCCTGTTAAATGACCTGCGGTTTGGGACCAACCGTGCCTGGGAAACCGGAGGAAGCTTTATATTCTCCTACCATATAAGAAAGCAGGAATCAGGCCGTGTTATGGTAAGTCAAAAGGAACAGGCATTTG
The DNA here is from genome assembly GCA_964563925.1 of uncultured Roseivirgaceae bacterium. Classification (GTDB taxonomy): domain Bacteria; phylum Bacteroidota; class Bacteroidia; order Cytophagales; family Cyclobacteriaceae; genus JAUILA01. Next base: position 78,538 of record CAZLZD010000005.1, on the reverse strand, counting down.
ACGAGCCGCCCTCCGTTATCCTGAGCAAGCTTGCCCGGCGTATACTGGGCAAGGATAAAGTCACTTCGCTTTGATTTACCGAAAGGCATACCGGACAGATAAGGCAGGTGACCTGAAAAGGCTTCGGGTCACCGAGGAAGAGATCGATGGACCGGGATCGGGCGAGGTCCTGGTGGAAGTAAAAGCAATAGGTCTCAATTTTGCCGATATTTTTGCCATCCTGGGATTGTACAGTGCCACACCGGAAGGGTCGTTTGTCCCGGGACTGGAATATGCCGGCAAGGTACTAAAAACCGGGGAGGGGGTACGGGAGTTCAGGGAAGGGGACCGGGTAATGGGCGTTACACGCTTCGGCGGGTACGCAACCCATCTGAGCATTAACGCTTCCTATGTCAGGAAGATTCCTGCGACATGGTCTTTTGAAGAAGGTGCCGCTTTCCTGGTACAGGCACTTACCGCCTGGTATGGTTTATTTACCCTGGGCAACCTTCAGGCCGGGGAAACGGTGCTGATACATAGTGCCGCGGGAGGAGTGGGGTTGCTGGCGAACCGAATGGCACAAAAAACCGGAGCCCATACCATCGGGACTGTGGGTCATCCTTCCAAGCTGGAGGTACTTCATTCAGAAGGGTATCAGAAAGGTGTCGTCCGGTCACAAAGGTTTGGTGAGGACCTGGACAACGCACTGGAAGGACGACCGCTGGATGTGGTGATGGAATGTATAGGGGGGCGCATATTTAAAGAGGCATATGAGAGGCTGGCTCCGCGCGGGCGGATGGTGGTGTACGGTTCGGCCCGCTACGGCGACACGTCAGACCGTCCCAACTGGCTCAGGCTTGCCTGGCTGTATCTGACCCGACCGAAAATCGACCCGCAAAAAATGATCGAATCAAACAAATCGGTACATGGCTTTAACCTGATCTGGCTGTATGAGCAAAAGGAGCTGATGACAAAAATTCTTGGTGATATGGAAAGCATGGAATTACCGCCGCCAAGGGTAGGGCATACCTTTCCCTTTGAGGAACTGCCGGAAGCCCTGAAATTATTCCAGTCAGGCATGACCGTAGGTAAAGTAGTGGTCAGAACCCCGTGATCACCTGTCTTTTTCCAGCAGCCCGGTCATGAGTGATTGCGCGGCGGCTTCCCCTATCTGGTTTATCCTGTCCCTCGGACTACTGTCCCCGACCTCGTAGGTTACGGCTTCGGTATTGAAGGAATCAAAAAACCAACGGGTGGAGACCGGTGAAGTACCACTTGTTTGTATCCGGTCGGCCGTATAATCGCCGAGCCTGTTCTCCATGCGGTCAAGCCATTCATGGGTAAACCCGGTCAGGGCGGTGGGGCGGTCCTTTTCAAAGACATAGAAAAGGTCTTCCTGGGTGGAATGAAAATCAATGGCGAACAGAATATCTGTACCGGTACTCGTTTGTATCGAGGTGATATAATCACGCACGGCCGATGTTTCGGGCTGATTGAATGAATACCAATCGCGGTTCAGGTCAATGCCGCCGGCGCTGTGACGCCAGTGGCCAAGGTCGACGCCATCCGGATTCAGCATCGGTATGATTATGCAGTGGTAATTCTCCAGGAAACGCGTTGAGAGGGAATCCTGGTTCAGCAGGTTTCTGACAAAGGATTGAAGGGCAAGAAAGCCGGTGGTCTCCGGAGGGTGCTGCCGGCCAAGAATCACGATTGTCTTACCACTGTCCGGTTTGCCGGCATGTATGGCAGGGACAGGCTTTCCGAGGGTGCTGAACCCGATGACTGTGTCGGTAACTCCGGGCAGCCGTGAAAGTGAATCGGCGAATTCATACACCACCGAGCTTGGCAGAATTTCCTGGGCTCCTATATATAAGGTATCGGGTGACACCGGCAAATGCATATAAGTCACCTGGTTGATGGTATCATTTTCAAAGCGTGAAGAATCAATCGGCGACCAGTGGATCATATCCGAACTGAGGTCGGGGTAATACCGGTGGGTGTAGCCTTCGGCATACGTCAGCTGAACAGAAATATCACGGGGTGTGTCTGACCAGATGGCAAATGCATACCAGGGGCTTTTATTGACCGGTCCGTTTTCCGGGGTGATGACGGCCCGGTACAAGGTATCATTTACCCGGACAAAATCATTCAGGCGCGAGCCCGGGAAATCATTGGTCACCGAGAGGCTGCCGTTCCCGAATCGCCATGTTTTCCTGACCTGGTAATCTATCGGACGGGTTCGGGTATCGGTTGACCCTTCCGGGTCATAGGATTCGGATTCCACTTTGTCACCACAAGAGGTAAAAAATAGCAGAAGACACGGGACCAAATAAAATAATCGGAGCATTTTAATTTTTTTTCAGATTGTAATATTAATCTTTTTTGCTGCAATCCGCCGATTCAGAACCTCCTTTTCACGGACAAATTCATGTAATAAATGGCCGTAGTATGTAAAAAATACACATTTTACCGAAATGGTCACCGCAAACGATTGTATGAAATAATGCCAGAGACTTGACAGACTACCTGATTATTTGATATTTTCCCCGAAATAAAGTTTTCAAAAATGAAATAATTGTAATAATTTGAAAATTAACATCCCTATTACTTAACAGAAAAATAACCTTATGAAGAAAACTTTCTACTTTCTCAGAAGCTCCAGATTAGGACCCTGGAGCCTTTTTCTAGGTTTATTCCTGATGTGTACGGTGTCCATGGCACAGTCACGTATTACAGGAAGAGTAACCGACAATGCAAACGAACCTATTCCCGGGGTCAACGTGCTGGTAAAAGGCACATCCACGGGTACGGTGACCGATGCCGATGGTAATTATTCGCTGAACGCTCCGAGTGACGGAGTGCTGGTATTTTCTTTCGTCGGGTATCTTACCCAGGAAGTACCCATTGCGAATCAATCTAACATCAGTATTACCATGAATCCCGATGTGCAGCAACTTGCAGAAGTGGTTGTAACCGGGTATGCCTCACAGGAGAAAAAAGACCTGACCGGTTCGGTAGGCGTCGTGGATCCGGAAGAGCTGAACCAAATTCCTGCACCCAACGTAACTTCTCAGCTACAGGGTAGGGTAGCCGGGGTTACGGTCACACAGGATGCGAGGCCGGGTGCCGGTGCACGCGTCAGGATTCGTGGTTTTGGATCATTCCTGAATAACGATCCCCTGTATGTCGTGGATGGTGTTCCGACCCAGGATATCTCCACCATTAACCCGGGTGATATCGAGTCAATCTCTGTATTGAAAGATGCGGGAGCGGCTTCCATTTACGGATCACGTGCTTCCAACGGTGTGGTAGTGATTACTACCAAACGAGGAGCTGAAGGCGTTCAGGTTAATTACAACATGTATTATGGCACGCAGTATCCTGGCGACGGACCGGATAACCTGCTCGACACTCAGGGCTTTGCTGACTTGCAGTGGCTGGTGTATAATAACGATGGAACAAATGAAGTGCATCCTATTTACGGACCTTCGCCCGCCGCCGGTGGTGCTTCCCCGCAATTTCCTTCGTGGGCAGCAGACACTGACTGGTGGGATGCTATCACCCGAAATGCTTTGATCACGAGTCATGACCTGTCATTAAGTGGCGGAAATTCTGATGCCAAGTTCTTCGGTAGTGTAAACTGGTTTAAGCAGGAAGGTATCACCATTGAGAACTTTTCCGAGCGATTCACAGCCCGTTTCAACTCATCCTTTAATATAAAGGACCGGGTAACGGTTGGTGAGAACATCACCGTGGCGTATCGGACAGGAAACGGAATCCTGCCAAACGGTGAGGAAGCTACGCCTGTGGCATATCCTTATCGAATGCAGCCGATTATCCCTGTCATTGTGCAGCAGCCGATTGATGGCTTTGTGCGTCAGTTTGAACCAGGAGATTATGGTGGAACCGGTATCGCCACGCGTTTGGGTAACTTTGATAACGGATATGCCCAGTTTCAGAGAAACAAACATGACAGGCAGCAGGATATACGCGTTGTAGGTAGTGTTTACGCGGATGTCAAGATCATTGAAGGCCTTAATTTCCGTACCACCTTCGGAGGTACCATGCAAAACGGTTATAACACCGATTGGGCAAGTTCCACCTACGAAAGTGCGGAAAACGTAGCCACTTCGGCGTATGCAGAAAGTGCCTACTATAACCACGACTGGGTCTGGACCAACACCCTGACCTTTGAGCGTTCCTTTGATGAGCACAAGATACTGGCCGTGGCCGGATACGAATCAGTGAAATACGGAATCAGCCGTAGTGTTACTGCGCGTCGGGCTGGTTATTTCTCGGCGGATCCGAACTTCCGGACTGTGTCCAATGGAGAGAACATCAACGCGGCCAATTCTGGTTTTGGTACTCCAACGACACTTGTGTCTCAGTTCTTCCGTGCCGATTACTCATTCAATGACCGGTACCTGCTGAGTGCAACGGTTCGTCGCGACGGATCTTCCCGATTTGGTGAGGACAATCGTTACGGAGTCTTCCCTTCGGTTTCTGCCGGATGGAGGATCAGCGAAGAGGCATTCATGTCCGACGTGGAATTCATTTCCGATTTTAAAATTCGTGGGGGTTACGGAACGATGGGTAACCAGCTTGCCGTTTCTCCACAGAACCAGTTCTCACTATATGGAGGGGGCACAGCGAATTCATTCTATAACCTGACAGGAGCTGTTAGTGGTTCCCTGCAGGGTTTCCGCCCGGTACGTATCGGTAACCCGGATGCCCAATGGGAAACAAACATCTCTACCAACATTGGTTTTGATGCCGGATTCTTCGATAACAAACTGGAGATTATATTTGACTGGTATACAAAAGTCAACGAAGACCTGCTGTATAACCCTGAATTGGGTGGAATTTATGGTGCGGCCTCGCCGCCTTTCATCAACATTGGTGAAATGAAAAACACCGGTATTGATATGCAGGTGATCTACCGACAGAACTTCAGCTCGGACTTCCGTTTCGAAGGTAACCTTACATTCACCACATTTAATAATGAGGTTGTGAAGATTGCTGACAACCAGGATTTCTTCGATGGCGGTGGATCACGTATCGGGCCATTTAACCGTAACCAGGTGGGTGAACCACTCGGATCATTCTTTGGATACGAGGTAATTGGTTTATTCCAGGATGCGGCTGAAGTGGCAAGTGCCCCTACACAGGAAGGCGCGGAACCCGGATTTCTGCGGTTCGCCGATATCGACGGTGACGGAGCGATCACACCGGCGGACAGGACTTTCATTGGAAATCCTATTCCGGACTTCTCTTACGGACTCAACCTGTCCTTCAGCTGGAGAAATTTTGATCTCACAGCCTTCCTTTATGGGGAAAGCGGTCAGGAAATCTTCAATTACAATAAATGGTGGGTTGATTTCTGGCCATCGTTCCAGGGACAGAAGAGTACTGACCTGCTGCTCCGCAGCTGGACTCCGGAACGTCCTGGTGCCACCGTGCCGAAGGCTTCCAATAAGTCAAATTTCTCTACCAACACCCAGGCATCGAGTTATTTCATTGAAGATGGTTCCTACCTGAGACTGCGTAACCTGCAGCTCGGTTACAACGTTCCTGCAAACCTGCTCAGCAACATTGGTCTTACAACGGCACGTGTTTACCTGCAAGGTGTGAACTTGTTTACCATCACTGATTACACAGGTCAGGATCCGGAATTGAGTGATGCAAACGACCTGTTCCCCGGTGTGGACGAGTTTAATAACCCGAACGTGAAGCAATTTTTAATCGGAGTTAATATTGGATTTTAATCATAGATATGATGAACATGATAAAGAAACATAAATATATTTCAATGATAGCGCTGGTCCTCGGGCTCAGTGTGGCAACCAATGCCTGTAAGGAGGAGTTCCTTGAAGTGACTCCGAAAGGGGCTCTGGATGGCTCAGTGCTGGCAACCGCCGATGGAATTGATGCCCTGTTGATAGGGGCTTATTCCATGCTCGACGGTACCGCAGATATCGGCTTTGGCTGGGAAGCTGCCACCTCCAACTGGGTGTTTGGCAGTATCCGGGCAATGGAAGCCAATAAAGGAACGGATTCCGGTGACCAGCCGGATATCAATCCGATCCAGACATTCTCTGAAACGGCAACCAACCCTTACCTGAACATCAAGTGGCGTTCTGTGTATGAGGGTATTTCCCGTACAAACAACGTGGTGGAAGTTGCCAACAAGGCCCTTGAAAACGGAACGATCACAGCTGATCAGCATGCTGAATTCGTTAACCAGGCACGGGCACTTCGCGGGTTCTTTCACCTGGAGGCCTGGAGAATGTGGGATGGTATGATTCCCTATGTTGATGAGAGCACCGACCTTTCCACTGTAACCAATACGGAAGATGTACGTGCACCCATTATCGCAGACCTGCAGGCAGGTACTAACCTTCCCAATAACATGGGTCAGATTGGCCGGTGGAATGGCACAGTTGCGCGGGTGATGTATGCCAAGGCGCTCATGCAGATGAACCAGGATTACAGTACTGCGCTGTCTGCATTGCAGCAGGTAGTAAATTCGGGTACCAAGCCGGATGGTTCTGCCATTGGACTTGCTGATACCTATGGTGAGATCTTTGATGTGGAAAACAGAAATGGAATTGAAGCTGTTTACACCGTTCAGTATTCTGTAAATGACGGTTCTGCCGGATGGAATGGCGGATGGGGAGAAGTACTGAACTTCCCGTACAAAGGCGGCGGATCTCCCGGCGGATGCTGCGGATTTTTCCAGCCTACCCAGGAATTCGTGAATTCATTCAGAACTGAGAACGGACTTCCGCTTCTCGATCACTCCTATAACAATGATCCTGTGTTGAATGACCAGGGTCTGCCGGCTTTCCCGGATGGTGCTTCCTACGTGGAAGATCCGGGACCGCTCGATCCTCGTCTTGACTGGACCGTTGGACGCCGGGGTATTCCTTACCTTGATTGGGGCGATCATACTGGCCAGGACTGGGTTCGTGATCAGTCGTATGCCGGACCGTTCAGCCCTAAAAAGCAGGTATATCGTCAAAGCCAGGAAGGTCAGTTTACCGAGGTGGGTAACTGGACATCCGGTTACACCGCCAATGGGTATCGCATGATCCGCTATGCGGATGTGCTGCTCCTTTTGGCTGAAGCAAAAGCAAAATCAGGTTCAGGAGACCTGGGTCTTGCCGAAGTGAATGCTGTCCGGGCACGTGCGGCAAATCCGGCTGGTTTTGTTACCGAAGCGGATGGCACTACGCCGGCTGCGAACTATGACATCGATCTCTACAGCGGTTTTGCCAATGCTGACGAGGCGATGGAGGCTATTATGATGGAGCGTAAGCTCGAACTTGGAATGGAAGGTCACCGATATTTTGACCTCCAGCGCCAGGGAGACACTTACACAGTTAACGAGCTCAGCCGTATCCTTGCGTATGAGAAGCCATTGCGTCCCGCCCTGTACGGTGATGCAACGATTGGCCCCGAAGATGTGGCCTATCCGGTTCCTCAGCGTCAGATTGACCTGAGTCTCGGAAACCTGAGTCAAAACCGATAAACATAGGTTTTATAGTAAGGAGGCCGGTCCGAAACGGACTGGCCTCTTTTTTTTGTAATTTTCCTTCCCAATTGAATACAAAATTCTTTTACTTTAACCTGTAAAAGTCAATATAATATGATGATGAGATATTTTGTGATTGTGCTGCTGGCTGCTGGAGTGATCTCATGCTCCGATAAGAAAGACACCTTATTCAGTTTAGTCCCTCCCGATAAAACAGGTATTGATTTTGTAAACCTGATCGAGGAAACTGACAGCTTTAATATTCTGCAGAATGAGTACATGTACAACGGAGGCGGTGTTGGCGTGGGTGATTTTAACAATGACGGACTTTCCGACCTGGTATTTACCGGAAATAAGGTGCGTTCCAGGATCTACCTCAACCAGGGGGAACTCAGTTTCGAAGACATCACACCAGGCGACCTTACCAACGAACAATGGGTGAGTGGTGTAACAATAATTGACATTAACAATGACGGCTGGCTGGATGTGTATTTCACCTGTACAACCAGCGAAGACCCGGAATTTCGCCGGAACCGCTTATGGATCAACAACGGCCCTGACAATGAAGGGATACCACGTTTCACCGAAGAAGCGGCAAAATATGGTATAGATGACAAGGGGCACTCTGTGCATGCCGCCTTTTTTGATTACGACCTTGATGGCGATCTTGATCTGTATGTCATGAATAATACAGTAAACAAGGATGTACCGACAAACTATCGCCCGAAAATAATCGACGGAAGCTCACTTAACAACGACACATTCTATGAAAATAATGGCGACGGAACATTCTCCGACAAAACTATTGAAGCAGGAATCGTAATCGAAGGCTTCGGTCTCGGACTCGCAGTGAGTGACGTGAATAAAGATGGCTACCCGGATATTTATGTGTCCAATGATTATATATCCAACGACCTGCTGTATATAAATCAAGGTGATAAAACCTTCAGTAATACCGCTGATAAATACCTTTCCTATCAATCCAGGTTTTCAATGGGTAATGACGTAACTGATATCAACCAGGATGGAAATCCGGATATCGTTACCCTTGACATGATGCCCAGGGAATATTTCAGAAAGAAACAGACCATGGGTGGTGTCAGCTACCTGGTTTACATCAACGATGAACAATACGGGTATCAGCACCAGTACATTCGGAATATGCTCCAGGTACATAACGGATTTATTGAAGGCGAGATGATGCCGTTCAGTGAGGTGGGACAAATGGCCGGTATTTTCGATACAGAATGGAGCTGGTCTCCTTTGTTTGCCGATTATGACAATGACGGGGACCGGGACCTGCTGATCACGAATGGTTTTCCCAAAGACCTGACCGATAAGGATTTTACAAACTTCAAGGCCCAGATGTATAATTACCTGGCCACCGAACAACAGGTACTGAACCGTATTCCGGAAGTAAAGGTGGCCAACTTTGCTTTTCGGCAGGATGGTGAACTAAGCTTCAGTGATGTTACCGCTGAGTGGGGGATGGACATACCTTCTTATTCCAACGGGGCGGCCTATGCGGACCTGGATAATGACGGGGACCTTGACTACATCGTTAATAATATCGACGACCCGGCATTTATTTACCGAAATAACGCAAGGGAAAAGGATGGAGCCGGTAATTATCTCCGGGTTAAATTATCAGGCAGCGGTGCAAACCGGCAGGCCCTGGGCGCCAAGGTGGAACTATGGACCGGTGAGAAGGCCCAGTACTGGGAACAATATCCGGTCAAAGGTTACATTTCTTCGGTAGACCCGATTCTTCATTTTGGATTGGGTGATTCAGAACCAGACTCCCTTGTGATCATCTGGCCCGGTGATAAAAGCCAAACCGTATTGACCGGGATCACACCTAATCAGCTTATAGAAGTTGACCAGGATAAAGCAGAGACCCGTCCGTACCAGCGTCCTGTCGGGAAGGAACCTGTCTTATTTGAGCAAGCGTCACTGATTGATTATACCCATGATCAGGAAGATTATATAGATTTCTTTGATCACCAGAATGTGATGCCACATAAATTTTCGCAGATCGGGCCATGCCTTGCGAAAGGTGACCTTAATAACGATGGTATCGACGACCTGTTGATCGGAGCCTCCGATAAACTTCCGTCCATGGCTTATATTCGGACAAATAGTGGATTTAAAAGAACCGAACTGCCAGGATTAACGGATTCCCGGGAATGTACTGAAGCCGATCTTGTCATTATGGACGTGGATGGTGACGGGGATAATGACGTGGTTGCAGTCTCAGGAGGCTACCGGAACCAGAGTCAGGATGAATATAAACACTACTGGTATGAGAATAACGGAAATTCATTCGTGAAAAAGGAAATGCCGCTTCCGGCTTTCCCCGGATCGGTTGTCAGACCTCTGGATTTTGACAAGGATGGAGACATGGATTTGTTCGTTGGCTCCAGGGTCAAACGTGACAACTTTCCACTGGCTGATCCTTCCTACATTGTAATCAACAATAATGGAACATTCGAAGCAACGGAGAAACTGACGTTTGATATGGGAATGGTCACTGATGCGGTGACCAGCGATATTGATGGTGACGGATGGTCTGATCTGCTGGTCACGCGTGAGTGGAATACGGTAGTCATCCTGAAAAATAATCAAGGTAAAGGATTCAGTATGGAGAGCCAGCCGGCAATGTCCGAAAAGTCAGGTATGTGGAGTTCTGTGGTGGCAGGAGACCTGGATGGAGATGGCGATGAAGATTATATTGTCGGAAATCTCGGGGAAAACCATAAATACACGGTAAGTGAGGAATATCCCATGCGCACCTATGTCATTGACATAGATAACAACGGGACACTTGACCCGATCGTCACAGCGTACTGGACAGATGCCGCCGGCATCATGAAGGAATACCCTGTTAACGGCCTGGATGAGCTTGCCTCGCAATCTCCATTCTTCAGGAAACGCTTTAACAGCTATACACAGTTCAGCCTGGCCCCGATGGACAGCATTGTGAATAAATCAACCCTTGATAAAGAAAGCATCTATCATGTAAATACAACGAGCAGCTATGTCCTGTGGAATGAGAATGGCAACCTGTCCTGGGAAAAGCTGCCTGCCCGGTTGCAGACGGCACCCATTCGTAAGATGCTCGTAAGGGACCTGAATGGCGACGGCCATAATGATGTTATTGTGACCGGTAATGATTATTCTTATGATGTTGCCACAGGATATTACGACGCGAACAAAGGATTCATTCTGCTTGGCGGGGAAGGAAAGGGCTTTACGGTAATGGAACCCAGGGAAAGCGGCATGGTCATCAATGGCCAGGTCGATGGATTAATTTATTTCGAGGGAGATACTTCCTACCTTATCGCCGGAGTAAACCGCAGTGACATGCAGGTTTTCGCGCATAAAAAATAATCAGCAAATAAATCAGTGACGTTTATTCTCCAGCAGAAGAAGCGTCACTGGTTTTTTATCCCAGGCGGTTTTCAGGGAATCCGGTATATATAACGACATGATAGGTCCGTTTCCAAGCAGGATATCCTGGTCACCATCACCATCAAAATCAGCCCGGTCGGCAGTGAGCCATTTACCGGAAGCCGAGGACGGCAGCGCACGGGCATCAAAGGCCATGGGAGTCTGCGCTTTATTCTCCAGGACCAGAAAACTTTCTTCCGGTGTCCGTTTGTAATCAGGAAAATAACTGATCACCGCAATGTCTGTAAACCCATCCAGGTTATAATCTTCTGCCATCGCTTTAAACGGTCCGTTCATCGGATAAAAATAGGCTTCCTCAAAGGTGAGTGACCCTTTTTGCTGAAGAAAAACATGTACACCATGATACGGTTTGAGAATGGGCCGTGTATAATCCCCGTTATCTCCGTTGGTATAGATGATATCCGCCAGTCCGTCACCATTCATATCTTTCAGTTCATAATAGGAAGAACCATAGGAAGGATCAAATGATAAGAGGCGACGTTCACTGAACCGACCATTGCCGTCCCCCTCATACAAAAAGAAGCCTTCATCGCCCTGGGCCATAAGGGCAAGAATATCCAGGTGTCCGTCCCCGTTGAGATCCAGGACCGTTGATTTAACCGCACCTGGCAACGGGCGAAGTAAATGCTTCCGGTAGCTGCCCTTTCCGGTATGCTCATACCAGGACAGGTCTCCTTTCAGGTATCCGAATCCGCAAATCACGAAATCTGTATGTCCATCGTTATTGAGGTCTGCTTTCGTCATATGAACAGGGCGAGCCAGGCTGTCAATAAGCACCGAAAGAGAATCTCCGGGTGTCAGGTGAAATAACTTTCCCTGTTGCTGATCATTGGGATGAATATTGCCCATGGTCAGGATATCTGTACCGTCATCATTGCTGAGGATACCGCTGGGTGCGCCATCCAGTTGATACGATACCGCAAGATGGTCATCCAGGGAATAGTGATACAGGATATTCGTTATGGCATCACCATAATAAACACCGGAATCATCGAATTTCGCAAGGCTGGCCGCCGGAATATCCTCACCAACGAGCAGGGGGACGGGCCTGAACCAATCCAAAGGCCGTGCGGATATTTTCGTGCGTTCTTGCGGCAGGGAATCCGGACTGAATTCAAGGTAATAGTTTTTGATCTTAATCCATTCTTCCGCAGTCAGCATCGGTCTTTCGGGAAGCAGCTTATTGGCCCTGAGTAACTGCTGGTGACTGATTGCCTGCGCAGAAACGTAAATACCCATTTTAGCAGCCATGGTGGGAAGAATCTCTTCCCATCCATACCGGGGTAAAACAGATGGGTCAGGAACCTGATGGCAGGCCTGACAGTAAATTTCAGCCAGCTTACGGCCTTCAGGGGGAGATTCGGCCTGTTGGCAGGTAATACAGGTAACCAGGACAATTCCTGCAATGAAAAGGGATACCAGGAAGGAACGAGGGATTTTCATGCACACATCTTAAACCGGCTAAAGATACGCAGCCCGGTTGGAATAGAAAAAGCAGCTTAGCCGATGTTCTGATAGGCCTTCGGCGTGGTGCCAACCTCGTTTTTAAAGGTGGTAATAAAGTGTGACAGGTTTTCAAACCCACATGCGTAACATATCTCGGTGATACTCATCGAGGTAGTTGATTTGAGCATTTCCTGCGAGAGCCTGATTCTTTCCCTGAGAATGAACTGGGCCGGGGTGATGCCAAGGGCTTCCTTGAATTTACGGAAAAAACTCGCCCGGCTCATACAGGCCACGTCGGCCAGCTTGTCCATATCAAGTTTCACGGTCAGGTTTTCCCGGATATAACGAACTGCCCCGGCCAGTGAATTATGGGAGGAAAGACTGATACAGGATGACTGCAGAACAAAACGTGCCTGGGTTTGCATCAAACGCACCAGCATCTCCTGAAGGGCCAGGTCAACCATCACATCCTTGATCTTTCCCTGCTCATCGTGGGAAATCCTGAGAATACGGTTAATAGTATCGGCAAGTTCCAGGTTATTATGCAAATGAAATACCGACGGGTCAATTTCCCAATCGCCCCAGGTGGGATCCTTCGGGTATAACTCCCTGAGTTTATTGACGGTCTTCCTAATCACTTCCTCGGACATCACCAGCGCAATGCATTGCGTAGGATTGCCGGAGCGTGCTTCCGGAAAATCGATTTTCATTAATTCACCCGGGGTGAGGATGACTGACTCGCCCGGAAGATAATCAAAAGCCGGGCGGTTGGGCAATTTCATAATCTTCTTCCCTGACAACATACTTGTCAGTACAAAATCATCAAACTGCAACTGAACATTTTCAGCCCGGCGATGGGTTTCAAACACATTCAGCTCACACGTATCAAATGAGTAGGAGGTCCTGTTTTCCACCAGAGTGAACAGGGACTTTTCCTCTTTCAGGGGGACCGTATTCAGGAGATATCGCTTCAAAAAATTTTTTCGGTTGGGTCTCTGAATATAACAATTTATTTACAGAATCCGGAATCGCCCGTGAGGGTTCACACTGATTTTCAATTCAATTCCTGGCATTTGGATTCTGAGCAAATACATTGAGACGGCAGGCAAAGTTTTTGGAAGAAATTTTAACCAAATTCCATGGATTGATTCTAATTCAAAAAGCATTGACTATGGAAACACTGGAACAAGAACAGCAGGCCGTTGACAGGCCCAATTTTAAGCCGCAGTATGATCATTTCATCGGAGGCAAGTGGGTGGCGCCAAGCAGCGGAGAATACTTTGACAATATCAGTCCCATTGACGGCCAGGCATTCACCAGAGCCGCAAGGGGTAATAAGGAGGACGTAAACAAGGCACTAGACGCTGCCCACAAGGCGTTTCCTGTCTGGTCCACCACCGGGGCTGCAGAACGCAGTAATGTGTTGCTCAAAATAGCAGACATTATTGAGGAAAACCTGGAACATCTCGCCCGCGTCGAAACCGTGGATAATGGAAAAGCACTCAGGGAAACAAGAGCTGCCGATCTTCCCCTATGCGTGGATCACTTCCGCTATTTTGCCGGGGTTATACGGGCGGATGAGAGTACTATTTCTGAACATGATGCCAATACAGTAAGCATTAATCTGCAGGAGCCGTTGGGGGTAGTCGGACAAATCATCCCCTGGAACTTTCCACTGCTTATGGCTACCTGGAAAATCGCCCCGGCGCTGGCAGCAGGTTGCTGCACGGTGGTCAAGCCAGCTGAACAGACACCTACGAGTATCATGGTTCTTATGGAGCTTATCCAGGAGGTGGTACCGCCAGGTGTTATAAACATCGTGACTGGGTATGGCCCGGAAGCGGGAAAACCCCTTGCCACATCACCCCGGGTTGCAAAGGTTGCATTCACCGGTGAGACTACAACCGGACGGCTCATAATGCAATATGCCTCGGAAAACCTCATTCCCGTAACCATGGAACTGGGTGGAAAATCACCGAATATCTTTATGCCCAGCATTGCTGATGCAGACGATGCTTTCTTTGATAAATGCGTGGAAGGTGCGGTGATGTTTGCCCTGAACCAGGGTGAGGTATGTACCTGTCCGTCCAGGATCCTTGTGCATGAGTCGGTCTATGACCGGTTTATGGAAAGGGTTGTGGAGCGTACCCGAGCCATTAAAATGGGCCACCCGCTCGCTGAAGATACCATGATGGGCGCCCAGGCCTCCAACGACCAGTTTGAAAAAATACTTTCATACCTGGACATTGGGAAGCAGGAAGGTGCGGAAATACTTTGTGGCGGAGGAAAGGCCAGTCTTAATTCCGGACTAGAAAATGGTTATTACATCGAGCCGACTATATTCAAGGGGCACAACAAAATGCGTGTTTTCCAGGAGGAAATCTTTGGTCCGGTGACCGCAGTGACCACCTTCAAGGATACCGAAGAAGCCATTTCCATTGCCAATGATACCCTATACGGGCTTGGCGCCGGATTATGGACCCGGGATGCGCATGAAATTTACCAGATGCCGCGCGCCATCAAGGCCGGAAGGGTATGGGTCAATTGCTATCATGCCTATCCTGCGCACGCGCCATTCGGAGGGTATAAAAAATCCGGATTTGGCCGGGAAACCCACAAGATGATGCTTAACCATTACAGGAATACCAAAAACATGCTTATCAGTTACGATAAGAATAAGCTTGGATTCTTTTAGATCAATAGTGTTGGATGATTGATGGATGAGGGGAGAAATATTCTCCCGCTCATCCTTCTTTTACCTTAAAAGTGACGTATGGAGGATGTAAAGCGAATAGATGCCACACCGGAGGCATTGGAAGTAATGAGCAAACTGAAAAAAAGATACGGGCCGCTTATGTTTCATCAGAGCGGCGGCTGTTGTGATGGTTCACAACCAATGTGTTTTGAAGATGGAGAATTCAAAACAGGAGAAAGCGATGTACTGCTGGGTTATATCGACGAAGCGCCGTTTTACATGTCCCGGGATCAGTTTGAATACTGGAAGCACACCCACCTCACCCTGGATGTGACTCCCGGCCGGGGTTCAAGTTTCTCCCTTGAAATTCCGATGGGCATTCGGTTTATAATCAGGTCACGACTTTTCACCGAGCAGGAGTGGTCGGTCCTCAGTGAAACGGAACTTTAAAATATCCCTGGAAACGTGACTCATGCATCGTTTCCTGATTGAAAGCCAGGCTCTGCCTGGTTTTCTTCATTTTATACCATCTGTAACATTTGCTGCACAGGGTTACTATTTATTTTGTACTTTTAAAACTGATGATGCGCTTGTTAGCTTTCGGACTTGCCTCTTTGCTGCTGCTGCAAACTTTTTCTTTTGCAGCCAGGGAAATATTGAAGGTAGGCGAACTTATTGAGCATGCGCAACTGCACTCTGAGGAATATGGAGACTCATTCCTCACATTTCTATCCAAGCATTACGGCGACCTCAGACAGGAACATTCCAAAGACCATGAAGAGCATGAAGACCTCCCGTTCCATCACGGATCAATTCATCTTCATATTGCTTTCATGAACGATACCGGGAATACACTTCCGGTTCCGGGTCTTTTCAATGAAGACAAAAACCTGCAGGCAATCTACCAGGAACATGCCACCCGGTGTGTACCGAATCCCGTCTTCCAACCGCCGATTTCTCCCTTTTCTTAGTTAACTCTTCTGTTTAGTTAAACATATATAAACATCTGTTAATCAGTTTACTATGATTAGTAAGATTATTGATTTTAGTCTTGGACACAAGTTCATTATATTTCTATTTACCGGGGCCCTGATTTTTTTTGGTATATATTCTCTCACTCAGATCTCGATCGGTGCAGTGCCGGATATTACCAATAACCAGGTTCAGGTTCTTACCACCAGCCGCAGTCTGTCGACCCAGGATATGGAACAGTTTATTACCTATCCGATCGAGCTTGAGATGGCCAATCTGCCTGGCGTAGTTGAGATCCGGTCCATTTCCAAATTTGGTTTATCCGTTGTTACGATTGTTTTTGAGGATGGGATGGGAACCTATCTTCCCCGGCAGCTGATTTCTGAAAAAATTCAGTCCGCCACCGAAAAAATACCGGAGGGTTTTGGCAAACCAACACTGGGACCCATTACCACCGGGCTTGGCGAGATCTATCAGTATATTCTGGATACCAAACCGGGATACGAAGATGTTTACAGTACCATGCAGCTGCGCACGATCCAGGACTGGATCGTTAAACGGCAGTTATCAGGCATACCTGGCGTAGTGGAAATCAATACCTGGGGCGGGAAACTGAAGCAATACGAAGTGGCTATTTCCTCGGAAAAGCTCAAAGCCATGAATCTGACCATCAGCGAGGTTATGGATGCCCTGGAACGCAACAACAGTGTTAGCGGCGGGGGATACATTGAAAAATCAGGACAGGCATATTTTATACGGGGCGAAGGACTTGTGGAAAACCTTGAGGATATACGTAATATCGTTATCCGCGTGAACGAGGGCGTCCCGGTCTACGTGCGGGACATTGCGCAGGTCGGTTACGGCAGCGCAGTACGGTTCGGGGCCATTACCGGCAACGGGGAAGGGGAGAAGGTGCTGGGACAGGTAATGATGCTGAAAGATGCGAACTCCAAGAAAGTCATTGATGCGGTAAGGGAACGGGTAGAGGAAATTCAGTCAACGCTCCCGGAGGGCGTTTATATTAACGCATTCCTTGACCGCAGCGACCTGATCGGGAAAACCACGGCTACCATCACTGAAAACCTTGTTCTTGGCTGCCTCATTGTGATCTTTGTAGTGGTTCTGCTGCTTGGAAACATCAGGTCGGGCCTTGTTGTCGCCTCGGTCATTCCCTTGTCACTTCTATTCGCCCTCTCACTCATGTACCTGTTCGACGTGGATGCCAACCTGATGAGCCTTGGCGCCATTGATTTCGGAATCATTATCGATGGGGCCGTCATTATCGTGGAATATATTGCCTACAAGCTGTCACAGCAAGCAGGATCTTTTGAACAACTATCTGGAATTGAACGGCAGCGTGTCAAGGACGCAGTGACCCGTAAGAGCGCTACCAACATGATGAACAGTGCCGTATTCGGTCAGTTGATTATCCTGATCGTATTTATACCCATTTTATCGTTGAGTGGGGTGGAAGGTAAAATGTTTCGTCCGATGGCCCTTACCTTCAGCTTTGCACTTATCGGCGCCATGATCCTTTGCTTCACCTACGTACCTGTTGCTTCCGCAGTATTTATCAAGCCCGCAAGGAAATCATCAAAAAATATATCGGTGCGAATCATGCGGTTGATTGACCGTCTCTATGAACCCGTAATCCGAGGGGCGCTCAGGGCCAAAACACTGGTCCTGTCCCTGGCGGTGCTCTTGCTTGCCGTGGCCGTGGTTGGCTATCTGCGGCTTGGCGGGGAATTTATTCCAACCCTTGATGAAGGTGACTTTGTGATACAGCCTATTCTGCCAACGGGCACATCACTCACATCTACCATTGAGACCACCACCCGTATTGAACAAATTCTCCTTGATCAATTTCCGGAGGTGGAACAGGTTGTCACCCGGATTGGAGCGGCTGAGGTTCCCACCGACCCGATGTCCATGGAGGACAGTGACGTGATCATTATTCTCAAGCCTAAATCAGACTGGGTCAGCGCCAGCACGAAGGATGAGCTGGCCAACCTCTTCAAAGAAGCACTTTCCGTCATCCCCGGCATGGGCGTAGAATTTACCCAGCCCATTGAGATGAGGTTTAACGAGCTGATCACCGGGGTCCGTGCGGATATCGCCATTAAAATATTCGGCGAAGACCTTGACCTGCTGACGGAAAAAGCCAATGAGATAAAATCACTGGCCGAGAGGGTACCGGGCGCAGCGGATATCACAGTGGAGAAGATCGTAGGGTTGCCCCAAATGGCGGTTACCTACGATCGTTCGAAAATTGCCAGGTATGGGTTGAATGTTTCTGAGCTAAATGAAATTGTTTCCATGGGGTTTGCCGGGTATACAACCGGCAGTGTATTTGAGGGCGAGCGAAGGTTTGACCTGGTCATGCGCCTGGAGGAACCGTATCGGCGCGATATAAGCAACCTGAGATCCCTTTATGTGGATCTGCCGGGTGGGGGAAAAGTGCCCCTGAATGAACTTGCTGAAATATCCTACCAGGAAGGGGCGGCTAAAATCTCCCGGGATGATACGCGCAGACGGACCGTTGTGGGCATTAATGTCAGGGACCGTGACCTGGAATCCGTAGTTACTGATATCCGCAACCTCGTCGGGGAGCATGTACAATTTCCGGCCGGCTATAATGTTACCTATGGCGGACAGTTTGAAAACCTTCAAAGCGCCAAAGAACGCCTCAGGGTCGCCGTCCCCATTGCACTCGTACTCATCTTCATTATGCTGTTCTTTGCGTTCTCTTCACTGAAAGAGGCAGTGCTTGTTTTCTCGGCTATTCCGCTGGCCGCGGTGGGAGGTGTATTCCTTCTTTGGATAAGGGGCATGCCATTCAGTATTTCTGCCGGCGTCGGATTTATTGCATTATTTGGGATTGCAGTACTTAACGGCATCGTGCTGATTGAACACCTCAAGGAACTGAGTAAGGAAGGCTTTAAGAGCTTTGAAAATATGATCATACAGGCCACCAGGGACCGTCTCCGGCCCGTACTGCTTACCGCCTCTGCTGCGGCACTGGGATTTCTGCCAATGGCCGTATCAGGAAGTGCCGGCGCTGAGGTCCAGCGCCCCCTGGCAACGGTGGTCATTGGTGGGTTGGTTACAGCCACACTGCTGACACTGATCGTTCTCCCGGTGCTCTATTCGATGTTTGGAGAATCACGGCACAAAAAACAAGGGTCGGTATCCGGCAAAGCGCTCCTTATTCTGCCGGTTCTGCTGTGCCTGACCATCTCCGCCCGGAGTCAGCAGGAACCCCTGACCCGGGAAAACCTGCAAGACCTTGCAGTTAAAAACAACGCCGCCCTGGAGGCAAGCCGGCTCAGTGTCGAGCAGGCAGACGAACTGGTGGGAAGTGCTTTCAACTTCGACAAGACCGAAGTCTATTATCACTATGACCAGGCCAACCTTGCACTTAACAATGAGCCTTTACGGGTACTAGGCATTCAACAGGGCTTTCTGTTTCCAACCGTCTACGGTGCCAGGAAACAAGTAAACATGGCTCAGCTGGCCATGGAGTCAAGTGCCTATGAGATTGCCCGCAGGCAACTGAACCGGGATGTGGAATCGGCCTACTGGCAACTGCAGTATGAACGCAGTAAGGCGAGGGTATATCAGTACCTTGATTCCCTTTACCTGGAATTTGAGAATGCTGCCAACCGGCGATTCGAACTTGGAGAATCAAATTACCTGGAGAAGATTTCCGCTCAGGCCAAGCAACGTCAGTTACAAACCAAACACCGGCAGGCTCTGGAAGATGTGGATGTGGCCAGGCTCGAATTGCTCAGACTGGTCCAAAGTCCGGATACCCTCCAAATCGCCTCTGAGACGTTAAAAAAGCTGCCGGTTCAGGAAGTCAGTCTTTCTGACAACCCTGGATTAGCCTGGTACGAAAATCAGCAGCAGTATTTCCGGGAGCAAGGTGACCTGCAAAAACAATTGTTGTTACCCGATTTTAATGTATCCTACTTCAGCGGGAGTAATTCAGGACTGGATCAGCGTCTGAACGGGTACCAGATCGGCGTCCGCCTGCCGCTGCTTTTCAATGCATCCAGAGTAAGGGCTTCAAAGATAGCCGAAGAGATCGCGAGTCAACGTGCCATCGACTACCGAAACCGACTCGAAACCTCCTACTTTGCATTAGTAGCCGGATTAAAAAAATACGAGGAAGGACTTATCTACTTTGAAGAGGAAGGTGAGAATCTGTCGCAGGAAATTCTCAAGATGGCTAATCTAAGCTATCAGAACGGTGAAATAGATTTCTTTCAGTATATCCAAAGCGTGGAGAATGCTTCCGCCATTCATTTATCCTACCTGGAAAATCTCAATGCCTATAACCAGGTAGTCATTTCCATTAATTATTTAATTGAATAAGCATGACCAAGATAATAAATATACTCCTCTGCGGGATTCTGATTTATGGGGCGGGATGCACCAATCCGCCGGAAGAACCGGCATTGGAAGAGACAGAACCTGGCCAGGTACGAATATCCAGAATACAATTTGAAACGAATGATATGCAATTGGGGCAGGTTCAACCGGCAGAATTCTCACGGACAGTCCGCTCTTCCGGTGTGATTGATGTACCACCTCAGCAACGGGCCAGGGTGAGCGCGATTATGGGAGGATTTATTAAGCAGGTACCATTGCTCATTGGCAATGAGGTAAAGAAAGGGGACCTGATCGCCGTACTTGAAAATCCTGAATATGTAAATCTGCAGCAGGAATACCTTGAGGTAGCCGAACAAATCAATTATTTACGTGCAGATTATGAAAGACAGCAGAAGCTGTTTGAAGAAAAGATAACCTCACAGAAAAATTTCCTGAAAGCTGAGAGTGATTATAAACGGGCGCGCGCCTCGCTGGCAGGCATGAAGGCCAACCTCGAACTCCTGGGCATTCCCGTTCAACGGGTTGAAAGCGGGCAGTTCACCACCCAGGTCAGGCTTTATGCCCCTGTAAGCGGGTCAGTGACAAAGCTCAGTGTGAGCCTTGGAAGTTATGTGAATCCGTCAGACCTGATCATGGAAATTGTCGACCCGTCCCATAAGCACCTTGAGCTCATTGTCTATGAAAAGGATGTCCTGTTCCTTGAACCCGGTCAGCGAATCCGTTTCCGTGTGCCTGAAGCTTCTTCTCAATTTTTTGAGGCGGGTATCCAGCTGATAGGTCAATCGGTGAATGAAGAAAGCCGGACGATCAATATCCACGGACATATAAATGAAGAGGATGAGGGAAGGTTCAAAGTAGGGATGTTTGTTGAGGCACATATAATCCTCGATGAAATGACATTGCCTTCTGTTCCTGAAAGTGCCGTGATTGGCAGTGGGGATAGCAGACAGATAATGGTTCTGGAAGAGGAGAATGAAGACTACCTTACTTTCCGGAGAGTACCGGTGGAAGCCGGGGATTTGCAGGACGGGAGGGTTCCCCTCCTGCAGTTTGAAGATAGTACCCGAACGATCCTGCTGCGGGGCGCATTCGGTTCGGGAGGACAGGAAGATTAGCTTGTCCCTGCTGTGAAGAGCTATAATTTCATCGTATATTGAGTACATAAGACCTGGCAACTATGGAAAAGCTGATCAGACAAATCAGGTGGCTCATGCGGGCCATATTCCTCTTTATGTTTATGCTTGTGGCCTACACAGGTGTGATTCTCTACGTAGCCTTTAACCCGCCTGCCACACAGCAGGAAGCCGTCCCCCTGGTTGCCGGAATCTGGCAACCAAAAAATCCGCTCACCGATCTGCCGGATGGGGAGGAGGGTGAACTTGTTCAATTGGGTCACGATCTCATCCTGAATACATCACGGCTCATCGGACCACTTTCACAGGACCCCGATAAAAGATTTGCAGGTAATAACCTGAACTGTGGTAACTGTCACCTTGATGCAGGCAGGAAAATTGGGTCGGGTTCATTTATCGGGGTGGCAAACCGCTTCCCTCAGTTTCGTGGCAGGGAAAATAAGATCGGGACCCTGGAAGAACGAATTAACGGATGCATGGAACGGAGTATGAACGGTCAGGTATTGCCCGACGATTCCAAAGAGATGCAATCTATGATAGCCTATATGAAATGGCTGAGTGAGGGTGTGCCGGAAGATATGGAAAAAATGTATAAGGGGTATAAACCGGTCAACCTGCCGGCAGCCGCGGCAGATACATCATTGGGTCGTTTGGTATATGAAGAAAAATGTATGATCTGCCACGGGCCTTCCGGAGAAGGACAAAGGATTCCGGGAGAAGTATTTGCCGGATATGTCTACCCGCCGGTGGGAGGAAAAGATACATACAATGACGGGGCAGGAATGAATCGTGTGATAACCGCCGCTGAATTTATCAAGGCAAATATGCCTTTTGGAGCAACATACGATACCCCTTTGCTGACCGATGAAGAAGCCTACCATGTAGCCGCCTATATAAACACCTTTGACCGGCCGGCCAAGCCCAATAAGGAGAAGGACTTTCCGGATATCCTGTTAAAGCCTGTTTCCACACCCTATGGCCCTTGGGCTGACAGTTTTCCTCCCGAACAACATAAGTTTGGCCCCTTTCAGCCTATCATGGAATTTTATGAGAAGGAACACGGCATCAGTAAATCCAAATAACATTGGAATTTACTTTAAAAATTTTGTACATTCCTTTTATTATCAAGGCGTTAAGTTGGATATGCCTTAAATACTGATTCATACGGAAGTATGGCAGGGCCCTACTTCCTGTTCATCGATACGGGTATCTGACTATTACCTTCCGGCGCAGGCCGGTTACCATTGTACCACTCACTAATTATTCTGCTTTTGTCAGTTAATTATCTGCAGAAAACAACCACCATCAATCAACGCATATGAAAACCTCTAACAATCAACGACGAGCCTTTTTAGGCACAATTGCCACCGGAGCTGCCGCTGGGCTGACCCTTTTATCCCATCAGATGGAAGCCGGGATTTCTTCTTTGAATATGGATAAGATGAAAACCAATACGGCGGCCCTTGGGGGAGATGAAGTCATGAAAATGCTGCATGCAACCGGCAAAAAGAAACACGCTGTTGCCTATGACGTATCTCAGGCCAATCCGTGGGGCTTTATCTGGACGAACGTATATTATATGACAAACGACCAGACAGGCACACCACCTCCGCAGCTAGGCGTAGTTAATGTACTACGGCATCACGGAATAATTTTTTCTTTTAAGGATGAGCTGATTAAAAAATACAATCTGGGTGAAATGCTTAATTACAAGGATCCGACAACAGGGGCTTTTGCCGTGAGAAATCCTTACCTGAATGTCAAGGAAGGCACGTTTCCGGTACCCGGTTTAGATGGCATCGAGGGCTTACAGGCTAAAGGTGCAGGATTCTGCGTATGTAATATGGCTTACAATGTCTATTCAGGATTCATAGCAGAAGCCCAGGGACTTAAGGCTGAAGATGTATATAATGACATGGTTGCATCTATGCTGCCGGGTATTGAACTGGCCCCGTCGGGAGTCTGGGTACTGGGCAGGCTTGCTGAGAATAAAATTGCTTATATAGACTCTAGTGTAGGTTAAAAAAGTCATAGCTATGAAAAAGTTTCTTGGTTCCCTTCTTTTCGTGCTCATAAGTCTTACGGCAGCCCGATCACAGGAGGTAAAAATAGTCTTTGATGTCACAAGCGACGATCCGAAGATCCATTCATCCACCATGCGACACATAAAGGCCATGTCCACGGCTTATCCTAACTCCACCTTTGAATTGGTGATATACAGCGGTGCACTGCCAATGGTGCTGAAAGACAAATCTGCACTGACTCAAGAGATCACAGAAGTGGTCAGCCAGGAGAATGTCACCATTAACGTATGTGCGATGACCCTGAAACGATATGATCTGGATAAATCGGATCTTATCCAGGGAGTGGGGACGGTGCCTGACGGAATCCTGGAGATCGTCCAGCGCCAAAGCGAGGGCTGGGGATACATCAAGGAGGCTTATTAAAAACAAAGAGGCCGTGTCATAAGTAAATTGACCGGCCTCTTTTTTTTCAGAGAGTCTTCTCAGAAGAAGAGGACCTCAATGAGGTCCTGTATCATGTATCACCCCCATGGTTTACGATTTTTGGCACGCGGCCCGAAAATGTACTTTTTCGGCTTGACACGTACCCGGGGCTGAACGGTTATTTCCGTACTCCTGATTTCATGAGTCGGAAGATTCTTAAACTCCGGACCCTTGGGAAACTTTTTCTGAACAGTCCACGCTGTTACCTCTCCCTTTTTCTTCCATGTTTCCTTGTTTTTAAATTTTGGTCCGAATTCATTAGTCTGTGACCATGATGCCAACGTTATGGACGACATCAAAGCCACCAATATTACAACTTTTCCCATTGGTGTTTAATCCTTTTTGTTTGACAATCCCTTACAAAATTAACGAATTTTGCCGGTTTTTGTTTGGATTTCAGGCTTAGTTCCCGGGCTGCGTATTGGGCCATTTTGACCAAAAGCTGCAATAACTTCCCCGGTCGGTTCCCGTAATGGTCGTATATTCTCCTGAGTATGAGGCGTTCATTAAAGCCCGGGGGGCAAACTGGATTTTTCCTGTCTTTCGGTTCAGGAACGCCTTGCCAAAATGCTCCTGACCCAGTCCGTGCCCGGTCTCATGCAAAGCTAACGTCAGAAAGTCATATCCACCCGGAATGTTCCATGGTTGTTCGGCATTGTAATAAATCTCCCGGAAGGCTACATCAAACCTGCCATCCTCATCCAGATCCATCGGATTTCCCATGGCATCACGAAAGGCAATGGTGAAAGTGATTCCAAGAATATTTACAGCCCCATTCGGGTCAAACAGGTTAAAGAACTCTCCGGGCATAAACCCGGCATGATTGATATCGGCCATGTAGGCCGGATCTCCGGGAAAACCTGCAGACCATGCGACATACCCTGAAGACCGGGTGACAGAAGGAACACCTCCGATTTCAACGGATGAACAAGGCACATCTTCCCAAATGTGCATTGCTTCCCGAACTGACGCAGCATATAATACCTCACTCATGACGTTCCCGGTTCTGGACAGATCAATATGATAAGAAATCCGGGCGGTAGAATCAATCTGATAATGTGGTGAAAAGGCAAAATCAACGTGTTTATCTTTCTTATCACGGAAAAGAATGACTTTTCCAGGTGCTTCCTGATTACCGTACATAATATCCGCTTTCACGAGCATATAGTCCGTTTCCATCATGCGCCGGGCACCTTTCTGGCTGACGACGGATCCGACAGCGCGGTATTCGATCCTGTCAGGGAGCGGTTCGTAGTCAGGTTCGGGACTGCAGGACAGGAAACAACAACAAAGCACGAGCCATATCACTTGCCGGTTCCTCAATTCATATATATTAACAGCAGTCATATCAATAAGGATAAAACATCCCCGGTTACCGGTATTATTTGGACAATCTTTCTAACTTGTATTGGCATAAAAAGATAACAGATTGGAGCAATAAATTACTCCGGCGAAACAAGAAATACCTAGAAATAGGTAGATAAAAAAAACGCGTATTTTGTACTTTACCTCTTGAATATCAATCAACCCACTATATCATGGCAAGCTCAACACTACCTCCAAACAAAGTATTCATGCACCTGAGCCGGCGTACTCCTCATTCAGATAATTATGAAATGACAGTTGCCATTCAGCTTGAAGGATACTCAGTTAAGGAATTTAACCCGAACCAGATGCGTTACGAGCGCCGCGGGGGCGTTAACTATCGACATACGGAGATGGTCCTGCAGCCGGATGAAACCAACTCGGAACTTTATGTAAAATCATTTCCTGTGACGGCTGCCCGAAAAGATGAAGATGCCATTCATGTGGAGTTACGTGTTCCTTCAGGCTATGGGTCTGTCTCGACGGACACGGCAAAGCAAACACAGGCACAACAGCGCTCACCCGGTGTGGCTGAGACCGAGTCTACATCTGGCGGAACGACGGGCACGTACGAACCTTGATTACAATTTTGCGCATACATGGTTTTTCTGATCAAAAGGTGTATTCCTCATATATTTCTGTTCTTAACAATTGCAGCAGGTAGCCAGGCACAGGATACCGGAAACCAATATTATGAGGGTATAATTGAATCATTACGTGAAAGTCTGGAGGATGAAGAAGCCGTAGCAGATTCACTTGAGGGTCTCGGAAAGAAATACCGTGGGCAGGCGAAATATGATACGGCGCTCGCTTATTTCAACCGTAGCCTGATGATCAGGGAGGCGATCGGGTCTCCGCGTATAAACCGTTCCTACCTTTTCCTGGGTGTCATTGCCGGGACAAGGAAGGAATTTGATTTGTCTATAGATCATTTCCGAAAAGTCATTGAGCTCTCCAAGCAAAATGACGACAGTGTCAGCCTGGGCCAGGTTTACAATAGCATTGCTTTTTCATTTACGGAAACCGGCGAACTGGATTCGGCCATCAAATACCAGACACTTGCCCTGCAGGTCAAGGCAGCCACCCATGCGAGTCCGACTTCCATATTATCCAGTCTGAATAACCTGGGGCATACGTATTTCCAGCTGGAGGAATTCGATTCTGCCGCGCACTATTTTGTACGTGTTATCAATCACCCGGCGGCAAAAGAAAAACCGGACACCTATGTCGGGGCACTCAATAACGTGGGGTACTGGAAATATCAGAACCAGCAGTATGATTCTGCACGTACGTATTACCTGGAGGGACTGAAAATTGCCGAAAGAGACAGTATCAATGAAATCCTGGACGACCTCTATACAAATCTTGCAGTCCTTTACATCGACTTGCAAAATGATTCTGCCAAATATTTCCTGGATAGGTATGCCGTGATGCAGAACATCTTGTACAGCAGTGAGACAAACCGTATTATTCAGGATTTGCGTACGAAGTATGATATGGAAAAAAAGGAGAATGAATTGGAGCGGCAACAATTGGCACTGGAACGCCAGGAGGCCCGAACCAGGCTTTATATAATCTCCGGGGGAACCATCATTCTACTGCTGTGCGTGCTTCTCGCTTTTCTGTTCTATCGCCAAAAACTGATCGAGCAATTGCGTAAAAAAGACGAAGACCTTCATAACCAAAAGGTAAACGAACTACTTCACAACCAGGAAATCTCCGTGTTAAGTGCCCGCGTGGAAGGTCAGGATATGGAGCGCCAGCGAATTGCTGAAGATTTGCATGACCAGCTGGGCAGTAAACTGGCGGCGGTAAAGCTTTATTACGATGCGGCTCAGGAAGGCCGGAATGAAAACTCACTGGGGAAAGCAAGGCAGTTGCTTGACGAAACAATTACGGAAACCCGGCGTATTGCCCATAATTTATCATCCGGTGTGCTGACAAAATTCGGACTGATCACAGCGATCAGCAACCTTCAGGAAACCCTCCAGAATTCCAAACAAATAGATATCGAATTCGTATCTCATAACCTTGAAAATCATGTAATGAGCAAAGACCTGGAAATAAACTTTTACCGGATTATCCAGGAACTGGTCAGTAACATTCTCAAACATGCCAGGGCCACCCATATTACCATACAACTTACCCGGCATTCCGACGGACTGGTTACCCTGATCGTAGAAGACAACGGAAAGGGTTTTGACCCGGAGAATGTTTCGCTGGATAGTATGGGTTTAACGAATCTGAAGAATAGGGTGGCCCGTTTTGAGGGTGCACTCAATATTGATTCAGAACCCGGCCATGGAACAACGGTAATTGTAGAAATACACGAAAATCAGAATCAGGCAGCTTAATGAAAAATATTTCTGTACTCATTGCAGATGACCATCAAATTGTCATCGATGGCATCAAGGCAATCCTGAAAACGGAAAAGCAACTACAAATCATTAAAGAATGTGGAAACGGGCAGGAAGTTATTGATTATCTGAATAATGACGGGACCGCGGATGTAATCATTCTGGATATAAATATGCCTGTACTGGATGGGATAGACTGCGCAAGGGCCATCAAAAAAGACTGGCCAGCCCAACGCATCCTGATCCTTACGATGTATAATGATCCTCAGCTGATTAAAAAAATGATGGAGGTAGGAGCCGATGGATTTGTACTTAAGAACACCGGCAAAAAGGAATTGCTTGAAGCCATTGACAAAATAATGCATGGCCAGACATATTTCGGACAGGAGGTTACCAATACACTGGCCAAAAGTTTTATACAGACCCGGAACACAACTAAAGTTCAGCTAACCCGCCGGGAAAAGGAGGTGCTGAGACTCTTGTTTGAAGGGCTGACTACCCAGGAAATCGCTGAAAAATTGTTTATCAGCAGTCATACCGTCGATTCTCACCGAAAGAACCTCTTGAGTAAATTTGATGCAAAAAACACTACCTCCCTTCTCAGGGAGGCAGGTAAGATGGGTATCGTTTAAAAGAACAACGGTCAGACCATATTGCCTTTCATCAGTTCGGTCAGCATCGTCTTGAAATTTTCTTTCTTGTTCAGATGCGGCAGTTCTTCTGTTGGTACAGGTTTGCCTAAAAATTCGCATAAAGGCTCCCAGCCCTCACGCACATCATAAACAAGCAGTTTTTCTTTGGGCACGTATGCCTTCACATCCTCTATGTGCTGGTAGAATACTTTTTCAGCGAATGCCTTATCTTCAAACTTACCTTGAAACTGGCGGCCCCAAAACTCGCGCTTAACAAACTTAATACAGTTAACTACTTTTTTAATCCTGGGATTTACCATCATTTTGGTAAGCATTTTCAATTTCTCCCCGATGTTTTGCGGACCTGCATTCCTGATGGTGCTCTGTGCGCTGATATACCAGTTTTCAAAAGGCCTAACAGTCAGAATTACCTTGGCATCCGGATAACGTTCCATATGTTCCTTGTAAAAAGGATATCCGGGAAAGTCCACGGTGGCCTGATACCCGTTGTAAAGGCTATCCCAGTCGGTAGTTCGTTCCTTCTCCAGCCTCAGCCAGTAATGCAGATTATCGGGCTTTACAAGCAGCTCCTTCATGTGGTAGGTCTTAATGTAGCCAAGGGTCTCAAGAGATTGTTTTAAGGTGGTGGTCCCGGTACGGGGAAATCCGGCTCCAATAACTTTGATAGACATAGTTTTTAGTTTACGTGTAAGATTGTATTGTGGGTGGAATATTATGTCATAATAGTATTTTTTTCCAGATTTTCAATAATAATTTGTATATTATTTTCTCGAAACACCCTGAACATCAGCCAGTAGTTACCTACACTTTTATGTGCAATATTATTTCCCCCTTTTTCCGCTGTCTGATGAAGCATTTACTTACTTTAACCC
Source organism: uncultured Roseivirgaceae bacterium (assembly GCA_964563925.1). Taxonomy (GTDB): domain Bacteria; phylum Bacteroidota; class Bacteroidia; order Cytophagales; family Cyclobacteriaceae; genus JAUILA01. The sequence goes on along the minus strand of CAZLZD010000005.1, from coordinate 49,156 downwards.
CAATCCCATTCCTATGAAGACAACTTTCTTCACCTCCTTACTGATGTCTGTTATACTACTTGCAGGCTGTACCGAATCTTCCAATCATGCTGCCAGGGAAGAGGCGGATTCGACGGCTGCTGCCGGAGAGGAAATATCAGAAGCCATGCGCAGAAATATGTTTGGTCATCATCTCACCCGGGGAGTTACTGTTAAGAGTCCGGACCTGGCAGACGACATGGTATTATTTGTCAAACCTAATTCAGGCTCGGTATATCTGATTAACCGCGACGGTCAGATGGTCCACGAGTGGAAAAGCCGCTATAATGTGATGGGGGCATATCTTCAGGATGACGGATCCATTTTTGTGAATGCCATGGACCCGGACCGGCCAGTCTTTTACGGAGGCGGCGCCGCCGGCAGGATACAGCACCTCGACTGGGACAGCCGGCTTCTCTGGGATTTTGAGTACGCCACCCGGGAATACCTTCATCACCATGACTTTGCAGTGATGCCAAACGGCAATGTGCTGGCAATTGCCTGGGAGGCAAAATCCATGGAAGAGGCACTAGAGGCCGGGCGGAAACCTGAATTTGCGGCCCCGGCGGGAATGTGGCCTGATAAGATCGTCGAAATCAAACCTACAGGAAAAGATGAAGGGGAAATTGTCTGGGAATGGCACATGTGGGACCACCTGATCCAGGACCATGACCCCTCTAAATCAAACTACGGCAATGTGGCGGATCACCCTGAATTGCTGGATATTAATGCCATGGCTGAGGAAGTCGAACTAATTCATCCCGACAGCGTGGAAATTCAACGGGATTCCCTGGAAATGAGAAAGGCAAGGGGTGAAGCCAATGTCAATGCCGAATTATATACCGGGTATTGTGATGTGTACCACCTGAACGCCATAAATTATAACCCGGAACTGGACCAGATTGTAGTAAGCTCGCCGGAGATCGGTGAGATTTTTGTGATTGACCACAGTACGACTAAGGAGGAAGCCAGCAGTCACCGCGGGGGTAAATCCGGCATGGGAGGCGATTTGCTCTACCGGTGGGGGAACCCCGCCAATTACCAGCGGGGTGACTCAACAGACCGGAAGATTTTCTACCAGCATGATGTTCGCTGGGTTGAAAAAGGCAAACAGGGAGAAGGGCATATTACCTTATACAATAATAATATTCCCGGCGGACCAGACAGTGCTCATTACTCTGCCATTTATGAGCTGGAGACCCCTCTTCAGGCAAACGGAACCTACCAGGTTAGTGATAACGAACCCTTTGGCCCGGAAGAACCTTACTGGGTGTATGTGGCACCGGATACAGTTTCATTCTGGGGAAGCTTTATATCAGGCGCCCATCGTACAGAATATGGTACAACATTTATCAATGAAGGCCCGAAGGGACGGTTCTTCGAAGTAACCAGTGACGGCGAAGTCGTGTGGGAATTCCTGAATCCGTTCCGTGGAAATGCCACCCGGCTTAACGGGGACCCAGTTCGCCCGATGCCAATGACTTATTCTCAATTCAGGGCAACACTTATCCCAAAAGGGCATCCTGCGCTGCAGAACAAGGACCTCTCACCCCTGAAGAAGCAACCCAAGCCCTTCCGTTTACCTCCGCCTCCTTCGGAAGACAAAAAAGATTCACTCATTTCTCAAAGCAATTAGAAAACCTTAAACAATCATAAATTAATGAAATACCTCATATGCTGCCTGTCACTTGTATATCTCATGTCCTGTGACACCTCAAACGACAATTCCGACGAAGAAAAAAATGCCTGGTATCTAAAGGATACCACCGATGCTGACTTATGGGAGAAGCGGGTCATTGAACGAAATGCTTTTGGACTGGGTTTTGACCGGGGTGTCACAACCAGCGTTGAGGATTCTACCGACGGATACATACTATATCCGGAAACCTTCTCAAAAAATGTCTACCTGATGAACAGGAACGGCAAAGTGGTTCACTCCTGGAGATCTTATTTCGAAGTACTAGGCGGATACCTGCTTGACGACGGATCAATTATTGTAAATGCAGAAGACCCTGATGCTCCCAGGTACTACGGCGGAGGTGCAACCGGCAGAATTTTACGGATTAGCTGGGACGGGAAAGTGCTCTGGAATTATGAAATGGCTTCCTGGGATGAACGCCAGCATCATGACATTGAGGTATTGCCAAACGGAAATGTACTGGCCATAGCATGGGAACATAAAACCCAGGAAGAAGCTCTGGCCATGGGACGTGACCCGGAACATGTTTCGGAAGCAGGCCTTTGGCCCGACAAAATTGTTGAGCTCAAGCCTCAGGGTAAATACGGTGCAGAGGTAGTGTGGGAATGGCACCTGTGGGACCATTTGATCCAGGACTTTGATCCTGAAAAGGAAAATTTCGGCGTGGTGGCAGATCATCCCGAATTACTTGATATAAATGCAAGTGCCCATGAAATGGATTTTATTCACCCTGACAGCGTTGATATAAAACGTGACAGTCTTGAAGCCAGAATAGCCAGGGGAAAGGCCAACCGGTACGCCATGCTGGGCGTTGAGGTTTCGGACATGCACCACATCAACGCGGTGGATTACAATGCTGAGCTCGATCAGATTGCCATCAGCTCCCCGGAATACAGTGAAGTATTCATCATTGACCACAGTACCACTACGGAGGAAGCGCGGGGCCATTCCGGCGGAAAATCGGGAAAAGGAGGCGATTTTCTGTTCCGCTGGGGAAATCCGGCTAACTACCAGGCAGGAGATTCAACCGATCGTAAACTTTACTATCAGCACAATATCCAATGGGTCGAAAAAGGACATCCCGGTGAGGACAATCTGATTATGTATAATAACAATAACCCGGTTGGTCCGGTTACCGACAGCTTGTTTTATTCAAATATCCTGGAAATAACACCACAAATGGATAATCAGGGGAACTACGTACAGGGAGATAATGGCCGGTTTATGCCGGAAAACGCTACCTGGATGTATATGGCCGAGGATACATTGTCCATGTGGTCTCCCTTTATTTCAGGTGTTCAGCGTCTGAATTCGGGTAACACATTTATTACAGAAGGCGCAAAGGGACGATTTATTGAAGTCACGTCGGATGGGGATATTTACTGGGAGTACCTGAACCCGTATACAGACGAGTCAATTGACAAGCTGCCACCGATGCCGATCCCGGTCTTTATGGTCTTTCGATCCGTATTCATCCCGGCCGATCATCCGGGACTGGAAGGCCGTGAGCTGAAACCTCTTGAAAAACAACCCGAAGCCAAAGTGGTGCCGTATCCTGAGGTCCAACCTAAAGAAGATTCCGTTACCGCTGAAGCAGGCCTTTAATGGCTGCTTCAGGCCGATGTTACCTGTTGCCGGGTAAAGACCTGCATCCCCAGGAAAAACAGCGCCAGGGCAAACAGGAAGAACGCGGCAATCATGAATGTACTTGAAATAGAATACATTCGTGATACGGGCAATAGGAGTACCGGGGAAAGAAACTGACCCAGAAACCAAAAAGTGGTGAGACGACCAATCTCCCGGCCGCGGATGGCAGGCGGAGCTATTCTCATAACCCAGATATTGGTGTTGGGGATCATCATGCCCATGCCAAAACCAGCCAGCATCATCGCAATAATTACCACCGTAACGGTAGTGGCCATGGCTACGAGGATAAAGGCGGCTCCCATGAACAAATAACCCACGGTGAATATGGTATAAAAACTAAATTTGTCTTTTATGCGTGAGTAGGAAAAGGAAGAGATCGCAGAAAACAGAGTACTCAGGGAGATCGCGCCTCCTACCAGTGCATTTGAACTGACCCCGATCTCCTGCATCTGGAATGGAACCTGCACCGGAATCATGAAAAACAGCACCCACATTAACAGCACATTCACAAACAGTAACCATATGATACCGGGCGACTTCTGCATAGCCTTTTGCTCAGCGGTATGCTTTTCAAGCTTCGGTTCATACAGGTAAGCAACTGCCAGTGGCAGCACCACGAGAGAGAACAGATAGATCAGAAACGGAAACCGCCAGCCGACATCGGCAAGAACTCCACCCAGTCCGATAAACAGTATTCCGCCCAATGACATAAAGGCGACTTGCAATCCTACAAATTTCTGACGCTGTGGCCCCTCGAAATAATCGGCCACCAGCGTGTTTACAATGGTCATGGAAATACCGACGGCTATCCCCAGCAGGGCCCGGCCGGCCAGTATAATGTACAGGTTATCGAGAAAATAACCCGACGCACCGGCAAGCGCATAAAGGACCAGTGAACCGAAAAGGAAGGGAAGACGCCCGTACCTGTCGATCAGTTTACCGGCTATAGGTGAAACCGTTGCTATGAATAATGCAGGCAGTGTCAATACCAGTTTCACCAGAAACTCTGAATAGGGCACTCCTTCAAATGCGGCAGACATTTCAGGTAATGAGGGGGAGATGGTGACCATTGACATGATCGTTAAGCTGCTGACCAACAGAACAGTCAGCTTCAGTGAGGCGGGTTGTTTGTTCATGTCCCAATATAGTCTTAGTTTGACAAATTATGGATTTTTTCTTCCGAAATATGCTGTTTCCCTGAGATCGGGTGGCGTTTGCCTGATTAACTGACAGGGCATAAATTCATTTCTTGAGAATACTTGTATATTTATATAAATCATCACCCTCATGGCGAATCATCCTACAGACATTATTCTGAATTTTCAGAAGAAACTGGCGGCAAACAATAACCGTGAATGGTTCCAGGAACACAAAAAAGACTACAAACAGAGCGAAGACGCATTTAAGCAATTTGTAGCCTTACTGGAAGCAGCATTGATGGAGCATGATCACATTGATCCATCCCGCACCAAACGGTTCAGGATTTATCGGGATATCCGCTTTTCATCGGATAAAACGCCATACAATAAACACAGAAGTGTATCCTTCGGGCGTGCCACTGAGGCACTTCGGGGTGGCTATTACCTTCGGATTGAACCCGGGGATAAATCATTCCTCGCCGGTGGATTCTGGCAGCCTGAACCGGCTGATCTGCTGCATATTCGCAAACAGCTTCAGCAGGAGAGTGAGGAGTTGCGCAGCATTCTCCAGGCTCCGGAATATCAATCCTATTTTGGTGAATTAAAGGGGGATAAGGTAAAAACCGCACCTAAAGGATTTACTTCGGATGACCCTGCCATCGATCTACTAAGACACAAGGGTTTTATTCTCACACACGAATTCACCGACAAGGAAGTGCGGGAAGAGAATTTTCACCTTACGGTAAACGAAGGGTTTAAAAAATTGCGCCCGTTTTTCAACTTTATGTCAGATATTCTCACCACAGACCTGAACGGTCAGACTATATTAAAATCATGATTGACAGAAGGAAATTTATTGCCTCAGGTGCGGCTGCACTGGGCACCACAATGATCAGTCCGGCTATGGCAACGGTGCAACCCGGCCATCAGACCCTGCGATATCAGAACGGACGAAGCCCGTGGCCAATCTGCCTGGATACGTTTACCATTCGTCCGGCTTCGCTTGAGGAAAAAGTGGATATCGCGGCAAAAGCCGGATTTGACGCAATCGAACCGTGGGACAATGAACTCATAGCGTATGAAAAGGAGGGAGGATCGCTGAAAGAACTGGGCAAAAAAATAAAGGACCGCGGGTTGTTTGTCCCCAGTATGATCGGATTATGGGGCTGTATCCCCGAAAATGAGGAAGCCTTTCAAAAATCACTGCCGGAAACCCGGAACCGGTTGAGAATGGCCTCAGAAATCGGCTGTGAGTTTGTACAGGCCATACCGAATAAGGTGGGGGAGAATTATGACCAGTCCTTTGTGACCAGCTGTTACCGCCGGATCCTCGAGATGGGTCTGGAGGATTACAACGTTAACCCCGCTCTCGTTTTTGTAAAGATGTTCCCCCTGAAAACGCTCGGACAAGCCGCGGCGGTGGCCCTGGATACTGATCACCCGAAAGCCAAGATAATTCCTGACGTATTTCATATGTACATCACAGGGGGAGGGTTTGAAGGGCTTTCCATGCTGAACGGGGACATGTATGCCATATTCCAGTACAATGACGCACCGAAAGGCATGGCCAGGGAGGATATGTCAGATCCCGACCGGGTATACCCGGGGGATGGAATACTGCCCACCTCAAAGATATTCCGCGACCTGAAGGCATCAGGATTTAACCGATGTGTTTCGCTCGAACTCTATAACCCTGAATACCATAAACAAGACCTGCTCGAGGTCGCCCGAACCGGACTGGAAAAGACATTGAAAACCATTGAAGCTGCAAATGTTTAAACCATAAAATACCCATGGAAAGTTACACAAATCCCGATTCCGGAAGCCACCGGCGTTCAGGAACGCTATATGAGATAACCGATGAAGAAATCAGAAAGTATAATGAAGAAGGGTACCTTGTCCTTGAGGATGTCCTTTCAGAATCTGAGCTGGGCACTATTGATTCCTGGTTTGAGCACTTCATCATGGGAGGTGAAAAAGAACACATGGGCCGTGATTTTTGTGACATGTCCCAGCCTTACGGAACCCCTTTTGAAAAGTTTCAGCTCGTAAATGCCATGCTGCCGGGCAAATACCGAAGCGAACTCGTAAACAATATTTTCTACCAGGTTGCCCATGGAATCGCCGGGCAGTTATACCCAAATGGAAAGGCGGATATGGATTATGAGCAGTTTCTCGCCAAGAAACCCTCTAAACCCGGGGCTGCGTTTACCATGCACCAGGACCTGGGTTACTGGCCTAAAACCGAAAATACCTGGACCGCTACCTTCTCCCTGGCCCTGACGGATTCGGGACTTGAAAACGGATGCCTTCAGGTTGTTCCCGGCTCCAACCGGGAACCTGAGTTACGCACCCATAAACCAGCCAGTTATTCGGAAGCCTCCGGGGAAGGTTCACGGGATGACTCTCATACCCTCGTGATAGAGACCAGGCCCGGGGACAGGGTTGTCTACCTGCCTGTGAAACGCGGCAGCGTAACCATCCATGATGAGCGCATTATCCATGGTTCAGGCGGCAACTCCTCGCAAAACTGGAGAAAAACCTATGTCATGGCATTTCGTGACGTTAAAACCATACAGGAAGAGCGGGCCATGGGTTTCACTCATTCCCATAATGACAAGGTAAATTGGGACGAGGTATTGAAGTAGGGCCGAATACCCTGAAACGGCCCTTCCATTTTATCTGACTTCAGTTATGAAGTTCATGCGGTTTCCGTCACCTGTGGTGGAATACTGGGTTTATATACAAACGGAAGCAACAGGCATTGGGAAATGCTCATAATGACACCGACCTGATCTGTGATTCCATCCGGCTCGCCGCTTGCCAGCAACAATGCCTGAAGCGGAAGCGGTCCAAGGATCAGCAACAGGCGCATGGAATTTTTAGGCGTCCAGCGATACGCAGTCTCTGCAGATTGCGCGTCTTCCCTGATCACCTGGTAAATGAGCAGCAACGAAATCGCAGAAAGTGGAAGCACAACCCAGAAGAGGGAAATGTGCACATTCAATGTCTCACCATGAAATAGGGTATCCCCGTTCACAGCAATATCAAATAACAAGTTGCCGAATGAATTTATGAACCACAGAAGGGCCAGAATATAAAAAACAATCCGATTTCGCATCCAGTACATTGAATACATGAGGATCACATAAAACACAAGCTGGATAACCACGAAAAGGAACTCGGGCGTGATTCCATTTCCACTGATAAAGAATCCGAAATAATTCGTCCCCCACGGATAGGAGGCACCGTCGAAAACCGACCTGAGAAATGGAAGCCATACGACCAGGAAGGTAACAGAAATCAAGAATGCCAGTACGTTTTTCCATACAGTTGGCTTTCTGTAAGCAATTAGATTTTTCATGATGTTGTTGTTTTTGTTTCTCTATTACAGACTGGAAAAATGGCCGGTAAAGTTGCAGAAAGGACCGCCTGAGGTATGAAAATGAACTATTTGGGATGAATGGTAAACTACGGCTCAATCTTCGCAAACAGCGAATCAATTCTTGACCGGCTAACCGGTATGTCACGCTCTGTACCGCTCAGCCGGACATGCAATTTGTTCCGGTTACCCATGAGCCTTTGCAAGTGAACCAGGTTGATTATATAGGAGCGATGACACCGGAAAAGGGCAGGGTGTATCTCCATTTCGGAAATTGCCTTGAGGGATTGCCTGAAAATGGATTTCTTTAATTGAGCATTCTCAAGAAAATGGACCTCGACGTAATTGTCCGCTGATTCAATAAATAACAATCCATTCAACTTGATTATGAAGGCATCTTTACCGTTTTCTGCAGGTATTCGGATAAGCTCGTCACCATCTGTTTTGGTGTTGCGGTAATGATACGCCTTTGAAAGCTCATTTTTCAGGGAGCGGAAAGTAAGATAAGCGACCAGGGCTAACGCAGGAATGAACAGCAAACCGGCAAAGTTTATCAGAAACTCTCCATAACTGCTCCACTTGAAATCATGCCAGCTGCCCAAAATATTATAAACCAGAAAGCAGGAAGTAGCAAAGAGTATGTACACCCAAAAAAACCAGGCCCACACACCCAGTCTCCGGCGCGGCCGGATGAGCGGATAGATGAGTAGGTCATTCAAAAGCAGGATCACTCCGCAGGAGGAAACAAAAATGGCCAGTGATCCCACCAGCTGTAAGGTTATCTCCTCTCCCGGGTCGTAATTGTTAACACCAAATGGCTGAAAAAACAAAAGAAACAAATACACATATACCAGGGATATCCAAAGAGCGTGTAATCGTTCTATACGTTCCAGCACCTGCGGTTCATTGGTCAAATACTGGCGGATACTCGTAATTAGCGACAAAGCATATCCTGATTACAAGTCGGCAAGATATTTCAAATTATGACGCATGCTTTCCTCTGGGGAACTGGCATATTCCTCCTGCTCGATAAAAATGTGTTTCACCCCTGATTTATCCTTATTTTTCATCATAAGTGCAATATCGAGACCTCCTTTGCCAAACTCCGTGCTTTCATTCTCCCACAAATCCATATCCTTCAGGTGCCAGAGTGGAAAACGGCCCGGATATTTATTGAAATACGCCAGCGGGTCCTGTCCGGCGGCAACCACCCAACCGAGATCCAGTTCCATATGTACCAGCTCAGGATCTGTTTCATCCATCAAAATATCATACAGGATTTTGCCCTGATCCTGCTCAAATTCATACTCATGGTTATGATAACCAAATTTCATATTCATGGCGCGGCAATCCTCGCCGGCCTGGTTAAATGCCGCGGCGACTGACTTGTAATTATCCACCGTCTGTCCGTCCGAAGGCATGGTGGAGCAAATAATATATTCCTGACCAGCCTCAGCAGCTTGTTCCAGCGTCTTATCCCACTGGTCATCAAGGTGTACGTGTCCGCTTCGAACGGCCAGCCCCAGGTCCGCACAGACCTTTTTCATTTCCGATGGACTGAGGCCATAATACAACCCCTTACCGCTCCTGGCAGATTCAACCTCCTTGAATCCAAGTTTTGCAATCAGTCCCAGAGTGCCCTTTGCGTCCCTTAGCATTTGATCGCGGAACGAATAAAGCTGAACCCCTATGTTGCCCAGCGGGACCGGACGGAAAAGTGATGCCGGGGCAAGTAGGGCTGCGGCCGCCATCGCATTGCCCTGATATAGAAATTGTCTGCGTTTCATTTTGTGATCGGTTGGTACATGATCAATTTACATAATTTTCCCCGAATCCCGGACTCTTCAACGGGTGTACAGGGAATATCCTGCGTCAGAACCTTCATAAGGGAATAAGATAAATCCCGGCAAATACGTGGAGGCCTGTATTTCAATCGGGCAGGATTCCATATATTTGACGGTTTTCTATGAGTGTTCTATCCGCTATTATCTATGTCGGGGTAATTGCCCTTATCCTGGCAGCAATTATTCGTGTTTTCCGGGATGCCATCCTGGTCGGAATCGATGCCTTTCATCATTCTACGCAATACCGGATGTTACATTGGTATTACCGCAACAAGGTAAATAAACCTTTACGCCTTGAATACAAGCGTATTATATCTTCGGTCTTCGAGTATTACAAGAATCTGTCACCGGAGAATAAAGATCTGTTTGAACGGCGACTTCAGGCATTCATAGATCGGAAAAAATTCATTGTCCGATCACAGGAGCTGACACTGACCGACGAAATGATCGTACTGATTTCAGCTTGTGCAGTGCAGCTTACTTTTGGCTTTCCCGGCATTTTCTTTGAACACTTTCACCGGATTCTTATCTATCCGGATGATTATTATTCCACGATCACGCGCCAGTATCACCAGGGCGAAGTAAACAGGGGCGGGATCATCGTGCTCTCCTGGAAAAATTTCCTGAAGGGATATGCCGATCAGACTGATGGGAGGAACCTGGGGCTTCATGAGATGGCTCATGCGCTGTTGCTGGAGAATAAGATTTTGAACGGAGAATATGAATTTATCTCCATGGATGCCCTTGAAATGTGGGACAGGCTGGCCAGCTACGAACTAATCCGGATTGGTAATGGCGAATCCATTTTCCGTCAGTACGGGGCTACCAGTAAGCATGAACTGTTTTCAGTGGCAATAGAGGTATATTTCGAACGTCCCGACGAATTAAAAGCCTATAGCTCTGCCTGGTACATGAATATCAGCAATCTGCTGAACCAGGATATACTCAAATTAATGTCTGGTCAATAAACTGAGAAGACCTTTACCGGGTTATCGTACTTCTTTAGCAGTCTGAGCTCTACTTTCATTTATTTCAATTTTTTTTGAAATTCTTATAAGATTCAAAACAACATCCCCCGTGCTTGGTTATTAGGTAAACTAAAAATCAGAAACAAATGAAAATTACAACGTACCTGTTTAGTATTATGTTGCTGTTTGCCTTTGCCTGCGGGGGAGGGGAATCAGAATCATCCTATGATGAGTCATCAGAGGAAATGGCTGACGAATCCATGACTTCAGAAGCCGAAGAGGCGGCGGAAACGATGCGCACTGAGCAAGTTGAAGCATCACAGGACATAGTTGCCCTTGCTGCTGAAACAGAATCATTATCCACACTTGTTCAGGCGGTGCAGGCTGCCGGACTGGTGGAAACCCTCCAGGGTGAAGGTCCGTTTACTGTATTTGCCCCGACCAACGAGGCTTTTGCAGCCCTTCCTGCGGGAACGCTGGAGAATTTACTTAAACCTGAGAATAAAGATCAGCTGATTGCCATTCTGACCTATCACGTGGTTCCCGGTGAGGTAATGTCTTCTGATTTATCTGATGGCATGTCTGCAGCCACCGTTAACGGGGCCGACGTAACGATCAGCACCGCTGACGGGGCAAAAGTGAATGACGCGAATGTGGTAATGGCCGATGTTGACGCATCCAACGGGGTGGTACACGTCATTGATGCGGTTATCCTGCCGCCTTCTGAATAGTGGAGTTGAGTGAAATGATCAGGTTCGCCCGAAAGGGGCGGACCTTTTTTTATGTATGACTTTTATTTCTTCGTCCGGATTACAATCACACCGTTGGCGCCACGCAATCCATACTGCTGGGTGGAACTGACATCTTTAAGGACATCCACATCATCAATATCGTTGGGATCCACCAGGGCTGCGGCCTGTTCGTATCCACCTACCTGCATTTTATCCACCACAAACAATGGTTCAAGGTCGCCGGTACCCACCGTACCGCGAATCCTGATCAGGTAGGTTCCGCCTTGCTGGGACACCTGCACACCAGGCACACCCCTGAGGTATTCTCCCAGTACCGTGTATTGGGTTTCCAGGGAAGAAGAATTGGATACAGTACGGGTACGGGTCGACTGACATGCTGTTGCAGCCAGGAATAAGCAAAAGAAGGCAAATATAAGCTGACGCATTTAAACAGAGGTTTTATACGTAATTTGTAACGTAACTGAAGCCTGAAGGTTGGGTTATTGTTTCAGGTGGATCACAATCACACCATTGCCTCCCCGAAGTCCGTAGACATTTGAAGACGCCACGTCCTTTAAAACCTGAACGCGTTCGATTTCCATAGGATTTACCAGTGCCGCCGCCTGGTCATAGCTTGCCAGTGGTATACTGTTTACGACAAACAGGGGCTCTGTGGATCCTGACAACCTGAAGCTGCTCCGGATATTAATGGAATAGGTATTCCCGACGTTCCGGACATTTACACCCGGCACTCTCTTCAGGTATTCTCCCAGATTAAGATAGGATATGTTTTCTTTCGTAGGGTTCACTTCGTTTGAATCCGTCTGCCTGGACGCGGTCCGGCCAGGTGCGGCACAGGAAGCAGCGATTAAAACCAGTCCCAACAGGAAGCAGAGCGTAGTCAAATTTTTCATAACATCCGGGATTTACTAGTAAAATACGAAATTCGGCGGACAAATCACTCCATTTTACACGATTATCAGGCCGCGACAGGAACTTCTCTGAATTCAATCATAAACGTGGCTCCCGGACCATCGGTAACGACATGCAACTGACCATGAATCTGCCTGGTCAGGGAGCGGACGAGTTTTAATCCAAGCGACTTGGTCTTGGCTGTGGCCTGTTCGTGGTCCAGTCCTTTACCGGTATCACTTACGGTAAGGATATATTGTTCAGGGCCATTCCGTTTCAATTCAACCCGGATCATACCCTGTTCCATATCCTGGAACGCATATTTCCAGGCATTTGACAGCAGCTCGTTGGTGATCAGTCCAAGGGGGACTGCGGTATCGATATCCAGGTCAAGCTGCTCTGCATTAATCTCCACCTTGATATCCTTATTTGTGCGATAGGTTTGAGCGAGAAAGTCACTAAGCTGCTTCATGTATTCCTTCATATTGATTCTGGACAGGTTGTCGTACTGGTACAGCTTTTCATGGATCAGCGCCATCGTCTTCACCCGTCCCTGGCTTTCCTTCATGGCATCGATAGCCTGTTCATCCAAAAGTGCACGCGACTGCATGCTCAACAGGCTGGAAATGATCTGAAGGTTATTCTTTACCCGGTGGTGAATTTCCTTGAGCAGTATTTCCTTTTCCTCGTTCTGACGTCCGATCTTATCATTTTTTTCCTGCAGCAGTTTATTGGCCTTTTGCCTTGATCGGGACCGGTAGTAATAGAATCCCGCGAGAAGAAGAAACACCGATATACCGCCCAGGGCGAGGTAGGTCTCGTTTTGCCTTTTATCAGCAAGCAGGGTCTGAATCTCGCGGTCTTTTTCCAGATTGGCGATTGCCTGGTCTTTTTTCTCGGTTTCGTACTCCGTTTCAATCCGGGCAAGCTGCGTGGCTTTTCGTTCGTTGAACAGACTGTCCTGGTACTGTTTGAACTGTCCAAGGTATTCGTACGCTTCCTTGTAATTGCCGGCCAGGTAACTGTTTTCGGAAAGTGTTTCGTAAGAGTTGCTGATCAGTTGCAGCTCACCCGATTCCAGCCTCAGGGAAAGCGCCTTATCCAGGTATTCACCGGCCGTGTCATAATCCTTCAATTTCATGTAGGAAGCGCCCATTTGCTGGTAGGCCCGTGAAATCTGGACACTGGAAGGTGAAAAACTGTTTAATGCGGTCTGGTAGGCCTGAATGGCTTGCCTGTAGTCACCTTGGTCAAAATAAATCCTTCCTTTCATCAGGTTAGCCTGGCCATAGCCCTCGGTCACGTCATTCTCCCGGTAATAGGCAAGGGAGGCTTCTGCGAGTGCAGACGCCGTATCCAGCATCACCCGGTCGGCATACCAGGACGCAAGGCTGAGCTGCAGTTCGGCCACACGCATTTCATTTGAAGTTTCACCGGCGAAAACCAGGGCCTTCTCCGTGTATTTCAACCAGTTGTCATCGTCACCGGTCATTTGGTATATTCGCTGAAGTTCAATGTACCCGATCATGGTCTGGCGCTCATCCCTGGCAGTTTCACTGATTCGCAGTCCCTTGAGCACATAATCGAGGGCCGTATCAAATTCGCCCAGGGCAGCATACACCTGGCCATAATTATAATTGAGATAGCTCCAGCGTATATGGCCGGCGGGTGTGATAAGGGAAAGCAACGAGTCGGACCGGTTGAAATAGTCCAGCGAGGTTCGCAGTTTCCCGGTGTACCGATAGGAAATCCCGATATTCTCAAGACAAACTGCTATGGCTGCAGAATCACCGGCCTCCAGGAAAATGGGCATGGCCGTTTGGTAGCTGAGAATCGCAGAATCATATTCCCCGGCACGCTCCTGGATGATCCCCAGGTTCATCGCCATGCCGGCAGCATCCGCATATGCCCCGGCTGCCTTGTAGGCGGTAAGTGCCTCCAGGAAATTTTTCTTGGCTGCGTCCATTCTTCCACGGTAAAACTCCAGATTGCCCAGGTTATGATGAAGCTGCGCCAGTGCGCCCTCGTGTTTCTGAACCGCGGGATTCCGGGTCAGACTGTAGAACAGGTCATAAACCGGCGTTTTTAACGATTTAATGCCCTGGGTGTAGACATAACCTTGCAAGGCAATCAGCCTTTCGGGATCATCATTCTCCACCGCCTCCATCATTTCCGAGGCAAACAGGTCGAGGGAATCTGCCACCCAGTCGTCTTGCTGTGCTTCTGAAATAAAAGGGATGAAAAAGAGTAATAAACAATAAATGGAGGATTTGAGCATAGAAAGAAGAGCGTATTCAATCGATTTAGTCAATAATTACCTCAAATACAAATCAACTTTTTCTAAACAAGGCAAGAGGCCGGTCAGTACTGCCCGGCCTCTGGAACCTAACTTAAACTACTGATTTAAACGGAATCAGAAAGTGAGTTGATACGTAACCGGAATGCTGTATTTAACGCGCTGCGGTTCATAATTCTGCATGGCCGGAATCCAATTTGGCATCTTTTTGACAAAAGTAACCGCCGACTTGTCCAGCTCCTTGCACACCGACCGGCTAACATGGACATTGGAAAGACTACCGTCTTCATTGACATAAAAGGTTACGATCACGGTACCTTCCAGGCGCTTTTTCCGGGCCTTTTCCGGATAAACAAGATTATTTTCGGTGTAAACAGCCATTGCCACCTGTCCGCCGTCAAAAGCCGGAGCCGAAAAAGCGGGGCTGACCGTTGTTTCTGCCGGAAGTGGTTTATCCGATGCGTGGTTGTAGGCGAGTCCTGACTGGGCATATGTCTGTGATGCGATTACTAACAGTACTAATACGGTAATTGTGGAAAGTGTTTTCATAAAGCCTTGGGTTAAGTTCATGACAGAATATAGTCATACAGGTCATTGGTCAGACCGGGACCGGGAAGAACGGGGGCATTCTGTGGATGAACGTGCAGAAAATGTCAATCAGCAGAAAACGGTCAGAGCGTGTGGATCTGATTGAGCAGCCAGCTGTGCTGGGAACGGCTTATGGGTATTTCCTTATCGCCTATGTGCACCGACTGGCTGTCTATTGCGGTGATCTGGGCGAGGTTGACAAGAAAGGACTTATGAATCCTGGCAAAACGATGCGGAGGAAGTTTCTCCTCCAGTACTTTGAGAATGGACCGTAGCGCAAAGCGCTTTTGACCAGTGTACACATTGGTGTAGTTACCATCAGCCTCAAGGTAAAGGATCTCGGTAAAATGGATTTTTACTAATAGACCATTGGACCTGACAAAGAGACTGTCTTTCAGTACCATCTCCATATTATCGTTTTCCTGTTCGACCCCGTTATTTTCCTTCGCAAAATTGGCAAGGGCCATCTCAACCGCCGCGTGAATAGCAGGCTCTTCAAAAGGTTTAAGCAGGTATCCGTACGGATTTACCTCACGGGCGCGCCGGAGGGTAGCCGGATCTGCATGGGAAGTCAGGAAGATAAACGGCAGCCTGAAATGCTCGCGGATATCGCGGGCAAGTTCTATCCCGTCCCGGCCTCCCTTCAACCGGATGTCCACCAGCACCAGGTCGGGGTTCTCTTCATCCAGCAACTGCAGGGCTTCGCGGGCACTTATGGCCGTCCCCGCCACCTGATATCCCAGGTTCTCCAGGATTTCTGTCAGGTCTTCGGAGATGATCATTTCATCTTCCACAATAAGAATACGCACAGGAGGGGAGGTCAAGCAGCAACTATATTTAAAACAGGAATTATGGAATTGATCCTTAAGATATGTATTTGAAGGAAGTTTACAAACTTTAGGAGCCGAGGTTGAGCTTTCCGGGCAGAGATCGTCCTGTCGGGGTTCCTCACCATCCTGATCATTCACGGAATTCTGGAAGCCTCAGGCGCAGGGCCTGTATGGCATTCTCCCCCAGCTTTTTGGTATACTTATGATTCACCCAGGCTCCGGCAACGGCACCAATACCAGGGATGAGCTGCACCAGCTTGGCCAGGTCGATATGGTCCCGGTAATCCAGCTGAAACGTTTTCCAGTCAAAGGCATGCCAGTCCGCCGGCAATTCATCCTTCCTCGATTCCCAGTCAGCCATCAATTCAACTATTATTTTTCTTTTCTCCTGGCTGGAGAATGTGAGCTGGAAGATATGGAGAATGTAAAGCCGCTCACGGTAATCCTGCACGTCCAGTCCATAGGCACGGGAAACCTCAAACAGCAATTTCATTTTAAGGGTCAGCCATAACGGGAAATCCGCCATGCCGGAGAAGAAGCCGCCAAACCCGGTGATGGCACCTTCCGCCGCTGCTGAAGAGGCATAGAAACTGACGCGCTCCCGGACATGGTTCTCGGTTTCTTCCAGTCCGGTTAACGGCTTGCGCTCACCGGTGGTCAGCCCGGCTCCGCTGATCACCGCACGCGTCAGCTCCTTGATGGTTTTAGTGACCACCTGGTGAACCTTCTCCGGGATGATTTCATTCACCCGCTTTTGCAGCCGCCGTGTGGTGGCATTGATCAGGGAAGGTTTCTCCTGCATGGCCTTGCACCAACGCCGGTGTTCCACAAGGGATTTTTTGAAATACACAGCATCCGGATTGACTTCAACCATATCGGGTCCTTTTGGATTAAATGTTACATCTGTCCTGTAGCGGCGGAGAAAAACCACATATACCAACCGAATATACAGAACCGTCCCCCAAATATACATTCTCCGAAAATTCCGGGCAGGATTTGCCCAGATTTGAATCAAACAAAATCAACTACTATGCGATCTCCATTCACTCTTATCTGCCTGATCATTCTCTGTTCATCCGCCCATGCCCGCACAGGATATGAAGTAAGCGGGAATGTATCCGGCCTCGGCACCACGGATCTGCTTATTCTTCACCTCGACGGAGATGATCTGCCGCGACTTGATACGGTCAGTGCCTTTAATGACTGTTTCCGCTTTTCCGGTCAGGTCCGTGACCCTTACTTCGTACAGATCCTTTTGATCACCGGGAAAGGCAAAACCAGGAAACTCACGGAATTCATGCTGGAAAACAGCTGCATTAGGATCTCGGGAAGCTCTCCGGACTATAACCACATCAAGGTTAACGGATCGGATAGCGACCGGATTTTAAAGGAATACCTGGCTGAAGATAAATTGCTGGGCCTGCACGAAGAAAGTTTCGGACTGATGCGTGATATGCTCCTGCTGGCCGGGGATTCGGTCAGGGCCCGTGAACTGACCCGAGACATACACCAAACGTATTTGGTGCAGCGCATTAACCTGTTGAAAGAATATGTCATCCGGTATTCAAATCAAACCGTGGGCGCATTGCTGCCCAACTTTTGTCTCTTGCAGAAGGATCTGCGGCCAGGCGATTTCCTGGAATTATACCGGATACTGGCACCGGATATTCGCCAGTCACCCTACGGACAGAGCTTGTACCAGAAAAGCCTTTTACAATAAAAAACGATAAATTCACCCCTTGATCACCACGATCAATACAACCCAAAGTAAGATGAAACAACTGCTGATAATTCTGATAACAACACTCATTTTTGCTCTTACGTTTATTTCAGGAACCGTATTCGGACAGGTCCACTACGTCCAGAAAGGTCTGCTCCGATACGGTGTCAAGGTCCAGATGGGGGACAGGTTATTACCCCTGGACAGCCTGTCGGATGGCTTTAACCCGGAAACCGGCGAACCGATTAATCTTGTCATTCCTGAGGGTAGCGGGATAGGCCTTGAACCGGCGATGGTTGAAGAAACGGACATGGCACTGATTATCGATAATGAACCACCCACCTATATCAACCGTCCGTCCGTCAAGTGGAATGGGATAAGCATGAGTTCATCACCCGGCTCCCAGCACAGCTACACCCTCGTGGATGAGATTAACCTGGACACCCTCAGAATAGCATGGACAGTAGGCTATGCGCCGGTTCAGCTGTCCGACCTCTATCCTGCAGAGTTTTTTAAAAATTATGTGGCCATTCAGTTCCAGTACATTTTTGAGTCTTACCCGGACACCTCCATGTATAACTGGAAGGAGAAAGAGTATATCGGTGAGCTTAACGCACGGGGCTTACCGGTCAACCCGTCCTTTCCCTATTCGGATAACGGATTGTATTTCGTCATAGACCAGCTTACCGTTGATGCGCGGGTTCAGCTCACCGGCCTCCACGACAAGCCGCAATCCTATGATCCGGAAGACCCGTTCGACCTTTTTCTGTATGAAGATCTTCAGCCCGGGGACTATGAATTCATCGTCTGGCCCTATGAAGGGGCACCGGAGAATGTCACCCTCCAGTATCCGTTTACCATCCTGAAGCCCTGGTGGCAGGAAACTCCGGCAATAGCGGCGTTCACCCTCCTTGCGGCTGTACTTATCGGGGGAACCTTTTTTGCAGTGTACCGAAACCGTCAGCAGCGCAGGACGCGTGACCTGGAATGGTCAAAACAGCTAACTGAGGCCGAGTTAAAAGCCATCAGGGCGCAACTCAACCCGCATTTCCTGTTCAATGCCCTGAATTCCATCCAGAACCTGGTCAGCCAGGACAAGAATGACGCAGCCAATTCCTATATCCGGAAGCTATCCAAACTCCTTCGGCAGGTACTGTCTTCCTCAGAAAAGCAGTTTCATGAACTCGGCCAGGAAATGGAACTGACCCGGCTTTATATCGAGCTGGAACAGCTGCGTTACGCCTTCTCATCTGACGTGGTCGTTGACGATGATGTATCGGAGAGTACGCTGGTCCCGGTGATGCTCCTGCAGCCCTACGTCGAAAACGCAATAAAACACGGAGTGGCCTCCATGGAGGAGAAGGGGAAAATCAGCGTCCATGTTTCAAGGGCCTCAGGAAAACTGGTCATCGAAATCCTGGATAACGGACCAGGACTGACGGAACCGAATGCATCCTCCTCGGGAATACACCTGGGACGGGAGCGTATACGTAATCTGAATAACTTATATTCGGGGGAAGCAAGTGTGGAAATTAAGGACCGGACAGACACTTCAGGGGTTCGGGTCACAATAACTTTACCGGAGGAATGAGCAACTACAGTGCACTGATTGTCGACGACGAAAAGGGGAACCGTGAATACCTGGCCGGACTGCTGGAAAAGCATTGTCCGGCCATCACAGAGGTACGAATGGCTTCCTCAGCCACCGCAGCCCTCGCCTTGCTGGAGTCAGCCGTACCGGACGTTGTATTTCTTGACATAGAAATGCCGGGCGGGAGTGGGTTCGATTTCCTGAACCAGGCCGGCAGTGTTGACTTTCGGATCATTTTCGTAACGGCGTACGATGCCTATGCCTTGCGGGCAATCAAATACAGCGCCCTGGACTACCTTTTGAAACCGGTGGATCCGGATGAACTGGTGAAGGCCGTGGAAAAACTCGATGAAAACAAACCGGAAAAAAAACGCCTGGACCTGCTGGCTCATAACCTGAAGAACAAGGAGGACCGTCGCATTGCATTATCCACACAGGACGAGGTGATATTTGTCCGTATTGAGGAAATCATTCGCCTCCAGGGTGAAGCCAATTATACCCGTATTTACCTGGAGAATGATCCGCCGGTACTGCTCTCCGGCAATCTCGGCCACTTTGAGCGATTGCTGCAGGATGACCGCTTTTATCGTTCGCACCAATCTCACCTGATCAATTCAGGGCACATACGAAAATATGTGAAAACCGAAGGCGGCTATTTCCTGATGTCGGATGAGAGCCAGGTGCCTGTGGCCAGGATGAAGAAAGACGAGGTGAAGAGGTTGTTTATGTAGGATAAATCCCTCCTCCTAAAGGACAAGGTAAAGTATCCAAAAAGGTAAGGCAGGCAATACAAAATTAAGAAGCGCCACGCCATACGAAACTTGTTTCACCCGGGCAATGCAAATAATAATAATACGTATCATCAGGAGCCAGAGAGCCAGGTCAAGAAGGAAGCGCCCAAATAATCTGCGTCGTTGTCCAAGTATTTCTGCAATGTATTCACCGGGATTGAAGACAGCATGCCGCAAAGATTGTACTAATCGTATAGCCATAGAGTAGAACCTTTTCAGGTCAGAACGGGATTAATGTAATGAAAAGCATAAATATAATAATACAAAGTTTCCCAATAATCCCGGACTGCACGCCCATTGTCATTCTGGGACTGAGTATACCATTCACAGTATTCAAATTGCAAGTCAAGTCCGTTCCCCTTACTTTAGCCTGATGCGAGTTTGCCTAATTCTTCTCTTAGTTTGCCTTCTGCAAAGTCCGGCCTTGGCACAGGTCGACCATTGGGAAACCCTGGTTCTGGCCGGGGATACCTGGAAATACATGCCTGGTACCTCTCAGCCCGCCAGTGACTGGCAATCCACCGGTTTTGATGACAACGGCTGGGAAAGTGGTCCTGGCGGTATTGGCTACGGTGATGAAGATGATAATACCATAATCTCACCGGTTATTTCCCTGTATATGAGGCTGGAATTTAACATTACGGACAAAGACCAGATTGACCAGCTGCTGTTGCAGGCCGATTATGATGATGGATTCATTGCTTATCTCAACGGCGTGGAAATCGCACGTTCCGGATTCTCAAACTACAATGGTCAACCACCTCATGATATGCCGGTAGACCAGTCGCACGAAGCGGTGATGTACCAGGGTGGCCTGCCGGAGAATTATCCTTTGGATGAAAATGCACAGGCGCTGCTTACAAACGGCATCAATACCCTGGCCTTCCAGGTACATAACCGGGATATTTCCAGTTCGGATTTGACCTCGCGCTTCTTCCTTTTTGCCGGCATGAATGCTCCCGGCTTAACCTATCGGGAATTGCCCCCATTCTTCCGCGAACCGGTAAGACTGAGCACATCCAATTTGCCCATCATTAAAATTGATACAGAAGGTTCCACCATCAGGGATGAGCCGCGAATCCAGGCACAAATGCAGGTAATTAACAACGGACCTGGTATTGTAAACAGGGTGGAGGATGCTCCGACCGATTATGACGGTCGCATTGCCATCGAAATTCGGGGAAGCAGCAGCCAGATGTTTCCTAAAAAAAGTTTCCGGCTGGAGCTGCAGGATGCAGCAGGGGAGAATAATAATGTCCCGTTACTGGGAATGCCCGCTGAAAATGACTGGATCCTGTATGCGCCCTATTCGGATAAATCCATGCTTCGTAATGTCCTCACGTTTCATCTGGGCCGGGAACTTGTTCATTATGCTCCCAGGACGCGTTTCGCGGAGCTTACCATTAACGGCGAGTACCAGGGAGTGTACGTGCTGATGGAAACCATCAAACGTGACAACGACCGGGTGAATATTGCCAACCTGCGTGAAGAAGACATTTCGGGCGACGAATTGACCGGGGGGTACATTGTGAAGGTGGACCGTCCTGACCCGGAAGGAGGTAACTGGCAGGGATTCTATCCAAACGGTGAGGCATATCACCAGTACCAGATCGTATATCCCAAACCGCGCGATATACGGTCACAGCAGTTGGAGTACATCCGGAATTTTATGCGGAATTTCGAAACGCTGGCCTTCCAGGGAAACATTAACTCAAACGAATTTCAGTCCATTATTGACCTGCCGTCATTCGTGGATTTCTTCCTGATCAATGAATTCAGCCTGAATGTGGATGCCTACAGGCTCAGCGCCTTTTTCTACAAGGATAAAATAACGGATGGGGGCAAATTATTTGCCGGTCCGCTGTGGGATTTTAACCTGGCTTTTGGCAATGCAGATTATTGTGAGGCCTGGAAAACTACCGGGTGGGTGTTTCGTGGAAGTTGTGACGGGGGAGTTCCCTTTTTCTGGCCAAAACTTGTTGAAAATAAATCCTTTATTGATAACGTGCAGGCCCGGTGGATTTCCCTTCGACAGCAGACCATTACCGAAGACCGACTCCATCAGTACATCGATTCGGTGGCGCTTACCCTGGAAGCGTCACAAAGCCGGAATTATGAACGCTGGCCAATCCTGGGATCATGGATCTGGCCAAATTACTATGTGGGGGATACCTTTCAGGAGGAAATTAATTATCTGAAGAACTGGATTTCTGCCCGCCTCCGTGCAATGGACAACCAGATCGCGGCACTTGAACCGGTTTTTGACTATCGTGACCTGTTGACTTATCAGGTCCGGGCATATCCCAATCCATTCTCAGAGACATTGAATATTAAGTATGCCGTGGCCATTCCGGGGGAAGTCCGCCTCGAGGTAATTGACATAACCGGCCGCATCGTAAGCACAGAATCCCTGGGCAGACAATCTACGGGCTATTACCACGTGGCCTGGTCCGGGGAGAATAATTCAATGGAGGATCAGCCTGACGGGCTCTACCTGGTCCGGGTCACATTGAACGGGAATGCGCTGGCTGTGAAACGGGTGATCAAAGAGTGATTCTGCCCGGTATAGGCAAATAACCCGGAAACCAACGTCAGACCATAATTTAAATCCTTACTTGAGTTAATTGTTTCTATTTACCTGTTATTCAATTGTTTAAAAATAATTAATCGATAATTTTAATAGTACCTTTTCCTTTACTCGCATTTCGTCCATGCAGCAGATGGTTTGATACAGTTCCTTCCTGAAAGTCCAGGACCTGACTTACTCCTACATCATTGACTTCCTTCCAGGTAATAAATAACTGACTTGATGAGATCCATTCGGACACATAGGTCTCGTCACCAGTAACTCCCTTCTCTCCCCCGGTTACCGCTTCCCAATGCAGGGTAGAGTCGCTAAGAAATTGCACATGGTAGATATATTCTCCGTATTGATATTCAACGGTCTTTCCAATCAAATCCGGCGGATTATTCCGGGGCGCCATGCATGCGCCCAGGAATAACATCATAAGAATCATTCTGCCAGACATTCTATAATCCATTTTGTAAAAAAGCCAGTAAATCTGCCATATCCTGTTGCGTCATGGCATTCTCAAGTCCCTCCATCATCAGGGAAGAACCCAGGGACCTGAACTCCTCCATATCATTTTTTTGCACGGTCACTTTTTCACCCCCAACTTTTTGAATCGTGACATAATCGTCGGTTTCAGCTGCTATTATTCCAGTAAGTATGTTACCATTGCTGGTCTTCACCAAGTGGTTGATGTATTTCGGATCAGCCGCGGCATTAGGATCAAGAATGTCATGCAGGAGCGTTTCCTTACTTTTCCGGTTAATTTCTGTCAGGACCGGTCCGACTTCCACCCCAACCTCCCCGTAAATATGACAGGTGCTGCAGATGGATTCAAATACTTTGCGTCCATTGACTACCGACCCTTCCAGGCCAAGCGCCCCTTTCATTTTCTCAACAGCCTCCGTCCGGTTGGAGACCCCTGCATCCGAAAATAACGCCCGTGCCCTTTCCTTGGTCTGCTCACTATCATTCCACCGCAACAGCATACGGCGTCTTTCCAGGTCAAAATTCATTTCACCGATATTGATGGTGCCATCCTCCAAGGCAGAAAGCAAGACATCGTGGTGGGTATCGATATACAACAGCAAATCGCTGGCATAGCGACGTATAGTCGGACTCAATGTGTTCCATTCTTCGACAATCCGCCGTCCGATCTCCTTTTGCCGGTAATTGGCAAGTTGCCGCAAGGCCCCTTCCTGGAGCGCACGGGGCTGATCATTACGGATACAGGTAAACAGCACCTCCTTTTTTTGTTCATAAGGCAATAAGCTGATTAAACCGAGCTGTTGAAGACGGACTGAATCCGTCTGGCGATTATCGGTCACTTTCGCCAGCGCATCCTTGCTGTAACGGATGAACTCAGGTGAAGCAGGCAATCCAAGTGAATTTCTCAAAAGGGCCATTTCATCTAAAAGCGAAGTGTGTTCCGGAGAATTTTCAAATAACCTGATCCCGGAAAGTTCCTTATTTACATTCCCGGGAGTTGAATGACCGGCAAGCTGCTGAAGAATTCGCGACATCGCTGAAACCGGAAATTCGGAATTATACAGGCTTGTGAGAATCAGGTCAATGGTTTGTGCCGAACCGCCGGAGTTGGCAGCCAGGGAGGCAAGTAATTCCTCGGAGGCATTCTTCCCGTTGTGCTTAATCACTTCCTCAAAAACAAAGGCACTGCTCTCGTCCGCTGCCAGCGTCAGGGATGCCACTGACCAGGAATCCTGTGGCAGGGAGGCTGACTCAACCATGGAAGACCGGATCTTTTCATTGGCATGGAGTTGCCAGCCGTTCAGAAAGCTGACCCGACTGACCGAGAGGGCTGCCTGCATGCGAACACGGATGTTCTCGTGGGTAAGGAGTGGAAATACAAGGTCGGTAAACAGGCTGGAATCGGACAGGTTCTCCTCGGAAAGCATGAGGGCTGCTTCAACAATTTCCGGTGATGTATCATTCATTGCATCGGCCAGCTGGTTCACGGATAACTTCTCCTGTGCTCCAAGGATGTACAGCGCATGCAGCCTGGGCAGAAGGCTGTTTCCCAGGAGAAGGGAATTTAACTGATCCTCCGTTTTACTGGTCAGCGGTTCTTCCATTAGCAGACGATGGGCTGTTTTACGTACCCATTGGTTGGGATGCGTTAGAGCGTTCACCCGGCCCTCGTCAGATTGAAAAAGTGATAAATCAACAGACAAGGGATCACGGCTTATCCGGTAAATGCGGCCTTTGTCCTTTCCTGCCTCCAGGTCCATGGTAGCCTCAATTTCATCCGGAATCCATTCAGGGTGCTCAATAACCTCACGATACATATCCACCACATACATCGAACCATCGGGACCTGCTGTCATATTTACCGGCCGGAAAGACCGGTCTTCACTGGCCATAAATTCCCGTTTTTCGGTCATCCTTGATGCGCGGAAGGAAGTCCCTTCCGGCGATATCCGGTCCACATGTACCAGGTTAAGCACCACGTCCGCCACCCATGCTGTCCCTTCCAGGGATTCCCCCAATGCACCGCCACCATACCAGGTGATGCCACAGGCCCCGGAGAAGTAACCTGATTGCTCCGGATGATTAACCCGGGTATCCTGTTCACCAATCGGATAAATCCGCGAAAGGCTATTCTCCTCATGATCCGATATATTTTCCAGCGTATTTCCCGGGAGAATTGCTGATGTCAGGTAGCGATCAGGAAACACGAGATGGGAAATATGCTCCAGGTTGTGCGTCTCAAATAATCTTCCGAAGGGATCCATAGCCAGTTCGAATCCTCCTGAAGATTCTCCCAGCCGTTCCAGGGATTTATTGTCCAGGTTAAACCGGAAATCCTGTCCCCGCAAATCCATGGCAGCCGATGAATCGGGCCACCAGTAGGGAGCCCCGTCATTACCACCATTGGCGGCGTATATCCAATTGTCCAGTCCGTAAGTAAGCCCGTTATAGTTATGCTGGAGATTACCGGTCGAAAAGCCTCCCATAAGCGTATCCACCCGATCAGGTAGATAATCCTGGTTGTCATCCTGAATAAACAGCAGGTAGGGGGGAGCAGCAACCAGCACTCCTTTTCTGTACGGGAGAATTGAGCTGGCTAATTGCAGGTTATCTGCAAAAACTTTCGCCTCCTCGAAGACTCCGTCCAAATCATGGTCCTTAAGAACGAGCAGGCGGCTTTGACGGTCCTCAAAAGGGTAGCCGGGCATTTCGAGCACCAGGGCATCCCCGCGCTCATTGAATTCCAGGTCCACCGGATCACGGACCAGTGGTTCCGAGGCGACGAGAGTGAGGTCAAAGCCTTCTTCGATCCGGAATCCTTCCGGCGTCTTGACTTTATTCTGTTGCTGGCAGGCAAGACAACAGCTGATTGTAATTAAAAAGCAAAAGCTCCAAAATTTAATCATGGACAATAAGAAATTCTGACATGGAATGGAAAAGAGTAATCAAAAACAACGGAATATGCTGCTCTGAATATACTTCAACGGCGGAATGATTCCAATACTGGTGAATGGTTTAGTACAGAATCAGCGGGATTCGGCAGCGGTATTTTTCCGGGTAATTCTGCTGATTAAATCAAACATCCTTTCGTTCTCCCGTGTTTTCATTCCAACAGGGATATAATATCATGACCGAAAAAGAAGTAAATGAAGTTATAGCGACACTACCGGTCGGGGCAAGGCTGCAGCTGGTAATGAAGAACGGGGAAATTAAAGATGTGGTACTTGCCAGCCATGAAACTGCGGCCCTTGAAGAGAAGAAATATGATCAGCTTGTGGTTCCGGCCTTACCCCCGGCCATTATTGTCCATGGAGGACGGTGGGGAATCTACCGGATAGACACCAATGATATCTCGCACATTGCCCGGGTGGAATAACCTGTAATCGTGTCCTGCGTCAATTCATTGCCAGTTTGCCCCTTTTACCTGAATTTCCGGGAGTTAGCAGAGCCCGGATTACCATCCAGTATTAATTTTTGTTTCTTTGCGGTATGATCTTTAGTTGGCCCAGGGACATCACAGCGTCGATTGCCTTTCTAGGCATATTTCTTTGGTCTGCCTGCACCTATGCACAGGAGAAGAAGACCTACGACGGACCATTGGTTGTTGGGGACTATGAAGGGACCGCATCATTCAGTTACATTGAATCTGACAGTGACTCACTGCTTACCGGAGTCTTTTCGTTTGAAAGCACCGGACCTGAAAACCTCGCTACCAATCAGTCTGCCTTTGTTTCTGTTCTTGGAAACTTTAACGCGGGAACGCCTCATGGCTGGTGGGAATTTCACCGGGGCACGTACACGCCTTCCGGCACCACTTCACTTGTAGATAATCGCTACCAGGTCAACGTATCGGGCGAAAGACATCTTGTACGGGGTTTAATGACGAATGGCAAACCGCACGGGGAATGGGTCAATTACGTGGAAGTTCTTGAAAATTCGGTTGTAACCCGCACACCCTTCCGGAGTTCAATTGAATTTGCCAACGGCATTCCCCGGAGAAGCTTTCGCATGGGAAATGAACGAATGACACTCGTTGGCCGGTTCCTTCGAAACGGATTCGCGCATGATACCTGGGAGCTTTACAGCAGAAACAATGCCGGTGCCCTGGAAGAATGGCAATTCCGGGAAGGTGCCCTGTCACAGATCAGTCTGTATGGTCCTGAAGCGGATCTTGAAATTTCTTTTCCCCAGGTACAGGGTAAGAATTCGCTTGTAGTGAATATGGATGAACACTACATGAGGGTTGTGCGGCTTATGATCCGCATCTATCAGAATTCCAATGTCCCATTTCAAAGCCAGGTATACGATCTGCTGGAGGAGAATACATCATACTATGACAAAACCTCATCGCTGTTCGCCGAGCTGGGGTATGCCTCCTTCACACCAGAATTTAAAGTGAAAGTCCCCTATATTCCCTTAACCGAAACGGAAACCATACAAATTGATTCAATCCGTTCACTCACGGAGCAAGCCAGCGAATGGAATAAACTGCTTGGTGAGGATACCCAATTGCAAATCCTGGCACTCACCAACAATGAGGTGGAATTATTGCTTGAAGTAAATAAATACCTCGGCAGAAATATCCTCCGGCCACTTTCGCAATTACTTGAATACCATGACCAGGATATCCTGGCTCATGTGCCCAGGGCAGAGGTGCTCAGAGTGCTTGGCCTTACAGAAACGATGCCGGGACCACTTGCTGTTCAGGTTGGAGAAGATTCGGCAAGACAGACCTTTCAGGGGCCGGTAATCCCTGTGGGTGCGGATCAGACCGCCCTCAGCATCGCATATCAACAGGCCCGGTATACTTACCAAAGCCTTGATTCAATCGGCCGGGTGCTTGACATAAGCCTGTCGCTTCATAAACGAGAACAACGGCTGGCATCTCTGGAAGAGCAAATGATCCTTGCCAGCAACGAGCTTCATGCCCATGCAGATACAGTAGCAAAGAACCTAAATCCGGCACTCACCAGGGCAGTCCGTACCCTGGAACAAACAGCCCGTGATCATTTGGAAGACTACTCCGGCTACCAGGGAACCGACAAGCTCACTCAGGCGGCAAACATGATCACCTGTTTCGAGCAAATTGATGAATTAATCCTGGTGATTGCCCGTCAACCGCTTCAGTGGGAAAAAATTCTTGAGGCCTACACAGACGAGGTCTGGAATCCATTCACAGCTACGGTTATGGAGGAACAGGTCAAACGGCGAATCCTGGAGGCGTATCAAAATGTCCTGTTGCCTGACTTTCTTGCGAGGATTGATGAAGGAATCGCCTGTGAGGATATCGACACCTTCATTTTTCAGGTGGCATCCACGCACAAGCGGTTATTTGAGATGATTGGTGAGGACACCAGGCGACTCGAACGAAAATTAAAACGTGAAACCAACCCGAAAACGATTCTGAGGCTTTTCGGCATTGGGGAAGGAGAGGAGGAGTCCCCATGAGAAGGTTATTATTCCTGCTTGGTTTTGTCGTTCTTCTTTGGATACCGGCCGGACTGAAAGCCCAGGATCAGGGTCGCCCCACTGAGTCCCAGATCGAAGAGCCGCTCACACTGTTGTGGATTAATACCTACGGTAATATCCGGCTGTCCAATCGCCTGTTCTGGGTGGCTCAAACGCATTTCCGTTTCCAGGAAACAGACACCCGGCCGTTTGCCGGACAAATCGCCCAGGTATATAACCGTCACGCCATCAGCTATCTGTTCAACAAAAGCTTCGTGGCAAGCTTCGGAGGAGTTCTGCGGATCAATTTCAATACCAGTGACGAAGAAAAGGATAACAACTCGGTCCCGGAATGGCGTATCTGGCATCAGTACAAGTTTGCCATGCCATTGTCAAGGGTCATGGTTTATCACCGGCTCCGGGTTGAACATCGCTGGAGTAAAGGGTTTGATGACAACAGTGAGTACATCTTCCGTAACCGCTGGCGGTACATGGTCAGGGTCAGGGTACCGTTGAACAAGCCTAAACTCGGACCGGAAACCTTTTATGTAGGACCGGAAGCCGAACTCATTATGCAAAGCGGCAAGGCGGTGGTCGATAGTCCGATGGAGGATTTGCGATTACATACATCTTTTGGCTATATTCTTAACCCAAGGCTGACACTTGCCTCCGGATTCATGTACTCAATCGGCCAGGAGCTTGCCGATGGTGCATTTTACAAGACAAAGTGGACACTCCGTTTTCATGTTTATTTTTCACCCGATCTCAGGCAGGTGAAGTATAAGCTTCCTGCCATCCATTTGAATGACTGATAGATGAAAGTCCTCAAACGAACCCTTTTTGCCTCCATTCTCGCCGTGATCGCCCTGGTATTGGCTGGCTATTTTATGATCCGGTCGACCGGACTGAAAAACAAGTTGTCCCGGCAATCTGAATTGCTTGAAGAATCAAGGAATCAACTGGCATGGCAGGATTCCCTCAGGAAGGTAGACGAACTTCTGCTCGGGGGTGAATATACCAAAGCCCTCCGGGTATATGATCGACTTTCCGATCAAAACCCGTCCCTGGAAGAGGAAGTATCCAAAAGAAAAGAGATGGTCTCCAGGGTACGGGCCCTGCAGCGCCAGTCCGCAATCCTTGCCGATTCGCTGGAGAATAAAACAGTGGCGGAAGATACCATCCAGCAGTCAGCATCCCTCACCCCGCAGGAAATCAGGGGATACGATTCGTTGCTGTACGCACTCGAGAAGGCTCAGGTTGAGTCATCTTATCTCAGGCAACAGCTTCGCGAAAAAACCTCCGGCACCTACCTCACATTCGCCGGACGGAAAGGTACCACCATGCATTATGTAGGCCAGGTAAGTAATGACAAAGCCAATGGCAGGGGCATTGCCCTGCTCAGTACCGGCAGCCGATATGTAGGCGAATGGAAAAACAATATGCGGCACGGCATGGGTACCTTTTACTGGCCGGACGGAGAATATTATGAAGGAGAATATCAAAATGATCGCCGGACAGGGAAGGGCACCTACTACTGGCCAAGTGGTGAGAAATTTGTAGGAGAATGGATGGATGACGAAAGAAACGGATCCGGGACCTTCTATGGTCCTGAAGGAGAGGTCGTGGCACAAGGCGTCTGGAAGAATGATGAACTGGTGGAAATGGAAAAAGATTAAGTAAAATGCGGTCCTTACACATTCTACGACAAAAAAAAACGGGGCATCAAGCCCCATTTTCGTATTGACACTTCCTGTTACCGCTTTTTCAGCAATATTTTCTTTTGGGTAAAGTCATGGGCGGCATTCAGAAAGGCAACAATATTCTGCCATTCTGCCGCTTCAGCCTGCAGGGTAGCATAGGTCTTTTCCGTTTCAATCAATACTGCATTTCCTTCCGTTCTCGCAGAACTGATAAACGCTCCCTGATCATTCTTAACGTTCATGTTCAACTCTTCCAGTCCGTTTACCTCAAATCCCTCAGGGATTTCGATACGAATGGTGGTCCGGTAGCTACGACGTGCCGGCATATACACACCGACTTCCCGGTCCAGTTCGTCTGCCTCCACCCGTACCTGGCTCTCGATTAGTTTCCCTGCATCAATCAGGTAATTGGGGCCCACTTTACTGATCAGGTCTTCGGTAGTGAACCGGAAGTCGTAAGAAAATTCGGGATTCTCTTCATACCGTCCGGTAGCGCCGATGGAAAATTCATCTACTTCAGCAATCTCAAAATCATATTTCATGGATGCGAATTCCTTCATTACCTCAAGCCTGTGCTTATCACGGGTCTTTAGGTAAGAATCCCTTAACGTCAGCAATTTCTTTTTCATCCAGAGCGTACCGGCAAAATCCTCCTTCATTTCATACCTGGCTCTTTCTTCTTCTTCAAAATCATAGAAATCTGCCAGTCCGTTCTGAAGCCCTGATTTGAAATAGCCGTTGGCTTTTTCATTAACCTTCACGGTGGCCGAACCCATGTCCGCAGCGATCTGCACCGCCAAAGTACGGGTCATGGCGTTGCCCGCCGCATCAGTTACCGGCACGGTAACACGTTCCGGATTCCAGTTGGCAAATTTGTCAAGTCCGTCCACATAGTAAGCCTCCGCCCCCTGAATATCGGGATCAATCTCACCGGGGGTACGAAATGCATTGTAATAGGAGAAGTACAGGTAGTCATTTCCTTCCTTTACACGAATCAGGTATTGCAGTTCCTGTTCAAGAAGCACATCATCCAGGGACGAAATTTCCCTGGGAATGACCATGAGAATATCATAGGGAATGTCCATGCCGGCCAGAAAAGCACTGAATTTGTCCAGGAACTGGAGCCGGTTATCCACGTAGTAGGAAACTCCCTGCTCAAGACGCTCGTCAGCAGATACCGCACTTATCTCCGCCCAGGTCAGGGCTGTGTTTCGGTAATAGTAATACCCTTCCCGCGCCTTCTCAAAATTACCGGCCTCTCTGGAAACCTCCTTTTTAACGTGTTTTATAATGGGCCGTGCGTCGGTCTGAAACGTACCCAGCATATAGGCCAGGAAATCGGCCAGCTCCTTTTTACTGACTTCACTTTTCACCTCACCCGGCTCACCCACCAGCATATCGGAAGAACGCTGTCCCTTGCCGGACATATACGCAGCCCGGAACTTAACGGCAGGTAACTCACGGTAAGGGAAGAACCATTTCGCCTCAGATACTGACTCACGGTCTGAATCTTCCAGGTAATAGATCTGTTCGTCATTCTCCTCATCTGTTTCCACCTTCAGCTCCGGCGCTCCGTTCAGAGATCGCAGCGAAACAAAGCATCGCCGCTGGATATGAAACTGTATCTTCTGGTTAATCACCGGATATTCCTGTGGCAGATGAAACAGAACCGGATCAAAGTAAAACACCTGTGAATTCAGCCCGATCGTGTGCTCCTCATGAATGTAATAATCCAGGATATCGCCGGGCTCCAGGTTTGGAATGGCAATCTTTTTGTAACCTGCCGATACGCCGCCGCCTTCACGCTCCATCAGGACCGCAGTGGAAGGATCGATGACCACCTCCTTGCCGTCCGGCTTGATCACCTTGAATCCGACCAGGACTTCCCGGTTGCTGGTGTTCGTCAGAAAGCTCAGTTCAGCATACTTTTCCACGGATTTCTTATCAATCAGCTTTATGCGGTTATGATATTCCTTGTGAAACTGCAGCTGGGCAATAATAGGGGGCTTACGGTAATAAAAACTGCGCATTTGAGCGATGATTACCGCAGACTCTCCGGCCCATTTTTCCGGGATATCAACCCGTTCAAATGGCTCACCGGCCTCTTCCCACATCAGTTTACGGATCTCATCTTCCTTTTCCGTGGCATGGCTGAGCGGGACCATACCCAGCATGCAAAAAATAATCAGCAAGAAGACGAATGAGTGCTTTTTCATGTTTAACGTATTTTGGTAAGAACAATTTGATCATTGTGTACCTCCTTCATCTGACGAACGAAATTATTCCAGGTCTCAAAATCGGTTTTACTGATTACGCCACTTTCCACAATGAATTCTTTTATATAGGTGATCCTTTTTCCGTTATGCGAAAACCGGATCCGGATGGTAATGTCGTTATGCGTGAGGTCAATATCAGAAGGCAGGTGGGTCACTTTATACCCTGCAGGGACTGAGAGGTGCTTAACCGTGCGGTCTTTTACCTTTCGGCCAAAATAATAACCCGTCACCCGGTCCTCATCCAGCTCAATTCCGGTATAGGAATCATCCCAGTCGAGGTCCACGTACAAATCCGATCCGAAAGCACTTGATTTATTGGCAAGTGAAAAGGCATATTCCATTTCGAAGGGTTTCTCACGCTCAAATTCTGTCACCTCTCCAATTGTTACCTCATCTGAATTACTGGCTTCTGAAACAGCCAGTCTCTTCAGGAGCCGGTCCTGGGCAGTCTTTTCGATTCGTTGCCAGATGACCACCAGGCTGTTTTTGGATTCCCCGTTAATTCCTATGGTTCCTTTTCCGCTTATCACCCCGTCCTTCAGCGTAAGCTCTTCGGTGCGCAGCCACTGGTTACGGTCGGCGGGAGCCACCGGAACCCGGTGCCGGATATATTCATCACCGTTCTCAATGAGGAGCTCTTTTCCCTGAATCCGTTCGGCATGGTCGCCCAGTGCACTGAAGCGCTCGGTAGGGTCGATAATATATTCCTTCCCGCCTGCATACACCACACATATCACGTGATTGTCCACCGCCAGGGACGGAAGATCATAGGTGTAGGGTATACGGTTCGTTCCAAGCCAGGCGAGTCGCACATCCAATCCGGCTTCCCGCAACATTTCCCGGGTGAGCATGGACATTCCTTTACAGTCGCCGTACCGGTTGGCAAATACCGACCCGGCAGATTCGGGTTGAAACCCGGCAATACCATCCTCAAACGCGATGTACTTAATATTCTCCTGCACCCAGTAATAGACCGCCCTGATCTTCTCTTCATCCGTTTTTGCATTCCCTGTCAACTCCTGCACTTTAGCGGTAAACGCGGAACGGTCGGTATCCACCTCACTGACCAGGGAGGCATACCAGGAATACAGGTCATCAACCGACGCAAGTATATTGGAAGGCCCTGCGGCCGTCCGGACAGATTTGGTGGCGACAATCAGGTGCGGGTATTCATGGAGAATGCCAAGTGAATTTTCCTCATCCTTCATAGCGTCCAGGTCTTCCAGGGTAAAGGTATACCTGGTACCGTTGTCTGCAGGCTCCGTTTCCGTAATAACGTCATACTCATCAAAATTCATCCTGATGAACTCTACCTCCAGGGATTCGGGTACCATAAACGAAATTTGACGCTTCAGGGCAGGGTCCTGCTCATGGAAAAATACCTTGGTCAGGTATCTCGCATCTTCAAACGTACGTTCCGACTCGATCGTTACTTCCGAACCCTCGTACAATAGCTCGATAGTATAGGCACAAACCCTGGCATCCGAATAGAAGACATTATCGACTTCATAATTTCCGCAGGAATGGCTGTCTTTCAGCACGCCGCGCCCGGACGAATAACCCAGGCTTGTTTTACCCAGGCTGATGTTGTCGTTATAAAAAATATTATAATGGTAATTGAGGTTGCTCTCCAGGGTTATCAGCTGGAGAATGTCGCGCTGAACCACGTGTACATTGCCATCTTTTACCTGGAAATCAAAGGAAGAAGCCGATTCCCGGATGATGAAATCCTCATCCTCGTATTCTGCCTTCAGGGAGGAGGCAAGCTCGGTATTCGTGAATTTTTTCTGTCCTGATACCTCAAATAACGCCAGGAAGGCAAGGCCGAACAGGATGGATCGAATTGCTCTCATGAAAATAAAAAAATATGCCGGTAAACGGCCGCCGAAAAATACAATTCCCAACCATGGGTCAGGAACTATAAATCATGTATCAGATGCAAAGGTAACCCGGACGAATAGCACCTTATTAGCATATAAATAATCATTATTCCCGCGGTTCCGGGCCACGTACCTGACGCCCAATCACTTAACGGTAAAATGAATTATGCATGAGGGTACCGGTAATTTCAGAATAAGGGATTTTGTGTTGGCTGCTACCGGTAGTATCCATAACTTGCTTCTATCGATGACCTTTGGTCAAAGCAACGTAAAATATAAATAAGAATATGAGCCTGATTAAATTCCTGTTGGTGGTTCTTGGTATGAGCGGATTAATGATCCGGCCGGCCACCGCTCAGCAAAAACTCTTCACTGAGGAAATCGGAATCGCCCCCTATACCTTCCGAAACAGCTTTCCCCATGGCGTTGCCGCCACCCTGGACACGATCAGGGACCTGGGTTTTACCATGATTGAAGGGGGCGGGGGCGACATGGAACCGCAAGCATACAAGCAGTTGTGCGCCAGCCGCGGGCTGAGCATCCCGGCTACCGGGGCTGATTATTCGCAATTACTGGAGAACCCGGAACCAACGATCGAACGGGCTAAAATTTACGGTTCGGAATATGTAGTGGTTTTCTGGATTCCTCACAAGACCGGAAGCTTCAGCCTGGAGAATGCGCAAAAGGCCGCCCGGGACTTTAATACGATCGGGGAGAGGCTCAGGGAGAGCGGACTCAAATTTGCCTATCACGCGCACGGGTATGAATTCCAGCCCTATGGCGACGGCACCCTGCTTGATTATTTGATGCAGAATACCGATCCGGAGCTTGTGTCTTTTGAAATGGATATTTTCTGGATACAGTTCGGCGGCGGTGATCCGGTCAGCCTGCTGGAAAAATACCCGGACCGCTGGAAGCTTATGCATTTGAAGGACATGAAAAAAGGAATTGAAAAGGACCTGACCGGTCTTACCGACCCGGAATTTGACGTAGCCCTGGGCGAAGGGCAGATCGATGTCGATGGGGTCATCCGCACAGCACTGGAAGTGGGCGTGGAATACTTCTTCATTGAAGATGAGAGCAGCCGGATCGGGACCCAGCTGGCAGAAAGCCTGGAATATATCAGAAACCTGGAGAAATAACGAAGCCAGTGGCACAGCTGATCATTCAGCTTGCAAAGCGAAATTGGCATCCTCTCCATACGGTGAGCTATTTCGGTTCGCCAGCATCAGGAAATACGGTTTCGCGCATATTTTCGAGCTCGGGATATACACAACGAATAATAATACTTTACTTTGCTGAACCATTCTCAGTCTGAAGTACATACGTCTTGAACGAGCAAATCATCAGCCGGATCATAGAAGATGACGCCAGTGCCTACGAAAAGGTATTCCACGAATACTATTCAGGCCTGTGCCGGTATGCGCTGCGTTTCGTCCGGGATCCGGACCAGGCCGAAGAACTGGTGCAGGATACCTTTGTAAAAATCTGGCAACGCCGAAAATCGCTTTCAATCAGACATTCCCTGAAAAGCTACTTGTATCAGTCGGTCCGGAATCAGTGCCTGAATTTTCTCAAACATCAGGACATCGTAAGGGACTTTGAACAAACAGCACCCATACCCTTGCACAATGATTCGGATACAGTAGTACTTTCCGAGCTGGAGGCACTGATCGTAAAAGCCGTAAATGACCTTCCGCCGGAAAGACAGAAAATTTTTCGAATGAGCAGGGATGAGGGTTTGCGATACAGCGAAATCGCGGATCAGCTGGGTATCTCAGTGAAAACCGTGGAAAATCAAATCGGACGTGCCTTAAAATATTTGCGGGAAGAACTCGCTGATTTCCTGGTGATTGCCGGAATAATTTGTCTGTATATCATAAAGGAGTGGGGGTAATGAAGGTGTCAGTTGTCTTAAAAGTATCGTATGCAGGATAAACCGAACATAGATTATGCCGGTCTGGTGGCATTCATTCTTGGAGAATGTACCGCTGACGAACAAAAGCACTGGGAGCAGTGGGTTCGCCAATCGGAAGAGAACCGTAAGGTGTATACGGACTGCGTGAAAATCCTGGAGCCGGAAATCGACACGAAGGATAAGGAGTTTGACAGTGCCGTTGCCTGGCACCGGATCCGTGAACGCCTCGAACTGCCCGATGCAAACGTGCGTCACATGACGCCTTCACGCAGCCTGCCGGTTTGGATCAGGTACGCGGCGGTATTTATCTTAGGGGGGGTCCTGATCACCTACCTGGTCTGGTTTAACAAGGAAAATAGTGTGATCCGGCAGGAAGCCGGAATAAATTCCTATTATCTTCCCGACAGTTCTAAAGTTACGCTCAACGGTTCCGCCAGCCTCAGTTATAATCCTGATTTCGAGGACCGTGAAGTATCCCTGAAGGGAAAGGCATTCTTCGAAGTGACACGTCAGGAGGAAGCAACCTTTACCATTAAAGCACGGGAGGCATCCATCAGGGTGCTGGGAACCTCCTTCCTGGTCGAGGAAAATGAAAATCAGGTGAGGGTGGAAGTGACCCATGGCCTGGTGAGTGTTGCCCTGGAAAGCAAAGACGAAACGGTCCGCCTGGCACAAAATGAACAGGGGATCATTGACCTGACCAGCCAGTCCATCACGAAAGATCCCGTGAAAGCAAATAACAGCCTGTATTGGGCAAATCAGCAGCTAACGTACCGGCAAGCCAGCCTACCTGAGGTATTTGATGAGCTTTCCGTCCTTTTTGGAAAGGATATAGAATTCGACCGTTCGGTTTTGCAAGCCTGTAAACTCACCGCCTTGTTCCGGGATCAGACCTTTGAGCAGATCATGCAGAATATTTCTGTCTCGGTGAACCTGAGTTATGAACTGGATGGAGACAGGGTACTAATTACAAACGCCGATTGTGAATAAGTTCATCGTTTCCCTTCTGATATGTCTGGCCGCCTGGCCGCTGGCGGCCCAGAACACCATGCGGCAACGGATAAATTTCACGGCCTCCAATCAGCGATTTGAGGATGTTATGCTTGCCCTTGCCGAAACGGGCCGGTTTTCATTCTCCTACAACCCTTCCTTACTTCCGGTGGACAGTATCATCAGTATCGATGCGGTGGATACCTCGGTACGGAATATCCTGGAAACCATGCTGGGAGAAGAAATGGAGGTGCGCCAGCAGGGAAATCACCTCGTAATCCTTGCCACACGATATACAGCCACAGACCGGCCGGTTGCCGCAGACAAATCCTCCTTCACCATACGCGGTGAGTTGACCGACGCCCGAAGCGGTATGAAGCTCACCGGCGCTACTATTTTTGACAGCAAAAGCATGCAATCGGCGGTGACCGGAGACGACGGTTCCTTCGTAATGAATATTCCTGTGCGACATGCGGTAATCGGACTGTCGGTGCTCACCCACGGGGTGGTTGATACAACGTTTGTTCTGGAGAATGACATGGACCGGCAAATCAGGCTGTCCGTGGTGCCTTCCCGCATTAAGTCAGGATCACTGGCCGGGGCCGATTCCATTAATCAGCGGGCCATCGTGAAGCTGGTCAGTCCGGAAACCGGAATCCGCCGAAGCCAGGGTAAAATACTTTCCGTACAACGAACCGCCCAGGTATCGTTTGTGCCCTTTGTGGGTACTAACCTCAAGATGAGTGGAATTGTGGCGAATAACTATTCATTGAATATCCTGGGTGGCTACAACGGGGCCACCGACCGGATGGAGGTAGGCGGACTGGTAAATATTGACCGGTTTTACATGCACGGCCTTCAGGTGGCCGGATTAGGCAATGCGGTGGGCCAGGATACCCGGGGAGTGCAGTTTGCCGGACTCTTCAACACCAACCTCGGGAACGTAAACGGCGTGCAGATTGCCGGTGTCACCAACCTGGTCCTCGATTCGCTGGAAGGAGTTCAGATCGCGGGGGTATTCAATGTAAACCGCGGCATAACCCGTGGCGTCCAGTTCGCGGGGGTTTCCAATATTGCCCTCAGGGATGTGGATGGGTTACAAATGGCGGGTGTAATCAATGTTTCCCTGAAGAATGTGAACAAGGCACAGTTTGCAGGGGTGCTCAATTTTGCCAGGGATGTACCTGGCGGACAGTTCGCCGGCGTGTTCAACTCGTCCTACGGACAGGTAGGAGGTGTCCAGCTGGCAGGAGTGCTTAACACAGGCCGGACCGTTCGTTCCCTGCAACTGGCCGGAGTCATGAATGTGGCCATCGATTCAGTGAACGGGACGCAGATGGCTGCGGTATTTAATTTTGCCCGGAAGAATTACGGATTTCAGCTCGGGTTGTTCAACATGGGTGATTCCGCAGCCGGTCTCTCGGTAGGGCTGCTGAATCTGTATCTTCGCGGCTACCATAAACTGGAGCTTTCCACCAACGAGACGCTTCCGTATTCCGCCCGTATCAAACTCGGGGCCAACCGAAAATTCTACTCCCTCATCGGATTGGGCACACAAGGCTTTGACACGGGCAGTATCTGGGGATACACCTTCGGGTTTGGCAGTGCCTTTCCGGTCGGAAAACAAAAACGGGACAGGATCAGCATCGACCTGACTGCCACCGATCTGCAGGATGATGATACGTGGTTTGAAGAATGGACCGTCATGAGCCGCCTGGGAATATTTTACAGCCTGTCGCTCGGTAAACGGTTCAGCATCTTTGCCGGACCGGTGTGGAGTAACCTGTATTATGATCCGGAGAAAACCGACGAGTTTCCTTTTATATACGAATTAATCCCTGACCGAACCCTTTATCACAGGTCTGTAAATGAAATCCGCATGGCTGGATGGATGGGGTTTGAGGCGGGTTTGCGTTTTTTTTAATTTTTTTTGCCGGACCGTGGGGGTAGGCGGCGGTATGCTTGTCTTGGAATTGAATCAAATAACTCAAGACAACAACAATGCAAACAATTATCAGCAGGATTCTTATTATCCTGATCCTCTCGTGCGGATTTTCCGCTTTAGCACAGGAAGTGCTTGTCCAGACCATTAAAGGACAAATAATAGACAAAGACAGCAATGCACCGGTCATTGGTGCGAATGTTTACATTCCGGGTACGGAAAAATTACTGGGAAGCAGTACTGACCTTAATGGTGAATTCAAAATTGAAAATGTACCGGTGGGACGCGTAGACCTGATTATTTCCAGTATCGGCTATGAAGAACGCAGTATTACCAACGTGGTGGTCGGCTCGGCCAAGGAGGTTGTTATAAACGTTTCGCTTCGGGAATCCCTGATCGAACTGGAGTCGGTCGTGATTACCGACAAAACCCATCCTGCTGAAGTATCTAATGAAATGGTCCAGGTGAGCGGCAAATCATTCTCCGTCGAAGAAACACGACGATACGCCGGTACCATCAATGACCCTGCCCGGGCGGTGACTTCGTTTGCCGGGGTCCAGGGAGACCCGGAAGGGAGTAATCATATTGTGGTTCGGGGAAACTCCCCGAATACCGTCCTGTGGAGAATGGAAGGGGTGGAGATTCCCAATCCCAACCATTTTTCGGAAGAAGGTGCATCCGGTGGGGCAATAAACATTCTGAACAGCAGCATGCTGGCGAATTCAGATTTTTATACGGGTGCATTTTCGGCCGATTACGGGAATGTACTGGGCAGCGTATTTGATATGAAAATGCGCACAGGTAATCGTGAAAAAAGGGAATATTCAATAGGAGTGGGGGTAATGGGTACCGACCTTACCCTGGAGGGTCCGTTCTCCCGGGAAAACAAATCCTCCTACCTTGTCAATTACCGATATTCCACCCTGGCCATACTCGACAACCTGGGCATTGTGGATTTTGGCGGGGTGCCCAAATACCAGGACATGTCTTTCAAATTACAATTTCCCACCCCGAATGCAGGACTATTTACGTTGTTCGGAATAGGCGGGTACAGCCAGATCCGCGAGGAAGTCGAAGACGACGATACGGAGGAGATCATTGCCAGGGACTACTTCAGGTCATCCATGGGTACGGTGAATCTTGGCCACACCTATTTTTTCTCGGAGAATAGTTCGCTGGAAAGCTTTACCGGAATTTCCTACAACGGAAGCGGTTACGACCTGCGTGAAAAGGAAGGGCAAAACGACTTTGAGCGCACCTATAATGATGACCTCGGTAAGATCAGCTACCGGGCCGGTACCTCATTTAATACCAAGATCAATGCAAGACACACCGTCCGTACAGGGGTAAGCTACCAGCTGTTTGCTTTTGATTACCAGCAGGCTTTCCTGAATACTGAGGGGACCTGGGAAACCTCACTCGCCGAAAAAGGGGAAGCGGGCCTGTTCCGCGGATACCTCACCTGGAAATTCCGGTGGACAGATAAACTGACCCTTATCCCCGGCATAAACTACCAGAAATTATCCCTTAATGAGGAGCAAATAGTTGAGCCCCGATTCTCAGCCCGATACCGGATCAATGACCGGCAGTCTGTATTCGCCGGGGTCGGATTGCACAGCCAGATGCTTCCTCTGCCTGTTTATTTTGCCCTGATAGACGGCAACGAGCAGGAACGCCCTAACCAGGAACTGGATATGATGAAAGCCCGGCATTTTGTGGTCGGCTACGATCACCACCTGAGCCGTACCCTTTATTTTAAGGCTGAAGCCTACTATCAGCACTTGTACGATGTTCCCGTGGAGAATGACCCCCAGGGCACATTCTCCCTGCTGAATGCTGCCACCGGCTTCACCGACCTGGAGCTTACCAGCCAGGGTACGGGAACGAATTACGGACTGGAACTAACCCTTGAGCGATATTTCAGCGAACAGTACTACTTTCTTGTCAGTGGTTCCCTGTACAATTCTCAATACAAAGCCCTGGATGACATTAAACGTGACACCCGGTTCAACGGCAATCATTCACTGAACCTTCTGTTCGGCAAAGAATTCAAGGTAAAAGGCAATGCCAACCGGTTGTTCAATGTGAATACCCGGATGACAATGGCCGGCGGATACCTGTATACCCCGCTGCTGTTGGAGGAGAGTATGGAAAAAGGGGAAGGGGTATATGACTTTGCCCGGCGAAATACCATACGGGGAGATGAGTTTATGCGGCTCGACCTGTCTCTTGCCTATAGCTGGAACCGGCCGAAAACGCGTCAGGAGATCAAGGTGGAAATCCAGAACCTCACAAACAACCAGGCACAAACCATGGAGTACTACAATGACCTGACCCAGGAACAGGAATACAGCTATCAGCTGGGGCTGTTCCCTGTGATCATGTATACGATTGAATTTTAGTCACTCGCTATGCGGCTATCCTTCCTTATCCTTACCCAGCGAGATACGATAATCCTCTGGTGTTCCTTCCACTTTCAGGTTCAGAAAACGGGTGCGCCTTGATTCGTCCCGGTACTGAATGGAATCAATCTGCCCGGAGGTATCCTGGTTTTTACTGGCAAACAATTTTTGCACACCGGCTTTCGCCACAGCTTTGAGTGGAATCCTTACATAATATTCCATATTCAGTGCCTGATCCTGCTCGCCGGCAACCTCAAAATACCCCAGGGTGGAGTTTATATTCATAGTTGGGATAACCAGTTTCCCATTTTTAAAGTCAAGGGCATTACGAAGTGTGTCAAATCGCACATGGTCGAGGTTCTTGTCAGCAAAATAACCGGCCATGGCATCAAAAACGCTGTAATTGTGCAGGCTGCCATTTAATACCGTCAGCTCCATATGAAGCTCTGAATCGTCAACAATGGGCACAAGGTCGGCATGTAAGTGTATTTTCCCGTTGATGTTGCCCGAGATGGTACCATGAAGGTTTTCAGAAACCAGGTGATCCTGGCCAAAATTCTCAAATTTAAACAGGAGCTTGTCCAGGTCGACACGGTCTATGCGGGCTTCCGGACTGAAATATATGGCTTTCGGGTCTGACCCGTTAAAATACCCCTTGATGCCGATATGTCCGCCGGCAGCATTCATCGAGAGAGAATCAAGAAACACGTAGTGATCTGGCTGGATCCTGCCCTTCATTCTGAAATCGTCCAGTAAAAAGCGATGGTAATTGAGTTTCCCGACTTCAAAATCAAACGCCAGGTTGGAAAATGGCAGATCGAACACATTGAATCCGGCCTCGTGATCGGCCGGTGTCATTGTCGTTCCCGGAGGGGGAGGGGTATAGGCAAAAAGCTGATCGAAATCCAGTTGCTCACTTCGCAATGAAAAGGTGTGCTGATCCTTTTCAGCAGGGTTAAAGAAATAGAATGCATCTGCAATGAAGTCGGAATTTCCCAGGCGGCCTGACAAATCAGTAACCTTCAGCCCGATGCTGTCAATCAGAAAACGGCCATTGAATTTTTCAAATCGCATGGGATGGATTTTCATGGTCGTTTCCAGGTGATCAATCGTGATATCAGTCAGCTGCAGCCCCTGATCAAAGACGAGCCTGGCCAGTCCGTGCAGTTTTAAATCCCTGAATTCCTCGTGACGGTAATCTTCCGGCACATAATTCTCCCCGCCATACGAAAACAGGTCGTCCAGTTGCAGCAGTGACGCATTTACATTGAAATCCATGGTGGTAACGCCCTTTGGTTCATTCTGAAACCAGAGGTCGTAGTGACCAAGCGTTCCGTTAAAATGAAAATCACTCTGGTCGATCATCCCGGTGAAATCGATCACATTGAAATCGGATGTGTCGATCATTACGTCCGCCCGGAAATCGTGCAGGCGATGAGGATATTTTATGAATTGGGCATTCAGCTCCTCGATGAAAAATTCACCCAGGGGTAAATTGGGGGATTCGGTAAAGGCCCGGGCCGAACTCTTTAATGTCATCCGCAAGGCCAGGTCCTTTATTTGTTCGCCGGTACCTGCCGAATCCGGGTTCAGTGCCATCAACTCGCTCAGGTCAATGAGGGAGGAGCGGATATCCAGTTTCGCCTCAACGGGCAGGTCAGTATGGTGGAGGATGGCCGG
The DNA here is from genome assembly GCA_964563925.1 of uncultured Roseivirgaceae bacterium. GTDB lineage: Bacteria > Bacteroidota > Bacteroidia > Cytophagales > Cyclobacteriaceae > JAUILA01. The sequence goes on along the minus strand of CAZLZD010000005.1, from coordinate 5,706 downwards.
CAAGTCTGATACTGATCCTTTAAGTGAAATATCCGAATGGCCCATACGAAAATCAAATTGTTCAATCAGGGCGCGATGACCATCCATGGTTGCGGTGATATTTACATCCTTAACGGGTACCCGGAATTCGGTACTGTTGAAATTCAGATCACGGACGTTCAGGGCGGTGTAATAGGATTCGTTCAGCCGTTCAATACTCTTTTCCGGCTGGCTCAGGTCAATGATGTCATGAAAATTCATTTGAAGGGAAACACTGCCGGTCACATTTTGCAAATTCCGGATATCAAGAAACTGGGCAAGAAAATCCAGGTCAAATTCACACGTCAGCTGCATGTCGATCTCCGGCGAATCAAAATTCTCCACCAGTACCTTTCCTTCGAATCGTCCGGTTTCCGGACGGGCCGTAAAATCCTCCACCGAAAGCGACATGGTGGATGTATTACGTTCCGCTCCATTGGTAAAATTCCCGCGGAAGAATAAGTCTTTTACCCCTTTCCCGGCTTCGGTGTGATTAACAAACGCATCAGCGCAGCCAAAATCGACATTAATAAAGGGAGAATGACCATTGATGGACGGACCTTCAACTGTAGCCTTAAAATAGATTTGTCCGCCATTCTCATACCGGGAAAAGAGCGGATCCAGCTCAGGGGGAGCAAAGGCCAGCAAGAGATCAAAGTTTGGCTTATTCCCCTCAAAGAAAAGATCAAGGTTCATGTCGTCTTCAACATCCACTGTTCCTTCCATCATAAAAAGTGCTCTTTCAATCAGCACCTCTGACTTACTGATATTCAGCTTGTTAGCGTTATTATCATACATCAGCTGTGTATGCAGTTCGACGTGCTTGTCATGGAGGAAAGATGTATCCTGATCCAGTATCAGGTTAAAAAGAAAGCGGGAATCCAGGAATATTTCCAGGGAGTCTGAAGTAGACCGGAACCGGGACGAGGCTTCCTCAATGAAGGCTTCCGCCAACACCTTGCTGGACTCGCTGTATTTGGTCAGGTCGATATTCTCCAGCTGAATCTGCTGAAGATCGATATGAAATGCGGATGAATCGGAAACCTCTTCAGACTGACCGGACAGGGCATTGACGATGTTAAAGGTACCATTGGTATGCTGAACCAGGTGTAAAAAACCGTTATCAAACGTCAGAAGCCTTACTTCAAAGTTCCCATTCAGCAATTGCCAGAAATCAAACCCGAGGTAGGTATCGGAAGCCTGCATCAGCAGTTGTGCGGTATCTGACTTATCTTTATAAATACGGATATCCTCCAAATCAATGGAAATGTAGGGGAAGTTCGTGAAGGGCGCTATGTGGCTGCCCCTGATTTCCAGCCTGCCGTTAAGGTCCTGATTAAGGCCCTGGACGGCATCTTGTACGATACGGTCCTGCCTCAGATAAAGGATGGTGATTCCTGCCACGAACAGTAACAGGGCCAGTCCCAGTATTCCACCGATGTACTTCCCGATTTTTTTCATCTTGATTTCCAGTGAGATAAAGTTCGTCAGAACTAACCGGAATCCCGGTTGAAATCAGGGCAGAGGGTTGCGCGTGTAAGTTGGAGACGGATTTATAAGAGAATTTGTCATTAGTGCGGATTTCAGAACCTCAGCAGATTTTCATGTTTACGCATTAATTTTTAAAACCAGCAGGGTGGTGAAATGAATCATCCTACTTATATTGGAATGTTTATAGCTGCTTACTAATTTCTGCACATTCGAAACCTTCAATTCAGAAACCCCTCAATCTTCATGAAGAGCCTGCTCCTGGTACTTTCCTTAATGTCCATACTTTGCAATACCTACAGTCAATCATGGTACAAAGATGTAACCGTAACCATGAAAACCTGAGAGGTGGTATCCGGATTAGCGAGGAGTAATTATAATCCCGACTATATCCTATTCAAATACAGCGTGAATTCCGGTGAAAAAAGAATCAGTCCTGACTCTGTTTCTTCGGTTGAATTCATAAATGATAAATTACTGGAATCCAAGTATTTAACTGAAAACAGCAGACCGGTATTTGTCGAAACTGTGGTGAAAGGGAAGTTAAGTCTCTACCTCTCATCCGCAAATACATTTTATGCCCAAAAGGGTGACTCACTGATGATTCCGCTAACCAACCAGCAGAAGGAACTTGTTGTTGACGGAAGGGTGGTAAAAATGGACTCCAAAGAATATATAGGTATGTTGAGCATTCTCACGAATGACTGCCCGGAGGTGATGAGTTCGGTTGCCAAACTGCGCCTAAAGGAATCCGATCTTTCGAAGTATATCCATTCGTATAATCTCTGCAGGGGAGACGCGTCGGAAATTATCCGTGCTGATCTTCCGGGTTTGATCATACATCTGGGCCTTTCGGCGGGAATAAATAATGCAAAGCTCCTTTTTGACGAGCCTGACGGAAACTTATCGTTGATAGGTGATAATATCGAAACGAGCACCTCCGTATTATTCGGGGCAGACATCTCCCTGGTCGACCCCAGGTTGAGTACGAAATTCGGTTTATATGCCGGGATCTTTTTCACAAATACTGACCTGGAGTATAAATTTGAACATGGCAATTCCCAGCGATTTTTCAGACAGACACTCTCCATCCTCAAAGTTCCGGTGGCTGCACAGTACGAGCTGGTTTCTTTCAACAAATTTACTTTGTTCCTTCACGGGGGATTTGCAAGTCATGTGTACCTGAAAAACAGCCATTCCTTCGATATTGAATATTTTAATGGCACAGAGGATGTGCTCATTTCCGAAATCCTATATGGGAATGAGACCAAAGTTGCTTTGGGGTTCTGGGGAGGTATCTCGCTGAACAGGCAGCTGAAGGAGAATAAATTGCTGTTCCTGGATATGCGGTTCGAACGCACCAATGGGGTAAGCGATATGGTTGACCTGATTGAACATATGAATCACATTCAGATCAATGGAGGAATCCGTTTCAGGATGGAAAAGTAGATTCTGTTAGAATTCTTACAGGTTGAGCCAATAGGTAAGCTTTACGACCAGGGCTCTTGATTTGGGCTGGTTGAAGTCGATGAACCTACCGTCTTCCGCCGCCAGGTAATTATCCGAATAGACGATAAACAAATCTGAGACCGGCTTGAAGCGCCACTGGAAACGCGAGTTAATATTTACATTGTTGATCTGCTCATTGTATTGAATGAACGTCGTCCAGAAAACACTCCTGGAAAAGGTAATGTCAAACCTGGGTCCAATAAGCAACAGGTCTGCATCATTATAGGGGTCAGGCAGCCGGATGCGGTTGTAGGTGAAATTCATTGCCACGTTTCCTCGTTTACCAAACCGATAGGTAAGGGTTCCGTCAAGGTTAACCCGGGTTCCGTTGAAATATTCACCCGAGCGGGTTGAGATTTCATAAAAAAATGGTTTTCGCTGATCCGAGGAATAGGAAGCAATGATCAGGTCATAGGTATAATCCGTATCGGCGGGCAATTCAGTTCCTTCTGTTCCGGACGGATCAAACGGGTTAAACAGGTAAACGTATTCCCGGCGGAGACGAAACCTGAGATTCGATGTGGTCCTGAAACTAATCCGGTAAAGCAGGTTTATATCCCAATCAGTAAGTCCGTACCGCTGATTCCAGGTTGCGTCGTAGTCCAGGCCAGGCGCATGGGATTGTATTTTACCCTTGTCAGGATAATAATTTTGATAAACCGTGGCCCGGGAGCGCATAAAATCCGTTCGGCGTACAAAGCCGACTTCCGGGTTGAAATTGGCCCCGACGCTGCGAATTTCCGCATCAGCCTGCCAGCGGTAGGACTCATAGCCGGCACCCAGCCCCCAGGAGAAACTGCTGTCCGGAGAAGCCTCTTCAAATGAACGGTGGTAATAGGCTTTTCCGCTCCATTGATTGTCAGGGGTGGCCACGTTGAGGTCAACCCCGGCCGTTCTGTTCCACGGCACAGCGGCATATTCATCCGAACCTGAAATAGCCTGTTTATTAACGAATATACCGGCAATATTAGAGCGCTGACCCATCCGGAATTGCGCGGAAGCCACCGAATAATTTATGGAGGGAAGGTCAATCGAATTATCCCTGGCCGCCTGCATACTCATTAAACCAACCCGCCACTTGTTATTGATATTCCCGCTGAGCCTCGCACCGCCATACAACCGGTTCTGGACAATCGTTCCGGTGGCCGAATCCCGTGCCACTCCGATACGCCTGGAAAAGAAAGGGCGTACATCATTTGCTCCGAAATCAGCAAATAAGTCCGCATTCTCCAGGAAAAACTGTCTTCTCTCCGGAAAGAAAATCTCGAAACGGTCCAGGTTGGTAACCTGCTGGTCAACTTCAGCCTGGGAGAAGTCAGGGTTCACGGTAAGGTCCAGGTTAAGGGAAGAACTGATGGCTATTTTCGCATCCCCGCCAATATCTCCTTCATGCCGGGCACTGGATTCCGCGTCAAAATCACGTACGGTCCGATAGGAAGTATAGGGAATCAGTGAAATGTTTTTCCCCGGACTTTTCACCGGCTTATCCCAGAACACCTCGCGGTTATAGGCAAGGTTCAGGAGCCGGAAATTCCGTGGGATAGGGGACCAGGTCGACCGCTCGGCATACTCGCTGTCAACCCGGTAAAAATTTACATACCAGGAATCCATACCTTCCTTGTATCGGAGCGTGCTGAAGGGAATGGCAATCTCTGCGATCCAGTAACCATCGTATTTCCTGGCTTCTGCGACCCATTTATTATCCCAGTTAAGCGCCAGTCCGTCGTTGCCGCGTGTCTCAATGCCTCCGTTGGAAATAAGGCCTTCCCGCTGCACCCCTTCGGGATTTACCCCAAACAGGAAGGCATTGGTTTTATCCCTGTAGGTATCCAGTATTACCGTGAACCCATCGTATGCCGCTCCGCGGTAATCGCGACGCAGTGAGGGCACCACATACTCCCTCTTACCCTGGTTGTACATTTTGGCAATAACATACAGGTTGTTCTCGTCATAAAGTACACGTACTTCAGTTTGAGACACGGCCAGCGAAGAATCATAGGGAAAATACTGCATGAAATCTGTGGCCAGGTCGGCTTTTTCCCACGCTTCTTCATCCATGAGGCCGTCAATGACAATGGGGCCTGAGGTTTCTGTAATGGTCAGATCCTGTGTATATCCCCATTTTGGTAAGAATACTATGAGCAGAAAGATTATAAGATAATTCTTCACAAGTCGACCCGGCAGATGGATGTTTAAACACCAGAAAAGTACGTTTAGTTATGTCACGGGAGAATACGGAACTATGGCTTCGGTTGAGAGAAGTGATGGGTGGAATCAAATCGTGTAATTATACCCGGAAAGTAGGTGTTCCTAAACGTCCGCCTCTTTACATCTGGCCGGACTCATAATCCCTGATCACTGACCGGACCATATTCTGTTTAGAGAGTTGCCCCAGCGATAAAAGCCGGATCAAATGATATTCTTTGAGTTTCAGGATTTTGACGATAGCAGCTGGTGTATGGCCTTTCGTGTGTAATGGAATTACTTTCTCACAAAAATCCTCCAGGAAATTTAGCTTCTGGGTCAGTTTTTCGCGGCCATTGGTCAGCTGGGGGTTATGGCTGCAGAATAAAACATCAAAGTCCAGTTTTAACACCTTTCTGATCGACTCAATCTGCACGGATATCCTTTCATTTTTCAACACATATCCGGTACGGGAATGAACATACAGGTCAGCCGAGAAAAGCCACT
>CAZLZD010000004.1:49093-124307 GCA_964563925.1 uncultured Roseivirgaceae bacterium | reverse complement strand
TCTTTGACAGATCGAGGATGTCGTTGATGAGACTGAGCAGGTGGTGGCCGGATTGCCGAAGAAAATAAGAGAGGAACTCAAGGCATAAATCTATTACCGGGTAAGGTTAACGCGGTTTTTTGAACTGTAATTCCTTATTTTTACCTTAACTTAGAATAATTACGGTATACCTGATTTTTTTTAGTGATCATGACGCTAAAGCAGCCGGGTGTGACGTTCTTATTTTGATCGTCACTGGTGCGCTGTATTTTTTTGATGAAGAATTTTTTACACTTTCTGCCGGTATTAATTGCCCTGCTCTTTGTACAGGCCTGTACAGAACGAATGATCTGTCCGGCCTACCAAAGTGCGTTTATACACGATAAAAACGCTTTGGATAAGCGATTCAGCTACTTCGGCGAAGACTCTATGCCCAAAGTGCTGGAAGCGAGCAAAGACCGTTTTCTTATCATTGAGCCGGTATCCTACCGCCGTAAATTACGCAGCCTGCAGACCATTCCGATGACCGATGTATACCCTGAAGTGGAGGATTCGGTTGCCTTTGAAGATGATTTTTACCTGGCCGAAAGGGATTTGTCGGAGGTCGAAAACGCCGACAGCACCGGTTTACCGGCCGAAGACAGCGTGTATGTTATTAGCCTGAAAAAGGAAAAATTCAACGTAGATCAGGAATTATACCTGTGGTATTTGAAGGATTTCCTGGTTTATCCGGATGTCCGCCTGATGCAGGAAAATTCCTTCAAGGCGAGTCAGCAGGCTGAGAAAAAAGAGAAGAAAGGCTTCTTCCGCAGGCTTTTTGGCAAGAAGGACCGTAACCAGGCCGAGCAGGAAATTGATTCGCTTGACGACTTGTCGGAAGAACCTGAAAAAGAGAAAAAGGGATTCTTCCATTTCCTGAAGAAAAAGGACAAAAAGAAAGAGAAGCTGGAGGCTCCGGAAGAGGAACAGCCGGCCGAAGAGGAAAGTGAGGATCCTTCCACCGATCCGTCAACGGATCCTTCCACCAAACCGGGAGGTTAAAGACAGCTCTTTCTCAGCTTTCTGTCCTGCACGTCATTCTCCTCAAAACCATTCTCCAGTGCCTTCTGTAAATCAGCACACGCCTTTTCTGTGTTTTTTAACGCACGCTGGGTGAGCGCCCTGAGGTAATATCCCAGGCCGTAGTCCGGCAATTCCGAAAGCCCGTGGTTAAGGTCCGAGAGCGCCTTTTCATATTCCCTGAGCAAATAATAGGTATAGCCCCGGTTGATAAAACTATAGGGCTCCGGATCGAGGGCAATGCTTTGATTAAAATCCTTAAGTGCCAGGTCATATTCCTTGCGCTGAAAATAGGCAAGGCCCCGGTTACGCAAGGCTTCGCTGTCTGCCTCATCCAGGGCAAGCGCCCGGTTCCAGTCCTCAATGGCATTCTCCCACTGGCGCATTTCCGAATACAGTACGGCCCGCCGGAAATAAGCTTCTTCGGAGGTGGAATCCATTGCAATAAAGTTGGAATAGTAGAGAATGGCACTGTCATATTGCTGATCCCGGGTGGCAATATTGCCCAGGTACAACAACGGCCATTTCAGGTCTGGATAGTGCTCACTTGTTTTTTTGTAGTAGTATTGGGCTGAATCGTATTCTTTAAGCGCATAAAATAGGTTGCCCAGGTTAAACAACGCCCCCTTGTTCTCCGGATCCAGGCGCAGGGAGGAATGAAAGGACTTGCTGGCCGCGTCATATTCTCCGAGAGAAATATTGGCCAGTCCGATATCAATATACACATCCGACTTCCGGTCGGAATGCCTGAGTGCCTGGTTCAGGTCGTGGAGGGCATCCACCGGCCGGTTCTGCTTCAGGCGGATCTTCCCCTTGAGCATTTGAATATCGGCAAGGTCGCGTTCGTACCTGCGGGCACGGGCGATATCGGTTTCGCTGACTTCACCGGTCGTACGCACGGAATCAATATAGCGGTTCAGGATGTCTTCGGTCACAAAGCTGTACTGGATGGCTTCGCGGTATTCGCCCTGCAAATAATACACCTCGGTAAGGCGGAGCGCGGCCGGATAGCTGTCGGGATACCGGTTCAGAATATTCCTGAAAACATTCACAGCCCCGGTGGTATCTTTCCGCTCCAGGAAGCTTTCTGCTTCCACCAGCATATTTACCTGGGGGTCCTGGGAATAGGACAGGTAACTGATCAGAAGAAACGGGAGAATAAAGCGCATATTAATCGAACAGGGAGTAATTTCCGAACTGGTCGGCTGGCGAAAAAGGCTTGACCAGCGTTGGATGGTCGTAGGAAGCATCGGCAACCCGGGGTGATACCGTGTAGGCGTGGAATTCCTCTGAGACGAACGGAACCAGCATCGCGGAGACAGCCTCCAGCGGCTTGTCAGGATCCAGCCAGTCGTGCTCGTTCAGTTTTGGAATGACCAGGGGCATTTTACTATCCAGATCGGCCAGTGACGGGATAGGGGGTGTGGTCAGGATGCGGAACGTGTGCACCACGTGGCCTTCCCCATCCTCAAACTCTTCCCATAACCCGCCGACCGAGAATACTTTGCCTTCACGCCAGACGACGCGATAGGGAATACGGCCTTTTTTACTGACCTGCTTCCATTCATAATATCCATCCATGGGTACGATACAGCGTCGAACGGAAAGCGCCTGCCTGCCTGCCGCTTTCTCTGAGAACTCCCTGGCGTCGGCATGAATCAGTTTAGCGGAAATGGACTTATTGTTGGACCATTCCGGAATCTGGCCCCAATAGAAAAAGGAAAATCCGCCACTGCCCTGGGTAATCACCGGAAGGATCTGGGTCGGTGCGGCATTGTACCGCGGGGTAAAGCGGTCGGGGATATCCATGGCGTAACGGGCTGCCAGCGTGGCCTCGTCTACTGTAAGGGTGTATCTGTCTCCCATACCTACGAATGTAGGAAAATTTTATCGTTTAGTCATTGGATTCCATAAATCGTAGCGCCCGGTTTTCGGACCAGTATCGCCGGTCAGAACCGAATGAGGTGAATCCCACATGTCCTCCGTATTCCGGGATTTCCAGGGTAATTAATGGCAGCCTGCTGACCAGTTCACGGGGGTAGCATTCAGGGGTGAGAAAAGGATCATTGGCCGCGTTCAGTATGAGTACGGGAACACAAATACTGGACAGGAAATTGATCGAACTGCATTTCTCGTAATAATCCAGGGCGTTACGGAAACCGTGAATCGGGGCCGTATAGGCGTCGTCAAATTCCATAAGCGTGCTGATGTTGTTAAGCGGAGTTTCATCAAGCTCATCCGGCATGAGGGCAGCCTTCCGGCGGATTTTCGCCGACAGGTTTCGCAGGAACCGCCGGGAATATACATAGTTGCCTGGTTGTGAAATCCTTGCACAGCTGCTTCGTAGGTCAAGCGGTACAGATATGGCCATCGCCCGGTCGATTTCAGCCTCAGGCCCCTGTTCGCCAAGGTACTTAAGGGTCAGGTTCCCGCCAAGGCTAAACCCGATCAGGCTGATCTGCCGGTACCCCCTGGTCCTGGCATGCCGGACCACCAGGTCCAGGTCGTCCGTGGCCCCGCTGTGGTAGAATCGCAGGGTACGGTTCATTTCCCCGCTGCAGCCCCGGAAATTCCAGGCCATTACATCATATTGTTGCTGAGAAAAAGCCCGGGCCATGCCCCGTACGTAGGGCCGGTGTGAATCTCCTTCCAGCCCGTGACTGATGATTACCAGCCGGCTGTTGCCTTCCCTGATCCAGTCAAGGTCCAGGAAATCATCATCAGGAGTTTCAATGCGCTCCCTTTGATAGGTGATACCCTGAACCCGGCGGAACAGCGCCGGGTAGATGGTTTCCAGGTGGGGGGAGACAAAAAACGGAGGCCTGGAGTATTTTTTCACCCTTTGAATATACACCTTCGGCATCAATTAGCGCAATTAATCCGAAGAAAGAACCGCCCGGCGTAATTCATGCATTATTCTAAACTATTTGCCGAGTTTTGTGTCTTTACATCGACACAAAGAATTCACTCATACATGCGGATTGTTCTACTGGTATTCACCGTACTTCTGACCGGTTTTAGTGTATCCGGACAGGAGAAGGTTACCCTGAACGGATATGTTAAGGATGCCTCGAACGGGGAGGCGCTGATAGGTGCCACCGTGTATGTTCCTGATACGGGATCAGGTACTGCCACCAATGTGTACGGGTTCTATTCCGTCACCCTGCCGCCTGGTACCTATGAGGTGGAATTTAGTTTCATCGGCTATGAAAAGATTGTTGAGACGGTTGTTCTCTCGGAGAATAAGCGTCTGGATGTCGAACTGGGAATGGAAGGAACTGAACTCCAGGAGGTGGTCATTACCGGTGAGGCGGGCGAGGACGCGCTGACCTCCACGGAAATGAGTACCGAAAAACTCACCATATCCACCATACAGAAGATCCCGGCACTTTTCGGTGAAGTGGATGTGCTGAAGGGACTTCAGTTACTTCCCGGGGTGAGTACCGTGGGAGAGGGCGCTGCAGGGTTTAATGTACGGGGAGGAAGTGTGGGGCAGAACCTTGTTTTGCTGGATGAATCACCTGTTTATAACTCTAGCCATTTATTTGGTTTCTTCTCGGTTTTCAATCCGGATGCCGTCAAGGATGTGAAGCTTATCAAAGGGGCCATGCCGGCGAGCTATGGCGGCCGGATCTCTTCCATACTGGATGTCCGCATGAAGGAAGGGAACAGCAAACGGCTGGAGGTATCCGGTGGAGTCGGATTGCCAATCTTCAGCAGGCTGGCGGTTCAGGGACCTCTGATCAAGGATAAAGCGTCTTTCATTGTGGCCGGCCGGCGCTCCTATGTCGATTTATTCGCCCGGCCATTTACGGATGGAGCCACCCTGTATTTCTATGACCTGACCACCAAGGTAAACTACAATATTGATCCCCGTAACCGGGTTTACTTATCGGGTTATTTCGGACGGGATGTGTTTCGCTTTGACGAACGACAGGGTTTTGACTGGGGAAATATAACCGGTACCCTGCGTTGGAATCACCTGTTCAATGACCGGCTGTTCTCCAATATTTCATTCTATGTCAGTAATTTTGATTACGGGTTCAGCTTCGGGGAGAATGACCTGGATAAATTTGACTGGAATTCACGTATTCTGACCTATTCGCTCAAACCGCAATTCACTTATTTCATTAATCCGAACAATGAGCTCTCTTTTGGTGGAGAGTCTACCTACTACCGGTTCAAACCGGCTGAGGCCATCGGAGTATCAGACGGCGTGACCCAGGACATAAGCCTGGAAGAAAAGTTTACCCTTGAAAGTGCGGTGTACGTCGACAACGAACAGAAGGTAACAGATAACCTGACGATCCGCTACGGGTTGAGGTTGTCCTCCTTCCAGTATTTCGGGCCGGCCACGGTTTATACCTTTCAGGAGGCTGCCCCGGGTGAGCGAAGACTTCCTGATTTTGAAAACAGCTATGAAGCCGGGAAAGGAGCAGTGATTAAAAGTTATACAAATGCCGAGCCCCGTGCCTCAGTCAATTATCGTTTTGGTCAAAATTCACTGAAGGCAAGTTTTGCCCGCACCAATCAGTACATTCACCTGATATCCAATACGGCGGCTCCGACACCGATTGATTTATGGACGCCGAGCACCAATAATATCCGTCCCCAGCAGGGTGACCAGTATGCGTTGGGGTACCTGCATAACTTTGACGACAGGTACGAGTTTTCGGCCGAAGTCTATTACCGGGATACCCGGGAGCAGGTTGAATATGTGAGGGGAGCGGAAATCTTTATCAATGAATACCTGGAAGGAGATATAATCCAGGGGGACGGCAGGGCATACGGACTTGAGCTTAACCTGCAAAAAAACGAGGGCCGGCTGAACGGATGGGTCAGCTATACCCTGGGCCGGTCGGAGTTGCAGGTCAAAGGAATCAATCAGGGAGAATGGTATCCCACACGGTTCGATCAAACCCATAACCTGAAGGTCTTTGCCAATTATGAGGTGAGTGCGCGGACAACCTTGTCGGCCAATTTCGCCTTTACCTCCGGGACGCCGATCACCGCGCCAACTTCCCGGTATACCCAGCAGGGGTATGTGATCCCTTTCAATTATTACAATACCCGGAACAATTACCGCATTCCTGCCGCACACCGGCTTGACCTGTCAATGACCTGGCAGCTAAAACGCACCAAAAAAGGGAGGGAACGAAAAAATGAAGATTACCTGGTATTCTCCCTGTATAATGTCTACGGGAGAAAGAATCCGTTTTCCATCTTCTTTGCCCAGGAAAATGCCCGGCCGGTGACCGGCCAGCCGGTGGAAACACTGGCCTATAAGTTTTCCATCATAGGGAGCATTGTTCCCGCCGTATCCTATAATTTCAGATTCTGATCATGAAGCGTTTATATACACTCATTCTGTCTGCTACGCTGCTACTGATCCTTCTTGGATGTGAGGAGGAAGTGCAGCTGAACCTCAAGGATGCCCCGCCGGTACTTGTGGTGGATGCCTGGATAAATGACAAGCCGGAAGACCAGGTCATCAGACTTACCAAGACCCAGCCCTATTTTGAAAGCAGCCTGCCCGATGGGGTTACCGGTGCGCGGATTCAGGTGACGGATGACCTGGGAAATGTCTATACATTTGAGGAGTCCGGAGCGGGAACCTATACGTGGCCCTATCAGGGCACGGTACTTGGTACTGTCGGCCGGGAATACACGCTGCAGATCGATGCGGAAGGACAGGTGTATCGTGCTGAATCTGCCATGCGCAGGGTACCGGAAGTGGATTCGGTCGTTTTTACCTACCGGGAAGATGAGGATGCGTTCCGGGAAAAGGGCTATTATGCGGAATTCGTAGCCACGGATTTTACAGGTCCCGGAGATGCCTACTGGATCAAGGCTTACAAGAACGATACACTATTGCTCAGACCCTTCGAGATCAATATTGCGATTGATGCCGGCTTCAGTACGGGTGGAACGATCGACGGGGTGGTCTTCATTCAACCGATCCAGGATGGCGTTAATCCGTTGAATGACGACCTGGATGCCGTCATTCCGTACGAATTCGGGGATTCCCTCTATGTGGAAATCCATTCCCTGACGATTCCGGCCTTCGACTTTCTTGATCAGCTTGCCATTCAGACACAGCGGGATGGGGGCTTTGATGAAATTTTTGCCGAACCGCTCGAGAACTTACCTACCAATATCAGACGAACGGATGGCGACTCCACCGAACCGGTGGTAGGATTTTTCTCTGTTTCTGCCGTAAAAGGAAATGGGAAACGACTGGAATTGTAAGTCTACCTGAGCCTGTATATGTTGTAAATATTCTCCCCCACCTCCTGGATGAGGACAGTTTCATTGTGATTTTCTTCGACTATGTAGGTTCCCTGGAGAATGTAGGTCCAGTCAAAGTTGGCCGTCCAGCCACACTCATTGGTAAATGTAATGCGTCTTCCTTCAATGGAATAGGTGCCCTCGCAAATCGCAGGATAATATAATGAATCGGCCTGACCGGTATACTGCCCGTTACTCAGGTTCAGGAGTACGGGTGATTCTACCCCCTCACTATCCGGTGAGAGGCGGACGAATGTGCCGCTGAGGGAGGATTCATCCAGTTGAATATTCTCCTCCTCCTCGTTACAGGCAGGCAGGGCCATCCACAATACGCAAAGAATTAGTGCTGTTCTCATATGGTTCTTTCTTTCTAAGACACCGTCGCTTTTCATTTCGTTGGAAATGGATTAAAAAATCGCTTTCTACAGATTCTGTCTTATATATACAATTTAATACCCTTTATTTACCGTAAACATTGATCAATTATGCCGTTATATACAATAGATCATTGATCAACATAAAACGGGATTGAGGATATGAGAAGCAGGAATGACGGAGAATCCCGGCAGGAAGGCCCGGTGAGGTAGCGAAGATTGACGGCATTAAGGCTGATATATGGGAAACCGGGCCTCCTTTCAAAAAGAATAATAGTGGATGTTTGGGTTAGTTTTAGCCGCACCTCTGACCTGGGTGCGGCTTTTTTATAGCGTAACAGAGACAGGATTCGGATAATTACCGGATAAGGTTAAAGAACCTGGACCAGCGTATTTTGCTGAAAAAGCTTTCATTAGGGTCAAGTGAGAGCCAGATGAAGAATCCCTTACCCACCACATGGTTGGCCGGTACGAATCCCCAGAACCGGGAATCCAGAGAATTGTGACGGTTATCACCCATCATAAAGTAATAATCCTGGTTGAAGGTATATTCGGTAACTTCCTGTCCGTCGATGTACAGTTTATCATCCTCTATACGCACCTCATTATTCAGGTCATACAGTTTGATGGTATTGCCATATAAAGCAAGGGTTTTCCTGTTCACAGGAATAGTGGCTCCTTCACTGGGAATCCACAGCGGGCCAAACCAATCCTGGTTCCACGGGTAAAACTCAGGTGCCTCAGGAAAGACACCTTCCTGGTATTGGTTGTCCTTATTATCATAATGCGGGGTAATTTCCCGGATGAATGTTTGTTCTTCGAGCTTTTCCTTTTCTGCAGCAGTCAGGCTCCATACGTAAAGTACCTTATTACCCCTCATCCCCATACTGTTTGGGAAATCAACACCGAGGTTTTCCAGGGCCCGCTCATTGAGTTGCTGATCGGATACCACGTCGTAGGCAAACTGCATTTCTTCGGGGTTTTCAATCGGCTCTCCGTTTATCATTACCTGGGTATCCACCACGGAAAGTGTATCTCCCGGCAGTCCGACACAGCGTTTGATATAATTGGTTTTCAGGTCGACCGGATAATCAATCCATTGCGATTCGGGCTTCATGAAACCGCTTTCATCGATATTATTTTCGGGTATCCCCGGGACATTGAATACCACCACATCATTTCTTTTGATCGAAGTAAAGCCTGGCAGACGATACTGGGGCAACTGGACGGCATCGGAGTAGGAAGGAATATTTGTAAACCAGATTTTCTGGTGTGTGAGCGGAATCTGAAGGGGCGTAGCCGGTGTGCGGGCTCCGTAATGAAACTTACTGACGAACAGGAAATCACCTACCAGCAGGGACTGCTCCATGGAAGGGGTGGGAATGGTAAAGGCTTCCATGATAAAAAAGCGGATCAGGGTCGCGGCAATTACTGCAAAGAGAATGGCGTCTCCCCATTCCCTGATTTTTGATTTTGGCTTCCGCTCTTTTTTATCCTTTTTTTTCCAGAATTTGAGATTCATGTATGTTGTTTTCTTTAATAGTGTTTGAGGAATTGGTTTTCTTACACTCGTCCTGATTTATTTTTCGATTTGCAGAAAGTCATCCATGGACAGTACTCCTTTCTGGTGGACCAGCCATTCGGCAACTTTTATTGCACCCAGGGCAAATCCTTTTCTGGAATGGGCAGTGTGCTTAATTTCGATTTCATCTTCCTTCCCGGTGTAGGTGACCACATGGGTACCGGGCACATCTTTTTCCCGAAATGATTGTATACCGAGGTCAGCATCACTGATGCCGGTGCCTTCCGTATACCGCTCAAGCCGGTCTATGGCCGAGATGATATCCTCAGCCAGGGTGATGGCGGTGCCACTTGGTGCATCTTTCTTTTCGGTATGATGTGTTTCCTCCATGGACACTTCATAGGCATCATACTTGTCCATCATAGTGGCAAGAAATTTATTGAGCCGGAAGAAGAGGTTGACTCCGATACTGTAATTCGAGGCATAGAAAAAGGTGCCCTCCTGCTCCTTGCAATAGGAGTCTATATTTTCTTTTCTGTCGAGCCACCCTGTGGTACCGCTCAGTACAGGGATTCCTTTTTTCAGGCACCATTTTATATTATCCACTGCCGCATCAGGCTGGCTGAATTCGATGGCTACATCGGTATTTTCCTTGTCGAAAGGATCCCGTGGTTCATTGGAATTATCAATACGGCCTACAATTTCATGGCCGCGTTCACCGGCCAGTTCTTCGATGGTCTTTCCCATCTTTCCGTATCCAAGCAACAATATTCGCATAGTTAAAAGCGTATGGTTAAAGTCATTCCTGACTGATAAACTCCTCCGGGCAGGATCTGTTCGCGCATCGGCTGAAGGGAAACACGAAGGTCAGGGTTGAGTTCAAATTCTTTCAGGTGGGCGTCGATGTGTGCCTCAGCGATCTGAAGCAGGTAAAAGACCCCGGTCATGATCAGCCAGAAGTCCCGTTCCCGGCGGGCATCGTCAATGGCACTGCGCAGCTGACTTTCTGATGCGCCCGAGGGAGGCGTGTAAAACGGATCATCGAGTACACGAAACAATTGTGACCGGTACTCGGTATAAAGGTCATTATAGAAATCAACCGTCAGGCCCAGGGCGATGAACCCTCCGTAAACAATGGGAACCTTCCAGTATTTTCGGTTATAGATTTGTCCTGCCCCGGGCAATATGGCAGAATAAAGCGAAGCCCTCCGAGGTACGAAGCGTGCTGCATAGGTATCCGTTTCCTGGATATTATCTGTTGAGCGTACGGTATCGGCGGTCAGCACCGGGATGGTGTCTGACTGGGCAAAAACCCGGGGGGTTATTGCGGCCAGTATTACACCAAACAGGAGGGTTTTCATCAGAGGTCAAGAATGTCAAGTATGCGATTCAGATCATCCACAGAGACAAAGGGGATTTTAATTTCCCCTTTTTTTCCGTCTGTGGATTTAACCTGTACACGGGTTCCGAAATGGGAAGCAAGCCGTCCCTGAAGCTTCTCAACTTCCTTGCCAAAACCGGGATCTTTAGGAGGATCCTGTGGTTTTGGTTTTTTACCGGCAAGAAATTCCCTGACCAGTCCTTCCACCTTTCGTACTGACAGATCCTCCCGGACGGTTTTCCGGTATATATCGAGCTGTGCACCCACATCATCAATGGTGATCAATGCACGGGCATGTCCCATGGAAATCTTTTTATCCCGTAATCCGGCCTGAATATCCGGTGGGAGCTTAAGCAGGCGAAGATAATTATTAACCGTGCTTCGGTCCTTGCCTACCCGGTCACCAAGTTCTTCCTGTTTGAGGTCACATTCCGACAATAAACGCTGGTAGCTGAGGGCAACTTCAATAGCATTCAGATTCTCCCGCTGAATATTCTCAATGAGGGCCATTTCCAGCATTTGCTGGTCATTGGCGGTACGGATATAGGCAGGTATGGCTGTCAGTCCTGCAATTTGAGAAGCCTGGTAACGACGTTCCCCGGAGATGAGCTGGTATTTTTTATCAGACATCTTCCTCACTGTGATCGGCTGGATAATTCCCTGAACACGAATGGAATCAGCGAGTTCGTTCAATGCGACCTCGTCAAAGTCAGATCGGGGCTGAAAGGGATTGGTTTCGATCTGGTCCAGGGGGATTTCATTCATCATTCCTCCTTCATCAGAGGTTTCCTTCTTTCTTATTTCCAGTTTCTCATCCATGGAAGGGGAATCATCCAGGAGTGCACCCAGACCTCTTCCGAGGGCGTTTCGTTTTTTCGTCGGTTTCTTTGCCATAAGCTTGCCTGTTTAGGCTTTTATTCCATTCTTCTCCAGGATCTCCTTGGCCAGGTTCAGGTAGCTGACTGCCCCCTTGCTCTCTGCATCGTGGGCGATGGCGGGAATCCCGAAGCCAGGGGATTCGCTGAGTTTGATATTCCTGGGGATAATGGTATCAAACACGATCCGTTTAAAATGCGTTCGCACCTCATCGACTACCTGGTTGGACAACCTGAGCCGGACGTCGTACATGGTTAACAGGATACCTTCTATCTCAAGGTTCTTGTTCAGGCGTTTCTGAATGATCTTGATTGTATTCAGAAGTTTTCCAAGACCTTCCAGTGCGAAATATTCACACTGTACAGGGATCAGCACCGCGTTGGCCGCGGTAAGGGCATTGATCGTGATCAACCCCAGTGAGGGCGAACAGTCAATAATGATAAAGTCGTAATCATCCCTGATTTCCTCCAGGGCCTCCTTCATTTTCTCTTCGCGCTGGTCCACACTAACCATTTCCACTTCAGCGCCAACCAGGTTGATATGAGAGGGCAGCACGTGCAGGTAGTCAATATTGGTTTCCGTCACGGCCTCTTTGACGGAAACATCGTCGACCATGCATTCATAAATACTGTAGTCCACTTCTTTGGGATTCACCCCAAGCCCGGAGGTTGAGTTTGCCTGCGGATCCGCATCGACGACCAGTGTTTTTTGCTCCAGCGCCGCAAGACTGGCGGCCAGATTTATAGCGGTGGTGGTTTTCCCCACACCCCCCTTTTGATTCGCAATCGCAATAACTTTACCCATTCAAAAAAATTATAGATTTATAGATTGTCCAGCAGACAGCAGTATTAACTCAACCCCGTGTTCACTGAAAATTGCTTTTGCTTCTTCATGATTGATCTCGATATAAGGGAATGTATCAAAATGCATTCCGATCACTTTCGTGGCACCCGTCATACGTGCCGCTCTGGCGGCATCGGCGGGTCCCATGGTGAAGTTATCGCCAATCGGGAGTATTGCAAAATCCAGGGTAAACTCCTCCTTGATTAACTGCATGTCCATATGCAGGGCGGTGTCACCTGCATAGTAAAAAATTTTATCGCCACCTTCCACAACGAATCCCGCAGGGTTTCCACCATAGCTGCCGTCAGGCATACTGCTGGAATGGATAGCATTGACCATCTTGACTTTTCCAAAATCAAATGTTTTGGATCCGCCATGGTTCATTGGATGACCATTCTCCAACCCCTTGTTTTCAAACCACTGCACGACTTCAAACGTGGATACCAGCATGGCATCCGATTGTTTATATATGGCTTCCACATCCGCTACATGATCGCCATGACCGTGGGAAAGCAATATAAAATCAGCAGTAATGGAAGATACATCCACATGAGATGCCTTTTCATTCGGACTGATAAAAGGGTCAAAAAGTACCTTTTTACCATTGATGTCAGCCATAAAACAGGAATGTCCATAGTATGTAATCTTCATAGTTGCATAGGTTGGTCCGATGGCATACAAAGATATAAAGTTAATTGGATTATGATAAGTACGCAGGGAAACATTCGGGAACAAAAAACCCCGGCTGTTCAGGCCGGGGTGTGAGAATTTATTTTTTCTTTTTCTTCTTGCCCTGTTGCTGCTGCGTTTCCTGCTGGGCTTTCATGGCATCTTCAAGCCGCTGCACAAATTTGGATTTCTTCCTGCTGCCCGCATTTCGTTTATTCTCTTCCAGTATCTTCTCAATCTTTTCATCATCGACGAACCGCCGGATGATCGCCTGTTGTCCGAAGGTGACCAGGTTGGAAACGAAATAATAAAAGCTCAGGGCCGCCGGGTACGAATTAAGTACAAACATGAAAATGAGCGGCATCATGTAGGAGATATACTGCATCGGCCCCGTGACCGTACTCACCTGCTGGTTTGACCAGGTATAGAGTATGGTGGAGAGGGTCATCAACAGTACGAAAAGACTCACATGGCTGCCATAAAAAGGAATGGTAAAGGGCAGTTGAATAATCGAATCGTAGGTACTAAGGTCCTCCGCCCACAGGAATGGCTCTCCCCGCAATTCGATCGACTGCGGGAAAAAGTAAAACATGGCAAACAGGATGGGCATTTGCAGCAGCATCGGAATACATCCGCTGACCGGGTTAACCCCGACTTGCTGATAAAGCTTCATTTGTTCCTGCTGCGCCTTGGATGCATCATCCGCGTTTCGCTCCTTGATCTCGTCGAGCTGAGGCTTCAGCACCTTCATCTTGGCCATAGAGAGATAGGACTTATACGACAAGGGAGAAAGGACGAGCTTGATCAGGAGTACCATGATGATGATGATAACTCCGTAATTACCGATGAAATTATTCAGCAGGTCAAACAGCGGAATGATAATCCATTTGTTTACCCAGATCATCGGAGGCCATCCCAGGTACAGGTTCTTGGAGAAGTCCTCGGTGACGTCTTTGAGAATATGATAATCGTTGGGGCCAAAGTAGAAGGTGTAGTTCCCAGTATTCTGAACAACAGTGGCAGGAATGGAAACCTGTACATCAGCGGTCTTGACAATGGAAGAATCGTTCAGAGGTGCCTGGGCTGAAATGATAGCCCCGCTGAAGGATTCATTGGCAATAATGGATGATACAAAGAACCGCTGCTTAACAGCCACCCATTTCACCGGCTCGTCCAGCGCCTCTTTTTCAAGTTCGTTGCTCCGTTCGGCAAGTCCGTCGAAATCCCCTTCAGCCGTCATGTAATTGATGGTGGTATTCGTGCGGCTCAGTGTGATGTCTTTTTCCTGGAGCATCAATTCATTATGCCAGTCCATCACCACATCACTGCTCAGTGGTGTGCCATTTACCTGAAGTGAATAACCGACCTGGTATCCAGAGGGAGGGAGGGAATAGGTATGGACTACCTGCCCACCGTCGCTCAGGCCCAGGCTCATCCGGATAACGGTCGTATCACCGTTCATTTCCTGGCTTGTCTGGTAATAGAGTTCCGAAAGGTTGATTTTTCTGTTGCCCGATTCGAGCAATAGGTTGATGTCACTCGATTCCGGGGTGAACAGGAACAGGGGAAGTCCTCCGTAGGCCTCAAATTGTTTAAGCCTTACCTGTACGGGCAATCCGCCCTGCGTGGATAGGACCATTTCCAGGTCTTCATTTTCCACGGTCACCTCACGCGCCTCCCCGTCGGCTCCGGGGGCAAAAGCGCCGTATTTCACCACATTCTGCTGCTCCAGCAACGAGTCGGGGATGGTTTGTGTTTCTCCTGCCGGGGCTATTTCCTGGGGAGCACTTGATTCCGTGGTTACTTGTGCCGGATTCTCATCCAGTTCCTGCGGTTCGGGCCCGAAAAACTGGAAATAGAGTAATACCAGTAATGCGATCAGTAAGAGTCCGGTTGCCTGATTCCTGTCCATGCTTTTTCTTCTGTGCGTTAATTTTTATTCCTAGACTTCTTGAATGTATACGTTGCGCGCACAAACTTAACAAATAAAGGGTGAGGATTCAGCACGGTACTCTTTAATTCGGGATGAAACTGAGTTCCCACGAACCAGGGATGATCTTCGAGTTCGACCACCTCGACCAGTCCGGTTCCCGGGTTGATGCCCACTGCCTTGAGTCCGGCCTTCTCCATTTGCTTCAGATATTTATTATTGAATTCGTACCGGTGACGATGGCGTTCGCTGATTTTTGTTTTTCCATATGCCGCACTGGTTTTGCTGCCTTTCTGCAGATCACAGGGGTAGGCGCCGAGACGCATGGTTCCCCCTTTGTCTGTGATATTTTTCTGTTCTTCCATCAGGTCAATGACCGGATCAGGGGTTTTCTCATTAAGCTCGGTGCTGGACGCCTTTTTAAGTCCGAGTACATTTCTCGCAAATTCGATCACCGCACACTGCATGCCCAGACAAATACCAAAGAAGGGTATATCATTCTCCCGCACATAACGCACGGCTTCGATTTTTCCTTCCACGCCCCGTTCGCCGAATCCCGGGGCTACCAGGATACCGTCGATTCCCGAGAGGACGTTCCCCACATTGTCACGGGTGATCGTTTCCGAGGAAATCCAGGTGATTTTCACTTTGCATTCATTTACCGCTCCGGCATGGATAAAGGCCTCGGCAATGGATTTATAGGCATCCGGCAGCTCGACATATTTGCCAACAAGGCCGATTTTCACTTCTTCAGAAGGATTTTTAAGCTTGCCCAGGAAATCCTTCCATTGATCCAGGTCCGGCTCTGACTTGTTCGGTATCCTGAGCTTGGCAAGGACCCGCTCATCGAGCTTTTCCTTTTTCATCAGCAGGGGCACGTCGTAGATCGTTTCGGCATCCAGCGCTTCAATGACTGAATTGATATGCACGTTACAGAAAAGGGCAAGTTTTTTCCGGATGTCATTGGGCAGGCGGTGTTCCGACCGGCACACCAGGATATCCGGCTGGATCCCTGCTTCCAGCAACTGCTTGACCGAATGCTGGGTGGGTTTTGTCTTCAGTTCTTTGGCGGCCTTGAGGTAGGGGATCAGGGTAAGGTGGATCACCAGGAAATTATTCGGTCCCACATCCCAGCGTACCTGGCGCACGGCTTCAATGAAGGGCAGGGATTCGATATCGCCCACGCAACCGCCTATTTCAGTGATCACAAAATCATAATCACCGCTTTCCCCCAGGGCGTAGATATTGCGCTTAATTTCGTCGGTAATGTGGGGGACCACCTGCACGGTCTTGCCGAGATATTCGCCCTTCCTCTCCTTGGTGATGACATTATTATAAATCCTTCCTGTCGTGATATTATTGGCCTGTGAGGTGGAAGAATTCAGAAAGCGCTCATAATGGCCCAGGTCCAGGTCAGTCTCTGCCCCGTCGTCAGTCACATAGCATTCTCCGTGTTCATAAGGATTCAGTGTACCCGGATCAATATTGATGTAAGGGTCAAATTTCTGAATGGTTACCTTAAATCCGCGTGCCTGGAGAAGCTTACCTAATGAGGCTGAGATGATTCCCTTTCCGAGGGAGGATGTCACGCCGCCCGTGACAAAAATGTACTTTGCAGTGGCCATAAGTTGTTATTCGTTGCACCTTAACTTATGGGACACAAAGGTACATCTTTCAACAGAATATGGTAATCAAAAGATTAAAAATGTACGGGCCGGAAAAAATAGCCCGGATATGACAGGGTCCTTATACACAGGCTTCAGGGCGGCAGAACAGGCGGCAGGGGGGTTCCGGTCCGACCGAACAGGCGGGCTTAATTATTCCCAAATGTGGGTTAAAACCTTACGTATGGCACATTCCCATTGGTTTCCAAATAATAAATTATCGTATTAAAGGTATGTTTGGCTTTAGGATTATGGAGTACCGGGATAATTTTTTTAACCTATGTGGAAGTTACTACGATATTTTATCGTGTGTTTTTTTGTTGGCTGTACTTTCAATCTTCAAGCACAATGCGATCAGTTAGCCAATAACTACTTCGTAAATTTTGAGGCTCCTGACCTGTGTGCACCCACCAATGTGCAGTATTTTACGGTCAGGTACTCATTTCTGGTTGCGACTGACCCATCCAGAATCCAGATTATGTATCGCTGGAATGACCCGGCCAACAACATAACCATCATTGATGCTTCAGGCATTACCGTTACCAACGGCAACCGGTCCTTCGAAGCCACAGCCAGTTTCACCTATCCGGAAAGTGACGAATGCGGGTTTTACCCCGAGGCGTTTATCGTAGTGGATGGTGTGGTTTGCAGCTCTTCCCGGCAGGTACAGTTTGCCAGCGCCTGGGCCAGGGACAATGAATTCGGCGCAAACCTGAGTATTACCCCCAACAGCTGGGACGTCTGTTACGAGGACCCTGTCATCAACGCCCAGTTTACTGACAACTCTTTTTTCAATTGTAACATCAATATTGAACCTGACAACCCAAACCAGCAGGAGCGTCATGTCCAGTTTGTGTATGGAAATGTGGCTACCCATAATCCGGCCAGCACCATACTGAACCTGTCTCTGGAGGACGGCGGTACCCGGCCTCTTACGGATGGTGCAGGAAATATTGCGGCACCGATCACACGGGGTATCGTGACCGCGGCTTATTTCGGGCCGATTGAGGCCATACCGTTCCCGGCAGACGGACCCATTTCCGTTTCTTTTCCCATGAATGCACCGGCAGATCCGGCCAATGCGGTGGGCAATGAATTTGAAGTCACGCTGTTTAACTGGAATATTTGTAACCCGTACAACGGGGACCCGTTGAATCCGAACTACGAGGATGCCATTTCCACGACAGCCGTAATCCGTATCGTGGATGACCCGAATCCGGATTTTGAGACCCACAAGGACAGTTACACAGGACCCGTGCCCCCGGGCCGGGAATTCTGTATCGGCCAGGATATCTACTTTGAAAACCTGTCCACCGGCGCCGACTCCTACCGGTGGGAGATGTATGACGGACCCAATGATACGGATCCTCTGATCAATGACGTGACGGATGCCCAGCCTGTCTACGCGTACGATAATCCCGGACAGAAGCTGATCAGGCTGACAGCCATTAACTCCACGGCACAGAGCAGCTGTGAGCGTACATTCGACTTGCTGGTAAATATTACCCCTTCACGGCTTGCCGGACTTGACATTACCGACCTGGCCGACAATCCCATCCCAGGTACATTCTGCCAGTCTCCCGGCAATACCGATTCATTTACCGTACGCTTCCATGATGTATCGACAGGTACCATCAATTCGTCCACTCAATGGCGCTGGCGTTTTTATGACGAAAACGGCAACAATTACAGGAATGAACCGGCATCGGGTTTCAGTAACTCCGAACTGGGCCCTTTCGAGGAAACCTTTACCACCCCGGGTATCTACCAGGTTCGGCTGTTCACCCGAAACAGCGTGACCGGATGTACAAGCTATGATGAGATCAGTGTAAAGGTGTATCCTGCCCCGGACCTCAATTTTACGGCCGCTGCGGCCTGTGAGGGCCAGGATGCTTTGTTTACCGATAATTCCACACTGACCAATCCGCTGGAAGGTGAGCAGATCAGCTTACGGGAGTGGGATTTCGATTATGACGGGACAACTTTTACCCCGGATGCCAACTACACGGATTCAACTGATTTTGCGCGTCCGTTTCCCTCAGCGGGGGTCTTTGATGTGGCGCTTCGAATAACCACAGATGTTGGTTGCAGCTTTATGACCGTACAGACGGTAACAGTGACTCCTGCGCCGTTATCCGATATAAGCACCGGCGATACGTATGGATGTAGTCCGTATACAGCCTCCCTTCTGAATATTCATGCCGGCTCCCAGCCAACCCCGATCAATCAATATATCTGGGAGGTTAACAGCGGCAGCGGCTGGGTAACAGATTCGATCCAGGATCCGGACGATCCGTCGTTTACGGATACCTACGACATTGTATTGAGTAATACATCTTCAGCAAATATTGATTATCAGGTCAGGTTACGGGCGGTCGCTGACAACGGTTGCGAAGCCCTGAGCCCCCCGGTCACCATTACTGTACTGCCTCAGCCGGAGGCTGATTTTGTGGCAACCAATTATTCCCCGTTCGAAGATAATTGCAGCCCGGTGGATGTAACCTTCCAGGTGGCCTCTTCCACCCAGGCGCTCAATCCTAATTCATATTACTGGAGAATTATCCAGGGAACGGATACCATTTACCAGGAAAATGCGGGCACCAATCCCTCTTTCAGCTATTCGTTTGTGAACGATACCCAGATGATACGGGATTTCCGGGTTAGCCTGACCGCCGACTACGGGGCTGGTTGCCCGGCTTCCACCGACATGATGATACGGGTAAACCCCATTCCGGATTCCGGCTTTGAGGTCGATACCCTGATTTTTGATTGCGATATCATGCGCATGCGTTTTACTGCGGATCAAGCCGGCCTGGCGGAGTATGAATGGACAATCCTGGAGAATGGGGTGGTCACCTATACCAGTACGGCCGTCGGCAGTACCTTTGAACACCAGTTTAACCGCAGCTCCACCTTCCGGAATGTGGAAGTGACGCTTCGCACTTCTAATTTCGCCAGCTGCGAAAGCGGCGTTTCGTCGGAGTTCTTTGACGTACCTGCCACCGACCCGGTCACGGCTTCATTTACCGCGACCCCTGCCAACCAGACCTTACCCAACAGTACGGTATCCCTGACCAACAACAGTACAGGGACCAATCTCAGCTATCTGTGGGACTTTGGTGACGGGACCAGTTCGACCGCGGCAAACCCGCCACCCAAAACGTACGCCACCTTCGGCACCTACACCATTACACTGCTCGCTGAAAATGATTTAGGATGTGCCGATTCGGTTCTTCAGACGGTAACGATTAATCCCATTCCGCCGATTGTAGACTTTGCGTATGCACCGGACAAGGGATGTGCACCGCTCACTGTGGTATTTACCAACCTATCGCAATACGCGGATCCCAACAGCTATTACTGGGATTTCGGGGATGGCCAGGGAACATCACGGGCCGAAAATCCAACCTATACCTATACCCGTCCGGGTACTTACACAGTTTCACTAAGTGCCTCAAATATTGTCGGGGATACGGTGCGGGAAATCAAGAATGACATTATTGAAGTGTATCCAAATCCGATTGCAGCATTCGTTGTGAAGTCGCCTATCGTTTATATTCCGGATGACCCGGTGTATTTCAGGAATGACAGCCGCAATGCCAGCTCCTATTACTGGGATTTCGGGGATGGAAACACATCGTATTCGCCTCAGCCCGTCCATATGTACGAAGAGGAAGGTATTTATACCATCACGCTTGTTGCCACCAACGAGTACGGCTGTGCGGATACCGTATCTGAAGAAGGGATCGTACAGGCCAAAATGGGCGGCAGGCTCCTGGTCCCCAATGCATTCTCGCCCAACCTGTTCGGGCCTACCGGAGGGGGACTGGGTGAAGATCCCAACAGTAACGACGTGTTCCGGCCTAAGGTACTGGGCGTGGTGGACTACGAGCTGCTCATTTTCAACCGCTGGGGTGAGCTGATATTCCAGAGCCGGGATAAGAATATAGGCTGGGACGGATATTACAAAGGAGAATTGAGTCCGCAGGATGTCTATGTATATCAGATAAAAGCCACCTTCATTAACGGTGAGCGTGTATTGCGTACAGGAGATGTAAACTTAATCAGGTAGGAGAGGAAATGAGAAGGATCGTTATTTTTATATTGATAGTGTCCGGAGCTTTTTTCACGGGGAAATCCGTGCGGGCACAGGATGCGCAGTTTTCACAGTATTACGCGGCGCCCCTGTATCTTAACCCGGCGTTTGCCGGCACGGGTATGGGTCACCGGTTTATTGCCAATTACCGCAATCAATGGCCAAGTATTTCCAACGGATATGTGACCTACTCTTTCTCCTATGATTACCACCTGGCAGACCTTAAAAGCGGGATCGGACTCATCATGACGGCTGATCAGGCGGGGTCGGCTTCCCTCAAGTCCACGACCGTAGGTTTCGTGTATTCCTACAAGATCCAGCTGGCGAGCTCATGGATTCTTACCCCCGGATTGTATTTTGGCTATGGATATCGTGATATTGACTTGAATAAGCTGGTATTTGGTGATCAGCTGGCTTTTACCAATGACGGGCAGGTTCCCACCAGCGACGTCAGTTTCGGCAGTCTTGGCAGTACCGGGTATTTTGATTTCGGGACGGGTATGCTGCTGTATAACAAAAAATTCTGGGCGGGATTCTCGGTCTATCACCTGAATGAGCCTAATCGCTCACTGCTTGAAGATGACAGCAGGATCCCGATGAAATCGTCGTTTCATGCGGGGGCCAAATTACCCCTGAATGCGGGTATCCTGAACAGGGACAAGCTCGCCTATATAGCTCCGTCATTTGTTTACAAAAGCCAGGGTCGTTTTGACCAGCTTGACGTAGGCCTTCATTTTCTTTATGAACCGGTCATGGTCGGTTTATGGTACCGCGGCATTCCGGTTAAACAGAATGTGAAGGACAATATCAGCCAGGATGCTGTGGCGATGATCCTCGGGTTGCAGTTCAGCCACCTGGAATTTGGGTACAGTTATGACTTCACCATCTCCGAACTGGGGCCTTCCTCGGGGGGTGCCCATGAGATTTCCCTCAAGTACGACCTGGAAATCGCATCGTCTTCAAAGAAAAAGCAGTACGACAAGATCATTCCCTGCCCTACGTTTATCCGTAGCCGTTAGGTATTCCAATTCTTTTCACGGGCTTACGATTTGACGGCGGATTGGCTACCTTTGTCCCCAATATGACGGAGGTGATCAATTTTTCGGAGAATCTGGAACATTTTCCTGCTTTTGGCCGCATAGGCAAGGTGGCTGACCAGTTGGGACTGGAAACCTATGTGGTAGGCGGCTATGTCAGGGACCTGTTGCTCAAAAGACCCTCCAAGGATATAGACTTTGTGTGTGTGGGTGATGGCATCAGGCTGGCGAAGAAAGTGGCTGCGGAATTGGGCATACCGGGCAAGGTGAGTGTATTTAAAAATTTCGGAACGGCGCATCTTTCCTACGATGGGTACGACCTGGAATTTGTCGGGGCACGAAAAGAATCGTACCGCGAACACAGCCGGAAACCAAAGGTGGAAGAGGGAAGTTTGCAAGATGATCAGCTGCGCCGTGATTTCACCATTAATGCCATGGCGATCCGTTTGAATGAAGCGGGGTACGGAGAACTTGTGGACCCGTTTGACGGCGTCAGGGACCTGAAACGGAAACTGATTCGGACCCCTGCAGATCCGGGAATAACCTTCTCCGACGATCCATTACGCATGATGCGAGCGATTCGCTTCGCTACCCAGCTGGGGTTTGATATTGAGCCCGATACGTTTGAAGGCATCATCGCCCATAAGGAGAGGATATCCATTATCTCCCAGGAGCGGGTCATCGACGAACTCAATAAAATAATTCTCGCAGAGACCCCTTCCTATGGCTTCAAACTGCTGTTTCATGCAGGCCTTCTGCATTATATATTCCCGGAAATGGTCGATTTGCATGGGGTTGAGACCATTAACGGACATTCGCATAAAGACAACTTTTATCACACCCTGCAGGTCCTGGACAATACCGCGGAACGATCGGATAACCTATGGCTCCGATGGGCCGCGATCCTGCACGATATTGCCAAGCCGGCCACCAAAAGGTATGACCCGAAGGCTGGCTGGACCTTTCACGGGCACGAAGATAAAGGGGCCAGGATGGTTCCTAAAATATTCAGGCGGATGAAACTGCCGATGGATGACCGCATGCAATATGTGAAGAAGCTTGTGCGTTTGCATCTCAGACCGATTGCCCTGGTGAAGGACCATGTGACCGACACAGCCATACGCCGGTTATTATTTGAGGCAGGCGACGATGTGGAGGACCTGATGACCCTCTGCAAGGCAGATGTGACGTCTAAAAATGATAACCGGGTGAGGCGGTACCTGAGCAACTTCAGAAAAGTGGAGAAGAAAATGCTGGAGGTTGAGGAGAAAGACATGATCCGCAATTTTCAGCCTCCGGTGAGTGGGGAAGATATTATGAAAGCCTTCGGGATCCCGCCGGGCAGGATCGTAGGGGACATTAAGGAATCGATCAAGGAAGCTATCCTGGAAGGGGAGATTCGTAACCGGAGGGAAGACGCCTGGCAGTACATGCTCACGGTGGGCCGCAAAAAAGGCTTGAGTAAAGTGGAAGAAAATAAGTAGCTTTGAAGGCAGAAGTTTAGTGATATGAGAAAAAGTTTGACGATTATTATTTTCCTGTGTATTGCAGGATTTGGCTATGCGCAGGATCAGCCTGCCGGTACAACACCGCCACAACAGCCACAGCAGAAGAACATGACAGCCGGACAGGTGCTGTCGGTGCATGCGGCACGGACCTATCAGCTGGCACTGCGGTATAATGATTACATCGGTGCACGGATGGCCTTGTACGATTTACTGGCTGAAAATCCTGCCAGTGACTCCATTTTGTATACGCTTTCCGTCATGTTCCTGGAAACAGGGCAATATGCATCGGCCGCTATTGCCGCGACCGACCTTGAAAAAATGAATCCCGACCATTTGGGCGGAATCGAAATCAGGGCAGTTGCCTTTGAGAATCTTGGAGTACTGGATAAGGCCGCTGACAATTATGAAGACCTTTATTTCAAAACAGGAAATTTCCAAAGCCTGTATAAAGTCTCTTTTTTGCAGTATCAGCTGAAGCGCTATAATGAAAGCATGACAAACATTGACGTGATGCTTGAGAAAAAAGAGTCTGAGGAGCTTACCGCAATCTTTGAATCCACCGGTGACACTGAAAAGGAATATCCGCTGAAGGTGGCTTTGTACAACCTGAAAGGGTTGAATGCACTCGGATTGAATAACAAGGAAGCGGCGCGCCAGCATTTTCAAAAAGCACTGGAACTTGCTCCGGATTTTCAACTGGCAAAAGAAAATCTGGAATCTCTCAATAATTGATCCGTCCGGATGCAACCTCCGACGGATCCTGTAGTCTTTAGGATAAGTTGAACAGGATTTGGATCCGGAAAGCTATTCCATACATTCAGAAATTATTGATCGCTGTCTCCACGGTGAGCGGAAGGCGTATGAGGAAATTTATGCGCTCTACTCAAAAGCCATGTTTAACGTGGCCCTGCGCCTGACGGGAGACAGGGATGAAGCCGAAGATGTGCTTCAGGATGCCTTCATCAGTGCATTCTCGCACCTGGCTTCCTTCCAGGGTACCTCCTCCTTCGGTGCCTGGCTGAAGAGGATCGTGATCAACAAAGCGATCAATGCGCTGAAAAAAAGGCGGACAGAACCTCTGCCTGAGACCC
Organism: uncultured Roseivirgaceae bacterium; assembly: GCA_964563925.1. Lineage (GTDB taxonomy): Bacteria > Bacteroidota > Bacteroidia > Cytophagales > Cyclobacteriaceae > JAUILA01. Next base: position 99,990 of record CAZLZD010000004.1, on the reverse strand, counting down.
TTGATATGGAAGAAGAACCGGAAGCAGATCCGGGCTTCTTTGCAGACCAACTTACCGTAAAACGTGTAAAGCATGCAATTATGGAACTGCCTGAGGGTTACCGGACCGTTCTTTCGCTTTACCTGATGGAAGGCTATGACCACCAGGAGATCGCTGACATACTGGAAATCTCGGTAGGGACTTCCAAATCGCAATATAACCGGGCCAGGAAACGGTTGAGGGAATCTTTAACGACACTGAGCTATGAAAGATAATTTAAAAGATTTTGTGCAGAACAATCGCGCGGCTTTCGACGATGAAGCCCCGCGTGCACATATATGGAAAGGTATCTCCCGGAACCTGCCGGCTGCAAAACGCAGTTTCATGTGGGTTTGGCAGGCTGCCGCGGTCATTTTCTTTGCTACATCGGTCCTCCTGCTGGCAGATCGCTCAGGAGTGGTTTCCCCGCAGGAGATTGCCTCGGAGGATTCCTTTAACCAGGTGGAAGATTTTTATTTCAGGGAAATCAATCAGAAAAGAGCCTTTATCCAGGATATATCCGAAACCGGGGTCTCGGCAGAAGCCGAGCTTCAGAAGCTTGATGCCATGTACCTGGTGCTAAAGGAGCAGTTCAGGGAGAATCCTTCGGAAGAAGTTCTGGAGGCCCTTACACTGAATCTTATTGTACGTCTTGATTTGTTGAACCAGGTAGTGGCTGAAATTGAAAAAGCTGAGACAGAGAAAGCATCCGAAAAGCCCGGTGCACAGGCCGAAATTTAGTAGGAAGACCCGCTCAACTCGAAGTCTTCATTCTCCGAATCAAGCAGCACCCCATTCTCACATTTAAGAACCCGGGATTTATTTCGTCGCACCAGTGCATGGTCATGGGTAGCCATAAGTACGGTGGTGCCACTACGGTTGATCTCCTGGAATAAATTGAATATTCCCTTACTGACTTCAGGGTCAAGGTTCCCCGTGGGCTCATCGGCCACCAGCAGCGCCGGTTCGTTGAGAAGTGCCCGTGCGATCACCACCCGTTGCTGTTCCCCGCCCGATAACTGGTAAGGCATTTTGGATGCCACACTCCCAAGTCCGACGCGAATCAGCACCTCAGTCATGCGGGTCTTCATCTTTGATTTCTCCTTCCAGCCAGTAGCCTTCATGACAAACATGAGGTTTTCCGAGACACTGCGGTCCGGAAATAGCTGGAAATCCTGGAAGACGATACCTATTTTCCTGCGAAGGGCCGGAATTTCCTTCCGTTTAATGGTGTGAATGGCCTGACCTGCCACGTACATCTCACCCAGTTGCAGCGGGAGGTCGGCATAGATGGTTTTGAGTAAGGAGGATTTGCCACCGCCGGTACGTCCGACCAGAAAGACAAATTCCCCCTTTGTTATGGTAAAGCTGACTTTATCCAGGATTGTATGCCCTCCCTGAAATACAGACACATCCGTTGCGGATACGACATGGTCAGGGTTCAGGGTCATCCGTTGGCCTTTTTGTGATCGGCGAGGAATTTCTCCAGTCCGGCGTCAGTCAGCGGGTGCTTCAGTAATCCTGTAATCACATTCAACGGACAGGTCACCACATCAGCTCCGATCTCGGCACACTGAATCAGGTGCATGGTATGGCGTACGCTTGCGGCCAATACCTCGGTTTCATATCCGTAATTCTGGTAGATCAGTACGATTTGCTCAATGAGGGACAGACCGTCGGTGGCAATATCATCGAGACGTCCGATGAAGGGAGACACGTAGCTGGCTCCTGCCTTAGCGGCCAGGAGGGCCTGACCCGGGCTGAAAACCAGGGTGCAATTGGTACGGATTCCTTCGCTGGTGAGGTATTTGATGGCCTTCACCCCGTCCCGTATCATAGGGATTTTAACCACAATCTTGTCATTGATGGCGGCGAGCTCTTTACCCTCCCGGATCATGTTGTCAAAATCTGTGGCGATCACTTCGGCACTCACATTATTGTCAACAATATCACAAATTGCCTTGTAATGATCAATTACATTCTGGTCCCCCTTAATGCCTTCTTTAGCCATAAGTGAGGGGTTGGTGGTCACGCCGTCAAGAACGCCGAGGTCCTGGGCTTCCCTGATCTCGTCGAGGTTTGCAGTGTCAATGAAAAACTTCATGGTTGTCTGATTGAATTTGCGTTAAAGATACGGATTCATTCCGGAGAAATTAAAAAAGGCAAATCAAGTATCGCACCGCTACAACCGCCTACCCTTGCTACCTTCCGGTCCTGGGGGAGTTCAGCAGGAGCTGGTCGTACTGATTTGCCCATGCAAAGGTACGAACAAAAGAGGAACTCAAAAAACCTTTGGGCGGCATATCTTATTTTTTTGAATGACCGGCCAGCCCCTTGAGATACAGGTTGAATTCAAGCGGACCGGATTCCACAAATCCGTCATGGGCCAGGTCGTCTTCAATAAATTCATCAAATACCATTTTTCTCCTGGTCATCCCTTCCGGTCCCACCATAAGCTCCATACCCCGAAAGGATTCCGGGTCAAGCTGTACCAGGATGATCACGTCCCCCATGGTCTTCCGGAAATATTTATGAATGATGTCCTGCATTCTTCAAATCTACGATACCTGTTCCACAACAGGTATATTGTCTTGCATTTCGGGCAGGGGTATGCGTTCGGTCAGCTGAAGCTCGAGCATCGAAGCCCATGCTTTCAGGTAGCTGATCACATCGGCCTTCACATTATGGGACAGGCCTTTCTCATACCCCGGGATGGTACGGAGAATGCGGGGGTCAGACAATCTTTCCAGGTGCATAAGATCGCTGGTATCGAGTCCGAATGACAGCAGGTGGGTAATCAGGTCATCCATGAGAAACCCGCTGGACGGACAGTAATCATTGAGTTGTTCAGACCAGTCCCCGTGTTTTTCCATAGCCCGGGCGTGTATTTCCTTTCCGGAGAGCTGGGTAAGCTCCTGGGCCAGGTGCCCGCAGTTACAGCTGCCCATATGCCCCCATTGATACGTATCGCTGCGCGACAGTTTTTTGGCGGTGTTACGTATTGCTTCTATCAGTGTTATATTCGGGTATGCCATAGTTTCCGGTTTGTGATATAACTTAACCTGCGGGTGAAAAGTTTTCGTATAACGGCTCATATTTGCTAAAAAAGCCGTATTTGCCTAATTTAGATTCATTCAGTAACCAACTAAATATAGTTAATTATGGGAAAAGGAGACAGGAAAACAAAACGGGGAAAGATCGCAATGGGCACCTACGGAGTTTCCCGGCCGCGACCATCTGCCACAAGCAATGAGGCGGACACTGAAAAGAAGAAAACCAGGAAGAAGCCCGCTAAAAAACGACCTGCCAAGGCCAAAAGCGAAAAAAAATAAACCTTAAGTATAGCTATTCTGGATTTCTTTAATACTTTTGAGATCTGATATGACAAGTAAGCATTTCTATAGCGTCTGGCACTGGCACTTTACTCCTTCCGAGCAAAGAACAGCGCTATTGTAATGCATTAACATACACATAAGATACAAGAGGCTCGCTGTTCACCTACAGCGGGCCTTTTTTTTGGCATATGGAACAGATCATCTTTCACACGAACAAAAGAAAATTACTGGCAGATACCATCACCCCGGTAAGTATTTACCTGCGGTTGCGGGATGAATATGCCGGCAGCATCATGCTGGAAAGTTCGGATTATCATGGCAACGAGAACAGTTTTTCCTATGTGTGCTGCGAGCCCCTTGCTTCCTTTGAAGTAACGGGAGACACGCTGCAGATCTCGCGGCCGGGGGTGCCGGTGCGTACCGTCGCCGCAGCACGGGAGAATTTGCTGAGTGAGCTGGATGCATTTGTCTCTTCCTTTACCTATGAAGGGGGCGGGGAGAAGTTTGTCACCAACGGCCTGTTTGGCTACATGACGTATGATTCGGTTCGGTTTTTTGAAGATATTGACCTGGAGAATACGCAGCAGGAGATACCAGATATCATCTACAGGGTTTACCGGTATGTAGTGGTCATTGATCATTTCAAAAATGAGATGTACCTCTATGAGCATATGACTGACCCGTCTGCGGAAAGCAGACTTGACCAGCTTGCCTCGCTGATCAAGCAGAATACCGATCCGGTTTATAATTTCAGGCCGGTAGGGGAGGAAACCTCCAATTATTCGGACGAAGAATTCCTCCGGATCATTGAAAAGGGAAAAGAGCACTGCCTGCGGGGAGATGTGTTCCAGATTGTCCTCAGCCGCCGGTTCAGTAATGAATTTATGGGGGATGAGTTTAACGTGTACCGGGCACTCAGGTCGGTCAATCCCTCACCCTACCTGTTTTATTTTGATTACGGGAATTTCAGGATTTTCGGATCGTCGCCTGAATCACAGATTGTGATCAGGGACAACCAGGCGAGTATCTGGCCGATTGCGGGGACTTTCCGCCGGACCGGTAACGACGAAGCTGATGCAGAGCTTGCCAGGACGCTTTCCGAAGATGAAAAGGAGAATTCCGAACACGTCATGCTGGTCGACCTGGCCAGGAACGACCTGAGCCGTAATTCAGGTGAAGTGAAGGTGGAAGTATTCAAGGAAGTACAGTATTACTCTCACGTAATACACCTGGTGTCAAAGGTGACCGGCAGGCTGGAGCCGGAGGTAAGTCCGCTTCAGCTGGTGGCCGACACTTTCCCTGCGGGGACCCTTTCCGGGGCGCCGAAGCACAAAGCCATGCAGCTGATCGACTCCTATGAAACCTCCAGCCGGAACTATTACGGGGGTGCTATCGGGTTCATGGGATTTAACGGGGATTTCAACCATGCCATTATGATTCGTTCCTTTCTGAGCAGGGACAATACACTTATTTACCAGGCCGGGGCCGGGGTAGTGGCTAAGTCGGTTCCTGAAAATGAATTGAATGAGGTGAATAATAAACTCGCCGCCTTGCGACAGGCACTGGAGCGGGCTAAAGCATTGAATGAGCAATGAGGGTACTTGTACTGGACAATTACGATTCATTCACCTATAACCTGGTACATATTATCAGGAACCTCGGGCTACACCGCACGCTTGATATTGTCAGAAATGACCAGATGGATGCGGATGCTGCCGGTTCTTATGATAAGATCCTTTTATCGCCGGGACCGGGAGTTCCGGATGAGGCGGGTATTATGAAGGAGGTCATTGACCGGTACGGATCTTCAAAGAGTATCCTGGGTGTTTGCCTGGGGCACCAGGGGATCGGGGAAGTAATGGGCGCTGAACTGTTCAATATGCCCGTGGTCCGTCATGGTGTTACCACGGAGGTGGAGGTGCTGGACCGGGACGATTACCTGTTTCGGGGTATCCCGGGTAAGTTTACAGCCTGCCTGTACCATTCCTGGGCCATTGTGCCCGGAACGGTGAATGGTGCCCTGCGCGTGACCGCCCGTGATGAGCACGGGACCATCATGGCGGTACGTCACAGTGAATGGGACCTTCGGGGGGTGCAGTTCCATCCCGAGTCGATATTGACCCGGCACGGAATAGAATTACTAAAAAACTGGTTGACCAATGGAAATTAAGGACGTGTTAAACCGATTGATTGAGCATCAGAGCCTGGACCGGGATCAGGCCCGGGAGGTGCTGGTGCACCTGGCGAAAGGAGCCTACAATGAACACCAGGTGGCTGCGTTCCTCACCGTCTATATGATGCGGAGTATTACGGTAGACGAACTGGAAGGATTCAGGGATGCGATGCTTGAACTATGCCTGGCGCTGGATTTTTCTGACTACGATACCATTGATCTTTGCGGAACCGGGGGAGATGGAAAAAACACCTTCAATATAAGCACACTTTCTTCCTTTATCGTGGCAGGGGCCGGACAGGCTGTCGCCAAGCATGGCAACAACGGGGTTTCTTCGGTGTGCGGGTCGTCGAATCTGCTCGCCCATTTCGGGTATGAATTTACCAATGACCCGGACCAGCTGCGGCGTGACCTTGAGAAGGCCAATATTTGTTTCCTGCATGCGCCCCTGTTTCATCCTGCCATGAAAAACGTAGCGCCGATCAGGCGAAACCTTGGGGTAAAAACATTTTTCAATATGCTGGGCCCGATGGTCAACCCGGCGTCACCCGACCGGCAGCTGGTCGGGGTCTTCAGCCTTGAGCTGGCAAGGCTCTACGGTTACCTGTACCAGCAAACCGATAAGGAATTCCTGATCATTCACGCCCTGGACGGCTACGACGAGGTTTCACTTACGGGCGGGGCCAAAATAATTACCCGTCGCGGGGAGCGGATCATTCAGCCTGGCGACCTGGGCCTTAGTGTACATGAAGCCACCTCCATCCGCGGTGGAGAAGACATTGCCGAAACGGCGCGGATCTTTGAACAGATCATTACCGGGAAAGGCACACCGGCCCAGGAGGAAGTGGTGCTGGCCAATGCGGGCCTGGCCCTTTATTGCGGCGACCCTTCCCTGGGAATCCAGGGGGGAGTGGAGAAGGCCCGTGAATCACTGAAAAGCGGGAAAGCCCTGGAAACATTTAAAAAATTAATTAACAAATCAACCACCCATGTCCTATGAATATTCTTGAGAAAATTTTAGCGCGAAAAGAGGAGGAAGTACGGGAGAAGAAAGCCCTGTATTCTCAGAAATTACTTGAACAGAGAATTTACTTTGAAACTAAAACGGTTTCGCTTAAAAAATACCTGTTGAGAAAAGACAAGTCAGGCATAATCGCCGAAATCAAACGCAAATCACCATCCCGGGGTGTACTCAACCCGGCGGTATCCATTGAACGAACCTCCATCGGCTATATGCAAGCGGGGGCTTCGGCACTGTCGGTACTGACCGATAAGGATTTTTTCGGTGGTTCGAATGAAGACCTGACCACGGCACGGAAATTTAATTTCTGCCCGATCCTGCGAAAGGATTTCATTATCGATGAATATCAGATCGTGGAGGCCAAGTCCATCGGTGCAGATGCCATCCTCCTGATAGCCGCAGCCCTGAAAGGGGACCGGCTGAAGGAGCTGGCTGCTTTTGCCAAATCGCTCGGGCTCGAGACCCTGATGGAAGTGCACAACGGGGAAGAGCTTGATGCCGGACTTAACGAGCATATCGACCTGGTTGGTGTCAATAACAGGGACCTGACCACGTTTGACGTAAACCTGGACACGTCACGGAACCTCGCGGCCAGGATTCCGTCGGAGTTTATCAAGGTTTCAGAGAGTGGTATTCATCAGCCCGAACAGGTGGTGGAATTAAAGGAACACGGGTATGAAGGATTTCTGATTGGTGAGCAGTTCATGCGCGAAAACCGTCCGGAAAAGGCTTGTGCGCGGTTCATCGAAAAACTCAGCTCCCTGGAGCAAACGGCCTATGCCAAGCACTAGCATGATATGGAAGGTATGCGGAATGCGGGATGAAGGAAACATCCGTCAGGTTGCGATGTTGCGGCCCGATATGATGGGATTCATCTTTTATCCCGGCTCCCCGAGGTACGTGGGGGAAGATTTTCCGCAGGCCAGCCTGTCGGTGCTTGGAGATATTCCCAAGGTAGGGGTATTCGTTAACCAGGAGACGAAGTATATCCTGGGAAAGGTTAAAAAGTACGGGTTGATGTACGTGCAGATGCATGGTGATGAGACACCGGAACAGGTGAAGGAGTTATCGGCAGAGGTGCAGGTTATCAAGGCAGTCCCGGGAAACCGTCTGCCGTCACAGCCGGAACTGACGGCCTATGAGCCTTTTATTACGTATTGGCTGATGGACACCCGGACCGGCAGCCGGTATGGGGGAACCGGACAAACATTTGACTGGTCGGTAATCGCGACGCTGAAGCTGCAGCGGCCGGTGATCCTGAGCGGCGGGATTGACGAAGCGGCGGTGGCTGGTATACGGAACCTTGCCCTTGCCGGTGTTGCCGGGGTGGATATAAACAGTAAGGCGGAAGATTCTCCAGGTATAAAGAATGTGGAAAAACTTAAATCGATATATAATGAACTACATGGTTGATAAGCGCGGATATTACGGGAAATTCGGCGGGGCCTATATCCCTGAAATGCTTCATCCCAATATTGAGGAACTGAGGGAGAATTATATCGCCATCATGGAGGAGCCAGGTTTCCAGGAAGATTTCAGGAATCTGCTCAGGGATTATGTAGGAAGGCCAACGCCATTATACGAGGCCACCAGGCTTTCAGAAAAATACGGAGCGAGGATTTTTCTGAAGCGTGAAGACCTGTGCCATACCGGGGCACACAAGGTAAACAATACCATAGGACAGATATTGATGGCCCGCAAGCTGGGCAAGGAAAAGATCATCGCAGAGACCGGGGCAGGCCAGCATGGGGTGGCAACGGCTACTGTTTGTGCATTGATGGGTATGGAATGTATCGTGTATATGGGTGAAGTGGATATGGAACGCCAGCGCCCGAATGTGGAGCGGATGAAAATACTCGGGGCGGAAGTCGTACCTGCAACCAGCGGAAGCCGGACGCTCAAGGATGCCACCAATGAAGCGATGCGCCACTGGATTAATAATCCCTCAGACACACATTATATTATTGGATCTGTAGTAGGGCCGCACCCGTACCCCGACATGGTGGCCCGCTTTCAGTCAGTAATCAGTGAAGAGATCATGTGGCAGCTTGAGGAAAAAACAGGACGCAGCAAACCTGATTTCGTGCTTGCCTGTGTGGGCGGAGGCAGTAATGCCGCCGGGGCCTTCTTCCATTACCTTGATGACCCGTCGGTCAAGCTGGTAGCCGTGGAGGCAGGCGGACTGGGCATTTCGTCGGGCAAGTCAGCAGCCACCACACAGCTCGGCCGCTCGGGGGTCCTGCACGGAAGCCGCACACTGCTGATGCAGACCGAAGACGGACAGGTGGTGGAGCCTTACAGTATTTCGGCAGGGCTTGACTACCCGGGTATCGGGCCGATGCATGCCCATCTCTTTGACTCTGGCAGGGGCTTGTTCCTGGATGTAACCGACGAAGATGCGATGCAGGCAGGGATTGAGCTGAGCAGGCTGGAAGGAATAATCCCTGCGATCGAATCGGCGCATGCCTTTGCCGTATTCGATCGCATAGGTATGAAGGAGGGGGACATTGTGGTGATTAACCTTTCCGGACGAGGGGACAAGGACCTCGATACATATATTAAATGGGGCAAATATTAATGACCATGAATACCACGGAAAAACAAAACAGACTTAATCGTACCCTGAGTGACACGAAGGGCGAATTACTATCCGTGTATTATACGGCCGGGTTTCCCGCCCTTGACGATACGCTGGATATTGCCGTGGCGCTTGAAGAGGCCGGTGCGGATATTATTGAGATTGGAATGCCATTCTCCGACCCGATTGCCGACGGTCCGACCATCCAGGAAAGCAATACCCAGGCGCTGAAAAACGGAATGACCATTGAGGTATTGTTTGGGCAACTCGAACGGCTCCGTGAAAAGGTTACCATTCCGGTAATCCTGATGGGTTATATTAATCCGGTCCTTCAATATGGTGTGGAGCGTTTTTGTACGCGTTGTGAGGAAACAGGCATTGACGGGCTGATCCTGCCCGATCTGCCCATGGCAGAGTACCTGGAGGAATACAGGGAGCTGTTTGAAGGGCACGGTCTGAAGAATGTATTCCTGATCACTCCCCAGACCAGCGAAAAAAGGATCAGGGAGATAGATGAGGCCACCAACAGCTTCATCTACATGGTGTCATCGGCATCCACCACAGGTTCAAGAAAGGGCTTTGGCGAGGAGCAGCTGCACTATTTCAGTCGGATCAGGGAAATGAAACTCAGCAATCCGTTGCTGGTAGGATTTGGTATTTCCAGCCACGAAACCTGGCGTACCGTATGCGAATATGCACAGGGGGCAATCATTGGCAGTGCCTTCATACGCCTTCTCCGGGAGGCAAAAGATAAAAAAGCCGCAATCAAAGAATTTATTCAAGACATAAAACGACCATCATGATTATCCAGTTAGAAAAGAATGTTGACGATAAACTTAAGAATGATATCATCAGCAAGATCAGCGAAATGAAGTACAAGACCACCGAGGTGACCACCCAAAAAGGGAATTACCTGGTGGGTATCGGGAAGAAGGAGTTTGATATCCGGAAAATCGGCAACCTGGCCGGGATTGCCGATATCCATATTGTTTCGGACGACTATAAGCTTGTCTCCAGGAAATGGAAAGTGAGGCCAACCGAGATTGACCTTGGCGACGGGGTGGTTATTGCAGAAGGAGACATGGCCATTATGGCCGGGCCCTGTTCGATAGAAGGGGAGGAGCAGATTAAGAAAACGATCGACCACCTGGTGGAGAATGGTGTGCGAATTATGCGCGGAGGGGTTTACAAGCCGCGGAGTTCGCCGTATTCGTTCCGCGGGATGGGTATCGACGGATTGAAGACCTGGTATACCGAGGCACGTAAGGCCGGCATTAAAATTATCACCGAGGTAATGCAGGTCAGCCAGATCGGGGAAATGTATGATTATATTGACATTTATCAGGTAGGTGCGCGCAACACACAGAATTTCAATCTGCTGGATGAACTGGGCAGGGTTGACAAACCGGTGATGATAAAACGCGGCATTTCCGGAACGATCGACGAGTTGTTGTATTCGGCTGAATATGTTTTTTCGGCGGGTAATGAAAACCTGCTGCTATGCGAGCGCGGGATCCGTACCTATGAAAAAGCTACCCGGAATACGATGGATATCAATGCCATTTCTATTCTTAAGGAAAAAACACATTTACCGGTCATCGCCGATCCGTCTCATGGTATTGGTATCCGTGACCATGTGGATCCGGTAGCTCTTGCGTCGGTCATGGCAGGAGCTGACGGCATTATTTTCGAAACCCACGAGAAGCCGGAAGAAGCGTTCTCAGACGGGCAGCAAACGCTCGACTTCAGTGAGTCAAGCCGGCTGATCGAAAAAATCCGGAAGGTTCATGAATTACGTGAGAGTTTATAATGTGTGAAAAATGGTACATCCCGTTGTACGGGTTGAAAAAACAAGTATATTTGAAACTCTAATGAATCGCTTTTACGCCACATATTACTTTTACTATTTCGGATCAGGGTCCGGATCAGGTAGTATGTGTGCACAGGAATAGCAACTAAATGCACAAACAGAATACAAGCCTGGTCCGAAAGACCGGGCTTTTTTTATTTAAAACCCAGAACAATGAACAAGAGAGCACATTCAACATGGCAGGACGGACAACAGGTTCATGCAAACTACACCGACGAAGACCGGCAGGTATGGCAATTACTTTATGACAAACAAATGAAAATTCTTCCTGAACTTGCCTCAGGACAATTTATGAAAGGACTGGATACCGTGGGGTTCCGGCGCGATGAAATCCCGGATTTCGGGCAGGTAAATTCCATCCTTAAAAGACGTACCGGCTGGGAAGTCGTGGCAGTGGAAGGTATTGTGGATGATCGTTTGTTTTTTGAACTGATGGCCTCCCGTAAGTTTCCCGCCACGACCTGGTTAAGGCGGCTCGACGAACTCGAATACCTGGAGGAACCGGATATGTTCCATGATGTGTTTGCACACGTTCCCCTGCTGGCCAACCCGGCCTTCGCCGGATTCCTTGAACGGATCAGCCAGATCGGGATGCGCTACGCCGGAGATGAGGAGGCTATCGAGCTGCTTTCCCGTGTATACTGGTTTACCGTTGAGTTTGGCCTTATCCGTGAAAAGGGCAGCCTGCGAATATATGGTGCCGGCATCCTGTCCTCTTCCGGGGAGTCTGAGTATTCGGTGAGTCTTGATCCGATGCATTTTGAGTACGGGGTAGAGCAGATACTGAATACTCCGTACCGCAAGGATATATTCCAGGATCGCTATTTTATCATTGACAGTTTTGACAAATTGTTTGAAAGTATCGGTGAAATTGAAGAACTGATTGACATGATCATGTCAAAACGGACAATCCTGGCGCAGTCAATTCAGGAAGTGTAACGGAGAATTTCGGTCAGTATTTATTACCTTAAGGAGTAAGAAATTACCGGAACCGTTCCTGACATGTATTTTGCCCATCCTGACGGTGCGAATGATGAAGGAGCGCTTAACGTTATTGCACAGATAATATGGATACGCACGAAACAAGTATTAAGGATAAGGTACGCAAGGCCCTTGAGCAGCTTCAGTTTGAAGAGCGGCTGATCGAAGAAATTTTAACCATCGGGCGATTTAGAGCGTATGAGGCTGGGCGTACCGTTATTTCACCCGGCGAACCGGTCAGGGAAATTCCCCTTGTCATTCGCGGAACCCTCAATGTGCAGCGGATTGATGACCAGGGCAATGAGTTGTTTCTGTATTTCCTGGAAGGCGGCGATACCTGTGCCATGTCAATAACCTGTTGCCTGGAACAGAAGCTGAGCGGGTTTCAGGTAGTGGCGGAAGAAGACAGTCTTGTGTGGTTCTTCCCGGTGGCACAGATGGATGCATGGGTAAGCACGTATCCGTCATTCCGGAAATTCGTGTTTTCCTCGTACCAGGCACGATTTGATGAGATGCTTGAATCGATCGACAACATTGCCTTCAGGCACATGGATGAAAGGTTATATAACTACCTGTTAGACAAGAAACAGTCATCCGGCTCCTTTTCCATTCACAAAACCCATGAGGAAATTGCCCGGGCCCTGAACACCTCAAGGGTGGTAATTTCCCGGTTGTTAAAAAAGCTGGAACAGGAAGGCAAGATCGAGCTGCAACGTAATAATATAGAGATTCTCTGAAGCGGCCCTGCTGAAGGCAGGGCGGCTGAACGTTGATGTAACCAATGTTACAGAGGGAGCCTTTCATAATCTGTAACATTGTGGAATAAATTGAAAGGAAAATCTGTAAAACATGATTGTAAAGCAATTCTTTGATAAAGCGCTGGCGCATAGTAGTTACGCCATTGCAAGTGCCGGGAAGGTGGCATTGGTAGACCCGGGCCGGGATACTGCCCCCTATGAGGCATTTGCCCGCGAACATAAGGCCGAAGTGGTGGCCGTATTTGAAACTCATCCGCATGCTGACTTCGTCAGTTCCCACAGGGAGTTCCTGGAGCGTTCCGGTGCACGCATTTATATTCATCCGAAGGCCGGGGTATCCTATTCACACGAACCCCTGAGCCATGGAGAGGAAGTTAAAGTGGGTGAAGTGACTTTTCGGGCTCTTTTTACCCCGGGCCATTCTCCGGATCACAACAGCTACCTGTTGCTTGACAAGGAGGGCAATCAAAAAGCGGTCTTTACCGGTGATTCCCTTTTTGTAGGGGATGTGGGAAGGCCAGACCTGCGTGAAGGAGTGGGAAATATTCAGGCCAGCAGGCATGATCTTGCGGCCATGATGTTTAACAGCATCAACTCGGTGTTTGCAAAAATGCCCGATGAGGTCGTAGTGTATCCTGCGCATGGTGCCGGGTCCCTTTGTGGAAAGAACCTGAGCAGTGACCTGGAAAGTACTATAGGACGGGAGAAAAAGACAAACTGGGCGTTCCAGTTTGAAGATGAAAAGGAATTTATTGACAGTTACCTGGAAGGGCAAAGTTTTATTCCGAAATACTTTCCCTATGATGTGGACCTGAACCGAACCGGGGCGGGCCCTCTTGATTCATCGGTGGCGGGAATCCCCTTGCTCAGCGACTCAGGCGAAACGGAAGACGGGATCACAAAGATCGACATTCGTTCTGCAGAAGTTTTCAAGAGAGGGCATTACGAGGGAGCGATAAATATCATGGCCGGAGAAGATGACAAATTTGAGACGTGGCTGGGGTCGCTGGTTGCACCGGATGAAGGGTATTACCTGATTGCAGAAACGGAAGAGGACCTCAGGAAGGCCATTTTCCGTACGGCCAAAATAGGGTATGAGCATAACCTTAAGGGCGGTTTGATCTATGACGGCACGGGAAAAGGCGTAAGTGATACCTTTGACCTTAAGGAATTTTCGGCAAACCCTGATGCCTATACCATTGTGGATATCAGGAATACAGGTGAAGGGGAGGAGATCTTTCCGGGAGCACTCAATATCCCGTTGCACCAGTTACGCCAACGCACCGGGGATATCCCTTCGGGGAAACCTGTGGTGGTGCATTGTGCGGGCGGATATCGTTCCGCCGCCGGGAGTTCCATTCTGGAAGCGGCGTTGGATCAGCACGTGTTTGATCTGAGTGAAGCGGTTAAAGGATTTCAGGAAGTGGCCTCTTCCTGAATTTGACAAGGAATGCCCCGGCTCAGGCCGGGGTTCTTTTTTCCATCACATTTTTAAGACGTTCCAGGTCTTTGTCCTGGCGTTTCTGAAAAGGCTTTTTGAGCAGTGGCTTCAGCACTTTGAAACTAAAAGCTTTCATCTTTACCTCGCTGTCCATTTGAATCCTGGTCGACCCATCTGTGTCTTCGCGCAAACGGGTAGCTATCTGATAGTCCATGGTAGGATGTTCCAGGACAATATCAATGGCATAGGGGGGCCTGCTGTCAATGACGGTTTCGGTCATTACAAATGGCTTCCCGCGTTCGGTATAGGTGTGTTTGGCACGGGCTCCCTTGGTGGCCGGCTGACCTTCCAGGGGTTCCGTTGAGGTATATCCCTGTTGCCATTCACTCATTGTTTCAGGGTCGTTGATATAGTCCCAGACCTCCTGCACAGGCCGGTCGATACGTATGCTGGAAGAAAGTTTCATGTGCGCAAGTTACTTAAATTCAGTAAATCAGTCTATTCCATCCGTTCAATCCAGCGCAAAAGCATCTGTTAAATTACATATGGAAGGATGAGTGCGCTCCTGTCCGGACGAAAACCAACGAATTTGTATATTTAGGCAAAGTCTGGTTGTCTATGAAAAAATATGATCTGGTGGTAATCGGTGCCGGTCCGTCCGGGTATGCCGCCACCATGCGTGCACTTGATTTCGGAAAAAAGGTATTGCTTATCGAACGCGCCAGGATCGGGGGTGCCGGTGTTACCAACGGGGCCCTGTCCTCAAAAACCTGGTGGGAAATATCCCGGGAGATCAGGCAGTTCAATGCCAACCTGAAACGATTTAATATTCATCGTCCTGAAGTCAATTTCGCCGAGGTCAGGAATGAGGTTCGACGGGCGGTTGAGCAACGAATCATGCAACTTGAAGACCACCTGACCCTGCTCCAGTCTTCGGCGGACTTCCAGGATTGCCTTACATTGTTATACGGAAATGCCCGACTGCTGACCGCACATGATGTGGAAGTGACCACAGACCATGGGGTCGAACATATCTACGCGGAGAATGTAATTCTGGCAACGGGAAGCAAGCCAAGGAGCTTGCCCGGCGTTCCTGTCGATGAGAAAATCATTATGACCAGCGACGGGATCGAACATATGGAGAATCTCCCTAAAAGCATCGTGATCGTCGGGGCCGGGGTGGTCGGATGTGAATATGCCACGATCCTTTCCTCTTTTTCCGGGGTGCAGGTCAATCTGATAGACAAAGGGGAGCACATCCTGCCCTACGAGGATGCCGACGTCGTTCAGATCATCGAAAGGAACCTTGAAATGGCCGGGGTACAGATTCACCGGAATTCCAGCCTCACCCGCATGGAGGTGAAAAACGGCGAAGTTACCTATGAGCTTTCCTATGCCGACGGCTCCAGGGAGATTTTTCATGTCGAAAAAGCCCTGATCAGCATTGGCCGTGAGCCGAATTACAAGGACCTCTGGGCAGATGACCTGTCGATCTCCATTAACCCCAGGGGTATTGATAATGAAGATACCCGGACCACGGAACCTACGGTGTATGCCATCGGTGACCTGACTGCCGATATTGCGCTGGTTAATGTCGGCGAACTGGAGGGAAGGCATGCGGTGGAGAAAATTTTCGGGACCCCCGGGCGGCCTCTGATGTATGAAAACATCAGTACGATCATGTTCCTGAATCCGGAGGTGGCCGGGGTCGGGTTGAATGAAACAAAGGCAAGAAAACTTGGGCTGTCCTACCGGGTGGCGTCATTGGATTACAGTGTCATCCCCAGGGCTATTGCCAAAAGGAATACCCAGGGCTTCATCAAGCTCCTGGTGACCGACGATGATGCCATGAAGATCCTGGGAATGCGCGTCGTCGGGAATCATGCCTCCAGTGCGATCCAGGCAGTGGCCTTACTGATCAGCATGGACCGTGGCATTGAGGAGCTGGCTGAATGTGTGCACCCGCACCCCTCCATTACGGAAGGGATACAGGAATGTGTGAGAATGTTGCTGGGCAAGTCAATGCTGAAACCGCAGGCCATGGATACGCGCTTCAGTTGCCGGCGATATCATAACGGTGTGTATGAAAACCTGGAAATGAAGGGATGGAACTAATCGTAAAACACGGCGATTTCTGAAAGGGGCCTCCGGGTAAGCTTCGGAACCCAGGCATCATCAGACGGGAACCCCACCGGAATTAACAAGAAGGGGCGTTCATTCGCGGGACGTTCGAGGATTCGGCTGAGAAAGTTCATCGGGCTGGGCGTATGGGTGAGCGCCACCAGTCCGGCTTCATGAATGGCATTCAGCAGAAAGCCACAGGCCAGGCCCACCGATTCATTCACATAGTAATTCGTATGTTTATTTCCCTGGTCATCCAGGTCGTAGGCCTTCTTGAACACGACGATTATCCAGGGGGCAATTTCCAGGAAAGGTTTATTCCAGTCGGTCTGAATAGGCTTCAGGTCATTAAGCCATTCTTCACTCATCCGGTTATTGTAGCTTTCGTATTCCTCTTTTTCTGCAGCGATCCGTATCTGTTTTTTCAATTCCGGATTTGAGATCACACAAAAGGTCCACGGTTGCTTGTGCGCACCGGATGGAGCGGACGAGGCAGTCATGATGAGGTTGGTGATTACTTCACGCGGCACGGGACGGTCGGAAAATTCCCGGACCGACCGGCGATGATTCATTTTTGCGTACCAAGACGTACTTCGTGAAACGGAATCCTCTGCCGAAAGGCCCTGGCCGATGTATCGCACAAAGGGATATCCGTTGATTTCTTTTTCTTCCATACAGCAATTACCTGAAATGATCCGTTTTAAATTGTATCGGGCGGGACATTATTTATGCCGATCCCTGAGAATGCGGATTACATCATCAAGGCTATACCCTTTTGCGGTCAATAACACCAGGTAGTGATACATCAGGTCGGCAGCCTCATTCAGAAATAATTCTTCGTTATCGTCTTTCGCCTCAATGACAAGTTCGACCGCCTCCTCGCCCACCTTCTGGGCTACTTTGTTTATTCCCTCCTCCATGAGTTTATTCGTATAGGAACCGGGCACCGGATTGGCTTTTCTGTCCTGGATGATATTCTCCAGGAATCCCAGGTCCTGACCGGCATTGTAGTCTTCAAAGCAGGTCAGCGAACCCGTATGACAAACAGGGCCCTCAGGTTTAGCGAGGATAAGGATCGCGTCCTGATCACAATCAAGTTTGATATCCCTGACCTGAAGATAGTTTCCTGAAGTTTCACCCTTGGTCCAGAGCCGGCCCTTACTCCTGGAAAAGAAAGTAACCTGATGGGATTCCCGGGTCTTGCCGAAGGCTTCTTCATTCATATAACCCACCATCAGGATATTTTTAGTGTGGTAATCCTGAATAACAGCGGGAATAAGTCCTTTCGAGAAATCAGGCGTCAGGTCTGAAGTGTAATGCGACATGGTTCAAAAATACGAATATCCGCCTTAATCAGACAGTATTTGTTGCTTTTAGGAAAGTGCAAACGGTTTATAATGCTTGTTAAAGAAAAGCTGAAGGAAGACGTGGGCAACGTGACTGTCCCTGGACACGGGATTGTTCAGGAAAAAAGCTTCGATATCCCTGAACCCGCTCAGCTTTTCGAACCGGCTTGCGGTAAATGATTTAAAGCTCATGTGCCAGGCATCAAAATTCCGTTTTTTAATATGACCTTCGATGATCACACTGATTTTTTTATGCCGGACATCCTTCCGTATCGCCCCGAAAATTTTGCGTACGGAATCTTTAGGTCCTTCCAGCACCTGAAGGAATTTTCCATCGATGTACAGGAGCATGCCGGTAACATCATGCGCTTTATTATTATCCCTGCTTGTAGCCAGCAGTTCTTCCAGTCCGCGTTGAGAGAGCGGGTGCGTGGCATAGCTGGCATACACGAGGTAGTAAAACATAGATATGATTTTAATTAAGTTACCACCTTAAACGGAGATGAACAACTACAAGAGTGTTTTCAGTACTTTGAGTACATTCCCTGCCACGATCCGGTGGCCTTCCTGGTTTGGGTGGATGCCATCAGGCTGGTTCAGTGACTTGTCGCCTGCCACATCCTCCAGCAGAAAAGGGATCAGTGTGGCGTCGTTGCTCGCGGCAAGCTCAGGAAAGATTTTGCGGAAGTTGTCGGAATATTCAGGTCCCATATTCGGAGGGACCATCATACCGGCGATAATAATTTTCACATCCGGGTTTTTCTCCCTGGTCTTGTCGATAATCGCCTGCAGGTTTTCCCGGGTTTGATCAAGGGGCAGGCCCCGAAGGCCATCATTAGCCCCGAGTTCGAGTACCAGCACATCAATAGGACGCTTTAAAACCCAGTCGATACGGCTGCGTCCGCCGGCACTGGTTTCCCCGCTGAGACCGGCGTTGATCACCGTATAATTGTGGCCATCGGCATTAAGTTTTTCTTCGACCAGGGCCGGAAAGGCTTGTTCTTTAGAAAGACCGTAACCGGCCGTAAGGCTGTCTCCGAAGAAGAGGATCACCTTTTCTTCCGACTGAAAGGCAGTCAGCAGTGAAGATGAAAATATAAGTGCAAGTAGTAGTAGTCTTTTCATGGTTAGGTAATTCATCTACCTTTAATCAAAAATTGATCCGAATTTGAGACCTTTTATATAAATGTTTAAACTATTATGTCTTTTTTTCGCTATTAATACAAGAATTAAACGCTAACACGGTGTTAAATTATATGGAAAATATTCTCAGTGTAGAAAATCTCACCAAACGTTTTACCTCCGGCAGCCGCGAATTAACGGTGCTGGATAATATAACTTTTAACCTGGTCAAAGGTTCATCCCTTGCTGTGGTAGGTCCCTCAGGAAGTGGGAAGACCACCTTACTCGGTCTGTGTGCCGGACTTGACCTGCCTTCTGACGGCAACGTCACCCTAGCTGGCATCAAGCTCAATGCACTCGATGAAGATGACCGCGCATTTATGCGTAACAAATATGTGGGATTTATTTTTCAGAATTTCCAGTTATTGCCAACCCTTACCGCCGAGGAGAATGTGCTCATACCGATTGAGCTGAGAGGTGAGAGGCCTAATTATAAAATGGCAAGAGAACTCCTGGGCAGGGTAGGACTGGGTGACCGTGCCTCACATTATCCCAGCCAGCTTTCCGGCGGTGAACAGCAACGCGTGGCCATGGCGCGGGCTTTCATTACCGAACCGGATATCCTTTTTGCCGACGAGCCCACCGGCAACCTTGACGAAAGCACCGCGGATACAGTGACCGAGTTGCTATTCTCCCTGAACCGGGAATCAGGTACCACGTTGGTTCTGGTGACCCACAACATGGAGCTTGCGAGTCATACCGAACGCATTCTGGAATTACGCGGCGGACATCTGATCAAGGATTCAGCCCATCACCTCGCGGGATAATGGATTATTTAATTAAACTCAAGCGGCCGCGGAAGTCTGTCTGGAAAGACGGATTTGTATGGAGAATGGCGTGGCGTGATGCGCGCCATAATATGTACCGGTTATTCCTGTTTGTTTCCTCCGTCATTATCGGCATTGCGGCCCTGGTTTCCATTAATTCGTTTAACATTAACCTGCAGGCAAATATTGACCGGCAGGCAAAGGACCTGCTGGGGGCGGATTTTGTTATTTCTGCCTCGGAAGAATTTAAGGAAGAAGTTACCGATGCCATGGATTCCATAGGAGGGAAGCAGGCGTCAGAGGTCACAATGGCTTCCATGGTAAGGTTCATGACTTCTACGCCCGGCACCCGATTAATTCGGCTGGTTGCCATGGAAGGGGGTTTTCCCTTTTACGGCGAAGTGGAATCCACACCGGGCAATGCGCTCGAACTGATGGATTCAGAGAAGCGGGCCATGATGGACCAGAACCTCTCTTCCCGGTACGATGTAAGTTCGGAAGACTCCCTTACGGTAGGAAACCTGACCTTCCATGTGGCAGGTGAGGTATCAAAAATACCGAACGGAGGAGGTGTCCAGTCGACATTTACCCCCTCGGTGTATATCGATATGGCCTGGCTCGATTCGACAGGGCTCGTGCAGTATGGCAGCAGGGTCACCTATAAACGATATTTTGCATTCGATTCTGACGAGGAAGCCAGGGAGGCCTATGACTACCTTCGACCGATTGCCCGAAAATATGGGTACTCAACAGATGATGTGGAGGAGCGCAAGGATGATCTCGGACGCGGGTTTGAAAACCTGTACCGCTTTTTCAGCCTGCTGGCGTTTGTTGCCCTCATCCTGGGGAGTATCGGTGTGGCCAGCTCCATTCATATTTATGTCCGTGAAAAACGCAATACAGTCGCGGTGCTTCGCTGCATTGGTGCCTCCGGTTGGCAAGCCTTTTATGTGTTCCTGATCCAGGCGGTATTCCTGGGGGTGACCGGCAGTCTTATCGGGGTGGGCATTGGTTTGTTCCTGCAATATGCGCTGCCGCTTATGCTGTCCGATTTTATCCCCCTCGACCTGGAGATCAGCGTGGCCTGGCGGGCCATTGCAAACGGGTTGGCTATGGGGATTATCATTTCCATTCTCTTTTCCCTGCTGCCTCTCTTGCGTATCCGGTTCATTCCGCCCCTTTCGGTTCTGCGCACAAACCTGGGCAAGGAGCGTACACGCAGCAAATCGACCGTAACCGTAGCGACTATCATACTACTGTTCCCGTTTTTGGTGGCTACCTATCAGACAAGGGACTGGCTGATGGGCCTTTCCTTTTTTGGTGGACTGATTACCGCGTTTTTAATTCTGACCGCACTGGCTTTTGCCGTAATGTGGGCCGTGAGGCGCTTTTTCCCGGCCAGGGCAGGATTTATTCTCCGTCAAAGCCTCGCCAATCTTTTCCGGCCCAATAACCAGACGCACGTGCTGATGGTGGTAATCGGGCTCGGTGTATTCCTGATCGCCACATTGCAGATTGTACAGAATTCACTGCTTAACCAGGTCGAGTTCGTCGGGCAGGATAATCAGTCTAATACGATACTGTTTGATATTCAGCGCGGACAGAAGGATGGGGTGGTCAGGCTTACACAGGATAATGAACTGCCGATCAACCAGCTTGTACCCATTGTCACTTCGCGGCTTAGTGCGGTGAAAGGAAAAACGGTTGCGGAAATCCAGGCAGACACTACCGATAATATACGTAACTGGTCGCTCACGCGTGAATACCGTGTGACCTACCGGGACAGCCTGCATGTTTCAGAGAAGATGCTGGAAGGGGAGGTGCAGCATATGTCCGGCGACTCCATATTCGTGACAATTTCACAAGGTATGACTGACAACCTTGAGGTTGAAGTCGGTGATTCCCTCACCTTCGATGTCCAGGGAATTCCGTTTACGGTGTATATTTCAGGTGTCAGGGAAGTGGAATGGCAAAAAGACCCGCCCAATTTTATTTTTGTGTTCCCGTCGGGAGTGCTGGAAGAAGCCCCTCAGTTTTTTGTGCTGACCACCAGGGTGGATGATGATGTTGTGGCTAATAAATACCAGCGCGAACTGGTGACAGCCTTCCCGAATGTATCGCTGATAGATATCCGTCTCATCCTGGAAACCATCGACGGGTTTTTTAATAAGGTTAAGTTCATAATCCAGTTTATGGCCTTGTTCAGCATCATCACCGGTCTGATCGTGCTGGCCGGTGCGGTACTGAACAGTCGTCATGCGCGGTTAAAGGAGAATGTCCTTCTGCGGACGATCGGGGCATCGGGCAAACAGATCGTAGGGATGACCTTACTGGAGTATGTATACCTGGGTTTGCTGGCCGGACTCACAGGCATTCTTCTTTCACTCATCTCAAGCTGGATCCTTGCCACTTATTTCTTTGAAATTGTCTTCCGTCCTGATTATCCGGGCCTGCTGATAACCTGGGCCGGCGTCATGGTGCTCACTGTACTGGTTGGCTGGTGGAATACACGGCAGGTGGTTAGTGAATCTCCCCTGGCTGTGTTGCGAAGGGAAGGCTAAAAGACCAGCCAGAATAATATCAGCGTTAACAGAAAGATGATTGCGGCCAGTATATCCTTGTGTAGTCTCATTAACCGGGCAAGGTGCGGAGATAATTTGAAAGGTTGAATCATACCGTGGCCAGGCACATGTAAGGAAAATATGATTTTTTAAACATTTTTGTGACAAAAACCCTTTATTCTGAAATTATTTTCATCCAACCATTGGAATAATTTGCCAATATCGGTATAATGCCCTGATACTATTTTTTTATCTATGAACTAATTGAATAATCAGCCAATGGATGTAGCCACCGATTCTGTAATGTTGATTGATGACAATGAGATCGATATTTTTATAACAAAGCGTCTTCTGGAGTTCAATAATTTTTCGCATTCAATTTGTTCTGCCTGCAGTGGGCGGGACGCTCTGGACCAGTTAAAAAACCACGAAAACCTTCCAGATGTAATTTTTCTTGATTTAAACATGCCCGTTCTCAATGGTTTCCGTTTTTTAAAGGAATTATCCAAACTGCCGGATTCTGTGAAGAAAAGTGTGCAGGTGGTCGTGCTGACCAGTTCTGAAAATAAAAAGGACATGAAGAGGGCTACGGAAAATCCGGTCGTGGTGAAGTATATTTCCAAGCCACTGACTCATGAGAAAATCAAGGACTTGCGAAATCTCCTGGCCTCCAGGTCGCTCCGAACTTCAGTATCTTCTTAAAACTGTTGTTGTTCGCCGCTTCCTGATTCTTTAACGTCATCATTCTCGATCCGGGACCTTCTTTGACGGGCACGGAAATCCAGTTTGCCAAATTTGTAGCTCATAGATATGCCAAAGGACCTGAAAGGCCGCACTGTCTCTGAAGTCTGCACAAAATTGGAACCTTCCACTTTGCCTTTGAACGTTTTATTCTCAAAGAATGGTTCGACGATCCTGATTCCAAGGCTTGCCCGGTCATCCCAGAAGGTTTTACGCGCGCCAAGAGCCATCAGCGTAAAGGAAGGGATATAGCCCTGTATCGTTTGCTGTTCTGCCCGGTAAAACCCAAACAAATCAATGACCCAATTCTTTTCCAGGTTCAGGTTGCTGTTGATATTTCCGTTTATCTGATAGGCATTTCTTGATACCTCCCGACCTTCCACGGTACCCCTTGCTTCGAAGGTATTCATATTGACCCCGCCCCTGAGTGTCCATTTTTCAAATAAGGTTACTGACGAGAATATATTCAGTCCGTAAACATCCTGCGAACCAATATTGTCGAACGAAGTTTCCGTCCTGTCCTGATCCTCATTAAAAATCGTGATTTGCTGGATGACGTCGGTTGCTTTTCGGTAATATACTGAGGTGTTTAGGAGGACTTTCTTGATAAATACATTAAGGTTCAGTTCGTACTGGTGGGTAATTTCCGGGTCAAGTTCCGGATTACCAAAGGAAATGTTCTGCACATTATTTCGTTCAACAAACGGATTGATCTGCCTGAGCCCGGGACGCTGTATCCTTTTGTTATAGCTGGCCTTGAGCGTGGTGGTCTGGCTGAAGTTGCGGCTGACCGTAATATTGGGCAGGAAGTTGTCATATTCATTGGTGAACGGATTGGACTGCTCTTCCAGGTTTCCGTTGATGTAGGTATGTTCGTAACGGAGACCTGTCAGCAATCCCCAGTTTTCACCAAGACCGATATTTGCAGAGATGTATCCCGCAGAAACATCCTGGTCATACGTGAATTTATCTGTCAGCGCATCCACTATTTCATAGTCGGTTTGTCCCTGCTCCTTCTCCAGGAACCTGAAATCACTGACTACATCCCGCAAGACGCCTTTGGCACCGGCTTCGATCTTGAATTTATCAGTGACAGGATGCACATAGTCTATCTGGAGGGTATTCTCCTTATTGTCACCATCATTGAGGTTAATGTTATCCTGGAAGAAGACGGGGTTGTCTCCCAGGAGGTCTTCCTGCATGATGTAGTTCTCCTGGTTTGAAAAGCTTCCGTCCAGCTTGTAACTCATCGAAAGTTCGCGCCCTTCGGTGCCGGCAAATTTCTTGATATAATCTACAGACCACTCATAACCACCGCTTCCGGACTCACTATCCTGGTTTCTTCCATACTGGAAAAAGGCCGGAATCGTAGGATTATCCTCCGTGGTTACATAAAAGCCGTCTGAATCGCTGTTACGTCCCCTCAGCCTGAAGGAAGTTGTGATTGAGTTGTAGGCATTGATATCGTAAAAGGCGCCCATGTTTCCGAAATATCCCAGGTAATCCGATTCAACCTCGCCGGAGTCATTCCATCTTATTTGCTGCCCGTCTATGGTCGTTATCCGGTTAACTTCAGAACTTCCGGTAATGGGCCATCCATAATAGGAACTAATTGAGGCATTGAAGCCAAATCTGCCTTTGCCGGCATTGAGGTTCAGTGAACCCCGGTTGCTCCGGTTGCCTACAGAGAGATCGGCATTACCGGAAAACCCTTCCGGACCAGCCTTTTCCGTAATTATATTCACAATGCCGGCCGTACCTTCTCCGTCGTACTTAGCTCCCGGCGTGGTAATCACCTCAACCTTTTTGATCTGGTCACTGGGAATGGATCGTAGCGCATCACCCGGATTTGCAGAGAACATGGAGGAAGGCTTACCATTTATCAGTATCTGCACATTTGAGCTTCCCCGCAGGCTTACATTTCCGTCAAGGTCAACGTTTAGCAACGGTGCACGTCGCAGTACATCTGCCCCGTCTCCACCGATATTAGCCACGTCTTCCTCCGCATTGTATACAATCTTATCGATCTTGCTTTCTACCAGGTCGCGCTGTCCTTTTACGACCACCTCGTCAAGTTCGGTAGTGACTGAAATAAGTTCTACATTTCCCAGGTCAAGATCCGGGTTTTTATTGGTGGTTGTGACACTTAGCTTTTTAGGCGAGTAGCCCACAAATGAAATGACCAGGTCATAGGTACCCACCGGAACCAGGCTGAATTTGAATGAACCGTCCCCTTCAGTAATGGTGCCATTGATATCTTTTCCTGACTGAGGATTTTTCAGCACAACGGCCGCATAGGGAAGGGCTTCATTGCTGGCCGAATCAATAAGTATTCCGGAGATGCGGCCGGTGATTTTTTGCTGTCCGTTTCCTCTTGGAGGCTGTGCCACGGTTGCAAATGTGACCAGACATAAGACTAGCCCTAAAAATGTTTTCATAGTCCTGGTTTAATGCTTTCCCTAAATGAACCTAATTATTTAAAAATAGTTATGGCCATTTTTATTTTGGTGAATTTCAGAGATAAGCGGGAAATACCGCCTATGAAAAAAAAGCGCCGGAGGATAAATCCGGCGCCTTTTCGATTCTGACTGCTTTCAGAGCAGATCAGATTTTAATTAATTCCGCATTAATATTATATCGATTGACCAATTCGCGCGTAAACCGCATCGATCCGTGAGGCACAAAAATCTTGAAAATACCGTTTTTAATCTCCGCTAGTGTCGCAAGTAATTTCCACTTGTTAACCAGCTTGGTGGTCTCGGAGATTTTCTTGGCAATTTCAAAATAGGCTTTTCCTCCGTACTTTGATTGTGCAGTTACATCCGGAATGAAAATATCATCATTGTTTTGACTTACAAGCTTTGCGGGTGCTTCCCGGTCCGGAACATCAGCGCGAATTTCCGTAAAACCCTCTTTTTCAACGTTTTCAATTACTTTTTGTAAGACAATATCATACTTCTTATCATCCCTAACTTCTTTCAGCATAGCATATTTTTTTGATTGGACACATCTAGTATTATAGGGAAAAAACCTCTAAAAATCAAGTATTTGACCTATTTTATTTGAAAAACTGCCCTGATCTCCACACGTATATCCAGGTTCCGGAAATCCACGTCGGAGGAATAGGAATCTGACGCTTCCATTTTCATTGCCTGTTGTCTTAGGTTCATTGTACGCACCGGAGACTGATCGAAGCTGCTTATTTCCAGGACTCCGCCCAGCTCCTCGCCGATCGCCTCCAGCATTTGCGCGGCTTTGTCCCGCGCTTTCTGCAGGGCTTCCTGTGCGAGTTCCTGGCGGATGGCATCCTCCCGGGAGTGACGGAGTTCTGCGATACGAATGGCTTGCACTCCTTCGGGGTCAAGTTCTTCCACGAGGTCATTTATTTTTTTCAGATCGGGAACCTGGAGGTAAAAGCCTTTGGATGCGAGGAAGTCATCAGGACGTTTCTTACGCCAGTCCCAGTTATATCCATAGATATTGTCTACACTGAGTTTGTCCTGGTCTATATCAAGTTTGCGTAATGCTTTCACAAGGCCTTCTTCCAGACGGTTCATTTCAACAATCCGGTTGCCGTTTTTATATTCCCGCAGTGTAATGCTGAGAATGATCTCATCCGGTACCAGTGACCTTTCGGCGAATGAGGTCAGTTCGATTTTTTTCCGCAGATCGGCTTGGGCCTGTACTTCTGCCAGGCACAAAAACAGTCCGGCCAGAAGGAATAATGTTTGTTTTTTCATTTTGAGTTAATTAGTTGTGCGTAATCTGTAGCATAATAAATGCCAGGAATAAAAGTAGTGGAAAAACAAATCATTTCAGGGGGTAATCTGTTAGATCAATAGTTAAACAAAAGAACATGGCTACCACGAAGACGACAAAGAAAAAATCTACCCGATCGGCCCCCGGTCTGCGTGATACGATTTTAAAGAATTACAGGGAATATGTACTGATAAACGGGCATGCCCCGGCCTCGGTGTTTCAGTTTATGCGTGAGCTGAAGAAGGAGGAAGGAAAATTCTATGACCATTTTGCCAGTTTTGAGGCCCTGGAAAAAAATATTTGGTTATCCTACATGGATAAGACCATTGAGACACTGGAAGGGGATGCGGCCTATTCTGAGTACAGCGCCAGGGAGAAAATGCTGGCATTTTACTATACCCACCTTGAGGTGCTTAAGAATGACCGGTCCTATGTCCGTTACTCCCTCAGTCATGTAAAAAAGCCGGAAGTAACCCCGGCAGTTCTCAAGCTTTACCGGGAGAGGTTCCTGGACTTTGTGACAGGAATCCTTAATGAAGGGAGGGAACAGGAGGAGGTTATCGACCGGCCGGTGATTTCGGACCGGTACCAGGATGGCCTTTGGCTTCAAATGATGTTCCTTCTCCGGTTCTGGCTGAAAGATGACAGTGCCTCATTCTCCAAAACCGACGCTGCGGTGGAAAAGTCAGTAAACCTGTCCTTTGAATTGATGGGACGCGGACCGCTGGATCAAATGATCGACTTTGCCAAATTCTTATATCATAACAGGTAATAAATGAAAGAACAGATGCGTATCCCGGTGTCCAAAGTGCAGCGGGCCAGCAAATTCGTGAAGACAGGAGCCAAAGTAGGAGGGAATTACCTGAAACATTACGGGAAGAAGCTGATTAATCCGGGATTAAGCCGTGACGAGCTTGACGAGAGTAATGCGGAAGATATCTACGAGTCACTTTCCGAGCTTAAAGGGAGTGCGCTGAAGGTGGCACAAATGCTGAGCATGGATAAGAATGTGTTACCCGGCGCCTATCAGACAAAATTCGCCATGTCGCAATACAGTGCGCCCCCGCTTTCCTATCCGCTCGTGGTTAAAACCTTCAGGGATCAGTGCGGTAAGCCACCGGAGGAGCTGTTTGATACCTTCTCACGGGGTGCGGTGAATGCAGCCTCTATCGGGCAGGTGCACCGGGCGACCCTTAACGGCGAGACACTTGCTGTGAAAATCCAGTATCCCGGGGTGGCCGACAGTATCACGTCCGATTTACGGATTGTTAAGCCAATTGCCTCCCGGATGTTCAATATCTCAGCCGCCGAGCTTGATCAGTACATGGATGAGGTGCAATCCAAGCTGCTGGAGGAGACCGATTATTCGCTGGAACTTGAACGGAGTATGGAGATCACCCGGCTTTGTGCAGGCTTGGAGAATGTTAAATTTCCTACCTATTATCCCAAACTGTCTTCTTCCCGCATCCTGGTGATGGACTGGATTGACGGAAAGCATCTGAGGGAATGGGTTCAGACCAATCCGTCACAAGCCGACAGAAACCGAATAGGCCAGGCATTATGGGATTTTTATCATTTCCAGATCCACGATTTAAAGCAGGTTCATGCCGACCCTCATCCGGGTAATTTCCTGATCACGGATAAGGGCGAGCTTGGCATTATTGATTTTGGATGTGTGAAAGTGATCCCGGAAGACTTCTATGTGCGGTACTTCCAGCTGATGCAGCGACACGTCCTGGAGGATAGTTTTGATCTTGAGGCGCTTTTCATGGATCTTGGGTTCCTCCACAAGGATGATTCCCCGAAAGAGCGTGAATTCTTTATCTCCCTGTTCGTGGAAATGATTCAGCTTCTTGGAAAACCCTTTCATCATAGTACCTTTGACTTTGGTGACGATACCTATTTCCGTCAGATCTTTGAAGTAGGTGACCGGGTATCCAGGATGAAGGAAATTCGTAATTCAAAAACTGCCCGGGGCAATCGTCACGGATTGTATATTAACCGGACCTATTTTGGTTTGTATAATTTACTTAATGAGCTCAAAGCCACCATCAATACCCGGTCACTGGAGATTGCTTAGCCTGATACCCGCAGTTTTGTTGATCCTGGCCGGGTGCGGGGATATCCGGGAAACGGATAAACAACGATTTTTAATACGCGGGAACGAGGCCCTGGCCCGGCAGAATTACCGGGATGCCATGCGTTTTTATGAAGAGGCTATTGGCATTGACAGTTGTTACGTGCCTGCTTTGAACAACTGTGGGATTGTGCAGTTTGAACAGCAGCATTTTACCCGGGCAATTGAGTGGTTTAACCAGGCCTTGTTGTGTGACCCGGAAGATTATGATGCCATCCTGAACCGGTCCAATGCCTTCTATGAATTCGGGGAGGTTTACCGCGCAGAGGACGATCTTCTTTATCTCAAAAAGAATTATTCCGATAGTGCCACCATACATTTCAGGTTAGGTCTGGTCCACGCGAAAATGAAGGATTTCAGCACTTCCGTAGTCGATTTCACGAATGCGCTGGAATTGGATACTGCATTTACGGAGGCACTCATTAACCGGGGCACCACGTATTACTACCTCAATGAACTTGAAAAAGCCGAAGCGGATCTCAGGGTCGCTCTCCAGCGGGATGCCGAGCAGGCGCAGGCTTACAATACCATGGCACTGATTGAGATCAAGCGCGGTAACCTGGCCGGGGCACTGGATCTGATTAACAACGCCCTGGGCTTTGAACCCCTTGATCCCTATTTCACGAATAACAAGGGGTATATACTTTTACTCAGCGGACAACTGGAGGAGGCACGCGAACTTATTGACCAGAGTATAGCACGGGATCCGGATAATGCATGGGCCTATCGCAACAAGGGCCGTTATTATCATTTGACAGGTCAGTATAAAAACGCTTTGCGTCTTTACGACAGGGCGGCACGGGACAGGGACTTTGTGGAATTACTTCAGACCTTCCGTGGTGATGCACTCCTGGCTACGGGCGAAAAGAGGCAGGCATGTGCTGCCTGGAGGCAGGGACTGGAGGAAGGTGAGCTTGAAGCGGCCGGACGAATGCGTGATGCCGGTTGCGATTAATTTTATTTCAGGAATTTTCTCGGCGGTACCACAAACAGGCTGATATTTCCCACCACCGCCTCATTCAGGCGGTTATCCACGATGGTTTCTGCATTAATCCTCGCATTTTCGGATAGATCGAAATTGATGTTTTTTCGAAATCCGGCTTCTATACTGAACCAAAGAAAATCGTAAATCTCCCGCTCCCAGGTTAGGAGGAAACGAACTTCTGACTTTTCCAGAAAGACGGGTTCATCCCGGTTATCAAAAAAATTCAGGGTATAGTTTGATCCGTTGAGTTCAGACTTGAAATAGAAGAAGTTTTTCTTGTTCAGCGAATTATACCGCAATTTCAGTTCGGCCGGTAGTACCGACTCAACGCCCCAATGAGGGGAGAAGGTATGGTTGTAGGAGAATACAGGGTAAACCGACCTTCGCCCGAAAATCTCACTGTACGCAACCCCCACGGCGTAAGAGAGGTACTGGCTTCTTTTCCAGCCAATCAGCGGGGCAATGGAAAATTTGAAATAATCACTCCCAAGGTCTATGCCCTTGAAGTCCCCGTTCAGGGCCCCGCTCAGCCTGAGAATGAAATATTTATTATTCCGGGTGGGCTTCATTATGAAGATATCTGCCCGGATACTTCGCAGTGGCCTGTCTTCCAGGTTTTTGTAAAAGTCATTATTGAGTGATTCCGGTTCTTCGAAATTATGCTCCTCGACAAAATACTTAATACCCCCGGCGATTTTCAGGTTCTCCTTCAACATGATGGGAGCTCGTAACTTAAATGTCCACCTGCGGTTCCGGCGAATCTCTGCATCGGCCGATTGTCCGGTGTTCACCTGCGAGTTGATTGCATAATCCTTTATGAGCTCCCGGGTGATCACTATGCCCTTGGTACGGGGCAGTCCTTCCACGCCCGGGATGCAAAACGTGGAATCCATGCAATTGATCATGGTTGACTGCGCGTGGCTGCATAAGGGCAGCATAAGGCCCAGAAAGAAAAGTATGTATCGGGTCTTTATGATAGGTTGGTTGATTGGTTGATTTAAACTGTTTCTATACAGGTAATTAACAAAGCGCCTGCCATTTTAGTTAATTTAAGTAATTTATCAGGACATTTGCGAGTGCGAACTAAACAAGGTACGACGCATTGGATTTTTCTCATACCATTTCTTATCTATCTGCCCGTTTAAATTCACCATTACCTGGCCGGGAAGCCCACCGCCGGGCCCTTCCATCTGATCGTATTGAGAAACGCCTGGGAATTGAGGTATCTCCGGATGCACGGCTTGGGGGGGTGCTTATCCTGCTTTTTCCCGGGCAGGGTGATGAAACAATGTTTCCTCTTATTCAGCGGACGGATTACCCGGGGACTCACGGCGGACAGGTAAGCCTTCCCGGGGGTAAGTTTGAGGAAGGAGACAAGGACCTGATCGGGACGGCATTACGGGAAACCCACGAAGAAATCGGGGTGGCGCCGGAAGCCATCAGGGTGCTTGGGAAGATGAGTGAAATTTATATTCCTCCCAGTAATTTCCGTGTCCTCCCGGTGCTGGGTTATGTCGACCATTATCCATCCTTCGTGCCTGAACCCAAGGAAGTGGATGAAATCCTGGAGGTACCGCTGGCACACCTAATGGACCATACCCTGCACAAGTCAACCGATATTGAGGTGCGGGGGATGAGGCTTCCCGACACACCGTATTTTGATTTTCACGACCGTGTCGTTTGGGGTGCCACGGCAATGATCCTGAGTGAGTTATATGAGGTGCTGACGGAATTATCTAGCGGTTCCTGAGCAAGCCTGCCGCTGCCTCGTCCACATACCATGAAACTTCACCAGATACGGGACGGACAAATTGTGCCGGGTACTGAAATTCGTACTGATCACCTTCCAGTACCTGCCAGACAGCCTCGGCTTTCTTTTCGCCAAAAGTCATAAAGAAAATTTTTCGTGCCTTGTTGATCAGGGGCCGGGTGAAAGAAATCCTCCAGGAATGATCCTGCAGCATTTTAACTTCTTTCACCAGTGCGTCCGTCTCGGCAAGGACGCGCGTGTGGGGGAACAGACTGGCGGTATGTGCGTCATCTCCCAGGCCGAGGAGGATGAGATCAAAAGCAGGTTCATCCAGCTTAAAGTGCTCCAGGATGCGATGGGAATAATCGTTCGCAGCCTCGTTGGGGGAGTGGGCAGTATTTATGGCAAAGATATGGTCGGCGGGAACAGACATCTTAGTCAGCATCGCTTCGCGGGCCATTTTTGCATTATTGTCGGGGTCATCGGAGGGTACATATCGTTCGTCCCCGAAGAAGAAGTAGGTATTTTCCCATGGAAATTCGTCGGATAATGGGGAAGATGCGAGGGTTTCATACAGTTTCCTTGGAGAATTTCCACCGGAAAGCGCAATATTGAAACGTCCCCGTGACGTAATTGTGTCATTGGCAAGGGTCACAATATCTTCTGCGATCTGGGAAATAACTTCATCCGGAGTGCTGAGTATATGGATATTCATGCTATTATTATTTTTGGTCAACAGGCAGGGTGAACCAGTGAAAACCGTCGCGCGCAATCAGTGCTTCGGCAATCTCAGGTCCCCATGAATCAGAAGAATAATTGGGAAAATTCAGGCTTTTCTTGGCTTCCCAGGCATTAATGACGGGCATCAGGATATCCCAGGCAGATTCCACCTGGTCGCCACGCATAAACAAGGTCTGATCACCCACGATAGCATCAAGGAGAAGGGTTTCATAGGCTTCCGGGGTTTCATTGGTATAGGTACCCTTGTAATCGAAGATCATGTCCACCGGATTGAGGGTCATATCCAGACCGGGACGCTTGGCCTGAATTTGCAGGCGGATACTCATTTCCGGCTGAATACTTATTACCAGCCGGTTTTGCTGCCAATTCTCGGCAGAGCTGGTCGGGAAGATGGAGTGAGGAGTATCCTTAAACTGAATACTTATAAGGCTGGCACTTTGGTGCATTCGCTTTCCGGTACGGATATAAAACGGGACTCCCTGCCAGCGCCAGTTATCAATAAAAAGCTTCAGTGCGGCGAAGGTCTCGGTATTCGATTCGGGATTTACATCAGGTTCTTCCCGGTATCCCGCTACTTTTTTCCCTTCAATCCAGCCTGGTCCGTATTGACCCCTGACCGTATAGTGACTTACTTCTTCGGGTTTGATTTTCCGTACTGCCCGCAGCACATCCGCTTTCCGGTTCCTTATTTCGTCGGCTGCAAAATTGGTTGGTGGTTCCATGCCGATCAGGCAGAGTAGCTGAAGAATATGGTTCTGTACCATATCCCTCAGGGCGCCCGCATCGTCATAGTAGCCTCCGCGTCCTTCCACACCCAGTTGTTCACTGACCGAAATCTGGACATGGTCGATGAAATTCCGGTTCCATACCGGTTCAAGGATGGCGTTGGCAAAGCGGAATGCCATTATGTTTTGTACAGCTTCCTTGCCGAGGTAATGGTCGATGCGATAAATTTGTTTCTCGTCGAATTTACCACACAACAGATTGTTCAGTTCCTGGGCACTTTCGAGGTCATGTCCGAAAGGTTTTTCTATAACAAGCCGATCGTGTGCAATATCATCACCCAGTCCGTGTTTCTTAATATTCTCCGAGATAATGGTAAAGAAACGCGGGGCTACCGCCAGGTAGAAGATTACATTCACATCTCCTTCCCAGTCTTTGCGAAGGGTGGCAATACGCTTTTTGAGGTCCTTGTAGGTGGAATCCTCCTTAATATTTGCCTGCTGAAAGTACAGGTGGGTGGCAAAGTCATCCCATTCCTTTTTATCAGCCTTTCCACGCCGGGAATAGGCATTTACCCCTTCCATTAATTTCTTTCGGTAGTCCTCGTCAGACAGTTCGGTACGGCCATTTCCAATGACCGCAAAATTCTTGGGCATCCATTTATCCAGGTGTAAATTGTAGATAGCCGGTATGAGCTTCCGCTGGGCCAGGTCGCCGGTCCCTCCAAAGATCACGAAAATGGTTGGTTTATCTTTTAAGGTAAACTTCATCAGTTATTGCCAGTTAGTATGAAAAATTCCTTCCCGGTCGGAGCGTTCGTAGGTATGGGCCCCGAAGTAATCCCGTTGTGCCTGAATGAGGTTGGAAGGCATATTGCCGATCCTGAACATATCAAAGTAATTGAGTGTGGAGGCCACAGCCGGAATGCCCACACCAAGCTTAACCGATTCGGTGACCACTCTCCGCATACCAGCCTCGGAATCATTGATCAGCCCGATTATCCCCTGGTCAAGCAGCAGATGAGGCAGGTCCTTATCCTGAAAAGCCTGATAAATATTCTCCAGTAACTCAGCCCTGATGATACAGCCTCCACGCCAGATCCTGGCTATATCCGACATGGATAAATTGTAATTATACTCTTCGGAGGCCTTCTGCAGCATGTGCATTCCCTGGGCGTAGGTGATGATGAAGGAGAAGTACAGCGCATTCTCCAGGTCATTGAGGGTAAGGGATGAACCGTACTGGGGAGTGCGGTTGTATTTCTGTTCGGCCATGATCCTGGCTTCCTTGTATTTAGACAAATCGCGCATGGCCACGGCCATATCAATGGCAGGAACCGCCACCTGGAGGTCCATCGCCAGCTGTGAGGTCCATTTTCCTGTACCTTTTGATTTAGCCTGATCCAGGATTACATCGACCAGGTATCCATCCTGGAGATCATCCCGGCGGGTGAAAATGTCTGCAGTGATCTCCACCAGAAAGGAATTGAGTTTACCCTCATTCCATTGGGCAAAAGCCTCGTGGATTTCGTCATTGGATAACTCCATGGGCCCTTTCATGAGTGCATACGCCTCCGAGAGGATTTGCATCATGCCGTATTCGATGCCATTATGCACCATCTTTACGAAATGACCGCAGGCCCCCGGACCAAGCCAGGTGACACACGGGTCTCCATTCACTTTTGCAGAGACAGCTTCAAAAATATTTTTCACCACATTATAGGCTTCACGGTCTCCGCCGGGCATCATACTCGGGCCCCTGCGGGCACCTTCGGAACCCCCCGAAATGCCAACGCCAAAATAATGGATGTTTTTCTCCTCCAGATAAGAAACGCGCCGGTCGGTATCCCTGAAGTAGGAATTACCTCCGTCGATCAGTAAATCACCTTCCGAAAGATGAGGCAGCAGGCTCTCAATCACATTGTCAACAACAGGTCCTGCCGGAACCAGCATCATTAATGCCCGCGGCGTACTGAGTCCGCCAATAAATTCCTTCAAGTCAGAAAAAGCCGCCACCTCAATACCTTCACTTTCCTTTCCGAGGATTTGAACCATATCCGGATTGGTATCATAGCCACTTACCCGGAAGCCGTTGTCGGCCATATTCAGCAGCAGGTTACGACCCATGGTGCCCAGGCCGATCATGCCGAAATCGTATTTTTCTTGACTCATAGTTTATTATTTTTCGACGCGGCTGGATTCCGGGAGAATTGTCCGGACGCACAGATCATCCTCTTCGATTTTCCAGAGATTTACCCCACCCTTGATCCCGTCATGGTTGCTGACGATCCTGATGTTATCCTCAAGGTCAATTTCAAGGTGTTTGGAACTTCCGCCACCGATATAAAGCATATCATAATTGAAGACGGTCTGTAATATGTCCAGTACCTTATGCATTCTTTTGTTCCAGACCTTTTTACCTTTTTTCTTTAGCTGGGCTTTTCCTATATACTGGTCATAGTCCTTGTCATCCTTTAGCGGATGGTGGGCCAGTTCCAGGTGGGGCAACAGGTGCCCGTCAAGATACAGGGCTGTACCCAGGCCTGTGCCCAGTGTAATCATGAGTTCGAGTCCTTCTCCATCAATAACGCCCAATCCCAGTAAATCGGCATCATTAACCAGTCTTACCGGTTTTTGCAGCGTATCGGCGATCATGCTTGCGAGTGGCACGCCCTTCCATTGATGGCTTCCCAGGTTGGGGGCGGTAACGATAACCCCGTTTTTGACGTATCCCGGAAATCCCACTGAGATGCGGGAATAGGGGGGAAAGTCCGCAACTAGCTCACTGATGGTGTCCATCACCTGTTCCGGGGTGCTTTCCGCAGGTGTGTCAAGGCGCTTTCTCGGGACCACCATGTGGGCATGCTGATCCAGTACGGTGGCTTTGATACCAGAACCTCCAATGTCGATAGTGAGAATGTGGGGTTGATTATCCATGTCCTGCGGGGTTAAATGATAAGATCCTTGTCCGTAACCCCAAACAGGCAACGGAACAAGGATCTTGTATTTTATGAGATATCACGTGTTCAGGCTGCCTTTTCTTTCTGTTTGATCAAATTTAAGGCAGACCCTGCTTTAAACCACTGAATTTGCTGCTGGTTGTAGCTGTGGTTAGCCTTTATGGTTTCTGATGTACCATCGGCATGTTCCAGCACCAGCGTCAGTGGTTTATCAGGTGTAAAATTCTCAAGGTCGCTGATACTGATCGTATCGTCTTCCCGGATTTTGTCGTAGTCATTTTCATTGGCGAAGGTGAGGGCCAGCATTCCCTGTTTTTTAAGGTTGGTCTCATGGATTCGGGCAAAGGATTTGACCAGCACTACTTTTACACCGAGGTGCCTGGGTTGCATCGCGGCATGTTCACGGCTGGACCCTTCACCGTAATTATGGTCTCCGACCACGATGGTCGCAATACCCGCCGCTTTATACGCGCGCTGCACGTCAGGAACCGGTCCGTACTCCCCGGTAATCTGGTTCTTGACCAGGTCAGTTTTTTCGTTGAAATAGTTAACCGCACCGGTCAGGGTGTTGTTGGAAATATTATCGAGGTGTCCGCGGAACCGCAGCCAGGGACCGGCCATACTGATATGATCGGTGGTACACT
The DNA here is from genome assembly GCA_964563925.1 of uncultured Roseivirgaceae bacterium. Classification (GTDB taxonomy): domain Bacteria; phylum Bacteroidota; class Bacteroidia; order Cytophagales; family Cyclobacteriaceae; genus JAUILA01. The sequence goes on along the minus strand of CAZLZD010000004.1, from coordinate 63,399 downwards.
TACCTTTTGCTTTAATGAGCAATTTCATCCCGGTAATATTCTTTTCGTCCCACGGTTCGAAGGGCGTCAGAAGCTGCAGCCTCTTGGAATCGGGAGCCACACGAACCTCCACCTGGCTGCCGTCTTCGGCGGGAGCCTGATACCCCGGGTCCTTAACGTCAAATCCTTTTTCGGGCAATTCCTCCCCGGTGGGCGGATCCAGTTTCACCTGTTCCCCCTGCTCATTGGTCAGGGTATCTGTCATCGGGTTGAATGCCAGGTTTCCGCTGATGGCAATGGCCGTTACCAGTTCAGGAGAACCGACAAATGCATGCGTATTGGGGTTGCCGTCTGCACGTTTCGCGAAATTCCGGTTAAAGGAATGGACGATCGTGTTCTTTTCTTTCTTGTCGGCACCTGCGCGGTCCCACTGACCGATACATGGTCCGCAGGCATTGGCAAATACACTCGCACCGATCTGGTTAAAGGTATCAATGAAACCGTCCCGTTCTATCGTGTAGCGGACCTGTTCCGACCCTGGTGTAATCGTGAATTTCGCTTTCGTTTTCAGGTTTTTCTTAACCGCCTGTTCGGCCAGGGAGGCTGCGCGCGAAATATCTTCATAGGAGGAGTTGGTACAGCTTCCAATGAGTCCGACCTTCACATCAGTGGGCCAGCCGTTTTTCTGTGCCTCCTCAGCCATTTTGCTGATAGGGGTGGCAATATCCGGTGAAAAAGGCCCGTTAAGGTGGGGTTCAAGCTGACTCAGGTCAATTTCTATTACCTGGTCGAAATATTTTTCTGGATTATCATAAACTTCCGCGTCCGCCGTAAGGTGTTCACGGATACCGTTGGCGAGGTCGGCAACTTCACTGCGCCCGGTGGCACGCAGGTATCGTTCCATTGAATCGTCATAGCCAAAGGTGGAGGTGGTAGCGCCGATCTCGGCACCCATATTACAGATTGTTCCTTTACCGGTGGCCGAGAGGGATTGGGCACCCGGGCCAAAATATTCAACGATTGCACCGGTTCCACCTTTTACGGTGAGGATTCCCGCTACTTTCAATATCACATCCTTCGCGGAGGTCCATCCGCTCATTTTGCCGGTAAGCTTAACCCCGATCAGTTTAGGGAATTTCAATTCCCAGGGCATGCCTGCCATGACATCCACTGCGTCTGCACCCCCGACACCTACGGCGACCATGCCGAGTCCGCCGGCATTTACCGTGTGGGAATCAGTTCCGATCATCATCCCGCCAGGGAAGGCGTAATTTTCGAGAACCACCTGGTGAATGATCCCGGCACCTGGTTTCCAGAAGCCTATTCCGTACTTGTTTGATACCGATTCAAGGAAATTAAAAACCTCGCCACTGGCTGTTATGGAATTACGGAGATCCTCTTCGGCCCCCTGTTTCGCCAGGATCAGGTGGTCGCAATGCACCGTTGAAGGAACAGCCGCCTGCTTTTTACCAGCCTGCATAAACTGGAGCAGTGCCATCTGCGCGGTGGCATCCTGCATGGCCACCCGGTCCGGGGCGAAATTAACGTAACTCCTGGCGCGCTCAAATTTTTCCAGTGGCTGTTCTTCGTGGAGATGGGTATATAAAATCTTTTCAGCAAGTGTAAGAGGTGTATTGACAACCTTACGGGCCGCCCGGATACGCTCATCCATGCGTCCGTACACCTCCTTGATCATATCGATATCAAATGCCATATAATGTTACTTTTGATTGAAAATTTGGATTGTAAATGTACGAATAATTCGGCGAAATGGGAATGACTGTCCCGACCTGTTTCTATTCGCGGATCTTGTCCAGAAGCGTATTCAGGGTTTCCGCTTCGTCTTCAGTAAGGTTATGCAACAGATGTTCAAATCCGCTGACATGCCGGTCTGTTTCAGACAGGAGTTCCAGCCCGGGCTCAGAAATAGAAATTTCAACGGCACGACGGTCAGAATCACATTCGGTACGTGACAGCAGCCCTTTATTCTCCAAACGCTTCACAATGCGCGAGGTATCGGACATTTTATCCAGCATCCTGTCCTTGATCACGTTGATTGAGCAGGGTTTGGGATACTGACCGCGCAGAATCCTGAGCACATTAAATTGCTGACGGGTGATGTCGTGGGACTTGAAATACGCATTCATTTCAGTAATGAGCGTATTATAGGTGTAAATAATATTGAGCAAGGCTTTTTGCCTTTCGCTTTCAAATTTCTTTTGCTGGATTTCCTCGCTTAGTCCCATAGGGCGGATCAGGATGCTATCAGGTGTTAATATAATTCAAGAATTCATTTTTTGTCTGATTCTCTTTAAACTTTCCTGAAAAATAAGCCGTTCCTGTCATGCTGTTGGTGTCATTGACACCCCTGGAGGCCACGCAAAGGTGGGTGGCATCCACCACCACGGCCACATCTTCGGTCTTAAGTATCTTGGTGAGTTCCTTACCGATCTGCATGGTCAGACGCTCCTGGACCTGGGGGCGTTTGGCAAAATACTGGACAATCCGGTTGATCTTTGAAAGGCCGATAACCTTTCCGCTGGATATGTACGCGACATGTGCCTTGCCGTAGATGGGTACGAAGTGATGTTCGCAATGGCTGTAAAAGGTAATGTCCTTCTCCACGAGCATCTGGTCGTATTTGTACTTATTCTCGAACAAGGTGGCATGCGGTTTATTCGCGGGATTCAATCCACTGAATATTTCCTTCACATACATTTTTGCCACCCTTTTAGGGGTGCCCCGCAGCGAGTCATCAGTAAGGTCAAGCCCGAGTGTTTCCATAATTTCGGTAAAGAGCAGCTCAATTTTTGCCATTTTTTCGCCGTCTGACAAATCAAAGGCGTCGGCCCTCATCGGGGTGTTCTCTGCGCTTCCAACGTGGTCATCGCCATAGCTTTCCACGTCAAACGGGGTATTCGACATAATTTCTTGGGGTTTCATAGAGTGTTACTTTAATATCAATCTCCGGTTTTATTTGATCCCGTAGTAAGTCATGGATCACAACAGCAATGTTTTCGGCGGTAGGATTCAGTTCCCTGAACTGAGGCACGTCGAGGTTAAGGTTTTTATGGTCAAACTTACTGAGGACGTGCGTTTTGATCAGGTCGCTAAGCTCTTTCATGTCGTAGACGTACCCGGTACGCCGGTCCACCTCTCCTGTCAACCTTACGATGAGCTCATAGTTATGCCCGTGATAATTTGGGTTGTTGCATTTGCCAAACACCTTCTGGTTGGTATCCTCATCCCATTCCGGGTTGTGAAGCCTGTGGGCAGCATTGAAATGCTCTTTTCGGAAAACAGCTACTTTCATTGTATGTTCTAACATATAGTTTAACAAATGGTTCCTTTTTGTTAAACAAAATACAAGTATAGCAAGAATTGCAGGAATAAAAGGTAACGGTTGCAACTCCTTTTGATGGGATGCGTAATTATATATCTTTGACATTCAATCCTTCGGCTATGACATTTGAGGAAATCAAAGCGCAATTAGGTACCTATACGTCTGAGGGAAGACGGATGTTCACCACCTCTTCCTTTCAATCGCACAGTCTCGTTATGCTGCATATCATCAGCCGCATTGATCCCTCCATTCCTGTGGTCTTTATTAACACGGGGTATCATTTTCCGGCTACCGTTGCGTTTAAAGATGAGGTCTCGGCTGCATTTGGTCTGAATACCATTGACCTGCAGCCATCCACGCCCAAGTATATGCAACGTGATTCAGAGGGTAGGCTGTTGTTCACTTCAGACCCGGACCATTGCTGTTACCTTAACAAGACCCAGCCGGTTGATGGTTTGCTGCGAAAATACGATGTGTGGATCAACGGGGTACGGGCCGACCAGAGTGCGGTCCGGAAGGCGATGAAGGTAGAGCAGCCGGCGCCGCACGGTACGATACGGTTTCACCCGATGCTTGACTGGTCGGCTAAAATGATTTATGACTACCGGAAAGAGCATGATTTGCCAAAACATCCGTTGGAGGATCAGGGATATATAAGTATCGGTTGTGAACCCTGCACCCGTAAAGTGGATCCCGAGATGATGGAACGTGAGGCGAGGTGGTATGGAATGAATAAAGTGGAGTGTGGTCTCCACACTGACCTGGTTAAGAACTGACATGAAAGTAATTGTTTTCGGAGGTGCCGGATATATCGGCACCGAGTTGGTTGAGAATTTACAGCTGCGTGACGATGTGGAGGAGATCATTGTCTATGACAACCTCAGCCGGTCCAATTTCAACCTGTTCCTTGGCTCACAACTCCGCCACAGGGAAAAGCTTACATTCAACAAGGGGGAATTACTCGATTCCCGCAATCTCCGGAAGGTCCTGAAAGAGGCCGATGTCGTGTATCACCTGGCGGCGAAGGTAACCACACCTTTTGCCAACACCGACCCGCATTTTTTCGAGCAGGTCAATCACTGGGGTACGGCCGAACTGGTCTACGCCATTGAGGAGAGTGAGGTGAAAAAGGTGATATATGCAAGCAGTACGGGCGTTTACGGGGCCTCGCGCAAGGAGGTGGATGAGAAAACCATACCTAATCCCCGTACCTTTTACGGTACCTCCAAGCTTCGGGGCGAAGAGCACGTGAAGAGACTGAGTGATTCCCGCGATACCTTTATCATGCGGTGCGGCAATGTATATGGATTTAATCCGAGTATGCGCTTTGATGCGGTGATCAATAAATTCGTTTTTGAGGCGAATTTTAACAGGCAGGTCCAGATTCATGGTGACGGCCGGCAGCATCGTGCGTTCATCCATATCCGGAATGTGGCCGCCGGACTAAGCAGGTTACTCGACGGAAAGGTTCAGTCAGGGACCTACAACCTGGTAGACCGGAATATTACGGTGCTTGACATTGTGGATGACCTGAAAATGCTTATTCCTGAGCTGGAATTTATCTTTATCAATCAGCACCTTAAGCTACGTGAGCTTAAAGTACGGCGTGACACAGAACTTGCCACGGCATTAGGCCTGAAGAATGATATGTCCTTTAAAGACGAACTGCAGGAGTTCCTGGGGCGGTTCAGTTTCTAAAAGGTTGTCACTTTTCCTGCGAACCCACGGGCAGTATAGGAATATCCGTTTACTCAGATTCTTTGAGGAACACCCGCTGTACTTCGATACTTTCTTTTTCCGCATTCCAGGGGGTCATGTGACTGGCTCCTTCGAAAATCACCACCCTGGAGTCGGGAATCTCCATCCCCCAGGCTTTAACGATTTCAGGGTTGATCTCGTCAAATTCTCCCACCGTCAGCAATACCGGAACTTTCACCCCAGGCAAATCGCCGGTCACATCAAAATCCTTCAACGTGCCGCTCAGGGTAAATTCGCTGGCTCCCCACATGTGTTCATAAATCTCCGGGCCATAGGTACTCATCGTGCTGTCCAGGTCAGCCTCAATGACTTTGTTTCCAAAAACATAATCCTCGTAAAACTTATTCATCGTCACCAGGTACAGGGAATCCTGGTAATTGCCGGTAGAGTCAGCCCGCACTACTGCTTCCTGCAATTCGGGGGGGTATGAGGTGAGCAGCGCACGTGTGCTGCGTTCCCATTCTGCCGAGCTGAGGCACGGACTTGCCAGGGTAAGTGAAGCTACCGTTTCGGGATACCGGTTGTAATAACTCATACCCAGCATGGTGCCCCAGGAATGCCCGTAAACATGCCATTTTTCGATCTGCAGGTGCTTGCGCAACGCCTCGAGTTCTTCCACATAATGATCTACCGTAAAGAGTGATTCATCGGTGAGGCGGCCTGACTTCCCACAACCAGACTGGTCATAGCGTATTACCGGCCGGTCTGCAGCGAGCGCTTCAAAAGGTTTTAAATAGAAACTGGCATACGCAGGGCCGCCGTGCAGCAAGACCACCGGCAATTCGTCGCCGTCTCCCGAAATCTTGTACCAAACCTCCCCGTCAGGGGTTGTTAATTTTCCTTCCCCAGGGACGAGGGTTGCAGTTTCTGGCGGGCTGGTACATTGCATAGAGAAGGCACATACAATCAGCAGTACGGGAAGGAAGCACGTGTAATTCTTCATTTACGTGGATTTAGGTTATTTCTCAGCAACCAGGTAAGCCATGAGGTCACGTAATTCATCTTCGTTCAGGCTGTTGATCAGTCCGCCGGGCATCAGTGATACCGGCGAGGGTTTCTCCGATTGAATCTGATTGCGTGCCAAAGCCACATTGTCGGTAATGTACGGATTAATATTTATATATATGCTGTCTTCGGTTGTGCGTACGGTCCGCCCGATGAGGGTATTCCCGTCTGACAAGGTATACAGGGTAGCTGCATACTGATCCGATATTGAGGAACTGGGCGAGATCATGGACATGAGCAGGTCATATTTGGAGAATCTTGTGCCGGCCTGGGTCAGATCCGGTCCCACGTTTCCGCCCTGCCCATTGATGGCATGGCAGGAGGCGCACAGCAGGCCCCGGTATAATTCTTCCCCCCGCACGAGTTCGGGCTGATAGTTGTCGTTATTCACGGCCCGCATCGCTTCTGACAGTGTCCAGTTTCTTCCCGGGCCTTCAGGCGGGGTTAGGTCAGGATCGTAGCTGGGTTTATTGAGCAATGCCTCACCGGAGATTTCAGCAAGTCGTTCCCGCTCGGAGGGTGGCACATTGGCAAGTGCCTGAAGCCTGATAAATTCCACAAATCCGGCATAGCTCATCCCCCCGCTCTTATCCAGTGCATCGTAGAACCATTTGAAGTATTTTTCACGCGATTCGCTTGTCCACCCATTCTCCATATGACTCAGGGCCATGGCCAGGGCAAGGCCCTGTTCGGCAGGCCGGTTTTCAAGCATGGCTTTTACGGTAGGGCCATATTGATCACTACGTGCGAGGACATCTTCCGGAGTTAGTTCGGATTCTGCACCCGGCCGTGCCGTTTCCATCATGGCAAGGGCTGGCTGTATTACACGTTCCTCGCCCAGGTATACCAGTAAATCGGTAAGTTCCCGGTCGAGAGCGGGAATTTCACTTGGAAATTCGGGCAAATGAGCGAGAATGTTCCGGTTATGTGTCCCGGTACGTATACTGTACAGGGCATAAGCCCTGACCAGGGCCAGTGTTGCCTCTTCCGAAAGGCCGGATGGGTCAATTTGCATGAGCTTTTCAAGTATCAGCGGGTTTTCCGATCCGTCGGTCAGGCGGATTGCGGCGAGCGCCGCGTTGATCACGGTTTGAGGATCAGTCACCTCCGTGAACCTGTTTTGCCAGGTGTCGAAGGGCTCTTTTTCCAGGGCTACCCTGGCGGCATATCGGATAAACCTGTCCGGATGACCGAGGCATTTCCAGATGAAGTCCATGGATACGGCCGGACTTGTCAATGTTCGTAAAAGTTGTTGTTCTTCATTCAATACAAACGGCGGTTTGACTGGTGCGGTGGATTGCTCACCGGAATAGCGTACCCTGTACAGATAGGAAGTGCCACGCCGGCCGCCGGTGGTAAAATACATGTTGCCATCTCCTGCGAAAATAAGGTCCGAAACCGGAAGTGGTGTTCCGCTCAGGAATTCCTCCTTGCTGGCTGAGTAGCTTGCTCCCTGGCGTTTCAGTTCAACGGAATAAATGGTTCCGAAACTCCAGTCAGCTATGAAAAGTTTATGCTGGTAGTCCGCAGGAAAGGCTGCCTGGTAGCCAAAAATGATCCCTGTAGGCGAGCCTTGTCCGACATCAAGAATCCCGGGTAAATTGTCGGGGTAATAGGCGGGCCACTTGGCAGAGCCTGTGCGCCATCCGAATTCGGCCCCGGGAATAACATGACAGACCCTGGTTGGCCTGTACCAGGGTGTACCCAGGTCCCATTCCATGTCGGAATCATAAGTAAAAAGGTCTCCGAGATGATTAAAGGCAATATCATAGGCATTCCTGAAACCCGACGCAATTACCTCCCAGGATTTCCCCTGATCATCAGACCGTGCGATCCATCCGCCAGGTGGTTTTATATCATTGGCGTGTCCGCGCGGATCCAGCACTGCACTGAACAGCCGGTCTTCACGCCAGTTGTGGTGAAGCACGGACGAGAAGGAATCGGGCACCAGGGTATGATTGCCGGCAATCAGAAATATCGATTTACCTTCCGGGCCAAGGATAATCCCGTGCGGACCGTGTTCCCCGAATCCTTCCAGGCTTACGAGTTTATCCTTCCTGTCATACTTATCATCGCCATCACTGTCCGTCAGTTTGTATAGTCCGCTTTCTCCCTCAGCATTCACACTGACATATAAACCACCATGCGCATAGAGCAGACCCTGGGCACTTCCGACCTCCATGGTAATACTGTCAATCAACACGTCATCATCCTCCACGGTAAGGCGGTAGAGTCGTCCGTACTGGTCGGATGCAATAATGCGGCCCTGGTCATCGCTGGTCAGTGAGACCCAGGATCCCTGGCCGTTTGCAGACGGAGAATGGAGCATAGTCACTTCAAACCCTTCCGGCACGGTGATTTGCGGAAGATCGTCCATTGATTCGGAGGACTCCTCTTCCGACTGGCAACCAGTCGTGCCGGCCAGGAACAGGAGAAAGTATACAATGAAAAGAGCGTTGCGATTAACCGGGAGCGGGATAGTCATGAATATGGATGAGGTTTTGGTTATCAGAATTCTGCTTAATATATGGAAATTCCTCTGCAAATAAATTCGATTTTACAGGGCTGGTTATTCCTTGAAATCGAGCTGCCTGCCTTCCCTGGCTGCTTTCTTGTCTTTTTCGGTACCGATGGCAATGCCAATGGGCAGACCCATACCCGGTCCGATTCCAATGAACGCAAAATTACCGAGCGCAGCTCCCATCGCCATTCCCAGGGGGACACCGAAAATGGCCATTCCAAGTCCGATCCACAGGGCCTGGTAATACCCCCGGGGCACGAGCCCCATTTCCTTCAGGACATAATCATACATCCGTTTATAGGTAAGCCTGGCCTGGTCAATCATTTCATGGTCGTTTCCGTGAAAATGATTCAGGTTGTGGATAGCTGTATTCAGGACATCTTCATGAGACCGGTCCGGTTCATTCTTCTTCAACGCGTCAACCAGCCGGTTCAGGCGGTCAAGATATTTATTCAGTTTAGCGGGCCGGTCCGGTCCCGGTTTCTGAGTCAGTTCAAGGATCACTCTGTATATGGGTTGGGTGGTTGACGAATATACATATTCTCCCAGTATTGTGCCACAGACCGGGCAAGATGCCTTCTTTACAGGTTAAACCAGTAGTTGAGTTTTACGACAAGCGCACGGTTCCTGACCTGAAAGTTATCGGCAAAATAATTATCGGTATACACAATATACAGATCGGAAACCGGGGCAAAGCGCCACTGAAAGCGGGTGTTCAGGTTTACATTATTGATCTGGTTGTTGTACTGCAGCCAGGTAGTCAGGAAAACCTTATCTGAAAAGGTAATGTCAAGTCGCGGGCCAAGCAATAAAAACTCGGTGGTTTCTGCCTGCTCCTCAAACTCCAGCCGGTTATAATCCCCGGTGACGGCGATACTGCCGTAAGGTTGAAACCGGTAGCTTAATTCTCCTTGCAGGTTGGTCCGGTCAGCCGTAAAGAAACCTCCATATGCAGCCTCCATGGTATAAGTCCACCGCTTGCGCCGGTCGGAATTTACCTGGAGGCGCACCTGCCTGAACCGGTAATCTGAACCGGCGGGCAACGGTACATTATCATTGTTTGTCGGATCAAACGGCTGGGTCAGTTCTATGAAGCTCTCTTCATATTGCACCGAATAGCTGGCTGTATTCAGCAGCAGCACTTCATACTCCAGGCTTAGAATGTGATCGGTAAATCCCCAACCCCTGGTAAAATAGATCTGGTTACGCATGGTGGGTCCGTGCCGGTTGACCACTGTTGATTTTGGATAGAACTGATAGCCGATATCGGGGTTGAGGCGCAGGTACCCGGTACGGGGTACGAATCCCACTTCTGCCACATAATCGGCACCCACATACTGATGTTCCCACTCAATATTCAGGTTTTGCCCGGAATATTCGAGTTGGGCACCATGCGAAAGGTCTTCCGTGTCCGGTGTGAACGATCCATGGACGAACACCTTGCCCTGCCAAAGGTTATCGGCGGAAAACAGATTAAAGTCGGCACCAATCACACGATTCCATTCATTGGTGAGTGTATCTTCCCGTCCGATATCAATCCCATCCCGGTTGACCACCATAAATGCGAGGTTGGACCGCTCGAATACCCGCCGCTGGAAAGCAGCTACAAAATAATTCTGTGCCGGGAAATTGGTACTGTCGACACGGTTTGTAACCATATCCAGGACACCGACACGCCAGTCCTTATTAATTTTGCCGCTGAGCCTGGCTCCGGTAATAATCGGACTTTGAAGTCCGATCCGCCGGGAAAAGAACGGGCGTATATTCCGGTCTCCGAAGTTGGCAAACAGGTCGCTGTTTTCCAGGAAGAACTGGCGACGTTCCGGAAAGAAAAGTTCAAAGCGGCTCAGGTTAGTCACCTGCCTGTCGACCTCTACCTGTGAGAAATCGGGATTGACTGTCAGGTCCAGGTTGAGTGAGGAGGTCACACCAATTTTGGCGTCAAAGCCTGCGTCAAAGTCATAATCTGAATTTTCGCCAGCTTCATGGTTTTTGGATCCGCGGGCGGAAACATAAGGAATCAGGGAAATGTTGGTTCCGGCCGGGGGAGGAGGCTGGTCCCAGAGCAGGGTCCCGGCAAAGGCACTGGCCACACTTGGAAACTGGCGCGGTACCGGTGCCCATGAAGACTTCTCATTTCGCTTCGTATCCAGGCGGCTGAAGTTGATCCCCCAGCGGTCTATGCCTTTCTTGTACCGGATCGATTTAAAGGGGATGGCGTATTCGTGAACCTGCCTGTCTTCATACTGCGCTACGTGAGAATACCATTTGTTATCCCATTCCAGGGCAATGACACCGCCGTCTGCCTGCATGCCGTCCCACTGGGCTCCGGCGGCGGAAGCGCCAAAGGAAAACCCATTCGTTTTATCCTGAAAGGTATCCATGATAAAGATGAAGTTATCATTACTTCCGAAACTGAAGTCCCGACGCAGGGAAGCAATCAGGTTTTCCCCGGGCAATGGATCCCAGGCAATCACCGCCATGTAGATATTCCTGTCATCATAGGTCATACGGACCTCGGTCTGTGTTTCTGCATATCCTGTATCCATGGGGGTAATGCGAAAGAAATCCCGGGCCACATCTGCCTGCTGCCACGATTCCTCATCCAGAACGCCATCGAGCTTTATCGGGTCAACGGAGCGTTGGATTCTGAGAAAATATTTATCAGAATTATCCTGTCCTGTGGCTATGAAATGACCACTCAGGCAGGCAACCAGTAAAATTATCGTATTGCGAATCATTGGCCTCCCTCGAATTCTCAATAAGGCAAATCCTGCCGCAGGATAAAATGATTTTTGTAAGGTTCAGGGAAATTATTGTACGAACGGTAGTAGTGTCAAATAAACATAATTAAAGGGAGGTCATTCTTTATGTTCATTCTCATAATGCATACGCAGTATTTCCTCCGCAAAATCGTTGGTAAGGTCGCGAACCACGGTGTGTACATGGTTTCCATTATTCTGGGTATTGTCGTATTCAATGAGAAGGTTCGCTCCCTGAATCCGGTAGTAATGACCATTGCCGGGTTCCAGTGCGCCTGCCCAGGCAAAAGAGAGTGATTCAATCCCTGCGTTCTCAATTTTATTCCGGAGTTTATCGGCAAAGCCAAGCTGGTAATTGTCAATGTAGACATTCAGCAATTCCCTGAACATACGCTTTTGCTGCTCATTCAGATCTGAATACGCGATTCCGGCAGGATCCAGTAAACGAGCCCGGGGTTCCATCCTGGTAACGATACCACCTGATGCCACATCCGAGAACCTGGCTATGGATAATTGTTCATTCGATAAGGAGTTTACCAACGCAAAGCCTAATTCCGTTTCCTGGCGCAGTACCTGTAAACGAATGGAGCCATTCTCCCGGATCACCGCCGGATTAGAGCCCATAAAGGCAGGGGTGCCGGATACAATTTCGGATCCGGAAAGGGTGAAGTTCAGGGACAGGTGATGCCCTTCAAATTTCCATCCCCAGGGCGATTCCCCCGCGGGGTTACCGAATACAAAAAAATGATATTTTAACGGATCACGCAACAGGCTACCATCCGACATCTTATACTGGTTATTTTCCAGTTCAAATAAGACCTCTTCCAGGGCCATGATCTCCTGCGACTTCCAGTAGCCTTTTTCACTCAGGGATGTCTTAAGGATATTCCTGATCTGCGCCTTCTGTTGCTCGCTGAACTTACTGAGCGGGGTGCCCTTCCGGATTGCCGGGACATAGACAAAGGTCCGCCTTTCTTCCGCAGGCATGGTAAAAACAGTAGTTTCCCGTAATTCCGGCGGCAAGTCCTGAAGAAAATTCAGGACTTGTTCTGACATTGTTTGCGCCTGCAGGCAGGTCAGGGAGACAACGCTGACCAACAGGGTGAGCAGGGATTTATGAAGCATAGGAGGGTGTGTATGTTTCTTCAATATACTAAAATACCGCTGATTATCACCATGTTGCTGTATCCGGTCACTCATTCATTATCTTAGTCTCAAACCCGTCGATGCTTTCCTGGTTTTTATTCTCCCAGTATTCCCTGATTCCCTGCGGACCTTTCTTTTGCTCCCATTCCCGGAGTATTTCACGGTCTTCCCGATAATCCATCAGCGGTACAGCGAATCCGCAGGAAGTCTGGACCAGGTCGATAGTGAGTTCAATGATCTGACGTGCCCCGTGCCTGGCCTCAAAAAGATGTTGGTATTTGTTAAATTGTTCATCTCTCGGATGATAGATTCTTGCCCGGCCGTATACCCGGAGAATAAGCGGTTTCCCTTCAAATGAGCACCACATGAGTGTCAAACGGTTATTTTTTAAGAGATGAGCGGCGGTCTCATTGCCGCTCCCGGTGAGGTTCATCCACAACAGCCTGTCCGGACTCATTACCTTCAGGGAATCGTGGCCCTTAGGTGATATATTAACCCGGCCATCAGCGGCGGCCGTCCCGGTGAAAAAAATTTTCTGTTCCTCAATAAACCGGATCAGTTCTTCGGACAGTGCATCAAATTTTTTACTCATTAATTATCCGGTCGGACGGTCTTTTTTGGGATAAAGGCTCTTCAATCGCTGGGCGCGGTATACCGAATACCGTACTTCGGGGTCTTTTACAGTCAGTTCCCAAAGTTTCTGAGGGTCCTGATTCCTGGTTACTTCCAGGATTCTCGCCCACTGATGTCCTCCGAAGGTCGGCACAGGATTACCTTCTGCGTCCATAAACCGACCGCCATCAGTGATCAGGATATTCCCGGTTTCAGGAAGCTGATCAGCGTCGGAAATAAATGGGGAAACAAAGCGTTCCTGGGCAGGCCCGTAGCTCCAGATTTCCTCCACCGTCATATTCTCTTCGTCAACCCGGTATTCCACGGCCCTGCTGAACTGTTCTTCCGGGGCCATGGGTGTTTGAGGGGGAATGTAGCGGCTCCCTCCGTTATCATAAAGAAGCAGGTCGCCATTGGAGGTAAGCTCAACCCCGTGCTGGTGGCAGGGCCAGGTCAGATCCCCTTTGGGTGTCAGCAGCTTTGCTGAAAGTTCCTCATTCCATCCCTCCGGGTCGCCCAGTATCCACTTGATTTCACCGGTAGCCATATCCAGCTTAAAAAGGGCACATTGAAAATTCATGGAAACAATGAGAGCATCTTCTTCCTCAATGTAAAACAATGCGTTCGCATGAGTTATATCGAGCGGCATCGCGGTGGAATCAAAGCGGTCCTTGTACAAATGGGCGTAGAAATTCTGCTGCAGAGATCCTGAACCCAAACGTTCATAATCCATGATGTCGGCCAGCTTATACTCCCTGAGCGTCGATCCGTCCGGGGCAAATTCTATGATTACGTCGCAAGCCAGGTTGGCCGGGCCTCTTTTTGTTCCCGGCGCGTATTCCAACGGGTAATCTTCGACGTGCCGGACTTCAAGGCCCAGGCCAATGAAGTTTCCTTTTTTCGTTTGCTTTACTTCGTGGTGAAAAGTATCGGTGTTAACGGCAATACTGTTTTCCGGTACTTCACCGATGACAGCCCCTGAGGAGTGCCATCTGCGAATCACATTTCCAAGCATATCAATTTCAAACAGGCGACCGTCTTCTTCTGCAGAAAAAAACAGGTTGCCGTTGTACATTCTCCTGCCTTCATCCATAAATCCTTCAGAACGCAGGTACCAGACTACTTCTCCTTCTTCATCCACAGCAATCATATAACCATAGTGCGGGTCATCCTCGAAGGG